>NZ_JBLNKY010000003.1:0-317412 GCF_048158655.1 Flavobacterium algoriphilum
CTCTTAAGGTGGTTATTGCGGCGGGGCTCACCTCTTCCCATCCCGAACAGAGTAGTTAAGCCCGCCTGCGCAGATGGTACTGCAGTTATGTGGGAGAGTATGTCGTCGCCTTTCTTTTGAAAAACCCTGTTCTAACGAACGGGGTTTTTTATTCATACTTTTATAAGGAAGTATACTGGTACCTTAGCTCAGATGGTAGAGCAATGGACTGAAAATCCATGTGTCCCTGGTTCGATCCCTGGAGGTACCACAAAATGCTCGGATGGTGAAATTGGTAGACACGCTGGACTTAAAATCCAGTGAACAGCAATGTTCGTGCGGGTTCAAGTCCCGCTCTGAGTACAAGAAACTTCAGTTGGCTAACGCTGGCTGAAGTTTTTTATTTTTACGATTATAGAATCCTCGGATTAAGTCCAAAACAGATAGATCAAATGCTAATTTTTATCACTTCATAGGTTTGGGATTTGATCCTGGAAACTTACAAGTTATTTTTAAAATGTAACCATAAAACGGCATTAATTGAACTTAAAAACCGTTTGGTTTTATACAGGAACTGATTTTATTTACCGAAACACTGGGATTTATGAACAGTTAATCAGTTTAAATTAGTAGTGACCTGCAGTGGCTGCATCAAATATTCGACAAAAATTACCACCGCCTATCTTACCGATTTCATTCTCGTTGAAACCAGTCTTTAACATTGCTTCAACGACAGTGTAATAGAAACCGGCATTTTGATCCTTCCAGGTTTCGTTAGTACCAACGCCAATTTTATCACCATTTTTACCACCGTAAGCCGGAGTCATCTTAGTATCGGTACCAATGCAGACATGGTCAATTCCGATAACGTCAACCATTGCCCTAACATTCTGGGCATACGCTAGTGGTGTATCTGCCAGATGTTTCCATATGCCAATAACACCACCAGCATCTGCAACAATTTTGGCTTGCTCCTTGCTGATTAACCTAGGACTCATCATTTTGGCCATGTTTTCATTTTTCCCCAATTGGGTATCAAGACCAGTATGAGAAATAAGCATCGGACGGGTAGCCACTTTTAGTGCAACGTTAACAGTTTCATTGTTGGCATGGGAAAGGTCTACAAGAATTCCTAGCTTGTTGCATTCTTTGATGACATTCGCTCCAAAAGTGGTTAGACCACCCCATTGTGCAGGATTTGTGAAAACATCACCCAATGGTACAGAAGCATCGTGATCATGAAGTAGTCCAAGGTGGCGCAGACCTCTGCTGTACGCTACTCCCAGTCGATCCAAATTCCCTTCAAGAAAGTGAGCGCCCTCAACGGATTGAATGACGGTTGGTTTATGTTGAAGATGAGCAGAACGTAGGTCTGCCAAGTTCATTGCTCGCTTCATGTTGCTGCTTTCCAATGTTTTATCCATTGCAGTCAATCCATTTATGAAACGGTCATACGCCACACCTGGGTTACGTAACTCTTGATAATCAACCGCGAATGTCATGCATATTGCCAATAGGCCAGATTTTTTCATTTCGCCGACCAGATCGATTTTTGGACCGGGCAACTCTGCTGCGTTGAGAGGTACATCAATATGATTGTGTGTGTCAATTCCCATTGTTTTGGCTACAATGGCTGCTATTCTAGGATCAATTTGGTTGGCAGCCCAGGTCAGGGATGGGTTCAACATAATTGCTGCCCCTGCTCCAGTTACTGTAGTGATAAACGTTCGTCTTGTCCATTCTTGTTGAAATTCACCCATAATTTTCAATTAGTAAATTGGCGGTAGAATCTTTTTTTTCCACCGACTGGTTATTAATAAATTGCGTTTTGTAAATATACAGTAACTTAAATAAGTTACGTTTTACCGTGGGCTTTTTCACTTTTTTTTGGTCAGAGGATGGATGAAAGCCCGCCTGTAAGGACTATTGTGTAAGATAAATTTTATTGGTAGCGAATTTCCTTTACTTTGTAGTGAGAAAGTTGTTGTTTGGAAGCTTGTTAATCCCCTAGATTTCCGAAGTGTTTGTTGTGAATGCTGCGCAAATGTCTTTGACTTTGCGCAATTTTTTTAGTGTAGTAAATTAGCACCGTCATAAAAGTCTCTGACTTTTGAATACGATTTAGTTAACGAGACCTTTTAGCGCTGAATTTAATTTTTTAATAGTACATTCTGAAATCGAGTAGTTTACAAAGAGCATAGTGTTTTTTATATAATTCTTCTACAATTTCGACGAGATTATCTTGTTCTTGACACAAGCTAAAGAAAGCTTTGTCGATGGGATCACTGGTTAAGTTATGAAATGCCGCTCCATAACCCGAAATAGCACGTGCTCCTGTAATATCTAAAAAGTATTGTGCTTCTTCCTCGCTTAAGTCTAATACCTTTGAATTGGCAAAATGCAAAATTTTACCTTTCATTTTCCCTTCAAAGATTTCGGCTATTTCTTCTAAACTATAGTAATACTCATTGAGGCAAATATTGTTTCCTTCGCCTTGCATGACTAAGTAGATGATTTCATAATCCTTAAAATTATGGTCCTCATGTAGCAAGGTATTTAAACTTTCTTCTAATCCTTCAATAGTATCACACGTTTTATAAATGCTCGTAATACCTTGTTCAAAGGCTAATTGTTTTAAGTTTTTGAACACTTCAGTAGTGGTGTTCGTTTCTACATCGGGAACGGCTTCGAGACAGAAAATAAATTGATTATAATCCATGAAATTTACTTTTTATAGAGGTATTACAAATAAATTATTTTTTTATTGAAAAATAAATTCGGAAGTGGCAACACTTCGGGGAGTTGGGACGTTTTCGGAGCTTGGTAAAGTCTGATCCCGAATTACATAGTCTTCTTTCATCTTGATGTATTTTTAATATAAAAATAACGATTTTAAGGACTTGTTTGTGTTTTTTAAATTTAAGACGATGAAAGTCAGAAATTTTAGGGCGTTTTGTTTTTCTATCAAGTTTATAAAATTGCGCAAAGTCCGAGACATTTGCGCAGCATTCACGAGAAAATTATTTTTTAGAAGAACAATTAGCGGAGCGGGGTATTTGCTTTTTTTAAGTTATTTACTCAAAGTTTGAGCTATTCGATTTAAAGCATTAATATCCACTTTTAATCCAAAGATACGTTCTAAATCTTTTACCTGATTTTCTAAAGTTGGTGATTTCTGAAATAAGTCCCATAAATTAGTTATTCCTTTAAATCGACTTAGAGCTTTTCTATCCTTAAAATACTCCATTAATTTACCCACTCCTTTTACTCCTAATTTTGTAAAACTTAAATCTCCTACAAAATCATCAAAACTACTTGAATCAACTACATTTTCAATAGAGTCTATAATATTTGATTCCTTTCCTAAATCCCAGAAATGAAACATTAGTCTATTAGTATTGATTTTATTTTTTCTGCTAAATGCTTCCCAAAAAAGACTATACTCTTTGTTAATTTCAAATTGTTCTTTTAGGTTTTTCGATTCTGAAATTTTCTTTTCATAATTAACAAATGAATATCTTAATTCTTGATAATCATTCCTTAATTGTAAAAGTTTGTCCGGTATATCGTCAATTGTTTCGCATTGAGATAAAAGAATTGGAACTAAAGGAGGAATTGAAACTTTTCTATAACCACTTAAGTTGACTAATTCTTGAATGTTAATGGCGTGTAGTTTTTTTAAAGTTTCTATTGTTGATTTTGAAATTCCAAGACCTTTGTTTATCTCTAACTGAGCTTTAAATCCAGTTAAAGGAATTGTCGTTTGAAAATTGTTATCAGGTAATGCCTTATAGAGTCCTGATAGCAATTCTGTAGGTGTGGTAGAGCTCTCAATTATAACAAATCTTTTTGAATATTTTTTTTGACTTGTTAAGTATTGAGGTGTTAAAACGGGATATTTTACCTCAAAATTTTCAAACTTTTTCGGTTCAAAATATTTTTGAATTAAGTACTCTTTGTTTTTATCTTGAAAATCAATATTTAATTCTGATTTTCCTTTACTGTCAATAGTGATTGGAACATCTTCGGCGTATAAAATTTTTCCCATATCAATGTAAAAAGGAAAATTAGTAATTTGCATTCCATTTTTATTTGTTAGAACTAACTCTGTTATTGGTCTTCCATTTGTGAATGTGGCTTTTGCAGTTAAAAAATGATGTTCCCATTCTTGATTAGATAATAAAAAATGTTCATTTAAAATAAATGATTCAACAAAGTTATTAAAGCTGAAAATAAATTCTTGTGACGCTTTGCCGTAACCACCAATAACATAATCTAACTCTCGTAAAAGTTCGAAATTATAATAAGCTGTATTATGCTTCATATTTATTTTTGGAGTAGTCATAATTGTTTTAGATTCTGAACTCTGTGGTTAACTTGCTTGTAACTTGTATATATGTCTGATAAAATAATACTTATCACTCCAAATTTGGGTGGCTTTGTCTGACAAACGTCATCATTTTTGCGTTCGCTAATATATAAATAAAACTTACAAATAATTTTAGTCTTTTATAAATTGTGAACATAAAAAACGTCGTTTAAAGTTCATTTAAACGACGTTTAATATTTATTTAAAAATAGTTGTTTTATCGAATCTCTTTTACAAATTCCTCAATTTTCCTAGTACTATTTTCGGTTAAATGCTGAATGAATGCACTTCCTATAATCGCTCCTTTGGCAAATTGCACAGCTTGGTCAAACGTTTCCTTGTTGTTAATTCCAAAACCAATTACTTGAGGATTTTTCAAATTCATGTCAGCAATGCGTTTGAAATAGGCTTCTTGAGTGCTTCCAAAACCTGATTGCGATCCTGTAACACTTGCCGAACTGACCATATAAATAAACCCATCGGATACGCTGTCAATAAAATGGATGCGCTCGTCAGATGTTTGTGGCGTAATCAAGAATATGTTTTTTAAGCCGTATTTTTCGAAAGTAGCTTTGTATTCATCGGCATAGACATCAACGGGAAGATCAGGAATAATTAATCCATCGATGCCAATCTCCGCACATTTCTGGCAGAAATTCTCGATTCCGTATTGTAACATTGGGTTGAAATACCCCATAATCACTAAAGGAATAGATACCGTTTTACGGATATCCTTTAATTGGTCAAACAAAACTTGTGTTGTCATTCCGTTGTGCAATGCTTGTGTAGAACTCGCTTGAATCGTTGGTCCATCGGCCAATGGATCGCTGAACGGCAATCCGATTTCGATCATGTCAATACCGCTTTTTTCTAAATCCTGAATGATTTGTACGGTATCATTTAAATTAGGATATCCCGCAGAGAAATAAATGGAAAGTATTTTTTTGTCTTCTTGTAATTTTTGATTTATTCTGTTCATTGTTTTATTTTTTGTCCTAACAGGTTTTTAAAAGCTGTTAGGTATATGTTTTTATATTTACAATTATTAATTTTCCATATAAATCCATGCAACTATTCCGGATTTCAATGTTATTTGAACTCTTTTATACGCATTAGATTCGAATTGATCTGCCTTAGTCAGATCTTCACTGGAAACAGTAAAAACAATACCATTTATTTCATCCGAAGGATTTTCGCTTGGTGTTGCTACAAAATAATCTGCCATTCCAAATTCTTCTTCTATTTTTAGATCTTTTAGTTTATAGCCTTTGAGTTGGTCTAGTGTTCCAGTCAATAGCTTGTTAAAAACCTGTATTTGAATTTTTTTAGATTGTAATGTTCCGTAAGAGAATATATGTTCCATAATACTATTTTTTCTCGTTATTTATTGCGTTAGGGATAGGAACGGCATCCTTTTTTGTGGTTTTTTCTACCACAAAAAAGATATAGTGTACAGCCCGACCCGATTTTTTTTTGGGAGGGTAACGCCCAAATTATTCTTCTGTTATAATTTAAAATAATCGATATACGTATTCAAATCTTTGTCACCACGACCAGAAAGATTGATGACTACGATGTCCTCTGGTTTGAATTTCATTTCGTCTAGAACGGCAAAGGCATGCGCACTTTCAATAGCTGGAATAAGTCCTTCCATTTGGGATAATTTCAATCCCCATTGCATGGCTTGATCATCTGTAATGGAGATGAATTGCGCTCTACCAGTAGCGAATAAATTAGCGTGCATAGGACCTACGCCCGGATAATCCAGTCCTGCCGAAATAGAATACGGCTCGGTGATTTGTCCATCAGTAGTTTGCATCAACAGGGTTTTACTGCCGTGAATAACGCCTACTTTTCCTAATGCCGATGTAGCGGCACTTTCGCCTGAATCGACTCCTAATCCTGCTGCTTCGACCGCAATAATAGTCACGTCTTCATTATCCAGAAAATGATAATAGGCTCCGGCAGCATTGCTACCACCACCTACACAGGCAATCACATAATCAGGGTTTTCACGGCCTTCTTTTTCTAATAATTGTTCTTTGATCTCTTTAGAAATGACACTTTGGAAACGCGCCACCATATCCGGATAAGGATGTGGTCCTACTACAGATCCAATGATATAATAGGTATCTACAGGGTTGTTAATCCAGTCGCGAATGGCTTCGTTAGTGGCATCTTTTAAGGTTTTTGATCCAGAAAGCGCCGGACGCACTTCGGCACCCAACATTTTCATACGAGCTACATTTGGCGCTTGACGTTTGATGTCGATTTCACCCATATACACGATGCATTCCAGTCCCATTAACGCACAAACAGTTGCTGTGGCAACCCCATGCTGACCAGCGCCGGTTTCGGCAATGATTCGTTTTTTACCCAAACGTTTGGCTAATAAAATTTGTCCAATGGTGTTGTTCACTTTATGCGCGCCAGTATGACATAAATCTTCTCTTTTCAGATAGATTTTAGTGTTGTATTGTTCGGATAGCCGTTTGGCAAAATAAAGCGGCGTAGGGCGACCTACATACTCTTTAAGCAAGTCATCAAATTCAGCCTGAAATTCTGGCTCAGCTGTAATTTTTAAATAATTTTGACGTAATTCTTCTACATTTGGATATAACATTTCAGGAATGAAGGCGCCTCCAAATTCTCCGTAATAGCCTTTTTCGTTGACGTTGTATGACATAATTTAATTTTTTTATTTCGTTATCTGCACAGATGCATTGCACTGCGTCTCTACATAATTGTATGTTTTTTAAACCGGGTTCTATCTCAAATTTACTGTTTACATCAATGGCGTAAAGCGGTAAATTGGTTTTATAAATTTCATTTACAGCGCCCATTTCATTAATTCCGATTCCGCCACTTAAGAAAAATGGTTTGGTCGAAGGATAGTTTTCTAATACTTTCCAATCGAATGTGGTTCCGTTTCCGCCTGGTAATTTTCCTTTGGTATCAAAAAGGAAATAATCACAAACGGCTTCAAAGGGTTCCAATACTTCAAAATTAAAAGAATTATCAACAGAAAATACTTTTATAATTTCAATCTGAACTTGTTTCCCATTCTCATCTTTCAAAACTTGCTTTAAATCCTGACAAAATTCAACTGATTCCTGTCCGTGCAATTGAACGGCTTGCAAATCGTATTTTGCTATTTTTTCAAGAATTTCATCTTGTGAAGCATTTACAAAAACGCCTACCTTCTTGATTGATTTTGGTAAATTTGGAATCACACCATCAAAATACCTAGCTGATTTCTCCCAGAATATAAAGCCCATATAATCGGGTAGGATCGAACCTACTTCGAGTATATTATCGGGATATTTCATGCCGCAGATTTTTATCCCCACCGCAGCCATCCTCAAAGGGGAGGGAGCCGAAGTGTCTTGATTGTCTGTTTGTTTTTTCATTTCCAGTTTTTTTTTTAATTCAATCCTTTTAGGGTTTTGAACCCTAAAAGGGTTGTTTTATAGTTGACTGATAAATTCGGTTGCTGCTTTACCGGCATTATCCGTTTTCATAAAGTTTTCTCCAATTAAAAATCCTTTGTATCCGTAGGGCTTTAATTCATTAATCGCTTCAACTGATGAAATCCCACTTTCGGAAATTTTTACAAAATCATTCGGGATTTGTGCTGCCAATTGCTTGCTGAAATCCAAACTCACTTCAAATGTTTTTAGATTTCGATTGTTCACTCCAATCATGTCTAATGTTGGCATAATCGATTTTTCCAATTCTTCTTGATTGTGAACTTCCAACAATACTTCCAGGCCTAAATTTTTAGCAAATTCAGATAAGGCTTTGATTTCGTCTCTTGTTAAAACCGCAGCGATTAGCAAAATTAAATCGGCTCCATGTGCTTTGGCTTCTAAGATTTGGTATTCATCAACAATGAATTCTTTTCTCAATAATGGAATGTTGACTGTGGCTCTTGCCAAAAGTAAATCGTCTAACGAACCACCAAAATATTTTCCATCCGTCAATACCGAAATTCCACAAGCACCAGCATTTTCATAACCTTTGGTTACTTCTTCAACGGTAAAGCTATAATTTATTTCTGCTTTGGAAGGTGAACGGCGTTTGTGTTCAGCAATAATTCCTGATGTGCTGTTTCTTAAATTATCGCTCAAAGAAATAGTTTTTTTTCCAAAGAAAACGGAAGCTTCCAATTGTGAAACGGGAATGATGGATTTCTTGAGAATGACTTCTCTTTTTTTGTCAACTATAATTTTATCGAGTATGTTCATTGTTGTTTGTTTGGTTCATTTAATCGGTAATTTGGTTAAACGATATATTTATTATTTACTTAATTCTTGTAGTGTTTTCAAAGCTACAAGTCCTTTACCGGATAGTAAACTTTCTTTTGCTATTTGAAATCCTTCTAAAGGAGAACATTTTGTAACGGTTGCAATTGCCATTCCGGCATTGGCGCAAACCACATTATTTTGAGCTTCGGTTCCTTTTCCAGATATGATATCAGTAAATATTTGAGCTGCTTCTTCGATGGTTTTCCCACCTTCGATTTCGCTTTGCAATAAAAGACGGACACCAAAATCTTCTGGATTTAACATTCCTTCCATTGAACTGGTAATCATTTTTGTAGGTCCTGTCAATGAAACTTCATCATATCCGTCAAGCGAATGTAAGATGGTAAAATTCACATCGGTATTTTGATACAAATAGGCATACATTCTGGCCATTTCTAAATTGAAAACACCGACCAATTGATTTTTCGGGAATGATGGATTTACCATTGGTCCTAACATGTTGAAGAATGTTTTTACAGCCAATTCTTTTCGGATTGGTCCCACATTTTTCATAGCGGGGTGAAATAGCGGTGCGTGTAAAACACAAATTCCTGCTTTATCGATACATTTCTCCAGGAAATCAGTGTCATTGCTGAACTTGATTCCCATTTTTTCCATCACATTACTAGAACCAGAAATAGAAGAAACACCGTAATTCCCATGTTTTGCCACTTTTATTCCTGCTCCCGCAGCTACAAATGAAGCTAAGGTTGAAATATTGAAGGTGTCTTTTCCATCACCGCCTGTTCCACATAAATCGATGGTATTGTAGGCTGATAAATCCACGCGGATGCACAGTTCCAACAACGCTTCACGAAAACCGGCAAGCTCTTCTATACTGATGCTTCGCATCATGTAAACGGTCAGAAAAGAAGCGATCTGACTGGTGTTATAACTTCCGTTGGAGATATTTACCAATACGTTTTTTGCTTCTTCTTGCGAAAGCATTTCGTGATTGATCAGTCTGTTTAATATGTTTTTCATTTTTATATATGTCTTAAAGTTGAAAGTCTTAAAGTCTTAAAGTCTTTCGACATTATGAGATTTGACTTTATGACTAATTTTTCACCCAATTCTCCAATATTTTTTTTCCGTTTGGAGTCAACACACTTTCCGGATGAAATTGTACACCACGTACATCGTACGTTTTGTGGCGCAACGACATCACTTGTCCGTTTTCGTCGAAAGAAGTTGCTTCCAGAACATCAGGTAAATTGGTGTCCACCACCCAAGAATGATAGCGTCCTACTTCAAATTCGTTTCCTAATCCTTCGAATAAGAGTTCATCATCCACTACGGTTTTTACCATCGTTGCTACACCATGATATACTTTATCCAAATTCGAAAGCGTTCCTCCGTAAACTTCGCCTATCGCTTGTTGTCCCAAGCATACACCAAAGATACTTTTTGTTGGGCCGTATTTTTTAATGACTTCTTTTAATAATCCTGCTTCATCAGGAATTCCAGGTCCTGGGGAAAGAAGAATTTTATCAAAAACTGCAATTTCATTAATATCAAATTCATCGTTTCGGTAAACGGTTACTTCGCAATCTAAATCTTCGAGATAATGCACCAAATTATAAGTGAAACTATCGTAATTGTCTATGACTAGTATTTTTTTCATATTCCTCCCCCAACCCCTCCGAAGGAGGGGAGCACCTATTGGGGTAAATAGGTTTTTTAATTGTTATTTTTAATTACAACTCCATATAAGTTGCTAGTTTTTAGATTTGGCTCCCTTCTCTTTGGGGAGGGTCGGGGAGGGGATTTATATTGTTTCCGCTAAATCCAAAGCTGCATTCAACGCTCTTAACTTATTATATACTTCCTGCATTTCGCTTTCTTCATCGGAGTTGGCTACGATTCCAGCTCCGGCTTGAGAGTGCAGCTGATGGTTTTTGCTTAGAAATGTTCGGATCATTATGGCGTGATTAAAATTACCTTCAAAATCCATGAAACCAATGGCTCCGCCATAAAAATTACGGTTTGTTTTTTCATATTCTTCAATTAGCTGCATGGCTCTGTGCTTAGGAGCGCCGCTCAATGTACCCGCAGGAAAAGTATCTGCTACTACTTGCATCGTTGTAGCATTTTCGTGCAAATGTCCTGTTACTTTTGAAACTAAGTGAATAACATGGGAGAAAAATTGCACTTCTCTATATTTTTCGACATTAACATTATGACCATTTCTGCTTAAATCATTTCGTGCTAAATCCACTAACATGACATGTTCACTATTTTCTTTCTTGTCCTCTGATAATTGTTTAGCAAGAATAGCGTCTTTTTCATCATCGCCCGTACGTTTGAAAGTTCCTGCGATGGGATGAATTTCGGCTTTACGGTCTTTTACAATAATTTGGGCTTCCGGTGAAGAACCAAATATTTTGAAATCACCATAATCAAAAAAGAATAAATAGGGCGAAGGATTAATGCTTCGTAACGCTCTGTATACATTAAATTCATCGCCTTTAAAGCCTTGGGTAAACCTTCGGGACAAAACTAATTGGAACACATCACCACGGAAACAATGCTTTTTAGCCAATGCAACATTATGCTTGAATTCGTCGTCTGTTAAATTAGAAAAACCGGCTCCTTCTTTAGAGAATTTATAAGAAGCAATATTTCGGGATTGTAATAATTGTTCGATTTCTGAAATATTGTTTCTTCCGTCTAAACTGTGACAGAAAATATACGCTTCATTTTTGAAATGATTGATGGCAATAATATTCTGGTAAACGGCATAATAAACATCAGGAATAGAAATGCTATTGTCTTTTTTGGCAATCGTTACTTTTTCGAAATAACGAACCGCATCGTACGAAATGTAACCAAACAAACCATTATTGATGAATTTGAAATTATTTTTCTCCGATTTGAACTGATGTGAAAATTCTTGAATTACCTGTGGAATATCGGTAGTTTTGTCAATGTTAATTTTCTCAAAACTGCCATCAGGAAAGGTTTTGTAGATGATTTCATTTTCTATTTTTATAGAAGCAATCGGATTGCAACAGATATAGGAAAAACTGTTGTCATTCCCATGATAATCACTACTTTCGAGTAATAAACTATTTGGGAATTTATCACGAATTTTGAGATACACACTTACCGGAGTAATTGTATCTGCAAGGATTTGCTTGTAATGTGTATTGAGTATAAAAGATTTCAATTTATATGTTTTTTAGTGTTGTGTGATAGTGATAAAATGGGCACAAAAAAAAGGCCTGTCGTGATGACAAGCCTTTTATATTTATAGTTTAATATACTATAGGAAGCTTAGTTCACGACGATTGACGTAAATTGTTCCACCACCAAGTATTGTTTATTGTTGTTTTCATCATTTTTTTCTTGTTACAAATATATGAATGAATTTTGATTATTCAAAAATAAAAAACCAAAAAAAATATTAAATTTCACACTTTTTTGTTAAATAAAATTTGTCTAAAATACTAAATCAATATTTAGTTCAAATTCATCGTAAATTGTTTTGTCTCCCAAATCATCAAAATAACTTCCGGAACCGTATTTTATGTCATATTTTGTTCGGTCAATTTTCAAAGCAGCAGTTGCCGTATTTCCTTTTACAATAAAATCAAATTTTACGGGATTAGTAACTCCTTTTATGGTTAAATCAGCAGTGACTGCATAAACGTTATTGCCTTTATCTCCAATGCTTTTAAAAACTAAATTGGACGTATTATATTCATCAACACCAAAAAATTCATCTGATCTTAAATGGCCTTCCAATTTTATTTTTGACTTTCCTGTTTGATCTGTATTTGTAAGTGATTTCATATCCGAAGTGAAATTTCCTCCAACCACTTTATTATTTTTGAAAATAATGTATCCGTCTTTTAGTTTTACTGTTCCTTCATGTTGACCCGTTATCTTTTTTCCAACCCAATTAATTTTACTTTTAGAGACATCAATTTTATTGGTTTGTGCTTCTATTTTGATAAATGTAATAATGAGTATTAAAATGAGACTAATTTTTTTTAAATTTTTCATAATGATTTTTTTATGTTAAAAGCCGAATCTGACTACTAAAATAGTAATCCAAATTTATTTATTAAAAATCAAAGTTACAAAATCAATTTCAAGTTTAAAGAGTTGATAAGCTATATCTTAGTTAATTTTAAATATGATTTTAAAATTGTAATTATTAATTAAAAGCATTTTAATAACACAATATTTAAGGGACTTTTAAAGCTGGTTTTATAGAAAATTCATTTAGTTGCAAAAAGAACCCCAACAGTTTTAGATTATCCCAAATAGCGTCTAACTTTTTGAGGTAATCTAAAACTGTTGGGGTTTTTAATATGTTTTAAAATATATTAGAATTTCAAAGCTACAGCTAATTCAAAATCATCAGAAATTGCTTTGTCTCCAATGCTACTGAAGATACTAGCAGAATTGTATTTGATATCGTATTTTGTTCTATCCACTTTAAATGTAGTTGCAGCAGTGTTTTTTGTTGTTGCAAGATCAAAAGTAATAGGATTAGTTATCCCTTTTATTGTTAAATCACCAGTTACAGTGTAAACATTTGGCGCTTTTACAGCTATTTTTTTGAATACTAATGTTGCAGTTGGAAATTTTTCAGTTCCAAAGAAATCTTCTGATTTCAAGTGACCGTTTAATTTCCCTTGGTATTCACCTTGAAGGTCTGTTGCTGTCAATGATGTCATGTCAACAATAAAAGTTCCACTTGCTAATTTTTTTCCTTTAAAAACTAATGTACCTGATTTAAGGTTAACAGTTCCGTTGTGTTGCCCAGTTACTTTTTTCCCAACCCAGTTGATTGAACTATTTACAGCATCTACTTTCTTCTTTTGCGCTGTTAATGACAAAGTAGATAAAACTACTACTAATGCTAATGCAATTGATTTAAAATTTTTCATGTGTTTAAAATTGATTTAAGATTAATATTTAATTTGAATTAGTAATTTACAATGTTATGAATAATTCTTCATTTGATTTTCTAACTTTTTTGTAATGTTGAGTTGCGTCCTCTTCATGTCTGTACCCTAAAGTTGTAATTAATGTTGCGTTCAGGCCTAGTTTGTCTAATCCTAATATTTCATTTACTTGTGTAGCAACGAAACCTTCCATTGGAGTAGCGTCAATTTTTAGTTCAGCAGCGGCATTCAATAAATTCCCTAAGGCTAAATAGGTTTGTTTTGCTGTCCAAATATTTTTAAATTCAGTTTCTAATGAAGAAATTTTAGATTTCATAAAATCACCATAACCAGACAAAGCTTCAATTGGAGTATTTCTTGTTTCACTAACGTTTTTCAAATAACTGTCAATTGTAGTGTCGTCAACGTTAGTTTCATTTGCAAAAATGATTAGGTGTGAAGCCTCAACAATTTGAGATTGCCCCCAAGCCGCTGGTTGAAGTAGGGCTCTTAATTCTGGATTTTCAACGATTATTACCTTGTAAGGTTGTAATCCGAAAGAAGATGAACTCAAACGAATGGCTTCTTTTAAAGTATTTAAATCTTCGGTTGTTATTTTTTTGGAAACATCAAATTTCTTTGTTGCATATCTCCAGTTTTGATTTTCTAAAAAAGTATTCATAATTTTAATGTATTTAGTTTCTGTATTTTTCTAATAAATAATTTAATTGTTCTAATTCTTCTGTACATAATTTTTTTGAAAAAAAATGTTCGTGTGCTATTACTTTAGGATCTAATTCAGTTAGAATGTCCAATCCTTTTTGGGTAATTTGAACTTCAATTTTTCTTCTGTTTTCAGAGCAAACATTTCGAGTAACAAATTTTTTTAATAATAATTTATCTACTAATCGAGTGGTGTTACTAGTTCTGGCCAACATACGTTCTTGTATTAAACACATATTTGCCGGATTCCCTTTCTGACCTCTTAATATTCGGAGTACATTATATTGCTCTCCAGATATGTCATATGGCTTCAGTATTTCATTGAAATTATCTATGATAACATTTTGAGTATATAAAATGTTCAGTGTAATTTTTTTTGAAATGTCTAATGCTATAGTGCTTTTTATTTCATCTTCAATTTTCATGCTTTGTCTATCTCATTTGTCGGTACAAATGTAACATATTTTATATTTGTATATACAAATGTAAGTTATTTTTTTGTTAAAAAAAATTACGATATAGGACAAAATTATTTTTTTTATTTTTTAGTAATTAATATTCAGTTATTTATGAATATGAATATGGAATTGTATCTTTTTTAAACCTAATTTTGAATGTGTTGTCCAAATTTATACCGTTATGTTTTTGAAGTTGAAAATAGTACGCTTAATAGAGAGGAGTATAATAATGGTTTCCAGAATTTTAAAAGTAGGTTTCAAATCTAAAAAATGGATTACATTCAAAAAACTACTACTTTTAATTAACTGGATTGATTCAAAATGTTAAGAAGAAAATACGGGTAAATAAAGCAGTTAAAATCGAACAGTCTTATTGAAAAAATTAAATTCTCCTTAATAAACAATGCTATTTTTCTAAAAAAAAAGTAACTTCATATTGGTAAAAATGGAAAATAATTACATAGGCTGTTCAAGTTTTCAGAACACAGCATGGAAAAATATTTTTTACCCTGAAGGTTTCCCACAAAGGAAATGGTTCGAATTTTATTGCCAAAATTTTAATACGTATGAATTAAACTCAACTTTTTATAGATTTCCAACTCTTAAAAGCTTGCAGACATGGTACTACAGAAGTCCTGAGCATTTTTTATTTTCGGTGAAAGCGCCTAAACAAATTACACATCTCAAAAAATTCATTGAATGTATAACCGAAATTAATGATTTTTATTCCATTTGTAAAGAGGGATTCAATGATAAATTAGGTTGCATTTTATTTCAATTACCGCCGAGCATTCCATATAGTGAGGAATTATTGGATCTGATTATAAATTCATTAAGTCCAAATTTCAAAAACGCAATTGAATTCCGCCATAAAAGTTGGTGGACTCAAAAAGTCCAAAAAAGGCTATCAGAACATAATATCGTTTTTTGTAGTGTAAACCATCCCACATTGCCTCCTACCATTATTGCCACTACGGCTATTGTTTACGTTAGATTGCACGGCAGGCCAAAAATGTATTCTAACTACAGTCATGAGGATCTCAATTCCCTGCATCAAAGTATCATTGAAAAAAACAAACTCGAAGAAGTTTATATTTATTTTAATAATACTGCAAGTGCTGCGGGAGTTATGAATGCGATGGAATTGGCGCAACTTTTCTAGTTCGTTTTTTATTAAAAAATAATTATTCAAACTGTCATGGATTATATTCAGATACTCGGTTTAGTAGCAGCGGCAATGACCACTGGAGCTAATTTTCCGCAAACCTATAAAATTATAAAAACGAAATCAACCAAAGACATTTCGAAAGTCACTTATGCGATGCTTCTTTTCGGAGGAATTATGTGGTTGATTTATGGAATTTTTAAATCCGACCTTCCTATTATTATTGCTAATGCAATATCTGCAACACTTTGTGGGATTATCTTGGGCCTTAAATGTACCTCTCGAAAAGTAGTAGAAGATTTGAATAAAAAAATATAATTTACTGTAAATCAATGTTATATAAAATTAAAATTCAAGAATATTATGAATTTAAAATAGAATAATATAAAAATAATAATTTTAATAGTGTAAATTTATCAAACTTTAGAGCGTGTTAAAAATCAAAAAGCTATTAAAATGAAAAACAGCGAAAAAAACTTAGATGATTCTAAAAATCAGAAACAGGAGGATTTGAAATTAAATAAATCCGATGGTACTAATCAGTTTATGACTACGGACCAAGGTCTAAAAATCAATAATGATACTAATTCCCTAAAAGCTGGCGAACGTGGACCTTCGTTATTGGAAGATTTTATCTTAAGAGAAAAAATCACCCATTTTGACCACGAAAGAATTCCGGAAAGAATTGTACATGCCAGGGGTTCAGCTGCACATGGTTATTTTCAGGTTTATGAATCTATGGAGAAATACACTAAAGCAGGATTTCTTCAGGATCCTAATGTCAAAACTCCCGTTTTCACCCGATTTTCAACTGTAGCAGGATCAAGAGGCTCAACGGATTTAGCACGTGATATAAGAGGATTTGCTGTAAAATTTTATACAGAAGAAGGGAATTATGATTTAGTGGGAAATAATGTACCTGTATTTTTTATTCAGGATGCCATTAAATTTCCAGATTTAATCCATGCCGTAAAACCGGAACCGAATAATGAAATGCCACAGGCAGCTTCAGCCCATGATACTTTTTGGGATTTTATTTCCTTAATGCCAGAATCGATGCATGTTATTATGTGGGTGATGTCGGACAGGGCAATCCCGAGAAGTTTGCGAATGATGGAGGGTTTTGGTGTGCATACTTTTCGTTTTATAAATAAAAAAAATGAATCTCATTTTGTGAAATTTCATTGGAAGCCAAAATTAGGAACACATGCTGTAGTCTGGGATGAAGCTCAGAAAATATCAGGGAAAAATTCAGATTTCCATCGTCAGGATCTTTGGGAAGCTATCGAAAATGGAAATTATCCGGAATGGGAATTGGGCGTTCAGATTATTCCTGAAGCTGATGAGCATAAATTCGAATTTGATTTATTAGATCCTACTAAATTAATTCCCGAAGAGCTAGTTCCTGTTACCATAATTGGAAAAATGGTGCTTAACCGTAATCCTGATAACTTCTTTGCTGAAACGGAACAAGTCGCTTTTCATCCTGGACATATTGTTCCGGGAATCGATTTTACAAACGATCCTTTATTGCAAGGGCGTTTATTTTCTTATACCGACACCCAATTATCGCGTTTAGGAAGTACAAATTTCCATGAAATCCCTATTAATAGAACTATTGCCCCAATGCATAATAACCAACGTGATGGCCACATGCGTCAGGAAATTAATATTGGTCGGGTAAGCTATCACCCCAATTCTCTTGGTGGAGGTTGTCCTTTTCAATCCAAAATTGATGAAGGTGGTTTTACCAGTTTCAATGAAAGGATTGATGCCCATAAAGTAAGGGACCGCAGCGAAAGTTTCTCGGATCATTTTAGTCAGGCGACCTTGTTTTTTAATAGCCAAGCCCAGATTGAAAAAAATCATATTATAAAAGCATTGCGTTTTGAATTGGGTAAATTAGAAACCCTTGCCATCAAAACCCGCATGTTGGGTTTATTATCACAAATTGATAAAACACTAGCAGATAAAGTAGCTCAAGGATTAGGCCTAAAAGTTCCTGATACTCCGGAAAAGCCAATGAATCATGGAATTGGGGCTAATGCCGACAAACAAAAGTATGAACCAAAAAAAGTGATACAAAGCGTTAAATCTTCGGATGCGCTGAGTATGCTTAAAAATAAAACATTGTCCAACACAATTGCCACTAGACAAGTTGCTTTTTTATGCTCAGAGGGTGTTCATCAGGCATCCGTTAATGCAATGAAAACGGCATTGGAAAAAGCAGGTGCCTCTGCAAAAGTTATCGCACCTCATTTAGGAACGATAAAAACAGGTGAAGGGAATGAACTTACAGTCGATCAGAGCTTTTTAATCGCCTCTTCTGTTTTATTTGATGCAGTTTACATTCCGGGCGGAAAAAATAGTGGATTTTTGAGTTCTAATGCAGATGCAATTGAATTTATCAATGAAGCTTTCAAGCATTGCAAAGTTATTGGTATTGACGAATTTGAAATATTGAATAAAACCAATATCGATGTGAAATCAGATAAAAATGCAGAACAAGGGATTATAATAAATTCAAAAACTACTGATAAAAATTTTACAAATGCTTTTATAGATGCTATGGGACATCACCGTTTTTGGAACCGTGAGGCAGAACTATAAATTTATATTAAATTAGCTTCCATTAAAAAGGCTAATTAATTTAAAATGGAATTATTGTCATTAAAGTAGAAAGCCGAAACATTTGTTGCGGCTTTCTACTTTAATGACAATAATCTTTATTTCAATGTTCGCAGGAATATAGTTCATTAAACACTATTTGGATTTAACAGGCAGTAATAAATTGGCGCCCCAAATAAAGTAAACTAAATCCAATTGGGACTAACCTAAACGGGTAAAAGCGATCTGAATGAATAGGATCTGGCGCTACTATTTTCCTGAAAGAGTTGATATGATTTCTAAAAGCAATATTAAATTTATTTACTTTATAATTGTTTTTCTTAAAATAATGATGCAAAGATAAATTTCAAAAAATGCATAGTCAATAACTAATGTCAAACTAGATAAAGTGATTAATTTTAATTATTTTTACCCGATGGGTGCAATTATTCAAAACGTCACTGCGACTATTTTTTGAGGAGTAAGACGGAACTAAAAATGTATCAAAAAACCTTTCTTAATAATTCCCTAATTACCACTGTAATTTCTGTCAAAAAAAACACCAAATGACGAAATTATCATCAAAACCTAATTACATCCAAGGGGTAAAAAGATTTAATTTATTGAAGTGTTTTTATTAAATTTAACAAATCGAATAATATTGATTAATATTTGAATTATGAGTATGAAAGAAGGGATACCCACTTATAACGATCTCCTTAATAAATTGAGAGACCAAGAGTTAGAGATAGATCGATTACAAAAAAAAGAAGAATTATTAAGTAAATTTAAATTTTTTATTGAAGAGTCTAATGACTTAGTATGTATTGTGGGAATTGATGCTTTTTTTAAAGAAATTAATCCCGCTTTTGTTGCAATTTTGGGATATTCAAAAGAAGAATTACTTAACAATTCTTTACTCGATATTTTACACCCTGATGATCTCAAAAGATCGATAGAAGAGATTGAAAAACTTTCTCGGGGTATACCTTCAATAAATTATGAGAATAGATTCTTAAAAAAGAATGGTGAGTTTGTTACTATTCAATGGACTGCTAATAGTATTTCTTCTGGAATTATTTATGCAATAGGAAAAGATGTTTCAGAGATAAGAAATACCCAAGAAAAATTAATTAAAAGTGAAAACTTATTAAAACATGTACAAAATAATGTAAAAATGGGTACTTGGGAATTCAATTTTAGAACTAAAGAAATAATTTGGTCTAATGAATTGTACGCTATTTTTGAAATTGAAAAAAAGAACAACCAAGATTTATTCCAAGAATATTTAAATAATTTCTCTACCGAAGACAAAGCGCTATTTCAAGAAAAAATAAAGCAATTATTGATTGATAAAAAACCTTTTGAAATCGAACAATTAGCTACTTTTTTTAATAAAAAAGGAAAGTGGTTTAACCAAACTATTTTTCCTTTATTAGATGATAGTGGAAATGTATTTGGAATCAGAGGTAATATTCAAGATTTTACTTTGAAAAAGATAGTTGAGGCTGAAATTAAAACTAAAGAAAAAGCAGCAGTTGATTATAAACTAAAAGTGATTGAAGAAGAAAGCAATGCTAAGTTTAAGAATTATATTGATAATGCCCCGGATGGAATTTTTGTATTAGACGAAAAAGGGCGTTATTTGGATGTAAACCCTGCAGCTACACTATTAACAGGCTATTCTAAAGAGGAACTATTAACCATGAAATTTGGTGACCTTTCTTCTGTGGAATCTGTAGAAGAATACTTTAAGGAATTCCAAAATCTTTTGAATAATGGAATAGCAAAAAAAGAAATTAAAACGATTCATAAAAAAGGAGAAATCAGATGGTGGTCAGTGGAAGCCGTGAAACTTTCGGAAAACAGGTTTTTAGGTTTTGCAAAAGACATTACAGAAAGTAAAAAGTCAAAAAATAAAATTGTTCAAAATGAAAATCGTTTCCGAGCATTATTAGAAAATAATGAAGGCATTGTCTCTTTAATTGATGAAAATTTAAATGTCCTTTTTAGAAGTGCCTCTGCCTCTCGAATTACCGGTTGGACCCATGAAGAATTTGAAAACATTTCTGCTTTAGATTACATTCATCCCGATGATATAGTAAGTGTCAACAATTTTATGAACGATGCACTGGCTAATCCGGGATGTCCTTTTCCGATTTTGCTTAGGGTAAAACACAAAGAGGGCCACTATATTTGGATGGAAGGGATTGTCAATAATATGTTGCACGATCCTGAAATAGGAGGAATTGTAATCAATATGCGTGATGTTACTGAAAGTAAAAAAGCAGTAGAATTACTTCAAGAAGAAAGAAATAAGTTTGCTAAAATAGCGGAAACTTCACCAGGACTTATTTATTCAATGCGTCAAAATAAAGATGGTTCTTTATGCTATCCTTATGCTAGTAATGCTGTTGAGGAAATTTACGGATTTACTTTTGAAGAGCTTCAAAAGGATGTCAATATCATTTTTTCACTGATTCATCCTGACGATTTTGATTATGTCATGCAAAGTGTTATTGAAACTAAATCAAAGTTAGTTCCTCTAAAAGGTATTTATCGTTACATGCATCCAATAAAAGGATTGGTATGGCATGAAATGAACTCTTTGCCAGCGGTGGAACAAGAAGGAACAGTAATTTGTCATGGAATTATTACTGATATTACCGAAAGAATAGAAGCTGAAGAAAAACTCATTAAAGCCAACCGACTGTATTTATTTATAAGTCAGATAAACCAGATAATTGTTCGTACAACTGATGAAGAAACTCTTTTTAAAGAGGCCTGTACAATAGCTGTTGAGTTAGGGAGGTTTAAGTTGGCATGGATTGGTATGATTGATTCAGAAACTAAAAAATTAATTCCAAGAATGATTGTTGGTGAAGACAGTAGGTATCTTGCTAAAATAAAAATGATTTCAATAGAAGATGTATCGCAGGGTAAAGGTCCTAGTGGAATTGCCGTTAGGGAAGCAAGGCATGTGGTATGCAATGATATTGAGAATGATCCAATGATGATGGTTTGGAAAGAAGAAGCTTTAGATCGAGGCTATTTTTCTTCGATTGCGGTGCCAATAAAAAAATTCGGAAAAGTAATTGGTGTTTTTTCTTTTTATGCCAGTGAGAAAAACTTTTTTGATTCAGAGGAAATTGCACTGTTAGAAGAAGCAACAAGTGATGTAGCTTTTGCGTTAGAGATTTTTGAAAAAGAAGCCTTGCGCAAAAGAGCAGAAGAAGCCGTTTTTGAAAGTCAAGAGCGCTATCATACACTTACTGAAGTATCTCCAGTAGGAATTTTTCGTACTGATATAAATGGACTCACCAGCTATGTTAATCCCCGTTGGTGTCAAATTTCGGGGTTATCTGATGAGGAAGCTTTAGGAAATGGTTGGCTGACCGCTGTTCATAATGATGATAAAAAAATAGTGTTGAATGATTGGGAAAAAGCAACTTTTAATCAGGAAATTTCCTTGTCAGAATATCGTTTTGTTCGCTCAGACGGTTCAATTTCATGGGTAATTGGACAGGCTATACCTGAGAAAAATGCCAAAAATGAGATTGTGGGCTATATAGGTACAATTACGGATATTACCGAACGTAAAATTGCGGGTGATCTAATTTTAAAGGAAAAACTGCTTTCCGAAACAATAATCAATAATCTTCCGGGCATTTTTTATCTCTACGACGAATCTGGAAAGTTTCTCAAATGGAACAAAAATTTTGAAGAACTAACCGGATATAATAAAGATGAAATAGCTCAAATGAGTCCTGTTGATTTTTATGATGAAGATGAAAAAGAAAAGGTTAGAATAAGAATAAAAACCGTTTTAGAACACAAGCCAAAGGGAATTGAAAATAAATTGCAGGGAATTGAACTTAATTTTTATACAAAAACGAAAAATAAAATTCCGTATTATATTAATTCACTTACCATAGAATATGAAAGTAAAAAATGCATATTAGGTATGGGCTTAGATTTAACGGAAATTAAAAAAGCGGAGGAAAAAATTAAAACTGCTAATGAACGATTTGAGAGGATTTCAATTGCAACCAATGACGCTATTTGTGAAATAGATCTAATAACGGGGCAGAGTTGGAATAATAAAGCATTTACTGAGCTTTTTAATTTCGGTAGTAGTGGCGAAATAAATAATGTAGATAATAAAGTAATATGGCGCTCTAAACTACATCCTGATGATAGTGAAAGAGTTATTAAAAAGCTTGAAGAAACCTATGCTAGTGCTGCAAATATTTGGTCGGATGAATTTCGTTTTCAAAAAGGGGACGGTAGCTATGGATACTTTTATTATCGTGCTGTTATTATTAGAGATGAATTAGGAAAAGCAAATCGTTTTGTTGGTTCAATGACTGAAATTACGGAATTAAAAAAGGTTAAGGAACAACTTCTTAATAGTGAAGAAAAATATCGCAGCCTTATAGAACAAGCTTCAGATGCTATTTTTATTAATGATCTTTCAGGGAGCTTACTTGAGGTAAACCAAAGTGCCTGTATGATGCTTGGTTATACTAAAGAGGAACTTTGTACAAAAAAATTAACTGATTTATTTAGCGATGATGAACGGGTCTCAATACCCATTTTGATAAAAAAATTGCTTAGTGGGGAGCAAACCTTAATGGAGCTTAGTATGTTGCACCGGGATCAGTCGCTTATTTCTGTAGAAATTACAGCTAAAACGCTTGTTGATAAACGTATTGTAGCAATAGTACGAAATGTAAGTAAACGAAAACAAGCAGAAGATGAGTTTAAGAAAATGCATAAAAAATTGGAAGCTGTATTAGAAGCGATTCCAGATTTAATGTTTGAAGTTGACATAGAAGGAAGAATTTATAGCTATCATTCTCGTAAAGATGATTTGATGGCATTTCCTGCTGAGTTTTTTCTTGGTAAAGCATTTTCGGAAGTATTGCCTCCAGATGCCGCAAATTTATGTTTGTCAGCAATACGGGAAGCTGCTATAAAGGGGTTTTCAATAGGTAGTCAATATTCCTTACAATTACCAAGTGGCTTGCGCTGGTTTGAACTTTCAATAGCGCCTATGGAAGAAAGCGAAGATCATGGTATTCATTACCTCTGTCTTTCTAGGGACATCACTGATGCAAAAAAATCAGATTATGCTTTGGAGAAAAGTGAAGAAAGATCTCGTGGCTTATTAAATAATCTTGATTCGGGTATTCTTGTTCTCGCTGCTGATACTTCCATCATTTTTTGCAATCATGAAGCATCTGATTTACTGGAATTAGATTTTGATATAACAAAGGGTAAAATACTGATCGATTTAGAGCGCGTATTATTGAATGATGATGGTTCAAAAATGGGTCTAAGTGACCATCCTTTCAAACTCATCGAAAAAAGTAAGCAACCTTTAAAAAATTATCTAGTAGGTATAAAAAGAAAAGTAAATGGAGAGATCATATGGCTTTTGGTAAGTGGTTTTCCAATTATTGATGAAAAAGATGAAATAAGGGAAATCGTACTTTGTTTTGTTGATATCACTGAGCGTAAGTTGATGGAAACGGAATTAATTAAAGCCAAAGAACTAGCTGAATCAGCCAATAAAGCAAAAACTGATTTCCTTGCTAATATGAGTCATGAGATTAGAACCCCATTAAACGGAATAATCGGGTTTACTCATTTATTAATGAAGTCTGAACTGAAGAAAAACCAAGCAGAATATATGACTACCATCAATGAATCTGCAACATTACTAATGGAAATAGTTAATGATGTTTTGGATTTTTCTAAAATTGAATCTGGAAAATTAGAATTAAATATTGAAGAAATAAATCTTTTTACATTAACAAATCAGGTTATTGATTTGTTTAAATATCAAGCCAATCAGAAAAAGATTGATTTGGCCCTTAATATAAATGAAAACGTTCCGGAATATGTTTTTGCGGATTCTATTCGATTAAAACAAGTAATAGTAAATCTATTGAGTAATGCGATAAAATTTACCAATTTTGGAGAAATACGATTGGACATTAACGAAATAGCTCCATCAGATAAAAAATGGTCAACACTAATGTTTTCTGTAAAAGATACCGGAGTGGGTATAAAAACAGATAATAATGAAAAGATATTCAACTCTTTTGTACAGGAGGATAATTCTACCAATCGGAAATTTGGAGGTACAGGATTGGGTCTGGCAATTTCAAACCAGCTTTTGGAATTGATGAACAGTAAAGTACAATTAATTAGTAAATATGGAGAGGGAAGCGATTTTTTCTTTATTATTAAATTTAAAAAATCAAAACACAAGGAAAATATAGATTTCTTGCAAACTATTGGTATCAAAGACACAGCAGTTATTCCTACCGAAATTCTAAGTTATAAAAAGATTTTAATAGTTGAGGATAATAAAATTAATATGCTTTTAGCAAAAACACTAGTGAAAAGAATAGTGTCTAATTGCACAGTTTTTGAAGCTAAGGATGGAAATGAGGCTATTAAACAATATGTAAAAGAACAACCAGATATCATTTTAATGGACATTCAAATGCCAAATAAAAATGGATATGAAGCAACTGACGAAATCAGAAAATTTAAAAATTCTGAAAACATTCCAATAATTGCAATAACTGCTGGAATAATGGTTGGGGATAAAGAAAAATGTTTTCAAGCAGGAATGGATGATTATCTGCCAAAGCCAATTATTCAAACTGATTTAGAAAAAATACTGTATAAATGGTTGAATAAAAAATAATTGTATTTTTTTAAAATAAAAAAAAGTGTTTATGATTTAAACACTTTTTTTATATAAGTACATGTATGTCATATGTTTAGCTAGTTTAATTTATTTGTAAAAAATATTTATTTTCATTAAATTTAATATCAATATCCCTAAATTAATATTTAATTAAGAATAGTAAAGGATTGGATTAAATGTATATAAGTTGTTTTTCGCAGTATTAAATGGAAGTTTATTATATAAAAAAGTGAATCAATAGTAAAATAATACTTATTTTTTTTTAAGAAAATTTAATGTTTTTTACTTTTTATAAAAAAGCAATTAAGCTCCTAATAGCGTATTACTTTAGCCAAATTATTTTTGATAAAATAAAAGAGTAATTGTGAATGAAGAAATTCGGCTCAACAATTAAAAGACATAGAAAATTCTAATTTCGTGATGATAAACAATAATCAAATCAATCTGGAGGAAGACAGAGTTTCAGATTTAAAATCAGATTCAATTTTATCTGGAGCCGATACTACCGATTTTCCAGTTATTGGTATTGGAGCATCAGCTGGAGGACTTGAGGCATTAGAATTGTTCTTTAAAAACATGCCTAATCACAGCGGGATGGCATTTGTAGTTGTTCAACATCTGGACCCCACACACGTTGGAATAATGCCTGATTTATTACAAAGGATGACGCAAATGGAGGTTTTACAAGCCACTGATATGCTTAAAGTAAAATTAAACCACGTATATGTGATTCCGCCAAATAAAAGCTTATCCATTTTAAAAGGGCGATTGCATTTATTTGATCCTGTTGAACCGCGTGGTTTTCGGTTACCCGTTGATTTCTTTTTTAGATCTTTGGCGTTAGACCGAATGGAAAAAAGTATCGGAATCATTCTTTCCGGAATGGGATCCGATGGTAGCTTGGGACTAAAATCCATTAAAGAAAAAAATGGAATTGTACTTGTTCAAGAACCTACTTCAGCAAAATTTGATAGTATGCCGCGCAATGCAATCGAAGCTGTCATAGTTGATATTGTAGCTCCCCCAAATGAATTACCCACTAAACTGATCGCCTTACTCAAATTTTTCCCTAAAATAAACATGGATTCTGAAATACTTGTTCAAAATAAAAGTAGTATTGATAAAATTATAATCTTGCTTCGAGAACAGTCGGGGCATGATTTTTCGATGTATAAAAAAAATACTTTAATGCGACGTATTGAAAGGAGAAAAGCAATACATCAAATCGACAAAATACAAACGTATGTGCGTTTTTTACAAGAAAATCCAAAAGAGGTTGAATTGCTTTTCAAAGAATTATTAATTGGTGTAACCAGTTTTTTTAGAGACACTGCCGTTTGGGAAAAACTTAAAGAAGAAATTATTCCCAATATATTGAACGATATGCCAGACGGATGTACTTTTAGAGCTTGGATTTCAGCTTGTTCAACAGGAGAAGAAGCGTATTCCTTGGCTATAGTTTTTGAAGAAGTTATGGCAAAAATTAAAAAAAATAAAAACATTAAATTCCAAATTTTTGCCACTGATTTAGATTTAGTAGCGATAGAGAAAGCCAGAAAAGGAGTTTTTTTATCTAATATTATAAAAGATGTCTCTCCGGAGCGAATCAGTAAATATTTTTATGCTGAAAAATCAGGTTACCGTGTGAATGCTTCCATTCGCGAAATGATAGTTTTTGCTCCTCATAATGTTATAAAAGACCCTCCCTTTACAAAGCTGGATCTATTGACTTGCCGAAATATGTTGATCTATATGGAGCCACAATTACAAAATAAATTAATAAGACTATTTAATTATAGTCTTAATCAAGGCGGGATAATGGTATTGGGAACGGCAGAAACTGTAGGAAACAGCATCAAAGGATTTGAAGTAATTGATTCCAAATTAAAAATTTTTAAACGTACTTCAAAATCAGTTACTCCTGAAATTACTCATTTTCCAAGTTCTTTTTCCCAAATTAAAAGATTAACCACCGATATTATGAAAGAAACTAAGGTTGTAGAAAACATACAAATCCTTGCAGATCAAATTTTACTTCAACGTTTTTCACCTGCAAGCATATTAGTTAATAATAAAGGAGATATTATTTATATTACTGGAAGAACTGGAAAATATCTAGAACCAGTTGCCGGTAAAGCAAACTGGAATATACATGCAATGGCTCGGGAAGGTTTGCGAAATGAATTGCCTGTTGCTTTCCGTAGAGCATTGCAAAGCTTTGATCCGGTAAAAGTTGAAAATGTAAAAATAGTTGAAAACGGGAGTAAATATTTTGTAAATTTAACACTCCAACAAATAGAAAATCCAGATGCTTTAAAAGGGATGATTATATTAGTATTCAATGATTTATCTGGAGATGTAGAATCGGATGGAAATTTATTAAAACAAAAAAAACTAAATGTTTCCAGAAAACAAAAGGAACTAGAAGTAGAACTTATTCGTTGTAATGAAGATTTGAACAATACTCGTGAAGAGATGCAAACCTCACAAGAGGAACTAAAATCGACTAATGAAGAGCTGCAATCTACTAATGAGGAACTGCAGTCCACTAACGAAGAACTTACTACTTCCAAGGAAGAGATGCAAAGTCTAAATGAAGAATTGCAAACGGTTAATGCAGAACTTCAAAGTAAGTTAGTTGATTTTGAACAGGCAAACAACGATATGAAAAACCTGCTCAATAGTACTGAAATAGCTACTCTTTTTTTGGATAAGGGATTAAATATTCGCAGATTTACAGATCCTGTAACTAAAATATTTAAATTAAGGGCCGCTGATATAGGAAGGCCTTTTACCGATTTAGTCTGTGATTTGAAATATCCGGAAATGGAAAGTAATGCTCTTGAAGTTATCAAAACACTAACACCTATTCAAAGGGAAGTTGAAACAAATGAAGGGAGATATTACTATGTTAGAATAATGCCTTATCGCACTTTGGACGATCGTATTGATGGAATTGTGATTACTTTTACTGATATTACAACTGTTAAACAGGCGGAAGAGTCGCTCAAAATGGAGAATCGTTACCGTCGTCTCTTTGAATCAGCAAAGGATGGAATTCTGATTCTAAATTCCGAATCAGGGATGATAATGGATGTAAATCCCTATTTGGTTGAAATGTTAGGTTACTCACATGATCAATTTATCGAAAAATCTATTTGGGAAATTGGTTCTTTGAAAGATATAGTTGCTAATAAAGATAAATTTTTAGAACTACAAAAAAAGGAATTTGTTCGATATGAAAATTTACCACTTGAGACGGCAAATGGAAGAAAAATCAATGTAGAGTTTGTAAGTAATGTATATTTAGTAAATGATAAAAAGGTGATACAATGTATTATTCGTGATATTTCTGATCGTGTAGAGGCACAAGATGCATTAATGTTTTCAGAAACACGGTACAATCATCTTTTTGAATCAGTTAAGGATGGAATTTTATTTCTGGATCCTAAAACAGGAATAATAACAGCCTTAAACCCATTTTTGATTGATTTATTAGGTATTACTAAAGAAAGTTTTATTGGAAAAGAAATTTGGAAAATTACTTTTTTTAAAAATATTATTCCCAGTATGGAAAAGTTTAAAGAATTGAGTCAAAAAGAATTTGTACTTTTTCAGAATATAACTATTGAAACAGCTGATGAGAAAAAATTAAACATTGAGTTTATCAGCACGATGTATTTTATAGAAAGTCATAAGGTGATTCAATGTTTTATTAATGAAATACCGAATCGCTAACTAAAAAGCAAATTCAAATAAGAGCGCGCATATATAATTCCCCAATCATATTTTAAAAAGCAATATTTAACTCAGGCGGAAATTATGAAAAAAACTAAAAATACATCCGAAGACATTGTCATTCTTCGGGAAAAAGCGGAAGAATTACATAGAAACAAACAATTAAAGTTAGACTCTAATCTTTCTGAAGCTGATACGTTGAAACTTATTCATGAATTTGAAGTTCATCAAATAGAACTTCAAATGCAAAATGAAGAACTTCTTGTTGCAAAAGAACAGTCAGAAATTGCTGCTGAAAAGTACACGAATTTATATGATTTTGCTCCGTCTGGCTATTTAACACTAACAAAAACTGGAAAAGTTACAGCACTTAATTTGACGGGATCCCAAATGTTAGGTAAAGAAAGATCTCGATTAATTGAAAGTCAGTTCGGATTTTTTGTTACCAATGATACAAAGCCAATTTTCAATCTTTTTTTAGAGAAGGTATTTACTAATACTTTAAAAGAATGTTGTGAGGTTAAGTTAGTAGCAGACAATAATACGATAACTAATGTTTATCTCACGGGCATAATTACTCAGGATAGGGAACAGGCACTCATTTCAGTTGTGGACATCACACAATTAAAATTAGCTGAAACAGCACTTAGCGAAAGTGAGGAAAGATACCGCGGATTATTAAATAATATTGATGTTGGTATTATTGTTCATGCTTCAGACACCTCTATTATTTTATCTAATCCTAAAGCGTCAGAATTGATTGGTTTAAGTAGCAATCAAATGAAGGGAAAAATAGCAATTAATCCAGTATGGAGATTTGTAAATGAAAATTATGAAGCTTTGTCAATTGAAAAATATCCTGTAAACCAAATTATTAACCATAAAAAACCAATCAAAAATTTTATCATGGGAATTAAAAAACCAGATAATACTAGAACGATATGGCTTTTATTAAATGGATTTCCGGTTTTTGATCATGATGGGGAAATAATAGAAGTAATTACCAGTTTTATTGAGATTACGGAACTAAAAATGTTGGAAATAGAATTAACAAAAGCAAAAAATCAAGCCGAAGCTGCGAATAAAGCGAAGTCAAGTTTCCTTACTAATATGAGTCATGAAATAAGAACTCCATTAAACGGAATAATTGGTTTTACGGAATTGTTAATGAAATCAAATCTTGATAAAAATCAGTTGGAATATATGAATACCGTAAATGAATCGGCAACAATTTTAGCTGAAATTGTAAATAATATTTTAGATTTTTCAAAAATAGAATCAGGAAAATTAGAACTAAATATTGAAGAATTAAATGTTTTTGAACTTGCACGCCAAGTAATTGATCTTTTCAAATATCAAGCATCTTTGAAAAATATAGATATAGTTTTAAACATTGATGAAAACGTACCTAATTATGTTTTTGGGGATTCCATACGATTGAAACAGATTCTAGTAAATTTAATTGGGAATGCATTAAAATTTACAAAATTAGGTCAAATTCTATTAGATATTAATACTAAATCTAACTCAGGAGATAGTAAGGCTAACTTACAGTTTTCAGTAAAAGATACAGGGATAGGTATAAAAATACAAAATCAAGAAAAAATATTCCAGTCTTTTGTTCAAGAGGATAGTTCTATAACACGTCTGTTTGGGGGAACTGGGTTGGGGTTAGCAATTTCAAATCAACTTTTAAGTTTGATGAACAGTAAATTAGAGTTAATTAGTAATTATGGACACGGGAGCAATTTTTTCTTTACCATTGAACTTAAAAAATCGAAACATTTAATACAGCCAAGTCAATGTGAAAATAATCTAAAAGAGGAAAATAAAATTATACTTACTGAAATTTTAAATCCCGTCAAAATATTAATTGTTGAAGACAATAAGATTAATATGCTTTTGATAAAAACACTTCTTAAAGCTATAATTCCTAATTGTATAATAGTAGAAACTTCGGATGGAATTGGCGCAATAAAACTGTGTAAAAAAGAGCAACTGGACCTCATTTTAATGGATATACAAATGCCAAAAAAAAATGGATATGAAACGACCTCTGAAATTAGAAAATTACAAAATGCTAAAAACATTCCTATTATTGCTTTAACTGCCGGAATAATGTTAGGAGAGAAAGAAAAATGTGTTGAATCAGGTATGAATGATTACATTGCTAAACCTATTGTTAAATCAAATCTGGAACTAATTCTGCATAAATGGTTGGATAAATAAATTTAATTATTATCAAAATAAAAAAGAGAAGATAGTAAATTATTCATGTTAATCAAGGGATAAAATATTAAGTAATAAAGGCAAAATTAATTTTACAAAATATATGTACCACATAGCCCTTTTGTTATTTCTACCCTTGCTGTCTCTTTGAATATAGCTCCGACAAGCTATTCAATCCTGTCAAAAGGATCGCTTATCATGTTAAGCATTACTTTTTTCTATAATAGTTTTAATTATTTCTTCTTTGTTCAAGACCCCTGATTGTCTCCAGAGTTGTTTGCCGCTTTGAAATAAAATCATTGTTGGAACGCCTCGTACTTGGTATTGAGAGGCTATTTGTTGGTTTTTGTCTACATCAATTTTGATAATCGAAACACGGTCTCCTAAACTGTCTTTTACTTCTCTTAAAATGGGACTAAGCATTTTGCATGGTCCGCACCATGTTGCAAAAAAGTCTATTAAAACTGGTTTTTCGGATTGGATAATACTGTTGAAATTACTCATCTTTACTGTATTTATTGTTTGAAATAAATCTTTCATTTTTTTCGAAAAAAAGCGAACTTCTATGACTAATTTATTTTTTTAATTTGATACTTTTGATCATAAGAAATTGCATTTTGTAATGCTGCGATTGCAATTTCATTTTTACTGACAATTAGTACTTCAGCAAAATCACTGCTCACATTTACATTTAGTATTCCATCTATAGCGGCAAACTTTTTGGTAACCGCTTCCATACAACCGCTGCAAGTAATTCCTTCAAATTGATAGATAGTAACGTTGACTTTGTTGTTCTTTTTTAACTCAAAAAATAATTCCGAATACGCTCTTGGTGCAATCGAATTCAGACTTACATTCATTTTAAAAAAATCAAAAGCTGCTGCGAAAAGTGCCTCATATTCTTCTATGCTTCCGCCAAAAGGAGGGCTTACTTCAAATGTTCTATTAAATAATAATCCTGCCAATTTTCCTTCATCAGCCAAAAGTTGATGCATTTTCCAAACGTATTTTTGACGCATGGCAGGAGGTAAAGCGCAGAAAAAAGTCTGTTCAATAATCAAATCGTATTTTCCTTGATGTTCAAAAAAATCACCTAATATAATTTGAATATTTAGATTATTTTTGAACTTCTCTTTTAGAACAGAAACCGGTGTAGGCGCAATATCAATAACGGTAATGTTCGTAAAATCGTGTTCCAAAAGATATTCAGCTTCATAGCTATTCCCGCAACCAGGAATCAAAATAGCGGTGTTTTTATTTTCTATTGTATCTATATAGGTTTGTAAGGGAGGGGATATTTTACCTAAATCCCAACCGGTGGCGTTGGTTTTGTACTGGGCTTCCCAGTACGCTGCGTCAAGTGGTTTTTCACATGAAGTTACACAACACTTTACATCTTCCATAATTTGATTTTTTTGAATGTCACTGTTTTTATTTCAAAACTTTGCTTTGGCAAACGAAATCTGTTTTTGGCAAATTTGTTTTTCCAATAGCATTGAAACCACCTTCAATTTCAGTAAAATTTCTAAAACCGCGTGCTTCTAATATAGAAGCAGCAATCATGCTGCGATAGCCGCCGGCACAATGCAAATAAAAATGTTCTTTTGGATTAATATCTTTGATCCAATCATTAATAGTTGCTAATGGTTTGCTAAAGGCTTCCTCAACATGTTCAGTACAAAATTCACTTTCTTTACGGATATCAATTACTTTACTTTCACCAATTTTTACTTTTTTGGCAAATTCTTCAGCTGAAATTCTATTTACGGTGTCAATTTCTTTTTCAGCTTTTGTCCAAGCATCAAATCCCCCATCCAGATGACCGATTAAGTTATCAAAACCCACACGACTCAAGCGTGTGACGGTTTCTTCTTCTTGTCCTTCTTCGGAAACGATTAGAATTGGTTGTTTCACATCGGCAATTAAAGCACCCACCCAAGGAGCAAAATCCCCATCAATTCCAATATTTATTGATTGAGGAATAAATCCTTTGGCAAAATCAGTGTTTTTTCGGGTGTCTAAAATTAAGGCTCCGGTTTCTTCGGCAGCGGCTTCAAATTCGGTTACTGATAAAGCGCGCATTCCCAAGTGTAATACATTCTCGAAACTTTCATAACCTTTTTTGTTCAGGGCTACATTCATCCCAAAATAGGCTGGAGGTGGCAACAAGCCTTCGGTTACTTCCTGTACAAATTCGGCTTCAGTCATATCGGCTCTCAAAGCATAATTAGTTGCTTTTTGGTTGCCTATAGTCGATACCGTTTCTTTACTCATATTTTTACCGCAGGCACTTCCTGCACCGTGAGCCGGATATACCAGAACATCGTCTGCCAAAGTCATAACTTTCTCTCTTAAAGAATAATATAATATTGCGGCTAATTGTTCCTGAGTCATGTGTGCCGCTTTTTGGGCTAAATCAGGTCTTCCCACATCACCAATAAATAAGGTGTCTCCAGAGAAAATAGCATACTCTTTACCATTTTCATCAATCAATAAAAAGGAGGTACTTTCCATGGTATGTCCAGGTGTGTGTAATGCTCTTATTTTGATGTTTCCAATGGTGAATTCTTGCCCATCTGTAGCAGAAACACATTCGAATTCACATGTTGCATTTGGCCCATAAACAATTGGGGCGCTGGTTTCTCTACTCAAATCAACATGTCCAGAGACAAAATCAGCATGAAAATGGGTTTCAAAAATATATTTAAGTTTTACCTGATCGCGTTCCAGTCTCTCTAAATAAGGTTGAATTTCACGAAGAGGGTCAATTATAGCTGCTTCCCCATTTGAAGTAATGTAGTAAGCGCCTTGTGCTAAACAGCCCGTATATATTTGTTCAATTTGCATGATTACAATTTTTTATTTTACTATACAAAGATACTTCTGTATTTAAGAAAAATTGGTGACTAAAGTTACACAAGTTTTTTTAATTTGAGATAAAAAGTCTCTACTAATACGGTGAATCCTTCATTAACTATTTACACAAGTTTTTAATGGTAAAAATGGACGAAATCGGGTATAGTTAACAGAGCATTATATTCAAATTAAAAACAAAAATGTATTCCAACTCGGGATACTTGTTTGTTTTTAATGAAAGAAAATCTCTTTAATAATGATATAAATCCCCATGATTAATACAAACCAGCCAAAGATTGGTTTTAGTTTAGCGCCGTCAATTTTTTTAGAAAGTTTGATTCCTATGATCATTCCTAAAAAGGCTATGACTGTAATCCCCAGTAAAAAAGGATAATTTATAGGTGTGCCAATATATAAATCGCCTCCAAAACCAATTGCAGAGTTGATGGAAATAATGAGTAAAGAGGTCCCGACGGCTTGTTTCATTGGCAAATTAGCAAAAAATAATAAAGCTGGTATGATTAAAAATCCGCCACCAGCACCTAGAAAACCGGTTACAATTCCAACTATAAATCCAATGATTCCTAGTTGTGTATAGTTTGTTTGTGGAGTGACTGTTACCAGTTTTGTTTTGCGTATCATGGATATAGCGGCGGCCATCATCAATACTGCAAAAACAATCATAATCAGAAAACTTTTTGATACTTGGTAGGAAGCAATGGAGAATAGTGTTGCCGCTATTTTTGGAAAGATAACTTCCCGGATTATTAGTATTGAAAAAACCGACGGAATGGCGAAGTATAGTGCAGATTTAATTTTAAGATTCCCCATTTTATAATGGCTAATACATCCAAATAAAGCGGTAATTCCCACGATGAATAACGAATAACTGGTGGCTAATTCAGGATTTATCTTAAATAAGTAAACCAAAATAGGTATAGTTAGTATAGATCCACCGCCGCCTATTAAACCCAATGAAAGCCCTATAATAATTGATGCGAAATAACCTAAATATTCCATCTGAAAATTTTTATTGCAAAGGTTGTCTGAAAATTTTAGACAAACAGTAACATTTATCACATTGAAACCTGTTTTATTTTAAAAGTTCAATGTTATTTCGCTGTAAATTGACCAATCCTCGTTGTTCCATTTTTTTTAGTAAACGAGAAATGACTTCTCTTGATGTATTTAATTCGGACGCAATTTCCTGATGCGATAGTTTCAAATGGTTGCAACCACAAGCATCGGCATGGCGTTTTAGATAAAATTCTAAGCGCTCATCCATTGCTCTAAAAGCGATACTGTCAACAACTTCCAGCACTTCTTCAAATCGGCTTCGATAAGTTTCAATAACAAATTCGTACCAGCTGCGGTGTTGCATCATCCATTGATCCATCAGAGGTAAAGGAATCATCATCAACTCCACATCCTCAGCAACTTTGGCCATGATTTGGCTTTTCTCATTCTTGGTAGCGCAAATCATAGAAATGGCGCATGCTTGCCCGGGTTGTAAATAATACATGAAAAATTCACCTCCATTTTCATCTTCGCGGTAAATCTTAATTTTACCGCTGATGACCAAAACAGTGTTTTTTATATATTGTCCCGTTCGCATGATGACATCGCCAGTTTTGAAGGATTGGAACATAGCATTAGCATCAACATCTTTGACTAATTCAGCAGAAAAAGAGGGAAATAGTTTGTTTATAGGATCAATCATTTTGGTATTTTTTTAAATTTTCCAACAATTATATTGGTAAAAGTAATCTAAAAACTCAAAAGATTATTGCAGTTATACTATTGAAAAAAAAGATTGATTCCTGAATTATTGTGTGTTGTGCTCTATGGATTTCCGATGGATTTAAACTTTTATTTTTCGTAAAAACAAATCTTTAATTCATAGTTTATTGACGATTAGTGTTTTATGAAAATATTTTCTTTAAAATAGTATCTAATTAACAAAAGAGAGGTTTATTGTTTGGTAAAATCTTTGTATTTTTACAAAAAACGATATTATGAATTTAACACAAGAAGATTGGATTTCTCAATTCGAAGCTGATGAAAATGCAGTAATACTTGATGTGAGAACCGAAGACGAAACGAATGATGGAATTATAGCTAATGCCATACTTATTGACATTCACAAGGGACAGGGTTTTATAGACGAAATAGAGGCTTTAGACAAAAGTAAAAATTATTACGTGTATTGCCGTTCCGGGATGAGAAGTGCAAAAGCTTGCGAAATCATGAACGAACGGGGTTTTAAAAATACCTATAACTTATTAGGAGGAATTATAGAATGGGATGGCGAAGTCGTTGCACCATAAAATTATACAGGCAAGCGCTTCTTTTTATTAAATTTTAATTAAAATATAACCAACCTAATAATGAGTTTTATACCAGAAGAATTTCAAATTAATACGTTACTAAATCAGGATACTTATTTAATTAATGGTGAACTAAAAAAGTGGATGGGTCAAACCACTCCAGTTTTTTCTACAATTTCATCCACTGAAAAATACGAACCTACTATCTTGGGTTCTATTCCATTTATGGGAGAAGCAGAGGCTATGGAAGCTGTTCAAGCGGCATCTGAGGCTTACAATAACGGACAAGGTTTATGGCCTACAATGAAGGTTGTGGATCGTATCAAATGCATGGAAAATTTTGTTGCCCAAATGAAAACGACTCGAACAGAAGTTGTAAAACTTTTGATGTGGGAAATTGGAAAATCATTAGGTGATTCTGAAAAAGAATTTGACAGAACTGTAGAGTACATCTATGACACTATCGAAAGTTATAAAGAATTAAACGCCCGTAGTGCTCATTTTTCTAAAGTGCAAGGGATAAATGCCATGGTTCGTAGAGGACCGCTAGGGGTTGTATTGTGTCTAGGACCATACAATTATCCATTGAATGAAACTTTTTCGTTGCTTATTCCTGCCTTAATTATGGGGAATCCTGTAATTTTTAAGCCGGCTAAACATGGCGTTTTATTACTTTCTCCTTTGTTGGAAGCTTTCAGAAGCAGTTTTCCAAAAGGAGCTATCAATATTGTGTATGGTAGAGGTCGTGAAGTGGCTTCGCCGATCATGAAATCTGGAAAAGTTGATATTTTAGCTTTGATAGGAAACAGTAAATCAGCGATTGCTTTACAAGACCAACATCCAAACAAAAACAGATTGCGTTTGGTATTAGGTTTAGAAGCAAAAAATCCGGCGATAATTCTTCCGGATGCCGATTTAGATTTGGCTATCCAAGAATGTATAGCGGGATCTTTGTCTTTCAACGGACAACGTTGTACTGCTTTGAAGGTATTATATGTGCATGAATCAATAGCGGACGAATTCAACAGACGATTTGCAGCCAAAGTGGATGCATTAACTTTTGGAAATCCTTGGGATAAATCAGTATTTCTGACTCCTTTACCAGAAAAAGAAAAACCGGCTTATATCCAGGAATTAATAGATGATGCTACCACTAAAGGAGCAAAAGTTATTAATGCAAAAGGAGGAGAGCATTCTGATAATTATATCTTCCCGGCAGTTTTGTTTCCTATAAACAAGGAAATGCGAGTGTATCATGAAGAGCAGTTTGGACCGGTTGTGCCTATTATTTCTTTCAAAGACATTCAAGAACCATTGAATGATATGGCAGAGTCTAATTACGGACAACAAGTAAGTTTGTTTGGAAAAGACATCAAAACCATTGCGCCGCTTATCGATGCTTTAGTTAATCTTGTCTGTAGAGTAAACTTGAATAGTTCTTGCCAAAGAGGACCGGATGTTTTTCCATTTACAGGAAGAAAAGATTCAGCAGTTGGTACGTTGAGTATTCACGATGCATTGCGTTCGTTCTCTATCAGAACTTTTGTTGCGTCTAAAGACAATGAGTATAACAATGCTATTTTGCAAGAGTTATTAAACAGTAAAGAATCAAATTTCATTAATACCGATTATATTTTGTAATCTTTTTTAATTAAAAAATTTAAGTCGTTTCGTTTTTTTCGAGACGGCTTTTTTTATACGGTTTGGGTATTGAATTCGGGTTTTATTTTCATGAAATTAATTGTTTTATTATTTTTTAATAATAAATAAAAATAACACAGCTTTACGGGAAACCGTAACATAAAGGAAAAATATTACTTTATATTTGTTAAAATTTTATTTTTACCGTATGGTAATGATAGTAATCGTTGATTAATTTATTCGCAATTATGAAACACCTTCATAAGATTATTTTTCTTTTTTTATTAGTAATTTCAGTTAATAATTTAAATGCTAAAAGCAATTACCCACATTTAGGCATCGATAAAATTGTTGTAGCGGAGAGTACCAATATTTTAGTATTACCAACTGCTACAATAACCACAAATACAACTTCTGTTTGTACTAATGGAACCCAACCTGTAATAACTTTTACAGGAATAGGAGGGACTGCTCCCTATACTTTTACGTATAAGATAAATGGTGGACCTGATATAATTACTTCTCAATCGACAGGAGATATTTTAACATTGAATGTGCCAACTTCTACTACAGGAAGTTTTGTATATACATTAGTTAGTGTAAAGGACTCAACTAATGCAACTCAAATGCAATCGGCAGCTGTAACAGTGACAGTAAATCCGCAACCAGATGCGACACTCAATGGATCTGGTTCAGGAACCTTTTTTAATGGAGTACCAGTATTTAGAATATGTAGTAATACAGTTTCTTTGTTCGCATTTACTAACAGTTCAAATACAACTTCAACAAATTCAAATTACACAATAAATTGGGGTGATGGTTCTCCTGACTTTGTGTCAAATGCATGGACATCAACTACGCATACGTATCAAATTGGATTATGGGACATGGTTTATACTATAGTAGGTCAGAATGGATGTTCAATTTCAAAACCTTATATTGTATTTGTAGGATCTAATCCAGCTGTTTCTTTAGGTAACCCAGGAAATACAGATATCTGCAATACAAGTTCACTCACTTTTCCCATCACAGGAACATCAAATAATCCACCAGGAACAAAATATACCGTTTCTTTTAACGATGGTTCGTCTCCTCAAGTCTTTAATCATCCACCGCCTGCTGATGTTTCCCATATTTTTTTGAAATCTTCCTGCGGGACTACGAGTTCTAATGGGATGATTTCCTATCAAAACTCTTTTGCCGCTAATATTATAGCTTCAAATCCCTGTGGAAATTCGGCTGTAGGGGTTGTACCAATTTATGTCTCAACACCTCCAAAAGCCGACTTTAAAATATCTTCAAATCCTGTTTGTACGAATACACAAGTTTGTTTTATAAACAATTCTTTTGACGCTAATGAAAATAATGGTAGTAATACTTCATGTAACACTAGTCCAAAAATAATTTGGTCAATTGTACCTACAACGGGTTTTAATATAGCCAGTGGAAGTTTGGGAAATGATTTTGGTTCAACTGATCCAAGTCTTTGGACAACTGGCTCTAATACTCTCTGTCCTGTTTTTTTAAACGCAGGAACCTATACCATTACGATGAAAGTAGGTAACCGTTGCGGAAATGATTTAATTGTAAAAACTATTTGTGTAGAGGCTCCACTAGTTCCACAATTTACCCTAGACACAAATTCAGGATGCGCACCATTAACGGTAAATACGACCAATACAACTAACATTACTAATGCATGTGTCCCGCCAACTTATCAATGGAATGTTACTTATACTGCAGCAAATTGCGGTATAATTTCATCTTACGTATATACTGGTGGAACAATAGCAACTTCGAGAAGTCCTTCTTTTAATTTTATAACGCCGGGAACATACAATATAACGCTGTCTACGACTAATTCTTGTGGTACCGTTACATCACCTTTGCAAACAGTAACAGTAAAAAAGCCTCCAACAGCCACTATAAATTCTATTCCAAATGCTTGTGGGACAGCAGCTATTTCACCAACTGCTGTAGTGCAAGGGTGCGCACCTGTTTCTAGTGTATTAACCTATGCTTGGAGTTTTCCTGGCGGTACTCCAGGAACTGCAACCGCTGCTATTCCGGGAACAATTACGTATAATACGTCGGGAAATTATACGGTTTCATTGACAGTAACCAATGAATGTGGTGTTTCTGTAACTGCCACCAAAACATTTTCTGTTAGCACAATACCAACTCTAACGAATACTGTATTAAATGAAACTATTTGTTCCGGTTCACAAACGACTTTAGTAAACTTGACGGCTGATACTGTTGGAACTACTTTTTCTTGGACGGCAACAGCAACTTCAGGAATCACCGGTTTTACGGCTTCTGGAACAACGAATACAATTCCTGTACAAACCGTTTCAACTACAAATACTGCAGTAGGAACAGTTAATTATGCCATTACTCCCCTATTAAATGGGTGTTCAGGAGCAGTTGTAAATTATGTTGTTACAGTAAACCCCGCACCAAAGATTACAACCCAGCCCGCTTCAAATACGGTTTGCCAGAATGGAACACTTAATGTATTATCTGTTGTTTTAAATACTTCAACAGGAACACCAACGTACCAATGGTATTCAAATACAAGTAATAATACAACTACAGGAACACCACTTTCTGGAGAAATAAATGCTACTTATGCCCCGCCAACTACAACTATTGGAACAATTTATTATTATAGTATTATTACATTGGGAGGTTCTGGAGGCTGTTCCAGCCTTACTTCTGCTATTGCAAATATTACAATTACTGCCGGTCCAACAATTATTTTACAGCCCACAGCATCACAAAATATCTGTGTTGGAAGTACGATAAACCCGCCATTAAAAGTAAGTTATTCTGGTGGAACAGGAATTCCGAGTTACCAATGGTTTTCAAACACAACCAATGCAAATAGTGGTGGAACCCTAATTTCGAGTGCCACTAGTTCAAGTTATACTCCACCGGTTTTCTCCGTTGCAGGAGTAAATTATTTCTATGCAGTTATAACAGTATCAGGAAACGGGTGTGGTACAATAACAAGTAATCCCGCAGAGGTTAAAATTGTTGCCGACCCAATTGTTAGTTCACAACCTTTGCCAACCCAAACTTTATGTCAAAATGGTGCTCCAACAGATTTATCTGTAACTGCCTCTGGAGATGCTGGTGTTGGAGCATTATCTTACCAATGGTTTTCCAATGGGACAAATTCAAATAATGGAGGAACATTATTAAATGGAGTAACAAATGCTACTTTTACCCCCCCTACAACAGCAATAGGATCAATTTATTATTACTCTGAAATTTCACAAACTGGTTTGGGCTGTAATACCAAAAGTAATGTAGCCACCGTAATTATAAATCCTACACCCACAATTACGTTGCAACCCTCCTCAAGTACGTTATGTTTAGGAGGAACACCAACACTTTTAAAAGTAGCTTACAGTAATGGAGTTGGTACGCCCCAATACCAATGGTATTCTAATGCAACTAAGGCTACAGTAGGAAGTACTTTGATTTCAGGAGCGACAGCTGATAGTTTCAATCCACCCGCTGTAATAGTTGGAACAACGTATTATTATTGTATTATTACGTTGTCTACTGGAGGATGTTCTGTTTTAACATCCGCTATTGCTGCGGTTAAAATCAATCAAAATCCTGTAATTGCAAATAAAAGTGCAGTACTCTGCAGCGGCACTGCTTTTACGGTTGCACCTGACAATTTAAGTGGTGATATAGTGCCAGCTGGAACCACGTATACTTGGGCAACTCCTGTAATTAATCCTTCGAATGCGGTTAATGGCGGATTGGCGGAAACGATTCCTCAAAATAATATCAGCCAAACGTTGATTAATACAACAACTAATCCGGCAACTGTTACTTATACCGTTACTCCAACTTCAGGAACTTGCGTTGGAACTAATTTTACAATTGTTGTAACCGTAAATCCATCGATAAGCCCAAATAGTATCGTGACAAATAGTACGTGTTTCGGCATTAATAATGGTTCAATACAAACTAATTTAACGGGAGGAATTCCTTTTACTACCGCTGAAGTATATGAAGTTTCATGGGTGGGACCAAACGGATTTACATCGAGAGCACCAAGTATTTATAACCTGTCGCCAGGAGAGTATACACTTTCGGTTTTAGATAATGGCGGTTGTCCTTTTTCAAAAAATTATAAAATTACAGAACCTGATGCCATCGTTAGTACTACCGATTTAGAAAAGGATATCACTTGTTTTGGTAATGCCAATGGAGCGATAGCAATTACAATAACTGGAGGTACTCTAAATTATAAGTACACTTGGACTAAAGATAATTTACCATTTGCAAACACTGAAGATTTATCAAATTTAAGTCCGGGTGTTTATACTGTTTCGGTTTCTGATACTAATAATTGTGGGCCAGTAACAGCTACTTTCACAATTACTGAGCCGCCTGTTTTAGTTTTAAATTTAAGAAGTCAGACTAATGTTTTATGTTTTGGAACTGCAACTGGAGCTATCGATATTAATGTAGTGGGAGGAACACCAATCCAGATTTCCCCTGGCGTTTTTGATTATAATTATGTTTGGACTGGACCAAACGGATTTACAAGTTCCAATAAAAATCTTAGTGCTATTTTTGCTGGGACGTACGACTTAACTGTAACGGATAATTCAGGCTGTACCAAAAAGCTATCGGTTCTTGTAACACAATCTTCAGAAATTATAATAAAGGCAACCACTACAGCAAACAATTGTTACGGCGATAATAATGCATCAATTAGCTTAGTTGTTTCCGGTGGAACTGCACCTTATAAAATTGTATGGAGTACTTTAGCAACGGGATTATTTCAAGACAATCTGTCGGCTGGGGATTATCTGATTACAGTGACAGATGCTAATGATTGTGTAAAAACACTTAATGTAAACATACCCGAAGCCCCTATATTTACTATTAATCCAGTGGTTAAAAACATCTCTTGTTTTGGAATGAATGATGGTAGTATAAATTTAAATTTAGTAGGAGGGATTACTCCACTAAAACTGGTATGGAGTGATGGAAGTACGGCTGGTTTGACTAGAAATAATCTAGGCGCGGGTTCTTATACTGTAACCATAACCGACAGTAAACCCTGTACTATAACCAGAACTTTTATACTATTGGAACCTCAAAAATTAGTGCTTTCGGCCAATGTAACTCATGCTTTCGATTGTGATGATGCCAATAGTGGTGCTATCAATCTGCTGGTTGCCGGTGGAACGCCGCCATTTACATACGCATGGTCAAACGGTGCGTTAACGGAGGATTTAACTGCTATTCCGGCTGGAAATTATTCGGTGTCAGTTACTGATGCCAGAGGTTGTACAAAATTAATCCAGAATGTTATCAACAGACAACCACCAACAGTAATTGGAGTGGAAACAAAAACTGATTTTAATTGTGAAACTAAATCTGTCAAACAAACTTTTGTGGCACAAGTTTCGGGTGGAGTCCCTCCGTATCAACTGACTTGGTCCAGTGGAACGGTAAGCGGAGTTAATAACGAAATGATGAATACCAATCAAAACGGAACAGTTATTCTTGGTGTTACGGATAATTTAGGTTGTATTTCAAATTATACTTTCAATGTGGCCATTCCAAGATTGGGTACGCCTTCCTTTACAACCAGTTCGTATTCGTATGCTACATTTGGTGCTTTTTCAATTAGTGATCCCATACAATTCACGAATACCGCTACGGGAGACTATAGTAGCACTGCATGGGATTTTGGGGACGGAAGTGTTTCCAGTGAAGAAAATCCAACTCATATTTTCGTCAAAGAAGGAAGTTATGTAGTGACGCAAACAGTTACCTATCCTTTTGGATGTATTTATACTCATATTGTAACATTGTTTATTGATAAAGGATATAAAATGGTAAATCCAAATGGGTTTACTCCCAATGGAGATGGAATTAATGAAACTTTTAAACCGGTTTTTGTTGGATTAAAATCACTTCAACTCGATGTTTATGATACTTGGGGAGAATTAATATATTCTGAAAAAGGAGAGACATTACAAGGATGGGATGGGAAAATAAAAGAAAGAGAATCCGAAAATGGGAATTATTATTACAAAGTAAAGGGAACGACTTTTTATGGAAAAATAATAAATGAAAACGGTCCTTTTGCACTAATCAAATAAGAAGAGTATAATGAAAATAAAAATAGCAACTTTTATAATTTTGTTTGCTTTTTCTTTAACGGTTAAGGCGCAAGATCCTATTTTTACACAGTATTTCATGGTTCCCGAAACGTTGAATCCTGGATTTACTGGATTCCTGGAAACTACAAACGCTGGAATAGTACACAGAACCCAATGGCCTGATTTGGATTTTAGAGTGGATACTGATTTTGGGTTTATCAATACGTGGTTAGAAAAGGCCAACAGCGGAATAGGGGTAAATGTTTTGAATCACAGAGAAAAATTCACGAATTATAATTTCACTCAGGTTAATTTTAATTATGCGTATCGAGTCCAATTAAATGACGATTGGTTTTTTAGACCTGCAGTCGAAATGGGTTTTGGGAACAAATCCTATGGTTTCCAGAATATTATTTTAGAAGACCAAATCAATATTGGACAAGGAACCATAAACACATCAAGTGTAGATCCACTTTTATTAAATGAAAAAGTAACTTTCTTTGATTTTTCGGCAGGAATGCTTTTTAACAATGAAGAAGCATGGTTTGGACTTTCTCTAAAACACATTAATAAACCTAATATCTCATTTTCAAACACCGGAAATGTACCGTTAGGGATGTTTTTCTCTGCCAACGCAGGATATGAATTCTTACTGGGAGATTATATTGACATTACCTATTTTCCTTATGAAACCAAAATGCTTTTAACGTCGAATTATATGCATCAAGGAGAATACAGCCGATTTGATTTGGGAACTGGACTTGTTTTTAAAAAGTTTTTCTTCGGAGTTAGCGGGGCTACGAATCCAGGTAAGAAAACGGATAACAGTCATTTCTTGACTTCGGTAAACGCCTTTGGAGGATTGCAATACGAACATTTTAAATTTGGTTATTCCCATGATTTTAGTACTTCTAAAATAGGTAAAACAGGTGGAATATATGAACTCTCCGTAACCTATCAATTTGATTTGGAAGTGAAATGTTTCGGTTGTCCAAATTATTATTAAGTATTAGGAAATCTATTAGGAAAAACGGTCTCCTTTATAATTACGAGACGGTTTTTTTATGAATTAGAATCGGTGAAAAGTGTTGAAAAAAAGGTTAAAAAATAGGTTATTTTTTAACCTTACTTAGATCAAAACGATAAATGGCTTCCATTTTAAAAACGAAGGTATTTGATTTGTCTTCGAATAATCGGGTACGGTTATCACCAAATTTTAACGCTAGAATTTGTAAATCAAGTTTTTGGTCGATTGGATATACTCTAAATTGGTTTAAAGAATATCCCATTTTTAGGCGCAAGAGTATTTTTTTGTCGAGCACGCTTCGTTGTACGTAAGAAGAAAAATCTATCGAATTATTTTCGACATAATTGGAACGGATATTATCGGTTGTCACTTTGTAACTGTTTCCATGACCCAAAAAATCAACACCTATTCTTGTTTTATCAGTCAAACTATAATTAATATCAGCATCATTTGGCATAAAGAAATTCATCTCGAAACGTTTATCCGGACTGTGATAATAGAGACCAATAATTGGCACCATCGATATACCATAAGCTTCAGTACTGCCATAAAGTCCAAAACTATAACCAAAGTTTTCGTCTCTTTTATATTTTAATAAAGCTAATCCTCCTAAGTAAATGTCTTCAGCGCTCAGATGGATATAATCAGAGGCGGCTTTTGGAAGAAATAGATAGATGCTACTCCAGTGTTCAGAATGGCTAATTCTTATACCAGCTCTTAAATTTGTCGAATATAGATGATTGTTATTGGAATCAGGAAATAATTGTAAGTTGTAGCTGCTGAAATTTACCCCAGTGATAACCGTGTATTTTTCATCTAAAACAACAGGTAGAGTAAGATTAGTTTGAAATGTGGATATGGTCGTGTTAATTGATGAATTTTCAAAAGTAGTTTTTTGCGATTTCCCATAGTTCACAGAAAATAGATCTATGTATTCTTGAGCGTTACATAAAAAAGGTACTATCAAAAATAACAATTGTATTATTTTTTTCATTTTATAAATTTTGATATTATTTTATTAATCCCAAATATTCATTCTTAAAATTAATAAAAAAAACCTTAATCCGCTTTAAACAAACGAGATATTGATTATTAATGTCCTAATTATTTGGCGAATATAATGATATTGTGCTTCTGTAAAATTGGTATTTAATGAATTCAGTGAATTATACAAGTAAACGGGAGATAATTTTGAATCAAAATAAATTGTAACAATCTCATTATCAGTATTTATTATTATATTTACGTAATAAAAATAACTTAAAAAAAATAATAGTATGAGAAACATTAAAAAATTTTTAAAACCAGTTTTGATAGTAATTTTTACCGTTGCATTTTTATCTTGTAAAAATAATAAAACTGAGAAAACAGAGCCTGAAGAAGCTAAGGCTATGGATACCACTTCCGCTGTTGCTGTCTTTGAACCTTTTAAAGTAATAGTGATTAAGCATAAAGTGGCTGATTATGAAAAATGGAGAAAAGGATATGATGCGCACGATTCGGTGAGAAAAGCGTATGGCATTTCGCATTATATGATAGGCAGAGGAATTGATGATTCGAATATGATTGTGGTAATAAATAAATTTAGCGATGTACAAAAGGCAAAAGATTTCAGCATGCTTCCAAATCTTAAAGAGGCGATGAAAAATGCAGGAGTAACCGGTAAGCCTGAATTCTCTTATTATGATGTAATACGGAATGATTCCTCCAAAATTGACCAGAAAGATCGATTAATGGTGGCTCATCGTGTAAAAGATTTTGATGCGTGGCTCAAAGTATACGATGCCGAAGGATTAACTACACGAATGGAAGAAGGACTCATTGATAGAGGAATGGCCCGCAGTATAGACGATCCGAATATGGTGACACTGGTATTTGCTATTACTGATATGAAAAAAGCCAAAGCAAGCATGACATCCGAAGCAAAGAAAAAGCTGATGATGGATGCCGGTGTAGAAGGCACTCCACAAATGTTCTTTTATAAAATTGTGGATTAGGCTACACGATTAAAACATATAAAGAAACCGTCTTGTTCATGGGAATTAGACGGTTTTTTTATAAAACAGTTGGTTTACGGTAAACCGTAAAGTAATGAATAAGTTGAGGTTTAGATTTGTTGAAATAAGATGATTTCTAGTTAATTATGTATAAACTAATCAAAGTATAAGAAGCTGTTTTATGGCACAAAGCCAACCTAAATTGGATAGATTGGAGCCATTTTATGGCTGGTATATTAACTGCATTGGTATTACCTTTACCATTAACCGCATTTACAAAGTTTAATGAAATGAAAGAAAGTAAAATATTTGATGTAATAGTTGTTGGCGGAAGTTATGCAGGACTTTCAGCAGGAATGGCAATGGGAAGGGCATTACGAAACGTGTTAATAATAGATAGTGGAAAACCTTGTAACATACAGACACCACATTCGCACAATTTTTTAACTCAAGACGGAAAAACACCGAAAGAAATATCAACTCTTGCCAAACAGCAAGTTGAAAAATACAATAGTGTAAAGTTTTATAGTGGAATTGCAACAAGCGGAATAAAATCCAAAAACGGCTTTGAAATAACAACTCAAACAAACGATAAATTTTATGCAAAGAAATTAATTTTTGCAACAGGTGTAAAAGACATTATGCCAAATATCAAAGGGTTTGCAGAATGTTGGGGAATTTCGGTTATTCACTGCCCATATTGCCACGGCTATGAATATAAAAACGACAAGACAGGAATTTTTGCAAACGGTGATATGGCATTTGAAATCGGCAAATTAATAAATAATTGGACAAAAGATTTAACTATTTTTACAAATGGAAAATCAACATTGACAAAAGAGCAAATTCTAAAATTGCAAAACCATAACATAAAAATAATCGAAAGCGTAATAAACCATCTAGAACACAAAAATGGACAAATTGAAAGCGTTGTTTTTGAAGATAAAACGATTGAAAAAATAAATGCTTTGTACACTAGACTGCAATTTGAACAACAATGTGAAATACCAAAACAATTAGGTTGCGAATTAACAGAACAAAATTATATAAATATTGACTTTTTTCAAAAAACAACCGAACACGGAATATTTGCCTGTGGAGACAATACAAGTTTAATGCGTTCCGTATCATATGCAATTGCAATGGGCGGAGTAGCAGGAGCAATGGTAAATAGAGAAATAATAGAAGAAGAATTTTAAACGAATCCGCGAAACGTTCATAGGTTATTAAACCAAAACCGCAACAAGAATATGCACAGATTTGAAGACTTAATATACCGAAGCACATCATTTACATTAAGTGCATTAGAAAAGACTAATTCGAAAATCATTGAAGCACTCCAAACAAGTGGATCAACAAATCATGTGAAAAATCTTCAAATGATTCAACTTCAAAAGGCAATATTTGCGATTGGAATGATCTCGATGTTCGATGCAGGATTACAAGACCAATTATCTTGTAGGAACGGATTTGAAGGTGCTAAAAATGTGCTTAAAGAAAAACAAAACTTAGAACTCCACGATAGTTTTGATGAATTTATATGTGCCATTAATGTTTTAAAACATGGGGAAGGAAGGAGTTATGATGCTTTAGTATCAAAATCCGAAACACTCCCATTTAGAATAAAATTGCGAGGAGAAAATTTCTATGACGAGGGTGACGTTTCTGAAATTAATACATTAATAGAGGTAGATGATAATTTTGTTTTAAACTGTGCGATTTTAATTGATAAGGTTTCATGAAATCAGGAATTAAATATAATCCATAATAGCTACTACAAAGGATTTAGGCAATTGGATTAATTTAAAAATGGGTCAATATTTGGGATGTTTAGTGATCAAAGGATAAATCTTATTAATTTCCAAACCTTATAAAAGCTTTAGGGACTTTAGTAGAATACAAAATAATATAAATTTAAAATATAGAATTCATAATTGAATATGGAAAATGTAAAAACAAGTAGAATTGATGAAAAATTAGGGTATTTTAATATTATAATTTTAGTATTAACGATTTATGTTTTAGGTGCTTTATTAGTAGAAACCGTTTTTGTATTACCAACTGAAACAGCAAAACTTCTCGATTTTATTGATAAAACAATTTGCCTGATATTCTTTATAGATTTTACAGTTAGATTTTTTAAAGCCAAGAATAAATTAATATTTATGCGTTGGGGTTGGATTGACTTAATTTCAAGTATTCCAGTTGTAAATTATTTTAGAGCGGGTAGGTTATTGCGTTTGATTAGACTCTTACGAATTATTAGAGCGTTTCGTTCTTCAAAACAATTACTAAATCACGTTTTCAAAAATAAAGCAAAAGGTGCGTTTACATCAGTTTCTATATTCGCAATTTTATTAATCATATTTTCTGCAATTGCAATTTTGCAAGTAGAAAATACAAAAGAAGGAAATATTAAAAGCGCAGAAGATGCAATTTGGTGGGCTTACGTCACAATTACAACAGTTGGTTATGGTGATAAATATCCTGTAACTACTGAAGGTCGGCTAATTGCTGTGATTTTAATGACTGCTGGAGTTGGACTTTTTGGAACATTTACAGCTTATGCTTCCTCCTGGTTTGTTGAAGACAAGATTACGAAGGAAGAAATTCTTGAATAATAAATTAATTATAAATTTATTACTGATAAAATCAGCTGCACCCGATTTTGATATTAGTTTTAATTTAAAGTTCTTCTTCTAATTACAGTTTCCCTAACAATCAAATGGTAATTTATTCCTAAAGGAGAGCAATGTCTGATAAGGTTCGCAGTAACTTTAGCAAAAAAACAAATATGAGTTTATCTAATAAAGTTGAAGAAAATAATAATGCTGCCTTAAATCCTGTAACCTCTGAACTGGAAGCTTGGGTTGGAATTTTATATTCTTGTATTTCCGCGGACAATCTAATTAAGGATTCCGAAACAGCATCATTATCTAAATTGTTATATTCTAAAGAGAAGTTTGCTGGAATTGGTATTGCACATCTTTATGCAAAATCGTATCATTTAAAAACAGAACTTGGCCAATTAAAATACATTGCGGCTTGTTGTGAACTAATTAATGAAGCAGATAAAGAAACGGTATTTGCCCTTGCTTTGGAAATCTTACTTTCGGATGGCCTATTAGGGGAAGAAGAAAAAAACGTAATTGAAGTTTTATCAAAACAGCTTAAAATAGATACTGGAATGACCAGTAAAATTATAGAAGTTATCTTCTTGAAAAATAAAGGGAATCTTAAAGAAATATAAACAGCTGCTTCAGAGATTAATAGTTTGTTTAAAAATAGAGGAAATCTAAAGGAACTATTTTTTTAAATTGCAATCGCAACCCAAAAGAGGATTTCCATACGGGAATTCTCTTTTTCTATTTCATAACCGCTTTATATTAATATTATTACGTAATTTAGAGTATTAAAATTGCAAACCACATTCTGGGCTAATAATACATAACGTTGTCTTTAAAAACATTGAATTATCAAAAAGAAAATCAAAATAGCTAAAAAACACATTCACGAAAGACTGCATCGGGAACCGTATTTTACACATTCCAGATTGAAGTTTATTCCTAATATTGTTGTGAATCTAGTTAGCTTTTTATTTTCCTTAGCCGTGGTGGCTACTTTACTTTATTTTGTTCTGAATTATTTGGTTAAAAAGTTTTACCATTTGGATTAAAAAAAGTGGGATTATATCTCTTAAAGGTTTTTCATAATCATGTTACCCATACTCTGCTAAGCAAGGATAAGTTTTTTTTTAAAAAATAAAAGGCATTAAAAAGCCCTAATAAATAGGGCTTAATAAGAAATTATTGTTTTTTTAATTGAGTAAGCTCAGCTTCCTGAACCTTTAAAACAGTGCCATGACGAGTTCCTAAGGGAAAACTGATCTTTTCGGAAATATCCTCCCAGCCATTTGCCGTTTCTTTTACAGCACCATATTTTTTCTGGGTATATTTATCAAAGTAAACGACCCAATTTCCGTCTATTTTGACAGCGGTAGGTCCTTCAGCCCAATAATTCCCTGTAATAGAATTACCACCTTTAGTGTAGGGTCCCGTTAAACGCTTGCTGTAAGCTATTTTTATGTTTTTCTGTATTGGTTTTCGGGTTTCATCCTTTAGATACATAACAAAGCCCTTATCTTGTTTTAAAATAGTGGCATCAATAACATTAAACCCAGGCTCATAAAGAAGTTTAGTACGGGTGAATTTTTTAAAATCTTTTGTAGTGGTATAATAAATTCTATGATTGTATCCTTTTTCCTCCTCTAATTGGGTTTCCATAAATTTTCCTTCAATGGTCGAAGCCCAATAGATCATGTATTTATTCGTTTTTTCGTCAAAAGTGATTTCTGGTGCCCAAGTATTACGCGCATTTTTTTCATGGGCCATAACAGGAATAAATTCTTGTTTAGACCAATGAATTAGATCTTTTGACCAAGCATAGCCTATTCCCTTATCCGTCCAACTTACCGTCCAGACCATGTGATACAATCCATCTCCTCCTTTTATAATACAAGGATCTCTCATTAATTTATCTTTCCCCACTTCAGGAGTCAAAAAGGAAGTGTCATTTTTTAAAGTATTCCATTTATACCCATCTTCACTATAAGCTAAATGCAAACCATCCTCGCCATTTCCTTTAAAATAAGAAAAAACATAGCCATCTGCTTTTGGAATCAATCCGTTGGAAGCCAGCCATTTTTCACAAGCTTTTGGCCAATCTTTATTAGTCCCTGTAGTCCCTAAACCAAAACCATGTCCGCCATTTTCATACAGATGCATTTCAGTGGGTACTTTGTTTTGTTTTAAAGCCATATAATAATTGATGCTATTCTCAACAGGAACCGCCTTATCGTCTGTGGCATGTGCTAAAAACGCTTTGGGTGTATTGGAATCAACGTGTTTTTCATTGGAATATTTTGCAACCAATTCGCTGCTTGTATTTTTACCCAAAAGACTCTCTTTAGATCCATTATGAGTAATTCCGTTTTCCATAGAAATCACGGGATATATCAAAATTGAAAAATCCGGGCGAGCACTTATGTTGTCTTTCGAATCATATACATTGTCAGCATAATGTGTGGATAGGGTAGCGGCCAAATGTCCTCCCGCTGAAAATCCCATAATCCCTATTTTACTGGCATCTAAATGCCAGGTATCGGCATTGCGGCGCAATACTCTTACGGCTTCTTGTGCATCTTGCAAAGGGCCAATGGTTTTGTCTTTCATAATGACATCACTTGGCAATCTGTATTTAAGAACAAAGGCAGAAACCCCGATAGATTGAAACCATTCCGCTACTTTATCGCCTTCTTTTTCATGAGACAACAGCGCATAGCCACCACCAGGACAAATAATTACCGCTGTATTTTTGGAATTATTGTTATCCGCCAAAAAAACTTTCAAAGTAGGCTCCGTCACTTTTCTAATTCCCGTTATTTTTCCTTGGGAATCTAATCTGGGTTCTTGCTTATAGGCTTCATTATTTATTGCTCCGGGAATCTGGTTCCATAATTTTATTTCTTTGTTTTGTGAAAAAATGGTAGTTGTTAATCCGAAAAATAATACCAATTCCAAAAATAATACTTTACTGTTTTTATTCATCTTGTTTTTCATAAAATTCTATTTCAACTATACGCAACTGCCCTTTAGCATCAGCTGCTGTTTTATCTTTGAATAAATCTAATTCTTTATTTGCCTCGACTTCAATAATTTTGTCAAAAGCATCTTTTTCCGAATTGATTGCTGTTAATTCAATAGTTATTTGTTGTGCTAAAACGGGTTTTAAAGACAGCGTAATATATCCCAAACTTTGCATAGTATCCCCTTTATAGATTTCTTTTCCATCAGCTAAAATCCGAATAGGATAACTTTTAGTTCTCCATCCTGTAAATTTAACCACACATTCATTTAGTGCCGAAGGTTTGGCCAAGGTGTATATGATTCGACCCGTACTTATTTTTCCATCATTGGACCATTCTGTAAGTTCATTGTCATCAAAACTTTTATAAACATTTTCATTGTTCGACAAAGCAGTGGCATGTGAAATAAAAACAGGATTCCTTTTTATGGCATAAGAAGCCGTTTCAGGAGTTGGTCCTTTTTGTAAATTAGATGACAAATCGGCTCCGGGCAATTGTTTCGAAAGTCCGTTTTCAGTTGAAAATGCAGTTGCATTCCATACAATTTCTGACGATTGTAAACCTTCAGATTTGGCAATAACCCGTATTGCTCCGGATTTCAGCGTAGATTGTAACATGATTCTATTTACTCCGTTTTCTACAGGCAGGTTCTTCGAAAGAATATAATTATCCGGTCCTTGAGCAATTCCTCCAAGCCATGTTGCCTCTCCAGTAACAGAGAATTCAATCATTGCATTGTTTGTTGGACAACGAATACCGTCTTTGTCGACTACTTCCACATCCACCAAGGCAACATCGGCACCATCCGCTATCATTCCATTCGGGTTGGTGTGTTTAGATAGTCTAATTGCAAATGGAGCTCCGGAAGTGGTTTTTGTCGCTTCGCTGAGTATTGCTCCTTTAGCATTATAACTAACTGCTTTTATAGTTCCAGATTCCCATTGAATAGTATCGAAGGTAAACAGAAAAGAATTGCTTCGCGTTCCAAATCCTTTCGACTTCCCATTGACAAAAAGTTCCACTTGGTCTCCGGTTGAAACTACATATTCCTTTTTTGCAGTGGCATTGGTATAATTCCAATGTCCTAAAATATGTGTTCGGTGTTTTTCTATATCTACCCAGCCATCCCATATCACTTGATGTGTGAAAAAACCATCTTTAGGAATGCGCATTGCATCCACTTCGCCACTGGTTCTGTAATTTGATTCGCCTCTATGATGGGTATTGGAATCCGAAAAAATAATATTGACACCTCCAGAGTTTACTCTTTTACCGGTACCTGGACGTTCCCTATAATAATCATTCCATCGAACTATATTTTCAATGGCATGTCTGTCCTGGTTATGATTGTAATCAGAAGCATTTTGTCCGCGATACAGCGGCCCTTCGCCTTCTTTATGATATGGAGGGGAATATTCATCCCAATATTTTCGTAGCCCTTCGTCTCTGGAATATTCTGTAGCCCACAATGGTTTTTTGGCGCTTTTATTGATGTAGAGCATTTCTCCTCCGTATTCCGCTTCTTGGCTGTCTAACATTTCACGGGAACCGATGGCTCTTCCACCATAAGGATCGTAGGTGTTTCGAATACTTTTCATTTCTTGCATATGGAGTTCACTGATGACTTCATTCCCACATTCATAAAAAATAATACTCGGATTGTTGCGATTGTAAATGATGGCATCCCGCATCAGGTTGACACGATGATTCCATTGTTCGCCTTTGGCATCTTTTTCGGCATCACCTGCAGGCATAGCTTGCATTAGCCCAACTCTATCACAGGATTCGACATCTTGTTTCCATGGTGTAACATGCATCCATCGCACTAAATTACCATTTCCTTCCACGACTAATTGATTGCTAAAATCACTTAACCATGCCGGAACTGACATTCCTATTGCAGGCCATTCGTTACTGGTTCGTTGCGCGTAGCCTTTGATTTGTATCACACGGTCGTTGAGTACAACTTCACCGTTTTTAAATTCCGTTTTGCGAAATCCAGTTTTAGTTTGTACTTCATCAATAACTTTTCCATCCACTTTCAAGATGGTTTTTACGGTATATAAATAGCCGTATCCCCAACTCCAAAAATGCAATGATTGTACGTGCTGACTCGCTTTGATTAATTTTGTTTCCCCCGGAGCAATTGTTGTTTTTTCTCCAGAAAATTCCGCCACCTTTTTATTTTCCATATCCAATAATTCTACCTTATATGAAAAAGTTTTAGGAACTGCATATTCATTTTTCACCTGAGATTCAGCCGTTATTAATGCTGATTTTGTTGGAATATTAATTTGGGTGGCATGGATATAAGTTCCTGTTGTTTCCAAGCCTGAATACAGCGGTAAAGTCTGGTATAATTTATCGGTTATATGCAGAAAAACATTCTTTGGAATCCCTCCATAGTTTGCATTAAAATTGTTGTTATTCCATTGAAAAGTGGACCCCGTTTTTTGCTCTTTGTATTTCCAATCGTTATCAATACGAAGTGCCACCACGTTCTGGAAAGGATACGACTTTACGAATTGGCTGATGTCTAAACCAAATGACATGACTCCATTTTCATGCATGCCGACCTTTGTTCCATTCACATAAATTACACCACCTTGACGAATGCCTTCAAATTCTAAAAAAATCTTTTTATTCAAAATTCCTTGAGCAAGCTTGAACTTTTTGCGGTACCATACAATCCCAGTAGTTAGATCTTCAATAGATTTTTTAAAAGCCTCTTTTTGGTTATAAGCATGCGGAAGCGTAAGCGATTCCCAATTTTTATCATTAAAATTAATGTTTTTTGCCTCTAATAAATCTCCTGGCTTCAATTTCCAATCTGCGTTAAAATTGTATTTATTTCTAACAAATTCCTGCGAAAATGAAATCGAAACAGTCAATAATACCAACCAAAAACATAAAGCTTTTGAATATTTATCCATTATTTCATTTTATAAATTTCTGATCCTGCCAACAAAAAACAGCCTAATCCATAATCTTCAAAATCAGGAATTTTATCATAAGATAGCGGTTGTCCGTCTTTTGGTTCTTTACCAGTAGATTGCAGGAAGCCCAAAAAGCCATTTTCATGTAAACTTTCTTTTGTCAAGGCATTCCAAGCTTTTTGAATTACTGGTAAATAGGTTTCTTTTTTCAAAATTCCACTATTAATACCATAAGCGATTCCATAGACGAATAGTGCCGTGCCTGAAGTTTCTTTATCGCCAAAATTAGTTGGGTCATGTAAGCTTACATTCCAAAAACCATCTGTGCGTTGAACTTTAACTAATGCTTCTGACATCGCTTTCAAATCTTTTACATATTGTTCTCTGTGAGGTGCATTTTCTGGAATTATGGTCAGCACTTTGGCCAAAGCCGCAATTACCCAACCGTTACCACGACTCCAGTAGCAATCTTCTCCATTAGGTTCTTTATATGGTGGATCAAAATCAGCATCACGCCACCATAAACCATCTTTTGGATTAAAAAGACCATGATCGCCATGCTTATTCCTGGAAAACAGGTACATTTCATACATTTTTTCGAAATAACGATTGTCTTTTTCAAGTACGCCCATTTTTGCAAAAACAGGCATTCCCATTTGTATGGCATCAATCCATGACCAGTCGTTCAATTGAGGCGTATTAAGCAACATATTAATAGTTGCTTTTGTATTCTTCAATTTTTTAGCATCCGGTTCTAAGTTATATAGATCGATATAGGTTTGAGCAGCACAATAATTGTCAGCATTTCGGGTGGTATTCCCACTATTAAATCCCCATTTATGAAATTCTGACCAGGAATAGGCATAATTATAATAGGCTTCTTTTGGGTAAATTTCATGTAAGGCCATTAATCCTTCATAATACACCCCGCGAGTCCAAATATTGCTGGGACGTTCCTTGTTGGTAATTATAGTTTTACCGGTATCTGGCCATTTGTCCATAAAATAGCCATTTGCCAATTGCATTTGTTTCAATACCAGGCTTCTGTCGAATGTTTGTTGTGCCATTGTAGTTCCCGAATATATAAGGGAGATAGCGAAAAATAAAAGTAGTTTTTTCATTTTTTGGAATCGTTAATTTAAAATTAGTTATTATGTTTTAATGGTGTAATAGTAACCGGACCTAATAATCCTGATGGAGTAACATCCCATTTAGTGGCATCGAATTTTTTATAATCTTTGTCAACCATATTTATTTCGTAAAAAATCTTCCATTCTTCTCCTTTGAGTTCCATGGCTCTTACTCTGTTGGCTCCAAGATTGGTGACTTGAACGGTTAATGTATTTTTTCCTTTTTTCAGCTTTCCCAGATTAATTGTAAAAGGTGCTGACCAAGCAGAACCAATATAAGACCCATTCAGCCATACTTTGGCACTTTCGCGTACATCTCCAAGATTTAAATTCCAATTGTCCGCTATTGTATTTGGAGCATCAAATTGTAAAGTGTAGGTTGCTGTTCCAGAAAAGGCTTCGGCTTCTGGGTTTAATTTTGTCCAAGATTCTAAAGTTGAAACTTTGGCATTCGAGGGTAATTTAGGGCCTCCTTTATCAAAAGACAGTTCCCAATTTCCTTTTAAGGCAATAGCATCGGTTGATTTTTGATAATATTTCCATTCTTGCTGTGACGCTTTATCTTCCGTTTTAAGTATAAAAGATTGTCCGGATTCCAGATGAAGCTTAACCAATGTTACATCTGATTTTTTTTGAACAATAGCATTGCCATATTCTTTGGTTAACGGATCAAATAGTACCACTTCCTTGTTGCCAATTTGTAACGGAATAAAACCATCGATTGCTTTAGCAGTATGATTAACCAAATAGTATATTTTTTCTCCGTCAATGGTTCTTCGGATGTATTTTAAACCTGAGTTAACTAGTGTTTCCGGATATACTTGTGCTTCACCTAATGCTTGGAATAGGTTAACAACAGGTTGAATACTTTTTTTGTTTTGATCAAGTAAGCCGGCTAATTTTTTGTTCTGATTTTCATATTCATAATAACCGGGAACTGATTTTGGAAGCCCTTGGAAAATAATTGCTCCTCCAGCTTTTTTCAAGGCTATTAATTTTTCTAAAGTTGCCATTGGCATTTTATCGCAGGCAGGAACAATCAAAGATTTAAAATTTCCTCCTGGTAAAACTATTTTCCCATCTTTAACCTGTGCTTGAGAAATAAAATTATCCGAAATAAAATCTACTCCATAGCCATTTTTCATTAGGTTTTGGGTAGTATTATAAAAGGGAGTTCCTTTTAACCATTCTGAAAGGGAGTGTATTTTAAACTGAAAAAACAAAGTTCCCCCTTGGTAATTGTTCCAAGTATCATAAATAGGCCAATACAATAAGGTTTCATTGTCCGATTTACCCTGTTGCAGCATCGACTGACAACTGGCAATATAAGAAAATAGGGAAGGAGCATCCGCCCAAGTGGGATCGGTTGCATTAAAATTTGCAGAAGCATAAAACTTCCATCCCGGCCATTTTGCTCGCTCTGGAGAATAAGTAGAGCCATGAAGAAATATATGATTGATTCCATTGAGAAGTAATTCCTCAGCCTCTGGTTTACATTGTGACAATGCTATTTTGAAATGATCCCGTAACCAGGTAAATGTCTCTGAAGAAACTAATAGTTTCCCTGAAATATGTGCTGCCGATGATGAAAATTTGAGCATAACAGGATCAGCATCGCCTTCGCGGATGTCTTGTTTTTCTCTTCTTAAGCCCGAAATGTCAAATGGCATTGAGCCGAAAGTTTCGCATTCTGGGATATCTGCGGAAGCGTATAAATCAATTAGATTCCCTGGAGATCCATGTGCCTGAAGTCTTGTTTTAAATTTTTTGGTATGCGCCCAATTGGTCCACGGTTTGTCAAAACGGTTCAATAATAAATTGGAAAGAGTCTCGCGATAATCGCTTTTAATTCGGTTGTCCGTTTCATTATCCGTTTTGCTCAATAGTTTTGGGAGTTGTTTTTTAAGATCATATCCTCTTCTGCTTTCAAATTCTTTCAGGAATTGAGGCGTAAAATCAGTGTCGTACACTTCATAACTATCATTAAAAATGGAACGAACTTTTCCTTCAAATCCCTTGAATGCTTTATCAAAAGGAACCACATAAGCATTAAGTGCTTCTTCTGAATAATGATCTAAAGTATAGCCTTTTCCTCCTGGGGCTGCGCGTTTTACCTGCTGCCCCGTTTTTCCGCTAAAAATGGCATACAATGTATAATCTGTTTTTTTTGCTTTCCATTTTAAAAGTGTTCCGTCCAATTTATCCGTCAGGTCTATATAAGTGCCATCAGCGCCATAACCCACTACATTTAAAAGCTGGGCAGGTACTTTTTCTTTGGTACTGTCAGGTTTGATTTCCTGAATGATTTTTGCTCCCTTTTTTACACTATATTTTTCTACCACTAATTTTGTGGCGGCATAAGGTAAGGTTACTTGAGAACCTCCATAAGGCCATCCTGTTCCTAAAACCATGTCCACTTGCATGCCAGTACTATCTGCGATGTGAATTGTATAATCCAGCATTTCCATCCACTTTGGGGAGAGGTAATCTATAAAATTTCCTTCTTCGCCTTTTACGCCATAAATAGGGGTTATTTCTACACCACCAATACCAGCCTTATGTAAATCAATAAGATTTTTTTTAAGATTAGGCTTGTCAATGGCGCTTCCCATCCACCACCAACGTGCCCATGGCTGATTGGTATTTGTTATTTTGGGCCACGGCGAAACTGCAGTTGTTTGAGCAGAAGACTCCTGCGAAAAAAGAATCCCTAATGCGATAAGGATGTAATATTGTTTAAATTTCATCGACATATTTTATTGTTTAATTTTATCAATTGCTAAGGCGTAGACTTGGGGATTTCCTTCAAAAATAGCCCTAAAAATAATTACTTTTTCGTCAGGAGAAAAATGGAAGGTTCTAAATTTATAATTGTGATTTTTCATATTCACTAATTTTGTGGAAAACATGTTATCTTCTTTACAGGAAAAACAAAATACCATCACAATAGCCAAACACTATTTTAATGGTTTTCATTTGCTATTTAAATAAAAAAAATAAAGTAAAAATATAATCTCTCTTTAGAAATGCTATCCTGTTGCATCCTGTGTTTTCGAATATAGAGTCGTCAATTCAGTTTAATCAAAACAAATCCATTCAATTTTACTTTTTTATAACTCTTACTACCAATTGAATTTTAATTTTAGCTTTTCTCTACTTCCTAACAACTAATTTTTGATTATATAAGTAGAAATTTTTTATAAAAATATTAAAAATTATACAGTGGTCATTTTTGCAAATAATAAATTATTTTAAATACGAAAATTTAAGAAAAAAACTCAAAATATTGAACTGCAATCGGTTACATTAAAATAAAAATCAATTTTATAAAAAAAACATAAAATACTGAAAATTAGTAGGATAGCAAGATAAGTATAGAGTACAGTATAAATAATTTAGAATAATTAACTAATTTAATATTTGTAAAAAACAAAATTAATCTTTTCGATAGGCTAAACATGTATTTATAACAATTGCCCAATTTAATTAATGTTATTAAAGGCTTCAGCATTTTATTATAAGTGTTTTTTTTTATTACTTTTTTTGTATTTATAATAATTTAATTGAATTTACTTTGGTGAATTGAATATTATTACATAATTTTGTGTAATCGATTACATTTATTTAAAATAGGTCTATAAATGTATTTGCGATGAAATAGCTTTGACATAGAAAATTAAAACTAAGTAAGCAGTTTTTTTATGAATACCTATAAAGAAATAGGAACAAATTAACGAAGAAAAGATTACCAGCTATTTTGCCAAAACCAATTATTTGAATATTAACTAAACTAAATACTATTACATGAAAAACAAACTTAAAATTTTGATGAGTACCATCATATGTGTATTGTTGTACACATCTGGTTATGCTCAAGGAAAAACAATTACGGGGGTAATAAGCGACGCCTCAAAATTCCCTATACCAGGAGTAAACGTCCTTATAAAAGGAACCCAAAAAGGAGTAAGTACAGATCTTGATGGTAAATATAGCATTGCAGTTCCAGAGGGAGCTACGTTAGTTTTTTCTTATATAGGTTTTAAAGAAAAAGAACAAAAAGTAGGTGCTTCAAGCTCCTATAATATTACATTAGAATCTGAAAGCGCAACTTTAGATGAAGTTGTTGTTGTAGGTTACGGTGTAAAAAAGAAAAAAGATCTTACCGGATCTATTGTAAGTGTAGGTGCTGAAGAAATTGCCTCTAGACCTGTACAAAATGCGGTGCAAGCCATGCAAGGAAAAGCTGCTGGGGTTGATATATCTTCTAATGAACGCCCTGGTACAGTAGGGAACATAAATATTCGTGGAGTGCGTTCTATTTCTGCTTCAAATTCACCGCTTTATGTAGTTGATGGAATTCCTTTAAACTCAGGAGGTATCGATTTTTTAAACCCTAGTGATATTGAGTCGATAGATGTGTTAAAAGACGCTTCTGCTACTGCTATTTATGGTTCTCGTGGTGCTAATGGTGTAATCATTGTGACCACTAAAAAAGGTAAAAACGGAAAATTCACTTTAAATTACGATACTGCCGTTACTACAGAAACGATTCATGAGAATGCAAGAATGATGAATTCATCAGAATATATTGATTTTCGTCGCTGGGGAAGACATTACTCAAATCCAACTGCTTTTCCAAAAGGAGATGCTCCAAATATTGCGAATGATAAATTAATTTTCTTGGAATCTGCTGATCCTGCGGCATGGGCAAATATCCAAAAAGGATGGGCTACAGGAACCTGGGATGGTTCTAAAGTGAGCACAACAGATTGGACTAAGTTTGTTACTCGTACTGGGATTACACAGCAACACACCATAAGTGTTAGTGGCGGTGCTGATAAATTAAAAGGGTATGGCTCTTTTGGATATATGGATAATACCGGAACACTAAAAGGACAATCTTACAAGCGCTATACTGGTATTGCGAATGTAGATGTTACCCCTACAAAATGGTTCTCTATGGGCGCAAGCCTTAATACTAGTTATGGCTTAAATGAATACGGACAATCTAACGTGGGTAGATCTGCAGTTGCAAGTTCTGGCGGTATCTATCAAACAGCTCGTGCAAATCTTCCGTACACTTTACCTTATGACAGCAATGGAGTAAGAATTGACAACCCGGGAGGTGACTCTACTATTAGAACTGTAGTTGACGAAGATAAATACTCTCAAGATCAACGGGTAACATTACGCGCTTTTGGTAGTTTTTATGCACAGTTAGATTTTGGTACTTTTTCTCCAGTCCTTGACGGTTTAAAATACAGAGTCAATTTTGGTCCAGATATTACTTCGTACCGTAATGGAGTATTTTTAGATGGAAAATCTTCCATTCGTTCGGGTACAAGTTTTGCTGCATTAGCAAAAAACCAAACTATATCGTATACGTTAGACCATTTACTTTTTTACAATAAAACTTTGGGGAATCATAATTTTGGTTTGACATTATTACAGAGTCAAACGGAATACTCAAATGAAGAAAGTGCCATGTCAGCAAATGATATAAAAAATGTTAAAAACAAATGGAATGCTTTAACGCCTTCAAATGTTGTACTTAACAGCTACTCTTCTAATATAACAGAAACAGGCTTATTATCTTACATGGGAAGAGTGAACTATGGCTATGCTGACAAGTATTTACTTACTGCATCTGGCCGTTATGATGCAGCTTCACAGCTGGCACCAGGAAATAAATGGGCATTTTTTCCTAGTACTTCTGTAGCATGGCGTTTGGATAAAGAGGAATTTTTGCAAAATGTATCTTGGATTGACCAATTAAAATTAAGAGCAGGTTTTGGTATCACTGGAAATGCCGCTGTAGGTGCTTACGCTACACAACCTCCATTAGCAGGAATAGTTTATCCAACAGGATCAGGGTTAGTAAACAACGCAACGTTAGGTAATACAGCTTTAAGTTGGGAAAAAACGGCACAGTATAACTATGGTATTGATTTCTCTATGTTTAATAGTAGAATATCGGGTGCTTTAGAATATTATACTAGTAAAACCACGGATTTATTATTATTAAGAAGTATCCCTACAGCTACAGGGTTTTTTAGCACTTTTGAAAATGTAGGAGCAACAGAAGGAGAGGGAGTAGAACTTACTTTAAATACTGTGAATGTTAAAACAAAAGATTTTGAATGGAGTTCTAGTTTAAGTGCATCATGGCAACAAAATCGAATTGTTGAATTACAGAATGGTAAATTTGATGATATTAACAACAACTTGTTTATTGGACAATCGCAAAATGTGATTTACGGTTTCGCATCAAACGGAATTTGGAAACCAGAAGATGCTGCAGAAATGGCCAAATTCAATGCGTTTTCAGCGACTCCTGTTTTTTCATTTGGAAATGCCAGACCAGTTGATCAAAACGGTGACTATAAGATTGATGCTAATAATGACCGTGTGATAATAGGTTCTGCGGATCCAAAATTCATAACAGGATTAACGAATACTTTTAATTATAAGAATATCGAATTGTCCTTCTTTGTATATGGTCGTATGGGACACACCTATAATACTGGGGGAGAAAACGAAGGTGCAAAAGGAAGCCAAAGAGCGATTGACTATTATACTGACAATAATACCAATGCAGAATACCAAAAACCAATCTTTTCAGCAGGTACTGGAGATTCCTATTTTAATACTTTAGGATACCGTAGTGGTTCGTTCTTAAAAATACGAAACATCTCTTTAGGATACAACTTCTCAGAAGAATTGGCAGAACAAATTGGAGTCTCTAAAATGAGATTTTATATTCAGGCAGCTAATCCAGGAATGATTTTCTCTAAGGTTAAATGGACTGATTTGGATACACAAACAACAGCTTCTAACAGAGGGTTTACTTTAGGGTTAAATGTACAATTCTAAAATTAAATTTTAAAAATAAATAAATTATGAAAAATTATCAAAAACTATATATCAGTTTGATGCTGGTAGCTACATTGGTTCTTAGTACCTCGTGTAATCAAGATTTCCTGGATGAAGAATTAAATACAGCATATAGCAAAGAGTATTATAAAACCGAAGAAGGAATTCAAGCTTTGGTCGTTGGAACGTATTACCAAGTATTTGCTTTAGATATGAACAGAGAAATACCTCTTACAGCTACAGAATCAGGTACCGACGAATTTCATGCTGGTGGAGACCCATCAAATCACATATGGAACTCTTATTCAAGTGGTTTTAAGTCTTTTGTAACAGTATCTAATGCTAATACTGTTGCGGCTAACACTAATTGGGACAATTTGTATATTGGAATAGGAAATGCGAATCAATTAATTGAATCTGCTACTGCAATTACTTCCACTAGTGATGCTATCAAAAAAACAGCCTTAGGGGAAGGGTATTTTTTGAGAGCTTATAACTATTTAAAACTCGTAAGACAGTTTGGTGGCGTACCATTAAAATTAAATGTTAGTACCACTGTAGAATTAGAATTTACAAGAGCGACTTCAGAAGAAGTCTTGAAACAAGTAATAGCTGATTTTACACAAGCGTATAGCTTATTAAGTAATACAGGGTTTCCAGCTAAAATCACTAAAGATGCCGCTGCCCATTATTTAGCAAAAGCCTATTTAACTCGTGCCAGCGAAATTAATGACACTTGGAATTCTGCTACAAAAACAGCTGATTTACAAAAAGTAGTTAGTTTATCAGACGAAGTTATTTCTCGCCATCCATTGGCATCAAACTATGGCGATTTATGGAACTATACCAAAACAGATGATGCAAATGAAAAACTGCCAGAATTAATATTATCGGCTCAGTTTAATGCCAGCCAGTTGACTACGGGAGGAAATCAACAACATCTTTATTTTCTTTCTACTTATGACCAATTACCTCAAATGAAGCGTAATTTGGCAGGCGGAAGACCATTTAGCCGTTTGGCACCTACTTATTTTGTTTATGATGTATTTGACCAGGTAAACGATTCGCGCTTTTGGAAAAGTTTTCAGACAAAAAGTATCGTCAATAATAAATCAGGGTCTTATTATGTAAATGGTGATTTAGGTATTATGTACGTTATCAATAAAGCTACGGACACTCGTTTTGCAACAACTGTAAATAATAACAATCCAGCAATACTGTATTCAAAAACTGGAAAAACAATTCCAAGTGTTTATGTAGCTTATGCAGCAGACAAAAAGGGCTTAATGGCAGATGTAAGATTTCCATCTTTGAGCAAATTTATGGATGGAAATAGGATAGATTTATCGAATATTAAAGGATCTCGTGATATAATATTAGCGCGTTCGGCAGAAACCTATTTGATGGCTGCTGAAGCTAAAGTACGTTTGGCTAAATTAGGAACTGCTGCTTTTGCAGATGCGTTAACTTACATTAACACAGTTCGTACACGTGCTATTTACAAAGGGGGAGAAAATCGTGCTGCTTATACTGATGGTTCAGCTGCATGGACAGTTACAGGACAAGCAGGAATTCCAATTTCTTTTATTCCAGAAAATTCGTATTACGAATCGAATAACATTGCACCTACAACTACGGCAACTAACTTAACAATCGCTAGCATTAGTGCCTTACCTGCATCAGATCTGGCTGTAATTGCAAAACTAGGATACTCTAGTGATTACGACCGAATGCTTTGCCTAATATTGAATGAGCGTACCAGAGAACTTTGTGGAGAGTTTCACCGTTGGGAGGACTTAAGTAGAACTAAAACTTTGGTAGCTAGAGCAAAAGCTTACAATATTGAAGCAGCTCCAAATGTTCAAGATTTTCATAACCTGCGTCCTATTCCTCAAACGTTTCTAGATGGAGTATTTGCAAGTGGAAAACCATTGACGGCTACTGAAAAACAAGCAATGCAAAATCCTGGTTATTAGTCTAAAGGATCCATTATAATAATAATTATTATTTAATTATTATTTAATTATTATTTAATTATTATATTTATTAAGCGCTGTAGTTTTTACTACAGCGCTTTTTTTATACTTCCAAGTCTTTAAGCGAAAGTTCTTATGATCAGTTCTTAATAATAAGAAATTATTTTAAAATTTTTGAAGGTTTTGAAACAGGAATTTTGGATATAATAACAGTATTTTCATTGGTTAAACAGTTCGATAAATTTATAATTGATTTAAAGACCAATTAATAAAATTAAATTATTTGCTGATTGTTTTTTTTTAAATATATAACATATTTTTTTTGCTAATAAATTATTAAAAATCTATAAAATTAAGTTAAAATAATAAGTATTTGTTTTTTAGTTAATTGCCCGCTTACAAAAATAAATTTTGAAATAAAAACATAACTGATTGGAAATTAACAGGAAACCACAGGATACTATTGAAAAAGCAAACAAATAAATTTGAAATTAAATAATTTTATAATTTTTTTAAATATGTTTATTGAATTTATGTTAGGTTTTATTATTTATAACTGTACTAAAATTTAGTATTTATCTCATTACTATTTTAATTTTAAACTGTTAATTGTCACATGAAAAAACTTCTACTTTTTGAGTTTACATCGTTTCTTTTTCAGAAGAAGCTTTTAAAACTTACTTTTTTTACAGTTTTCGGCCTTTTAACCGCACAAACCTCCTTTGCCCAAGAATGGAAAATTGTGGGTAATGAAAACCAAATATCTTCTGATGCCTCTTCATATACTTCCATCACTATTTTGAATGAAGTTCCTTATGTAGTTTTCAGAGAAGGCACTAGCCCTGTTGTTAAGGTGAAAAAAAGAAATACTACTGCGGGTGTTTGGGAACAAGTAGGGGACGGTATAGGTTCCAATCTTACTTATACAAGAATATATATCGATAAGACTAGTAATATTCTCGTTACCTATGTTGATGCTGCAAACGGAAATAAATTAGCGGTAAAAAAATATAACTTTACCAGCCAAATTTGGGAACCGCTGAATGGGGTAAGTGACAACCTCTATGTTTCGACTGGTTCAGTAACTAATGGCGTGACCAACACAGTTCAACACCTCGAAGTTCGTTGGCATTCGATTCAGACAACAAACCCTATATCGCCTTTGTAGAAGCATCAGGCCTGGCTCCTACAGTAAGGAAGTTTGATGGCACTTCTTGGGGAACAGTAGGTGTGACTCCGGTGAATTCTACAACTATTCCCTCGACCCCGGCATTAGCTCATGCCGTAAGTTTGGTTATTGATGAGGGAGATGTGCCGTGGTTGGCTTTTTGCAGCTTATCTGGAACAGCTTCCATCTCTGGTGATATGGCTTTATACCAATTTACTAGCGGAAGTTGGACAGCTTCTACCGCTTCAGCCATCACGGGTATTCGTCATACCAGTATGGCTCTTAATTCTGCCGGAAACCTGACAATTGCCTATTTCAATACTGCAAGTAAGAATAAAACTACGGCGATTGAATACAATAAAATTACTGCTACCTGGGGTACAGCCGCAACACTTGGCACCAGGGACTCGCCAAATTTAAGTTTGATTAGAGATATTTCGGGTAACCTGTATTGTTCCTTTATTGATGCCGTTACCTCTTCTTTCATTCAAAATGCTCGTGTCTTTAAGCAGGCACCAGGAGCTACTCTTTGGACAGAAATGAAAGACCCCACAGTAACAAGAGGTATTGACGAGCCTGTAAGTAACTTGATAATTGCTGTAGGAAGTGAATATCCATTTATTATTTATACCAAGCCAAATTCAAACAGTATAAGCACAACTATTGTTCGTTATTATAGTCCACCTGCGCCACCGGCATCCCTCATTACCAAAACTATAACCAATATCACTACGACATCTGCGGAAACAGGGGGAAATATTACATCTGATGGAGGAACGGCGATTACAGAAAGAGGGATTGTTTACAGTATTAGTAGTAATCCAACCGTAGCAAATACAAAAATTGTAGATGCTGCAACCGGTACAGGGACTTTTGCAATCATGATGTCTGGTCTTAATCCAGCCACATTATATTATATAAGAGCTTATGCGATTAACGGCGGAGGCAATAGTACTACTACCTATGGAGACAACGTGAGGGTAAATACTCTGGCATTACCTGATGCGGTGGTGACCACGCCCAAGCAAATGGAATTCCTAAATCGCGGAGTAGTTGCGGTGCGTAAATCGAGCAGCCAGGTATTTATAAGTTGGCGCTTGCTGGGTAATGATCCTTCAAGCATTGCTTTTGACATTTACCGCGATAATGTGAAGCTTAATACAACACCCATCACAACTTCAACAAATTTTCTGGACAATACTGCCGTTAACGGCAGCTATACCGTGAAAATGGTGAACAATAATGTAGAAGGATCAGCTTCAGCTCCTGTTTCTGTATGGGCAAATAATCAATTGACGATTCCTTTGCAAATTCCTGCAGGAGGAACAACTCCTGATGGTAAAGCTTATACTTACACAGCGAATGACACCAGTGTGGGCGATGTAGATGGTGATGGAGAATATGAAGTCTTTTTGAAATGGGAGCCCACGGTAAAGAATGACAATGCGGGAGGGTATAGCGGTAACCAAATCTTCGACTGTTATAAATTGAACGGAACTAAATTATGGCGTATTGACTTAGGTGTCAATATGAATGCAGGTCCACATTATAATCAATTTATGGTATATGACTTTGATGGAGATGGGAAGGCTGAAATCATCCTAAAAACTGCCGACGGCACTGTGGATGGAGCCGGAGTAGTTATTGGCAATGCCACTGTTGATTACCGTAATACTTCAGGATGGGTGCAACAGGGATCTGAGTTCCTGACTGTCTTCAACGGATTGACTGGTGCTGCGATGGCAACTATCCCTTATCAGCCCGCCAGAGGTAATACGACAGATTGGGGAGATAATTATGGTAACCGTCAGGATCGTTTTGTGTCCGCTGTGGCTTACCTTGATGGTGCCCGTCCAAGCCTGATTGTAGGCCGTGGATATTATGACAAACTGGTACGTGCAGCATACGATTGGCGCAACGGACAACTTACGCTGCGCTGGATTTTCGACAGTAAAGACCCTAGTGATCCGGCCAATAATGCTCTATCAAGCCAAGGGAATCACCAGATGACAATTGGTGACGTTGATGGTGATGGGAAAGATGAAATTATTAACGGATCAAGTGCTATTAACGATAATGGAAAACGTCTTTGGACTTACGGTCAGGGCCATGGAGATGCACTACACATGTCGGACATGGATCCGGATCGTCCGGGTCAGGAGATTTGGCAGTGTCTGGAATCTCCAGGCCAATACAGTCCGTATGGTATAAGATTAAATGATGCCAAAACCGGGAAAATGATCTTTGGTGTATCTACAACAGGTGATGTTGGTCGTGCTTTAGCCGCAGATATTGATCCTAACCACAGAGGTTATGAGATGTGGAGCTCTACTGGTAACCTTTATAATGTTCAGGACGGTGAAATTGGTACAGTCAAACCAACTAACGGTAGTCAGTCCGTTAATGGTGCTGTATGGTGGGATGGCGATTTAGGTCGCGAATTATTGGATGGTACAATCATGGATAAATGGAATCCTGCGACAAAATCTCTGAATCGTTTGTTCACCATATACCAGGCTGCACCGGTTTCGTCTAATAACGACACTAAAAAGAATCCTGCTCTTACTGCTGACCTTATGGGTGACTGGAGGGAGGAAATTATTCTTCGCCGCTCAGATAATACAGCGTTAATTCTTTTCACTACTACTATTCCTTCCGAGCACCGAATTTACACCTTGATGCATGACCCACAATATCGTACCGCTATAGCGTGGCAAAATTCAGCTTACAACCAACCACCTCACCCAAGTTTCTTCCTTGGTTATGATATGGCTGCAGCGCCAACACCGAATATTGAAGTAAAATACATCTCGGCACCAGAGGTTATGAACACAAATAGGAGTACACGTGCTGATGGATGTGATACAGTTGTAGATTATGCTGCTGAAGCTCCAGGTTTTCCAGCCCCAAATTACACTTATGCTTTCAAAGGAGCCACAACAGGTGCTGGAATAGGTATAGGTTCTGGTAATATATTCAGTAAAGGCGTTACAAATGTGACGGTTACAGCTAACAACTCTTCGGGTTCAGTTAACTACAGTTTTGATGTTACTGTAATTGATTCCACCGTGCCCGTTATAGCAGTAGAAAGCTTAAAAGTTGCCACTAATGAAGGATGTTCTGCAACAGGAGTGGTATTGATACAGCCAAGTATTTCAGACAATTGTACAAATGCTGCTGATTTAATACTAACAAATGACGCACCTGCTTCTTATCCTCTTGGCGCGACTACAGTTACCTGGACGGTGAAAGATGCGCAGGGCAATGTGGCTACAGCGATCCAAATAGTAACAGTTGCAGATACACAGGGTCCTGTTCTAATGACTCCTGCTGCTCAAAATTTATGCTACAATGAAACCTACACCATTCCTGCTTTGGTAGCTAATGACAATTGCGGCATAGCTTCCGTTGCCTATAACATAACAGGAGTTACCGAAAGAAGTGGTTCCGGTATTGATGCAAGTGGAAATTTCAATGTTGGTCTCTCCACGATTACCTGGACAGTTATCGATGTGAATGGAAATCAAACAACCGGTAGTACCAGCGTTAGTGTTAATGTTCCTTTAGTGACAACTATTTCGGATGTATATGCTTTAAGCCAAACTATTGTTCAAAGGAATACACTTTATATCGGTTATGGCCCTTCTTCACTTACTATAACTGCTGTACAAACTGGTGGTACAGCTCCTTACACGTACGGTTGGAATACTGGAAAAACATCCTCATCCATCAATGTAAATAGTGCCGGCACCTTTACTGTAATTGTAACTGATGCAAAAGGGTGTACAAGTGAAGCATCAATAGTGGTTAATGTAATAGATATTAGATGTGGTAATAAAAATGATAAAGTTATGATCTGTCATAACGGAGTCCCTATTTGTGTTGCTTCTTCTGCCGTTAAGGCTCATCTTAATCATGGTTACAAACTGGGATCTTGTACAACAACAGCTAAGACAACCACTTCATTGAAGATTGACGGACCAAGCGTTTCTATTGTACCGGAAGTATTGGTTTATCCAAATCCATCAGCAGGACAATTTACAGTTCAATTTAGTGGCTACAAATCGTCAAAAGCGGATGTTATAATTATCAACATGACGGGACAAATTGTAACGCAAAAAGAAGTCAAACTAATTGATGGTAAGCAAATCATCACATTCAACATATCCAATCATGCTCAAGGAATGTATGTTTTAAAAGTACTTAGTGCAGATGGGGTAAATACCTTAAAAATCGTGCTTGAAAAGTAATACGATTATTATTTTAGAAGGGAGGCTGTCTTTTTTAGACAGCCTCCCTTATTTTATGCCTAAATTAGTTACCGTATAGCACAGGACAGTATTGAAACAATAAATGAATAAATTTGAAATAAAATACTCATCTTCTTTCATAAAATACACACGCCTAAATTAATTCCTTGGCAAAAAAAAATCAACACAATCGATTTTATACGAGCTCAATCTGGTCCACTTGCTACTCAAATGAAAAGAGCACTGGAAAAAAAGTTTGCAAAAAATAATAAAAACTCACTACAGGCTTAAAATAAAAATAAAAAAAATGATTTTGTACCCATCCAGATGTGATCGTAAATGGAGAAAAAGCTTATATTGTCTACTTTAAACATCCTGGACGCACTCCCGAAAATAAAGGAAGAGATACTTTTGAAACCAGACGAAGTGCTATTCAAGTAGCCGAATTAGAATATAACAACGGTGAAGTTAGAATGCAACCGTGATAAAGCTGTAACGATTAACCTTAAACCATCAAAAAAATGAAAAATAAAATGATTCGTAATGCTTTTAAAATGAAATTAAAACCAGGTTTTGAATTGGAGTATAAAAAAAGACACGACGAAATTTGGCCCGAATTAGGAAGCTTACTTTCTGAAACCGGTATTCAGGATTATAGCATCTTTTTAGATGAAGAAACGCTACTACTTTTTGCAGTTCAAAAAATAAGCGAAGATTTTGATATGGATCTTTTACCCAACCACCCAATTGTCAAAAAATGGTGGGCGTATATGGGAGATATTATGGAAACAAATCCGGATAATTCGCCAGTTGCGAGTTCGTTAAAAGAAGTTTTTCACATGGATTAAATAAAGTTTGCCAAAGTTTTTTTATTTAAAAATAGCCCATAAAATCTAAAGTTACAAAAGTGAAGCTTTAGAATTTTCGGTTCAATTTCTCAGGAAAAAGGTTTTTCTTTATAAACAATTAAAAGAAATTGTTATTCTTGAGAAGAATTTAACCTTTCTCTTTATATTTGAAATTTAATATATACCAAAATAAAAGGAAACAGTTCAACAAACTCCTTCCAATATTAGATAAATAACAACAATGAATGCTATGAAATTTACGCTTTTCGTATTAACTATTTTACTTGGATTTTCTGTCATCCATGCACAAGGCACCGTCACTACTGAACTCACTAAAGGATGGAAATTCTCAAAGGGAAAAAAGGAAATGGCATTTGAGAAAGACTTTAAAGATGCTAATTGGGAAACGGTTAGTGTTCCACATGATTGGGCTATTTACGGTCCTTTTGACAAGGAAGTAGATAAACAAACGACTGCTATTGTACAAAATGGTGAAAAAGTAGCAACTGAAAAAACAGGTAGAACAGGAGCGTTGCCTTATATTGGAGAAGCTTGGTATCGAAATCAGTTTATATTGCCCAATTTTGATAAAAACAAAAAAGTGCTTATCGTTTTTGAAGGAGCGATGAGCGAACCGAAAGTCTTTGTAAACGGTAAAAAAGTAGGAGAGTGGAATTATGGCTATAATTACTTCTATTTTGACATTACAGATTTTGTCACCGCCAACGGAAAAAATAGTCTCGCTGTTCATTTATCAAATTTGGGATCATCATCACGCTGGTATCCTGGAGCTGGTTTGTATAGAAAAGTAAAAATTATAGTTAAAAATAAAGAGAGTATTGATCAATGGGGAACTTTCATTACGACTCCCATCGTTGCTGATAATTTGGCAAAAGTCAATATTAAAACAAAAGTTTCTGGCGAAAACCTCCGTATCATCACCAAAATAAAGGATGCCAATGGAAATGAAATAGCAACAAATGAAACCACTACTCTTTTCGGAAATGAATTTGAACAAAATATTGCCGTGAAAAATCCGCAGTTATGGAGTCCGGAAACCCCTTACCTCTATACAGCCACTTCCCAAATATATGCAGGTAATGTATTGAAAGATGAAAAAACCACGCGATTTGGCATTCGAACCATTAAATACGAAGCCAAAAAAGGTTTTAGTTTAAATGGCGAAGTACGCAAGTTTAAAGGCGTTTGTTTGCATCACGATTTAGGACCTATAGGTACGGCGGTGAGCAAAGCTGCTTTGCGTAGGCAATTACGTATTCTGAAAGATATGGGATGCAATGCCATCCGAAGCTCACATAATATGCCATCAATGGAGCAACTTGAATTGTGTGACGAAATGGGATTTATGTTTCTAGCCGAAAGTTTTGACGAATGGGCCAAGCCAAAAGTTGAAAATGGGTACCATCGCTTTTTTGACACAGATGCTGAAAAAGACATTGTAAATTTGGTTCGAGCAACCCGCAATCACCCTTCCATAGTGATGTGGAGTTCTGGAAACGAAGTTCCGGATCAGTGGGGTGCTGAAGGGGTGAAAAGAGCAAAATGGTTGCAGGATATATTTCATCGTGAAGACCCTTCAAGGCCGGTAACCGTAGGAATGGATCAGGTAAAAGCGACACTGGCATCAGGATTTGGTGCATTGTTAGATATTCCAGGGCTTAATTATAGAGTTCATTTGTATGAAGAAGCTTTTGAAAAATTTCCGCAGGGTTTTATTTTAGGATCTGAAACGGCCTCCACAGTAAGTTCTCGTGGCGTCTATAAATTTCCTGTAGTGAAAGCGCAATCCAAACAATATACGGATCATCAAACTTCTTCCTATGATTTAGAATATTGTAGCTGGTCTAATTTACCAGATGATGATTTCGTCCAGCAAGATGACAAACCTTGGGTTATTGGAGAGTTTGTATGGACCGGTTTCGATTATTTAGGAGAGCCGACACCATATGACGAAATGTGGCCTTCCCGAAGTTCTTATTTCGGGATTAATGATTTGGCAGGTTTACCAAAAGATAGATTTTACTTGTACCGAAGCCGCTGGAATACCAATGATAAAACGGTACATATTTTACCACATTGGAATTGGGAGGGAAGAGAAGGACAAATAACGCCTGTATTTGTGTATACGAATTATGAGAGTGCCGAACTTTTTGTAAATGGGAAAAGTATGGGAATTCAAAGAAAAAACAATGCAACGCCACAAAATCGATACCGATTAATGTGGATGGATGTCAAATACGAACCCGGAACGATAAAAGTAGTTGCTTTTGATAAACAAGGAAATCCTGTTGCCGAAGAAGAAATACATACCGCAGAAAAACCATACCAAATAAAACTCGAAGCAGATCGAACAAACCTAGAAGCTACTGGTGAAGACTTATCTTTTGTTACGGTTTCTGTAGTAGATAAAAAGGGTAATCCTTGTCCAACAGCGACACAGCAACTACATTTTAGTGTTACTGGCAAAGGAACGTACCGTGCTGCGTGTAATGGCGACGCTACTTCTTTAGAACAGTTTCATTTGCCTACCATGAAACTATTTAGCGGTAAAGTAGTTGTTTTAGTTCAGTCTACTTCAGAAGCGGGGGAAATTGAATTAAAAGTTACAGGTAAAGGACTGAAAACCGGAAAAATAGTTTTGAAATCAAACTGATTTTCAGTGCATTAAAAAAAAAGTATAATTTGTTTAAAGAAATTTTAAACAAATTATATCTATTACAGTATGCTACAGGACAGTATAAATATTTTTATTAAATAAATTTGAAATCGATCGTAAGATTTGCAATTTAAAATAAAGACTATATACTATGAACAAGAGTTTTAACTATCTATATATATTATTAATTGTAATGAATTTCGGAATTCTATCTGCAAAAGTACAAGATGGAGTAAAAGTTATTGATGTTACAAAGTATGGTGCTATAGGCGATGGAAAAACTTTAGATACAAAAGCAATCCAAAAAGCAATTGACGTAGCCGCAAAATTAGGAAATGGTACAAAAGTTTTAGTGCCCACTGGTCGCCAATATCTTATTAGTACCCTAGTTTTAAAAAGTAACATTGAATTTCATTTACAAGGAAATGCCCAGCTTTTGGTAAGTACTAAAAAAGAAGATTATTCGGTTGAAGGATCCCTAATAGCGAATGATGTTAAAAATCTAAAAATATCAGGCACAGGAAGTATTAATGGGCGGGCATTAGAGTTTATGTCGCATTACGATACTGTTAAGGAAATTTGGATGCCAAAAGACTGGAGACCTAAGTTATTTATTCTTACTAAATGTAACCATTTAGAAATAACGGATATCACTATTGAAAAAGCACCTTCCTGGAGTCTGCACATGCTGGGTTGTGAAAATGTATTAATCGATGGCGTAAAAATCAAGAATAATCTCGACGTACCTAATTGCGATGGAATTGATCCAGATCATTGCCAAAATGTTGAAATTCGTAACTGCGAAATAAGTTGTGGCGATGATGCGATAGTTGTAAAAGCGACACTACAGGAAATTGATTATGGCCCGTCTGCAAATATTTGGGTTCACGATTGTTTGATTGAAACCCAGGATTCCGGACTCAAAATAGGAACAGAAACGACACAGGATATTTACAATATTGTTTTTGAACGCTGCGAAATTAAAACCAGTTGCCGTGGATTGACAATCCAATTGCGTGATGAAGGAGATGTGTATAACATCGTTTTTAAAGATATAAATTTTACTTCCAGATATCATTCTAATCCGTGGTGGGGTCGTGGAGAGGCGATTTCGTTAACTGCTATCCAGCGAAATCCGGAGACTAAAATTGGAAAAATTCACAATGTTTTAATTGAAAATGTAAAAGGAATCGCCGAAAATAGTATTCGTGTCAACGGCACAATGGAAAGCCGAATCTCTGATATTCGCCTTTATAATGTTGACGTTACCTTAAAAAGATGGACAAAGTATCCCGGTAATGTTTTTGATAACCGCCCTACAAAAGCGTATGAAGGCATTGAAACACACGATACTCCAGGAATTTTTATTCGATATAGCGATCGTGTAGTATTAGAAAACTGCAGTATAGCTTGGGAAAATACTATTCCTGATTGTTTTACCAATGCAATTCAGGCAAATAATGTAACAGGATTAGAACTGATAAATTTTAAAGGAGAATCAGCTAATCAGGCAAAATATAAGGCTATAGATATTTCCAAACTGTAATCAATTTTATAGAATATGACTTTAAATTTGATAAATAGGTTCTGGATGAAGCGATGCAAAAAATCATTTTTATCTTTGGTTGTACTGGTACTTTTTGGAATTCAGGCTTGGTCACAAGAAAACCGCAGTTTTAAAATTTTTCAGTTTCCAGCCAATAAAATTCCGACGATTGACGGAAATTCCGACGATTGGAAAATAGTTCCTGAAAGTTATGCTGTTGGAATGGATCAATTATGGGACGACAGCGGAAAACAGACTAAAGCGGATCCGAAAAATCTCAACGTGAGTGTAAAAGTGGCTTGGGTAAAAGGATTGAATCGGCTGTATTTTTTATACGAAGCGTACGATAATTACTGGGATTTTTCTTTGACTGGTTTGCACAACGATATATTTGAAGTCACTGTAGACGGCGATCAATCTGGCGGGCCATTTATTGATCGTTTTCATCCAAATAAATCATTGACAAATACCATGGATGCCTATTTTTCCTATCATGGTGTTCAGGCGCAAAACTATCATATTTTCACCCCTTCGGAAGGAAAAGATTGGGCTTTAGCTTGGGGAAGTCAGCCTTGGATAAAAGAATTGCCTTATTCCAATGCTGCTGTTCATTATAATTTTAAACCCGGAGAATCAGGAAAATTGACATTAGAATTTTGGATAACTCCTTTTGATTATGCAGGAAATGATCCTGAAAGAGCTATTGAATCCATTTTGGAAGAAAATAAAAACATAGGACTTTGTTGGGCAATCATTGATTATGATGATGTGAATAAAGAGGCCAATAACGGGTTTTGGAACTTATCAAAAGAACATAACATGTACGGAAATGCCAGCTATAGTTTGCCTTTTAAATTAATGCCTCTTGAGGATCAATTCAAAAAAGGAATAGCTGCAAAATGGACTTTTAATGTGGTGGATATGAATCGAAGAATGGTTGCTTTTGTAGATAAATCCGAGGGGGAAATCAAATCGTGGAAATGGGATTTTGGGGATGGAATAACTTCTTCAGAGCAAAACCCAATACATCAATATAAAGAAGCAGGAAAATATATCGTGGTTTTAAATATTGAAGGCCCTAAAGGCAAATCCAGACTTTCCAAAGTTTGGGATGTAGCAGTAAAATAAATAATAATATCATAAATGTTTTAAAATAATGAATAATAATTTCAATTTTTGTTTGCCTGCAGCCTTTATGGTACTTCTATTTGTAGGTTGTAAAACGTATAAAAATATTGCTGAAATAGGAATAGTATTAACCAATCATTCTAGTTTAGAATTAACAGATAAACCAATTTCTATAGCAAGAAAGCTGTTGCCTGAAAAAATGAATTTAAATAATTATCCGGTATTGGTTTATAAAAATGATACTATCCCTTCTCAAGTTAATGATTTGGACGGCGACGGTAAATGGGATGAATTATTTGTAGTGACCAATTTTTCAGCCTATGAAAAGAAAAAGACACAACTTGTTTGGGTAAAACAAGCCCCTAAATTTAAGATTAGAACTAGCGCAAGATTTGGGAAAAGAGAATCCGAAAACGAACCATTACAACCCGCAACAGAAGAAACTGTAAATGCGAATCAAGTCTATAAAAAGCTAGGTTTTCAAAAATACCAAACCGATGGTCCTTCGTGGGAAAATGATAAAGTAGGTTTCAGACATTACCTTGACGGTAGAAATTCCAAAGATGTTTTTGGAAAAAAAATACCCGCTATTACTCCCGAAAATGTTGGGATTAATAGTAAGGGAGCCGTAGAGGATAATTATCATGTGATGTATGATTGGGGAAGAGATGTTTTTCCCGTGGGAAGTTCTGCAGGATTAGGCGCTTACGCTTTACTTGTGGATAACGAAATTACGCGACTTGGAATTCTTGGAACCGATACTTTGAACAATATCGAAAAGACAACTTTCAAAATTGTGAGCGAAGGACCAGAAAATTCTGTTTTAAGTTATGATTATCACAATTGGAATGCATCGGGAAATAAGTATCAGGTAAATGAAACTACGTCGATTTGGCCGGGAATGTATGGGTTTAAAAACACCGTAAGTATTGAGGGAATTACAGGAAAGGAAACCTTTTTGGTTGCACTTTCGAACATCAACAATCAAAAAGGATTAAAAGTTATAGAAGCCGGTAATTTTGTTTGTCTTATCCAACACGATAATCTGGGTTATAATCGTGAATGGATTATGGGAACAGCAATAATAGTTCCTAAAAAGGGATATAAGGGCTATATGGAAGCGCCAAAAAAAGGACAATTAACGGATTCTTATTTGGCGAAATTTAAAATAGAAAACAATGAGCCAATCAGTTATTATGCCATTGCAGCTTGGGAATTGAGTGCCGATAAAAATTTCAAGGATTCGGCCTATTTCAATAATTATGTAATCAACTTAGCCAAACAACTTTCTACCGAAATCACTGTTAAAATCAATAAATAAACCTTATTTCTATTTCTAAAACCGATAATATGAAACATTCTTTTTCTAAAATCGCAACGCTTTTGTTTACGTGCGGGCTAGTATCAACAGCTACAGTGCATGCACAAAAAAACGATGCAACCGCGCCACTGCATTTGCTTCAACCAGATTATCCAACACCTTATGGAACTCCTCAAAAAGATAGCATCAAAAAGGTATTGGACAGAGTTTATAAATTTCTGGACGCAAATTCAGCTTCTAAAATTGTCAATGCAACGACTAAAGCCGAAATCACGAATTATATAAAGGGCAATGAAGACATCATGTTTGAGCCGGGGGCTTTTAGATTGACAAGCTACGAATGGGGAGTTACTTATGCAGGAATGCTTTTAGCTTCAAAAGCTACTGGCGAAAAATATTTTGCCGATTATTCCAACAAGCGAATCAAATTAATTGCTGATATCGCCGAAAATTATCAAGAGAAAAACATCAAAGATAAAGACATGCTCAAAACCCTGCATCCTGAAGCATTAGATTTTGCAGGAGCACTTTGTGCGGCTTTTATAAAAGCAAAGCAAGATGGACTAAAAGCAAATGTCGATCCGCTGATTAACAATTATATTGACTTCATTAGCAACAAACAATTTAGATTTCAAGATGGAACTTTGGCAAGAAACAGACCGCAAGACAATACGCTTTGGTTAGACGACATGTTCATGAGCGTACCCGCACTTGCCCAAATGGGGAAATATACAGGCGATGTTAAATATTTTGATGATGCTGTAAAACAAGTGAACCAGTTTTCGGGGAGAATGTTTAATAAAGAAAAAGGAATTTACATGCACGGTTGGGTGCAATCCATGGAAGATCATCCCCAATTTCACTGGGGTAGAGCCAACGGTTGGGCAGTGATGACCATGGTCGAATTATTGGAAGTTTTGCCTAAAAACCATCCAGGATATGCCGGAGTTTTGGCGCAATTGCAAGCACACATCAAAGGATTGGCAAAATACCAAGACGGAACCGGTTTTTGGCACCAATTATTGGATAGAAATGATACTTATCTAGAAACTTCGGCAACAGCCATTTATGCCTATTCAATTGCCAGAGCCATTAATCGTGGTTATGTTGATAAAATGACATATGCGCCAGCGGTTCTATTGGCTTGGAATGCAGTAGCCTCCAAAGTCAATGACAAAGGACAAGTAGAAGGAACTTGCGTGGGAACAGGTATGGGATTTGATCCTGCATTTTATTACTATCGTCCAATAAATGTTTTTGCAGCTCATGGGTATGGCCCTGTTCTTTTGGCTGGAGCAGAAGTGATTTTTTTATTGAAAGACAGTCAATTCGAAATCAATGATAGCTCTATCCAATTAAAAATAGAAGGTAAAAATAATCAACACAAATGAAAATTAAAATCCTTTTAAATACCATTTTACTGTTTGTTACCGCCACTATTTTTGCTCAAATTGGTACTCGCTTTCCATCCGAAAAAAAAATAGTTAAAGATCCTGTAACAGGACAAAAATTAATATTCTTGACTACGAAATCAATTGGAGATTCTAAAACCTATCCCACGCATCCACAGTGGACTTCGGATGGTAAATGGTTGGTATTTAGGTCAAACCGAGTTAAAGGGGAAGCGATTGCTGTTAATGAAAAATCTGGTATTATGGTCCAGGTTACCGAAGGAGGCTACTCAGGGACGCTATGTATGGCGCAAAAGTCTATGAAATTGTACTTTATGCGTAAAGGACAGGAGGACAAAATGCAAATTATAGAAGTGAATTTGGCTACTATTTTTGAAGACAGTAAATCTGGAAAAATGAAGCCCGTTGCTACTTACGAAAAAGTTTGTGGCACTACAAATCCAGAAATGGGTGCTTCAGGCGATATGGCATTGGATGCCGATGAAGGCAGCGTTTATTTTAGAGTTGGAAAAGAAGAAGCCGCTAAACATTTGACTGCCGGGGTTACTCTCGAAAAAAGTTTTGGACCCAGAAATATGGGCGCAGGTCCGGGAGGAATCGGTAGCATGAATTTGAAAACAGGCGAGTTGAAGCACGTTATTTCAGTTCCTTTTCAAATTGGACACATCCAATCGAATATTTGGAATCCGGGCGAAATTATTTTTTGCTGGGAAACAGGAGGGAAGTCACCCCAACGTACGTGGACTGTTATGGCTGACGGTACGGGCTTGCGCCCTTTGTATCCTGAATCCGATTTTGAATGGGTTACGCACGAAGCCGTAATTTCAAAAGATGAGGTGGCCATGGCGATTATGGGACATCGAAAAATCGATATTGAGAAAGATGCCCCTGTAGAAATTGCTGTAAACGGTGAAATCAAAAATCCTGTCAATCCCGGGCAAGAAAGCAATTGGGGAGCCACGGGAACACGCGAGAAACCTACAGGTCTAGCTATTGTCAATCTAAGAACAAGACAGATGATTATTGCAGGGCAAACCAAAAGCGGTAGCGGTCTATGGCACGTTCACGGTTCAGCCGATGGAAAGTGGGCAGTGGGAGATGATTTTTCAAGAAGTTTATATTTGATAGATCGAAAAACAAATGAAATGATGATGCTCACCACGGGTCATAAAGAAACTGCGGCTGATCATTTGCACCCTACTTTTAATAGCGATGGAACTAAAATAGAAATACAATCGGCTATGCTTTCAGAAGACAATCGTACCATGAATATCTGCATTGTCAATGTGCCGAAAAAATGGTTGAAACGAAAAGTTAAATAACTTATTCAATAAAAATACACCTCCAAATTCTAGAAAATAGTTTCTTTTTACAAAATCTGCGTATTCTGCGTAACAAAATTTTCACGCCAATTACACAGCTGCTAAAATTGAAAAATAAAAGAGTACTAATTCTAAAAAGCGAATATTCTGGAGAAATTTACCCAATTCAAAAATAAAAAAATGAACTATTTTAAAATGAAAAATTCACCATTTACCTTCTTATTGTTTTTTTTGGCTTTAGCTACAAACGGTTTTTCGCAAGCACGCAAAATAACTAATTTTGATAGTGACTGGCACTTTATAAAAGGAGAAGTCCCAGGTGCAGAAAAACTTTTATTTGATGATGCGCAATGGAGAAAATTAAATGTACCTCATGATTGGAGCATTGAAGGAACTTATGATAGAGACAATACATCAGGCCGTGGCGGTGGCTATTTGCCAACAGGAATTGGATGGTATCGCAAAACATTTGAAATGAATACCGCTGATGCGAAAAAAATAGCTACCATAGAATTTGATGGAATCATGGCGAATAGTGACGTATGGATAAATGGTAAACATTTAGGAAAACGCCCTTACGGCTACACTAGCTTTACTTATGACCTTACTCCATATTTAAACTTTAATAAGCCTAACGTTATCGCGGTGAGGGCTGATAATTCAATTCAACCTGCTTCCCGTTATTATACTGGTGCAGGTATTTATCGTCACGTTCGTTTAGTTTCGGTCAACGCAACTCATTTTAAACATTGGGGAACATTTATTACAACTCCAATTGCAACAATCACTAAAGGTATAGTAAATCTAAAGGTTGAAATTGAAAACAAAGGAATTACAGGCGATTACAAATTGCAAATTGATATTGTTGACAATAAAGGAAAAGTAGTGAAAACTGCCGAAATCCTAAAAAACATTGCAGCAAATGCAACAGCTTTGTTTTCACAAGACATTGAAATCGCGAATCCAAAATTATGGGGGCTTGACGAACCTAATTTATACACGGCTACCACTAAATTATATACTGGAAAAACGCTTATCGACAATCAAACCATTCCATTTGGAATTAAAAAATCAGAATTTATTGCCGAATCCGGGTTTTGGTTAAATGGTAAAAATTTAAAACTAAAAGGAGTTTGTTTGCATCACGATGGTGGAGCTGTTGGTGCAGCAGTACCTTTGGGCGTATGGAAAGAACGATTCAAAAAATTAAAAGAAGTGGGAGTAAATGCCATCCGTACTTCACACAATCCTGTTGCTCCAGAGTTTCTTGATTTGTGTGACCAAATGGGATTTGTAGTGATGGACGAAACTTTTGACACATGGAATTCTGCCAAGCATAATGGCGAAAAAGGTTATAATTTATATTTTACAAATTGGTGGGAACAAGACACAAAAGACATTATTTTGAGAGATAGAAATCATCCCTCCATCGTTATTTACAGTATTGGAAATGAAGTGCATGATGATTTAAGTTATCCAGAAGGGTACAAAAAGTATAAAATGCAGGAAGACGTGGTAAAGAAATATGATGATACCAGACCTGTAACCATGGCGCTGTTCAGACCTGCAAATTCTAAAGTGTATCTTAGCGGTTTTGCAGAACAGATGGATGTTGTAGGGCAAAATTATCGTGAAAATGAATTAATCGCTGCGCATGAGGCACACCCAAACTGGAAAGTATTAGGTACCGAAAACACACATGTCCTTAATCAATGGCTTGCGTTACGTGATAAACCGTATATGGCAGGTCAATTTCTATGGACGGGTTATGATTATTTAGGAGAAGCCGATTGGCCGTCAACAACAAACAACCAAGGCCTATTTGACAGAGCCGGAAATTGGAAACAACAATCCTTGCAGAGAGACAGCTGGTGGTCTCCTGAGCCTGTGGTACACATTGTAAGAAAATCTGAAAATGCCGGAGCAGGAAATTGGACTGCCGATTGGACACCAAACGATTTTGACACCTATGATAATGCAAAAGTTCAGGTTTATAGCAATTGTGATGAAGTAGAACTTTTTCTTAACGAAAAATCATTAGGATCAGTAAAGAAACCAGCTGATGATTCACCAAGAGAATGGAATGTCACTTTTGAAGAAGGAACCATAAAGGCAATTGGAAAAAACAATGGTAAAATTGTAACTCAAGAAGCATTTACCTCTGCCGGAAAACCATCTAAAATTATACTTACTAAAAGCAATCCAACGCTCGCAAACAATTGGGATGATGTCTCTTTTATCACGGCAACTATTGTGGATGATAAGGGAATAAGATGTCCGAATGCAGATAACCTGATCAAATTTACCATCACAAATTCTGGTAAAATTATAGGAGTTGACAATGGCAATATCATTAGTCATGAAGCCTACCAAGCTTCTGAAAGAAGTGCATACAGCGGGAAAGCAATCGCCATCATTAAAGCAACTCAAGATGCTGGTACAATTGAGATAAAAGCTAGTGCAGAAGGACTTGAAAAAGGTTCAATAGCCATAGAGATCGTTCCTGAAAAAAGAAACTAATGCCACACCTAAAAATGACTCAAAAGTAGTGTTTACATTATGAATACTATCAATAAAAAAGGCAGCACTTCAATTGAAAATGCTGCCTTTTTTATGTTTTAAAGGGAAGTGTCTGTTACTGTAATAACTGATTTTTAAGTCCTAATCTTCATGGTTACCGTTTGAAAACGACGACGACGAATGAGTAAAACCGGAAAAAGTAATATGTTTCATACCCTCTAATACTCCTATTATTTTTACAGGTAATTATACCGATAGTACAGGATGCAGTAAAAATCAGAATAGAATATATTTGATTATTAAATATAAATTCTCAATATGTTCAGAAATAGTTATGCCGTTTTCAGTCACTTAAGTAAAAAAATAGTATGTATTATCTTTTTAATTAACACTTCTGTTTTATTGGCCCAACTACCCGGAAAAACGGATGCCATCTATTCTGGAATACCTTGGTTTGACCAGAACGGAAATATTGTGAGTGCCCACGGTGCCAATATTATCAAGGACAAGGGTAAATTCTATCTTTTTGGTGAAGCCCATAGTGATACTAGCAATGCTTTTGCTGGATTTAATTGCTACTCCTCAAAAGATCTTTATAATTGGAAATTTGAGAAAACAGCACTTCCTGTGCAAAATTCGGGTAAGTTAGGTCCCAACCGCGTTGGCGAAAGGGTTAAAGTAATGAAAAACCCTAAAACTAAAGAATACATTATGTTTATGCATGCTGATTCGCTTACTTATAAGGATCAGTTTGTGGGCTATGCTACTTCAAAAACAATTAAAGGTCCTTATGAATTTAAAGGCCCGTTGTTTTTTAATGATAAACCTATAAAAAAATGGGATATGGGAGTATTCCAAGATAAAGATGGCGCTGGGTATATCCTTATTCATGGTGGTGAAATTTATAAATTGAGCGACGATTACAAATCGGTTGTTGAGCAAATAAATAATAATATGACCACTGGATTTGAATCCCCTACTATCTTTAATAAAGACGGTATTTATTATTTAATCGGTTCAAATCTCACCAGTTGGGAACGCAATGATAATTACTATTACACCTCAAATTCCATCAAAGGACCATGGATATCAAGAGGACTTATTGCTCCGGAAAGTACATTAACCTGGAATTCACAATCAACTTTCGTATTGCCTATTGAAGGAACAAAAGGCACTACCTATATGTTTATGGGAGACCGCTGGTCTTTTCCTAAACAGGCCTCATCGGCAACTTATGTTTGGCAACCTCTTTTAATATCAGAAACGTCAGTATCCATGCCTACTTATCAGGAAGTATGGCAAATCAATACTGCAACCGGACTTGCAACGCCGTTGGAAACCATTGATAAAATCCTAGATAATACGGACAAGCAAATTCAATATATTGGAAAATGGAACCATCTCAATGATGAAGGTGTACGGTCTGAATGTAAATCAGACGACAAAGAGGCCTCTTTTTCAATCAAATTCAATGGAAGCCGAATTGCTTTATACAGTTATGTTGGTAGAAAACAATTACGCTCGAGTGGAATTATCTAACAAAAAAGGACGTACGATATTAAAATCAAAGATTGACATGTATAGCAAGTCATCCCTGTCAACACACGTATTCAGATCTCCAATTTTAAGTAACGATACCTACACATTAACCGTATATGTAACGGGTGAAAGATCAAATTGGTCCGACAAAAGAAAAACAAATTATGGCAGTACCGGAAACTTGATTTCTGTTGATAAAATAATAATAAACTAGATAAAAGGAGTCTCGGCTAGCGCTACATAGTGCTTTCTAAATATAATATTGCTACGGATATTGTGTTGTAATGTACCGAAAAGACTAATTGAAACGTGAATAAGAGTAAAAATAAATAATAATAACTTAATACAATAAAAAAGAACATAATGAGAAATATTTTTAGATTGTTAATTTGCCTTATCGGATTTTCGCAAATTACATTTTCGCAAAAAAACAATAATGACACCTTTCCTGATGGAACAGTAATCCCAAATTGGTTTAAAGATTATACTAAAATTGAATTAAAAAATTTAGGTAAAAAATATTGTATTACGGATTATGGTGTAAGTAAGGATAGTACAAAAATTCAAACACTTGCTATACAGAAGATTATTGATAAGGCTTCAGCAAATGGTGGAGGAGTGATCATCATACCTAAAGGAGTTTTTTTGAGTGGAGCTTTGTTTTTTAAACCTAAAACGAGTTTGTATATTTCTGATAAAGCTACTTTGAAAGGATCGGATAATATTTCGGATTATCCAATTATGCCTTCACGAATGGAAGGTCAGAATTTAGATTACTTTCCTGCTTTAGTAAACGCCTATGGAGTTGATGGTTTCTCCATTTCAGGTAAAGGAACACTAAACGGTAATGGTTCAAAGTATTGGGAAGCATTTTGGGCAAGACGTAAAGTAAATCCAAAATGTACCAACCTAGAAGTTTCAAGACCAAGGTTAGTATTTGTTTGGAATTCTAATAATGTGCAACTTCAAGATGTAAAATTGATTAATTCAGGGTTTTGGACCAATCATTTTTATAAATGTAATAATGTGAAAATAATAGATGTTTATATTTTTTCTCCACACATAGAAGCTAAAGCCCCAAGTACAGACGCCATTGATCTAGATATTTGTTCGAATGTTCTTATAAAAGGCTGTTATATGTCTGTAAATGATGATGCTATAGCCTTAAAAGGAGGAAAAGGACCTTATGCAGATCAGGATGAAAATAATGGTCCAAATGCTAATATTATTATTGAAGATTGTCATTTTGGATTTTGTCATTCGGCGTTAACAAACGGAAGCGAGTCAATTCATAACAGAAATGTGATCATGCGTAATTGCCAAATTGATGGAGCTTCAAGATTATTATGGCTTAAAATGAGACCTGATACGCCTCAAAGATATGAGTTTATTAGGGTTGAAAATATAAAAGGAGAGGCTAAAACGTGTCTTGCTGTTTTTGCTTGGAAACAATTTTTTGATTTAAAAGGACGTCCAGATGTTCCCTTATCATACGGAGATAATATTACGCTAAAGAATATTGATCTTAAATGCGATACTTTTTATGGAGTAGAGAATGATCCTAACGTTCGTTTATCCAATTTTACCTTTGAAAATTTGAATATTGAAGCCACTAATGCAGCCATTGACAAAAGCCTAATAAAAGGAGTAACTTTTAAAAATGTTTGCGTAAATAAGGAATTAATCAAATAAATCTTAAAATAGATTATACAACTCTAACTGATTGAAATGAAAAAAAACGTCCTTATTTTTTCCCTAATACTATTGTGTTTTTTTGATGTAAAATCGTATAGTCAGAATATAGGTATGACGGATTATCCAATTGCTAATTCGAATCAAGTTGCGACTATTTATATTGCTAAGGATACTGATTCTTTAATTGTTTGGGCTATTAACGAATTGGCTGATGACGTTAAAGGGATAACAGGCACACGACCTACTATTGTTCAAACCACGGCTTTTTCTAAAAAAGGAATATACATTGGTCAATCAAGGAGTCTTTTATTTCAATCAAAAGCAATACAAAAAGAACTATCTGGTCAATGGGAGAAATTTTGTATCAAAAAAGAAAAAGATAATCTTCTGGTAGTAGGAAGTGATGTCAGAGGAACAGTATTTGCAATTTTTGAAATGGCGGAACGTCTGGGTATTTCTCCATGGAAATGGTGGGCAGATGTTCATCCCATAAAAAAAGAAACAGTGTCACTAAAACTGCCTATAAATGGCATTATTTCATCACCATCCGTACAATATCGGGGTATTTTCTTAAATGATGAAGATTGGGGATTACAGCCTTGGGCAGCCAAAACTTTTGAAACTGAAACAAAAGATATTGGGCCTAAAACGTATGAAAAAATATTTCAATTGCTATTGCGGTTGAAATCCAATACCATTTGGCCAGCCATGCATCCATCTACAAAAGGTTTTTTTACGATTGCCGGAAATAAAGAAATGGCACAAAAGTATCATATCATTATAGGTTCTTCCCATGCTGAACCCATGTTGAGAAATAATGTTGATGAATGGAAGCCCAAAATTCATGGGGATTATAATTATTTTACCAATAAAACCCAAGTGGACAAATATTGGCAAGATCGATTAGATGAATTAAAATCTGCTCAAAACGAAACGATCATGACTTTAGGAATGAGAGGCGTACACGACAGTAAAATGGAAGGGGCAAAAGATTTACAGGAGTCTGTCACGATGGTGGAAAAGATAATTGGTGTGCAGCGCAACATGCTATCCAATACTTTTAAAAAACCTTTAAAGGACATTCCTCAAGCATTTGTACCCTACAAAGAAGTATTGGAAATGTATGACAACGGACTTAAAATTCCTGAAGACATCACTTTAGTCTGGCCTGATGATAATTATGGGTACATTAGACGCTTAAGCAATACGGAAGAGCAAAAAAGACCCGGAGGCGGTGGCGTTTATTACCATGTAAGCTATTGGGGAAGGCCTCACGATTACCTTTGGCTAAGTACCACGCAACCTGGTTTAATATGGTATGAAATGAAAAAAGCCTATGAAAATGGCGCCAAAAAAATGTGGATCGTCAATGTGGGCGATATCAAACCAGCCGAGTATGATATGGAATTTTTTCTGGATATGGCTTGGGATATCAACAGCATCAAATCAGATGGGATTAATCACTATTTAAAAAACTGGATTTCACGGGAATTCACTCCAACGATAGAAAAAGAATTGAGTTTTATTTTTAAAGAATATTACCGATTGGCTCTGCTTAGAAAACCGGAATATATGGGTTGGAGCCAAACAGAACCAACAACCCCTGTTAAATTTTCTGATTTTTCAACCGAAGAATCGCTTCGAAGAATTCAATCCTACGAAAATTTAATACGTAAAGTGGATAGCTTGTCTGCTTTTGTTCCTGAAGAAAGAAAAGATGCCTGGTTTCAATTGGTTACTTATCCCATAAAAGGAGCAGCTTATATGAATCATAAGTTTTTATATTGGAATTTGGCGGCTGCTACAACCGATGTGAAAAAGAAGGGTGAGTATGATCATTTATCCACTGAGGCCTACGAAAAAATAGTACAACTTACGGCATTCTATAATACGGAATTGAGTAACGGAAAATGGAATCAGATGATGTCCATGCGTCCAAGAAATTTACCTGTTTTTGACGCTGTAAAAAAGAATACACTTACTAAAGAAGCGCCACTCAAACCGAATTCCAATCGAATTTATATTCAGGCGAACGAGTTTGTTACCAATAAAGCCGCTAAAAATTACCAGTGGAAAAGTATTAATGGTTTCGGATACAGCAATAATGCGGTTACTTTGTTTCCATTCAACCAAACTTATTTTAAAAACGATAAGCCCTCGATTTCGTATGAATTTGAAGTGACTGCTACCGGTGATTATGAAGTAGAGGTACGTTTACTTCCCACACATGCCAATAATTTTGACCATGAAATTGGGATACAAATCGATGGTAACAATATACAATCTTTTTTAATTAACACAAAAGATAGGGACAAGACTTGGAAAGACAACACATTGCGAAATAGTGCTGTGGTTAAACTCCCTGTTGCTATCACAAACAAGGGAAAACATACGATTACGATATCAGTCAATCAAACCGGAATTGTTTTAGATCAATTGGCTGTTTATCCTTTTGACCAAGGAAGCTCTTATGAAATACCAGCCTATAAAGAAGAAAAATAAATGCTTTTAAGGATAAAAAAATACCCTCCCAAAATCAGATTTTGGGAGGGTATTTTTATTTACAGGAATGAACCATCTTGAAAAAAAATACGCAAAAAATGGCGTTTTAAAACAAAACAATGTGAAAATTATTAGTCAGTTGTCATATATTGTGTCGCCTTTTTATTTATTGATGTTTGCTTGCGCAAACTTGTTGTTCGTGACGATTTCATAAATATCCAAGGGATTTTTAAAATAGTGTTGACGAGATTATTTCGCCGGAATCTCAATATACTCTTTTAGTGCACATTCTTTTATTTTTTTGATGCTTTCGGCTGCGGTAAGTGCGTTAAGATTTGCACCTTCAAAACCAGTATGGGTGCGGTCCTTTGGGAAAAATGCTTTCACTTTTTCTTTGCCCAAAGCTTCGTATTTCAAGGCTACTATTTCGTTTAAATCGATATAAAAGGCCCCCGCATTTGTTGCCGCTATTTTCGACCATCCGCCATAAGTATCAGCTCTGCGTTCTACTTTCTCATTCGGCCATTCGTTTCTTGGAGTTTGGCTCAAAACAATTGGAATAGCTCCTTTTGCTTTGGCTTCTTTAATAAATGTTTCTATATACTTTCCAAAAGTATGCACCGTTTCGGTTAAACTGTCCCGAACCACTTCTTGGGTTTCATTGCCGTTTCCTTTAAGTGAACCCCTGAATTTTTCTTTGTCAACTGGCCCGGCATCGTTATGACCAAATTGTATCATTACAAAATCTCCTGGCTTTAATTGATTTTTTACAGCATCCCATAATCCTTCTTTGGTAAAGGTGCGAGTACTTCTTCCACCACGAGCTTTATTGATAACTTCGATTCTTGTGGTGTCGCAATAAGCAGGAAAAGCAACTCCCCAACCCACAGCATTAGGATTGTTACCATTATCCGCCATTGTCGAATCGCCAATTAGATAGACTTTTTTCTTTACAGGAAGTATAATTTTCGGATTTTCTAAAATATATTTTTTTAATGAATTGTCACTTTTTTTCAATTCATTGATAATTACTGAAGCAGAAAGTACCGCTCCTTTTGCCGAGGTATGGGTATGATCTCGCTTATAGAAATAGTTTCCGGTTACTTTTGCTTCACCTAATTTTTCCATTTCGATGGACATCATATCGTTTAATTCGATAAAAGTAACTTTTTCCTGCTCTGCAATTTGTTTGGCCCATAATCCATAGGATTTATTATTTCGAGGCACTTTTCCTTCCTTCCAATCGTTTCTTGGAATCGAAGAACAAATGATAGGAATAGCACCTTTAGACTTAGCATCTTTAACTATCTTTCGGATATACCAACCGTAGCTGTGCACTATTTCGTGTTTCTTGGTCAGCATGTTGTCTATTTCCTCTGTTTCTTCACCAATCCCTTTGATCGTGCCTCTGGCTCTGGAATCATCATTTAAAGGTCCGTCATCATTGTGTCCAAATTGAATTAGTACATAATCGCCTTTTTTAAGTTTTTTACATACTGCTTTCCATAAGCCTTTGTCCTGAAAAGTTCGGCTGCTGGTTCCTCCTAAAGCATGGTTTTCCAGCTTAACTTTTGAAGTGTCCAAAAATTGGCCTATGTAATCTCCCCAACCCCAAAGTCCACCAGAGCCATCGCCTCTACCATTTTTTACAGTTGAATCGCCCACCGTGTAAACAGTAGGTTTGTTTTTTTGCTTTTCCGTAAAATTAAATAACAAAAATGCTAAACAGAGCACAGAAAGTATTTTAATCAATTTCATGTTTTTAAGGTATAAATTTTATTTTTCAGTTAATGTCTAAAATCGAACCAAAGATTCATTGAAATCCCGTCATCGCCGCTTTTGATACGGATATTGGTTGGTTGACTTTCCGGCCCTTGGTGCTCCAAAGATTTGAAATCTCTCATTGCTGGAATTTCATACATAAAGGAGATATCGCCTTCTGGAAAAGCTGGCTGAGGGTTGCTACCCGGAAAACCATTCTTTGGTAAATCTGGAGTAAACAAGCGTAAAAATACATTTTCAGATTCGCTAAACACTTTAAATGATGACGCTCCAGCTTTTAGGTTTGCCCCCAATAAATTAGCGTGGTATCCTTTGAATTCTGGATAAATCAAATTTTCAAAGCTTTCACCTGTAATGGTCGTATTATAATCTTTCTCCCAAAACCCATACGTGGTTCCTTTGATTCTGTTTTTCCAAACATGGTAAGGCCCTCTTCCGAACCATTTGATACCGGTTACCCCTTTTTCAGGGAAACTGAAGGTGATTCCGAAAGCACTAATTTTATCTTCAAAAGCGGCACCATCAAATCCACCATTGTTTTCTGAATTTTTCAACGCAACCAATTCCATTTTGAATCTTCCATCGGCTTCCATAATCCATTTTATAGACGACAAACCACCAACATAGGATACTTTACAAACCGCTTTGTCCCCTTCTTGCGAAACCTGCATGTCTTTTAGTTTCGCTTTCATTCCGATGGGACGAGGACCATTAGTCAATGGAATTACTGAAGTACCGTTTTTCACGCTCAGGATTTCTCCTGTAGTTTTATCTAAAGTAACACTGACATCGCTACCTTTTAAAGTAACTTCATTTCCACTTTGGGTTGCTGCAGCTTTTGTTTTAGTTTCTTTAGCTACTAAAAACTTGGCTGCATAAAATTTAGCTTTATGAATAGGCCAGGTCCAGGTATAAATTTCTTTTCCGTGGATGTCATTCGCCGTTATGGACAAAACATCCCCTTCGAAAAAGTTGTCAGGAATGGCAAATTTTATCTTGCGAGTTTCTCCAGGTTCAATGCTTGGAATTTCCATTTTACCGGAACTAATTGTTGTTGGAACCGCATCGGTATAAAGAATATTGGTATCCGATTTGAGTACTTTGTATTCCATTTTGCAGGAAGTGAGATTACTGAAAAGATAGTCATTGGTAACCAAAAATGCGCCATCAAAACTTTCGGTAATTTGTTTTGGCGCAAATTGAATAGGTGCCCAAACTTCTTTTACGGTGTAATAGCTTCCTTCTTTTTCGCGATGAGGTCCTAAAATTCCGTCTGCCGCCAAAGAACCTTTGGAGTCAAATTTCGCTTCTCCTTTCCAATCCGAACGAAAAACAGCTTCGTCGAGCATTGCCCACATAAATCCTCCGGCAAACAAAGGGCTGTGTTTGTAACGCGTCCAGAAATCTTCCAGTGCTGCTCCGTGTCCGTTGTCGTAGGTACCGTGCATGAATTCCGTTGGGAAAAACACATTTTCACCACTATTAAAACGGTGCATACCTGTTAAATAAGTAGGGTAGTGGTGTGTATCCCAACCGTTAAAATCAGCCCATGGGTGAATCACAATTCTTTTTTGGGGATCGTTGTCTTGAAAAACTTTGTCCACATTATAATTCCAACCGCCTTCGTTACCATTATCCCAAATAATTACCGATGGGTGGTTGACATCGCGAACTACGGTTTCGGTTACTAATTTAGTGCCTAATTTGGTGTCATACGAATTTTGCCAACCTGCCAATTCGTTCAGGACAAAAATCCCTAACGAATCGCAAACTTCTAAGAAATGTTCGTCTGGCGGATAGTGACCACGCACGGCATTCATGTTCATGTCTTTCAATAAATTCCCGTCCAAAACGCTGATGCGCTTGCTGGTACTACGTCCGCCTTCCGGCCAAAAGGAATGGCGGTTGATTCCTTTCATTATAATTTTGGTGCCGTTTACGTAAATTCCGTCTTTCTTTTTGAACTCCAAAGTTCGGAAACCAATTCTTTTTTCCACTTTATGAATGGCGGTTCCGTTTTGTTTCAAGACCAGTTCCAAGTCGTACAAGTTTGGGGCTTCCGTATTCCAAGGTTTTACGTTTTTCCATTGGGCTGCAATGGTTTCTTTGATGCTTTTGGCTTTTATTGGAAAGGAAAAAGTTTCGAATTTCGTGCCATCCAAACCTTTTAAAGTCGCTTCGACAGTGGCATTTTTACCAATATTTTTAAGATTCATGTCGACAGTGATTGAACCATCCATTTTTGGATTTACGGCAATATGCTGAATTTGTGTTTTTGGAGAGATTTCTAACCAAACCGGACGATAAATGCCGCCAAACAACCACCAATCGGTTTTGCGTTCGGCTGCATTTACGGAGTTGTTACTCGAATGTTTCCATACGTGAACTTCCAGAATATTTTTTGCACCAAACTTTAATAAAGACGTAATATCATACTTGAATTCATAAAACCCCCCTTGATGAATTTCTCCGGCTAATTTTCCGTTTACTTTTACCTCCGTATCCGTCATGGCTCCGCCAAAAGCAATAAGAATATTTTTGCCTTTGTAATTTGCAGCAACTTCAAATTCATATTTATAAAGACCTTCTTCTTTACTAGGTTCTTTTTGATTTAATTCTTTGTACCATCTCCCATACGTATATTCGCCAAATCCTTCTAATTCCCATTGAGAAGGAACATTAATTTTAGACCAAGTCTTGCTGTTATTTCCAGCGGTACAATAAAAATCCCATTGTACAGGATGTTCAAAATCTTTTCCGGAAAGAAATATTTTATCGGTTTGTTGGGCAAAACTATTCAGTGCATAAAAAGTTGTAAGCGCAGCAATAGCAATAAATTGCAAGTTTTTTTTAAGTAACATAATTAGGTTTTTCAAAAGAGATTTAATTACCGTCTGGTTTAGCAATTTCAAAGCGGGCACTCATGGGCAATGTCCAGGTTGAAATATAGTTGGGTTGTGTTGGGCTATAAGCAGGAGTTTCTTTGCGGATGTGTTTTCTCAAAGGAAGTTCCAATTCACCGATGCCTTTAAGAACACAAAGTGCAATTTCATTGGCACCAAAACTATTGAAATGGGTATTGTCCTCCAATGCTTTGTCTTGTCCTGGAAAAGTATTGGCAGGATATTGCACGAAAGCTTTTCTGGAAGTATCATCTCCCCATTTTTCGTATAATCGGGTAGTCAATTCAGTAATGTCAATAAGCGGAACATTCATTTTTTGGGCTACGGCTCGCATTGCATCCGGGAAATCGCCATGTGTTGGTTTCAAAGTTCCGTTGCTATTAAAAGCTCGGCGTTGCGTTGGGGTAACTAAAACTGGAATCGCTCCTTTTTTTCGTGCCGTTTCAACGTATTCCGATAAATATTTGGAGTAGGATTCCCAAGCCGTGTTTTCAGGGCCTTTTAATTTTTCGTCATTATGTCCAAATTCAATAAACAAATAATCGCCTGGTTTTAGCAATGCGTTTATTTTTTTCAAACGATTGCTTCCTTTAAAAGAACTCAAAGCCGAACCTGAAACAGCATAATTAGCAACAACTACCTTATCATCAAAATAGTTGGTTATAAATTGTCCCCATGATGCCCAAGGTTCTACATCTTGGTCGGTAACAGTCGAATCGCCTGCTAAATAAACTACGGAGCGGTTTTCGTCAGGAATGATTTTAATACTTTGGATAACTACTCCTCCTAAAAATTCAAGAGTTAGTTTGTCGTCCCAATTGAATGTGTCTTTTTCTCTGTCTTTAAGACTAATATTGGTCGTAGCATCAATTTTGGCATTTCTAATATTTACATTGAAAGTCTTGGTTACTTGTCTTCCTTTTTTCATATAAAATTGGTTCAGCATCAGCCTTCTGGATTCTGCTTTTATGGTAATATTCGATGCTTTTTCTTTGCTACCCATAGTTACTTCAATCCTATAATTTCCTTCGGGAACTGCTACTGAAAAGTAAGTTGGTTTTTCTGCAGTAAAAGCAGTAGTATTGATTTTTATATTTTGAGCAGTATTAAAATCAAAACCATAACCTCTTTTTGAATCGTAGATCAATTGGGAATCAATAAGCGTTCCTTTCTGAGATTTTCTCTTACTCCCGAAACAAAATAATTGGGCCTTAGCAGAATTTCCAACAGAATCTGGAGTATCTTCTTTAGCGATGGGGTTTTTATGCTCTTGTAATAAATTATTTGAATGCATAGAGAAAAGTTCGCTAGGTACATAACATAAAAAAACAACTAATAATAAGCTTCTAATATTTGCCAACGTTTTGAGATTTAATTTTAATAGATTTTCAAAAATAACGGTTACTTTTTAATATAGTATCCTGTACTATGATGATGAAAAATAATTCTAGAATTACGCTGATACAGGCATTATAGCTATTTATAAAATCAGGTAGGTACAGGATAGTATACTAATAAAAAACAAAGAACTTGCCTGCTAATTACTGATTTTAAACAAAATGGAGTATCTTTTGTAAGTTCCTCTTTTTGGATAAAAAAAGTTTGGAATCTAAATCAACTGCTTCTTAAAAATATATTCGATTAATGAATTTGCCGTAAAATATAACTAACAACTTAGAAAAATAACAAAAAAAAGACAAATGATGAATTTTATAAAAAAACTATACGTACAACTCTTTTTATTCCTTTTATCAGCACCCGCCGTATTTAGTCAAAGGCAAATGGAAAATCTGGATCGAGGGGTCATTGCTGTAAAAGAAAAAGGTCAATTTTATATTGGTTGGCGAGTTTTAGGCACGGATCCTAATAATCTGGCTTTTAACCTCTATAGAAAAAGTGGTACTAAAAATGCCGTACGTGTAAATATCAGCCTTATTACTGGCGCTACTAATTTTGTGGATAAAACTGCGAATTCTCAAGAGGAAAATAGTTGGTATGTGAAAAGTGTTCTTAATGGTGTAGAAAAAGAAACGTTAGGAAGTTTTAGCATTGCCTCAAACAGTCCTGATAAACAATATTTGTCGATTCCCATAAAAGAAAAAAAAGGCTACATTCCTAATGATGTTTCTGTCGGTGATCTCAATGGCGACGGCCAGTATGAATTAATAGTTCATTTAACAGGACAAGGTCGCGATAACTCTTCTACAGGAATTACAGATCCGCCCGTTTTTCAGGCTTACACTTTAAATGGTACTTTTCTCTGGGAAATAAATCTGGGTTTCAACATCCGTGAAGGAGCACATTACACGCAATTTATGGTATATGACCTGGATGGAGATGGCATTTCGGAATTAGTTTGTAAAACTGCCGATGGATCTATGGATAGTGCCAACAAAATAATTGGGGATGCTTCTAAAGATTGGAGAGATACAAATCCAGAATCTAGAACCTTTGGGAAAATAGTGCAAGGACCCGAGTACCTTTCTGTTTTTAATGGAAAAACCGGAAAACTAATAACAACGACTGAATATATTCCTGAAAGAGGTAATATTGGTGCTTGGGGCGGAAAAGGAGGAAATGGTAAAAATGATGCTACAGGAAATAGGGTAGACCGCTTTACAGCCTGTGTGGCCTATTTAGATGGCGTACATCCAAGTGTAATAATGTGTCGCGGCTACTATGGTAGAACTGTTTTGTCCGCATGGGATTTTAAGGATAATAAATTAACTTCCAGGTGGGTATTTGACAGTAAAAACGGCGATAATCCATATTCTGGTATGGGATATCATAACCTTTCCGTAGCTGATGTAGATAATGACGGTAAAGATGAAATCATTTTTGGGTCTATGTGTATTGATGATAATGGGAAAGGGTTATACACCACTGGTTTTAGGCATGGTGATGCATTACATGTAAGTGACCTTGATCCGGATATATCTGGTTTGGAAGTTTTTGGGGTACACGAAATTGAAGAAGGTACAAAAGGTCCGGGAGTTGCTTTATTTTCAGCAGATACAGGAAAAGTATTGTTTACCGAAGCTCTAAATGAAGATGTTGGCAGAGGTGTCGCAGATAATATAGATTCAACAAGAGTTGGAGCTCAAATGTGGTGGTCGGGCGCTTCTTCTCTGTATGATATTAAAGGATATAAAATTGGAAAAGTTCCTAGTTCGACTAATTTTTTAATTTATTGGGACGGTGACGCTACCAGAGAGTTGCTCAACTCTAATTATATCGATAAATACGGTGCAAAAAGATTGTTTACTGCTGACGGAGCGGTATCCAATAATGGGAGTAAATCAACACCTGCGCTGTCCGCAGATATTTTTGGAGATTGGAGAGAAGAACTTATTCTGAGAAGCGCCGATAATACCGAATTACGCATTTATACCACTACTATTCCAACTGCAATAAGACAGTATACATTAATGCATGACCCACAATACCGATTGAGTATTGCTTGGCAAAATGTTGGTTATAACCAACCGCCGCATACCAGTTTTTATATGGGTAAAGGAATGAAGCCTGCTCCAAAACCAAACATTAAACTGGTACCTTTTCCGAAATCATCTCTTTAAAAATTATAAGAAAAGAGCAACAGGACACTACAGGATGGTAGTCCGTTAATTAAGCGATAATTTTAAAAAAATAAATGTAAATAAAAAAACATAAACTATGAGGAATTTCAAGGTTTTAATGATATTTATGATTACTCTAAATGCTTTTTGTGGTGTCAATAAAGAAGTAATTATGGGGGTTGAAATTAGATCAAAAAAAGCAATAATTCCTATAAATAGGCCCTACAAACTAAGGACTGTTTTTAAAGTTAGGACAAATACACCTACTGGAAAATGGCAGCAACTTTTTAATGGAAAAAATTTGCAAGGGTGGAAACAATTAAATGGCAAGGCCAAATATGAAGTCAAAAATGGTGAAATCATTGGAACTACAGTAAGCAATGAACCCAATTCTTTTTTGTCTACAGAGAAAACTTACGGTGATTTTATTCTTGAATTTGAGGTGCTTGTAGCAAACGACATCAATTCAGGTGTACAGATTAGAAGTTTAAGTAAAACAGATTATAAAGAAGGAAGAGTTCATGGCTATCAGGTAGAGATTGATCCATCCGAGAGAGCATATAGCGGTGCAATTTATGATGAAGCGAGAAGAGGTTGGTTGTATACGATGGACATTAATCCTGAAGGAAAAAAGGCTTTTAAAAGAGAAGATTGGAATGAATATAGAGTAGAATGTATTGGAAATACAATACGAACATGGGTTAATGGAATTCCAACGGCACATGTGATTGATGATATGACGGCCGAGGGTTTTATTGCTTTACAGGTTCATTCTATTGGGAAAAATGATGCGCCCGGAAAACAAATAAAATGGAGAAATATCAGAATCATGACGGATCATTTAAAATCATCTCCGTATGATCCTATCGCTGTTGCAAATTTTGTTACCAATACTATTTCTGAACAAGAAAAGAAGAATGGCTACGCGCTTTTATGGGACGGAAAATCGACCAAAGGATGGAGAGGAGCTTATAAAACAGTATTCCCCGAAAAAGGATGGGAGATAAAGGATAATATTTTAAGTGTTCACAAATCTGGTGGAGCTGAATCGACTAACGGTGGAGATATTGTGACTGAAAAAGAATATAGCGCTTTTGAATTGAAGTTTGATTTTAAATTGACTGAAGGAGCAAATAGCGGAATAAAATATTTCGTGACAGAATCGGAAGGTAATAAAGGGTCTGCAATTGGTTTAGAATATCAAATTTTGGACGATGCCAAACATCCAGACGCTAAATTAGGTAGAGATGGCAACCGCACGTTAGCTTCTTTATATGATTTAATGACTGCTAAAAAACCGGGTAACAGCATAAAACCCATTGGAGAATGGAATCAAGGAATTGTTCGAGTTTCGCCAGATCATAAAGTGGAATATTTTTTAAACGGTTTTAAAGTTTTAGAATTCACAAGGGGTTCTAAGGAATTTTTAGATTTAGTAGCTGTTAGTAAATATAAAGATTGGTCAAACTTTGGAATGGCAATAAAAGGAAGGATTCTTATTCAAGATCACGGAGACAGTGTCTCTTTCAAGAGCATCAAAATTAAAGAGCTCAACTAAGCCTTACTTACTATGGCAATAGAAAATTCAGGAAGAAAAAATCATTAAAAACTTCACAATGGAAAATTCAAGAAGAAAATTTATTAAACACACTGCTATAGCATCAGCAGGAGTTTATATGGGGGGTTTAGGGCTTAGTGCCAAAAGTTATGGTAGAGTTATGGGTGCCAATGACCGGGTAAGGGTTGGAGTAGTTGGTTTTTCAGACAGACATAAAAGTTCCCATGTACCTTCTTTTATGAACCATTACAAGGAACTTAATTTTGACGTTGTAGCTGTATCTGACATTTGGAATAAAAGAAGAGAAGAAGGTACTGCTTTGTGGAAGGGAAAAATGGGTCACGATGTAATTGCCTGCAGAAACAATGAAGAAATGTATGATAAAAAACTGGTTGATGCCGTATTTGTAAGTACAGCAGATTTTCAGCATGCATTGCATGCTATGGAAGCCGTTAAAGCTGGTTGTGACGTGTATTGCGAAAAGCCTTTTGCAGAAACAATGGAAGACAATCGAAATGCATATAAAGCCATAAAAGCTTCTGACAGAATTGTTCAAATTGGTTCTCAAAGAAGAAGTGGAAATAATTATCATGCAGCTGAGCAGTATATTAAATCCGGACAATTTGGTGCCCTTACCATGGTGGAATTAACTTGGAATGTAAATCAACCCATGCGGTGGCGCAGGCCAGAAACAGTAGCACAATTAATGGAATCGGATACCGATTGGAAAAGATATTTAATGAACCGCCCCTATGAAGCATTTGATGCAAGAAAATATTTGGAGTATCGGTTATTTTGGCCCTATTCGTCGGGATTGCCGGGACAATGGATGAGTCACCAAATAGATACCGTACATTGGTTTAGCGGTCTACAACATCCTAGAAGCGTAGTGGCAAATGGCGGAATTTATATGTGGAAAGATGGCAGGAAAAATTGGGACACCATTAATGCAACTTTTGATTACGGTCCCAATAATGACTCAACTTCGGGATTCCAGGTTACATTTGGCTCTCGAATGCACAACGGAGATGAAAAGCCCTCGGAAATTTACTATTCCAACGGGGGACAATTGAATCTCAATACCAATATAGTTTCTTCATTGGGAGGTTTGAATGAAAAGTTTGCTGCTCAAGCAGGGATGAAATCCTTTTTATTGCCGGAATCAAGTCTGTCAGTAGTAGAGCCGTTGGTTGTTTCGGCAAATACTGGAGGTGATAAGTTAACATCCAACCATATTCGAAATTGGATGGAATGTGTGCGCAGCCGCAAGCAGCCAAATGCTCCGGTAGAAGCCGGATATAGTCATTCTATTGCTACAATTATGACAAACGCAGCTGTTATTACCGGTCAAAAAGCAACTTTTGATGAAAAAACACAAGAAATAATGGTGGGTGGAAAACCTTTCGAACCATTTAAATCCTATTCCAAATAATTAATTTAAAAAATCACAAGATGAATTATATAAAAATTATTAGTGTTTGTACAATGAGTTTATTTTCATTTACCAGTTTATTTGCCCAAAAACAGGTCGCCTTTGTGCAAAATGAAAAAGAGCAAAAGATTGATGTAATGATTGATGGTAAATTTTTCACGGCATATCTCTATGGCAATAAAATTGATAAACCAGTCCTGTTTCCGCTCGTTACAGCTTCGGGCACAACAGTTACCCGGGGATTCCCGTTGGCAACCAGAGCAAATGAAAGAACAGATCACCCTCACCATATTGGAATGTGGTTTAATTACGGAGATGTAAATGGCTTGGATTTTTGGAATAATTCTGATGCTATTAAAGCGGAGGAAAAGTCCAAGTATGGCAGCATCCGCCATCAAAAAATAGTGGCTTTAAAACCCGGAAAACAAAAGGGCACGTTGGAAGTAAGTTCAAATTGGGTGGACATTAATGGGAAAATATTGATCAAGGAAACCACCATTTTGCGCTTTAGCGGAGATGCCAATAGCCGTACAGTTGATCGGATTACAACACTCACGGCGCAGCAGGGAAAAGTTAGTTTTAAAGACAATAAGGAAGGTGTTTTGGGAATTAGGGTAACTAGGGAATTGGAAATGCCTTCGCAAAAGGCAGAAATTTTTACCGATGCACAAGGTCTTGCAACCAATGTCGCTGTTTTAAACAATGCAGGTGTTACGGGTAATTTTCTTAGTAGCAAAGGTATTACAGGCAATGAAGTATGGGGAACCCGTGGTAACTGGTGCATGATATATGGCCAAAAAGAGGGTAAGGATATTGCTATCTCTATCATAGATCACCCAAATAATCCGGGATATCCTACTTATTGGCATGCGCGCGGATACGGATTATTTGCCGCCAATACCCTCGGACAGGATGTGCTGAGCGGTGGAAAAGAGAAATTAGATTTTTCTTTGGATGCGGGAAAATCAGTGACTTTTAAATACAGGGTACTTGTATCCGATAGTTACACACCAAGTAAAGAAACTTTAAATAAGGCTGCTGAATCATTTGCTAAAAAATCATAAAGATGAAAGTAAATTCAATCCGGTGGTGCTTTTGCCTCGCCGGTTTTAAAGAGTCAATGATACTCAGAAAAACAACATTACTTGTTTTTTTGTTTTTTATAACTAGCGTTTTAAGAGCGCAGACGCAGGAATTGCAATCGGGTGTGTATCGTGTGGATAGCATTGAAACGCAAAACGGGTTGGAGCGTAAAATGAAATTGAAAGTTCTGGGAACTACAACTGACCTTGCTATGTTAAGCATGCATTCCTCCACGTTGGAACCAGGGAAAACCAATCATTTGCCTAGGGTTTTAATGGATCGGGAAGAGTTAATTATTGTAAAAGAGGGCCCAATTACCATTACCATCAATGACACGGCCAAAATATTGACTACCGGAAGCATTGTATTGATTGAAGCAGGTGATTTTCAAAGTTTTCACAATGCATCCGATAAGGTGGTGAGCTATTATGTACTTGGGTTTAAATCCACAACTTCAGTAAATATCAGCCGTGGAAAAGTAAATGGTGGGTCTTTAATGAAAGATTGGAATGAGCTGGTTATTAAGAAAACGATTAAAGGGGAATCTAGACCTGTATTTGACAAGCCAACTTCCATGTTTGAAAGGCTAGAAGTACATACAACAATGCTGAATGCCCATGAAAATAGTCATCCATCCCATTCCCACCGGGCCGAAGAAATTATGCTGGTGTTGAAAGGCGATATTACCATGCATATTGAGCAAGAAAATTATAAGGTTAGTGCAGGCAGCGTTATTTTGGTCAGGCCAGATATTGCCCATAATTTAACTAATACAGGCAATGAACCCTGCCTGTATTACGCAATTAAATGGTATGACAGCAGTACAAATTAATCCGTATTTTATCTACTTATTTTTTTTGATGATAGTCCTATAGTTCATTGTATCTAGAAAAAAGTTCTATATTCCAGAGCCCAATAATTAGGTGTTAAAAAGGGTAATCGAAAATTTAATCAGGCACTTTATGAGGATAATTTAAAATCTTATCGGGATAAAACAGCTTAAATCGAATTCCTGTCGATGAAATTGAAAGGTACTTTTATTTTACCTTTTTCTTTATTGAGAATCATTCTCGAAGCAGTTTCTCCCATTATTTTAAAGTCTGTTGAAATAACGGTTATTCCAAGCAGCTCCTTTAACGGAGTGTCATTATAGGAAATAATACCAATCTCTTTTCCCAAAACAAATTCATCATCTCTCATTTGTTTTACTAAATTAACTAAATCAGATTCTTCAATGGTAATAAATAAATCTCCCTTTTTAAGGATCATATCGTCATATACCTCATTAAGAATTTCAAAATTTAAAGAGTATTCTATGCAAAACTTCTTAAATCCGTGTAAAATTCTTCTTGGATAAGGATATACTGCATTTTCAGGATAAATTAAAATTAATTTTTCATAGGTAACTATTTTTGTAAGTCCTTCTTTTAAAGCATTATAAATATCATTTTCAAAATCTTGATAAATTTCAATAATTTCACCGTCCATTCCAAGCTTAATATTATCCATAATAATTAGCTTTTCTTTCGGTAGTCTTTTAATCGCCTTTACCACTTCGTCAGTATAACTGACATGTCTCAAATCATCTGTTTTAAAATGCGGCATTATAACATAGTAATCATAAGCTCCTTTATTTTTATCCAATAAATTCAAAAATAAGGTTTCATCGCAATGATAAATTAACAAATCGGTATGGGAATTTACCCCTATACTATTGACAAAAGAATTGTAAGTTGTCATTTTATAAGAACTCAACTTATTAATTAAAAATAGAATATTTATTTTGGAAATTAGTTTTGTTCGTGTAATATAATAGCCTTTCCCTCTAATGGATGATATTACTTTTCGCTCTTTTAGAATATTGTATGCTTTTTCTACGGTATCTCTTGAAATATAAAAATCCTCACTAAACATATTAATTGAAGGTATTTTTTGATCTATTTTGAGATTTCCTATAGAAATATTAAAGATGATAGAGTCTACAATCTGCTTGTATTTAGGTACTCTCGAATTCTCATCTATCTTAATAAACTTAATCATATCCATGTCAATAAATTATGCCGAAAATATAGGTATTAATTTTTTAATTAATAGGTATTCTATTTAAAAACTAGTTTTTGGGCTAAAAAATTATGTATTGCTAATTCTTATTTATTCCTAATTCTAAGTTTTAATCGGGTAATTGATGAAGTAAACCTACTTCATATTAATATGATAGTACAATCTTTTTTATAAAAAAAAATAGACCACTATGTTTACGCAATCGATTACACAAAGATAGGTTTTTAAAATTAATTGGCTATAATAAGTTGACTGTTATTTTATTTTTTGATTGAATAAATAGTATAAACAAAGTAGTATTAAATTGTGATATTACTAAAGCAATTAAATTCTCAAAAAAATGATTTTAAAATTTTAATTTGACAAAAAAAACAATTATTGAGGATGTTATATTTAGTAAAACTATTTTATAAGTTAAAAAATAAAAAAGATCAAAAATTTTTAATTCTACACAATAATTTCAGTTTATAATAAGGTTTAGGAACTTAATGTAAAAGTTGATATCAAAGTCAATTTATCAGATTGGTTGTTTCATAGTACTCAAAATTGAAAAAAAAGTAGTGTTACATTATTTTGTAGAATTTATTTTTTTGAATTAAATGCGTTATCTGCTAAAGGATAGTACAGGACAGTTTTGTTTTAGAGATTCTTTTATTTTACATCTCTAGAACTATTAACCTTATAAATTAAAATATTAAATGGAATCATTACTCGGTATTCTTTTTCACTCCATAGGAGGTTTTTCCTCAGGAAGTTTTTATATGCCTTTTAAAAAAGTTAAAGGGTGGGCTTGGGAAAGCTACTGGATTGTAGGTGGATTTTTCTCTTGGTTAATCGTTCCGCCAATTGCGGCTTATTTAACCATTCCGGGTTTTGTCGAAATTATAAGTGCAGCAACTCCATCTATAAAAACAGTTACCTATTCAATGGGTTTAATCTGGGGAATAGGCGGATTAACATACGGACTTGGTGTTCGCTATTTAGGAATGTCGTTAGGAAATTCAATAACCTTAGGTTTTTGCTCTGCTTTTGGAGCATTAGTACCGTCTATTTATTATAATTTTTATCCAACTGCAGGTAAAGTTTCATTTACTGATATGTTATCTAATACCGGTGGTCAATTAGTATTATTTGGTGTTTTGGTTTGCCTTATAGGAATTGCCTTTTCTGGAAAAGCAGGAATGCTTAAAGAAGCTGATTTTGCTTCAGGTCATGAAGACATGGACAAAGATTTTAGTTTAGTGAAAGGATTGATCATTGCTATTGTTTCTGGAATTCTGAGTTCTTTTTTTAATTTCGGAATCGAAGCTGGAAAACCAATGGCTGAAGAAGCCGTTAGACAAGGTTTTAATCCTTTGTTTCAAAATAATGTTACCTATATAATTATACTTTGGGGTGGATTGACAACTAACTTTATATGGTGCATGTACCTTAATTTCAAAAATAAAACTTTCGGGGATTATACAAATACGAATACTCCAATAGCTAAGAATACACTTTTCTCAGCCATTGCAGGTACCATGTGGTTTTTGCAATTCTTCTTCTACGGAATGGGCGAAAGTAAATTAGGTAATGGGGCAAGTTCATGGATTCTACACATGGCTACCATTATTTTAACAGCCAACTTTTGGGGATTTTATTTAAAAGAATGGTCTGGTGTATCTAAAAAGACATTTAATACATTCCTTTTGGGTATTGGTCTGATTCTTCTATCAATTGTCTTGGTAGGCATTGGGAATTCACTTTAATATTTATAACAGTCACTTTCAAACTCTTTTATAAACACTTTTAATACTAACACTATGTCAAATATAAATACAAATAACATGACTTTTGAGCACGTAAGCTACCTTTGGGATGACGCAAAAGCTGCAGCATTAGCAGGTGATGAAGTAGCACTTTTTATCTATCGTTCTAATTTATTAGGAGCCGATTTGAGATTAACGAACTATGGTGGTGGAAACACTTCGGTAAAAATTATTGATAAAGACCCATTGACAGGAGCTGATTCTGAAGTAATGTGGATCAAAGGTTCTGGTGGTGACATCGGAACTTTAACAAAATCAGGTTGTGCAGCGCTTTATTTAGAAAGACTTCTCAATCTTGAAAACGTATACAGAGGAATCGAATTTGAAGACGAAATGGTGGAATTATTCAACCATTGTATTTTTGATTTAGCGTCGAAAGCACCTTCTATAGATACGCCATTACACGGTTTCTTACCTTTCAAACACATTGACCACTTGCATCCTGATGCGGCTATTGCTATTGCAGCGGCTAAAGACGGAGCAAAAATCACCGAAGAGTTATTCAACGGAGAAATCGGTTGGGTGGGATGGCAACGTCCAGGTTTCGACTTGGGTTTACAAATGCGTGCTTGTCTTGAAGAAGCTGGAGCTAAAGGAAAAAAACTAAAAGGAGTAATGCTAGGTTCTCATGGTTTATTTACTTGGGGAGATACTTCTTATGAAAGTTATGTCAATACACTTGAAATAACTGAAAAATGTGCTGCCTATTTAGAAAGCAACTACGGAAAAAAACGTCCCGTTTTTGGAGGTCAAAAAATAGAAAGTTTAGATGTGGAAGCACGTCAGTTAAAAGGGGCTAAAGTTGCTCCAATATTACGTGGTTTCTGTTCATCAGAACGTAAAATGATTGGTCATTATACAGATGATTCCAGAGTATTGGAATTTATTAATTCGAATGATTTAGAAAAATTAGCTCCTCTTGGAACATCTTGTCCAGACCATTTCTTGCGTACAAAAATCAGTCCTTTGGTTCTTGGATTAGATCCAAACGAAGATTTATCAGATGTGGAAGCGATCAAAGCAAAATTAACTCCTGCATTTGAAGCGTACCGTGCGATGTATGCTGAATATTACAATACCTGCAAGAAATCAAATTCACCAGCGATGCGTGATCCAAATCCTGTTGTGATTTTATATCCAGGAGTGGGTATGTTTACTTTCGCAAAAGATAAAACAATGGCGCGTTTAGCATCAGAATATTATATCAATGCAGTAAATGTGATGAAAGGTGCTGAAGCAGTTTCAGAGTATACTTCATTACCGCGTCAAGAAGCTTTTGATATCGAATATTGGTTATTGGAAGAAGCTAAGTTACAGCGTATGGCCAAACCAAAAGCCTTGTCAGGAAGAATCGCTTTGATTACAGGTTCTGCAGGAGGAATTGGAAAAGCTATCGCAAAAAGATTTGCAGAAGAAGGGGCTTGTGTTGTCATCAATGACATCAACGAAGAGCGTTTGCAAGATGCGACTGCCGATTTTATTAAGACTTTTGGTAAAGATGCCATTTCAAGTACGTTACTAAATGTAACGGATGAAAAAAGCACCGAAAAAGCATTGGATGCGGCCTGTTTAGCTTTTGGTGGAGCAGACATTATTGTTAATAATGCGGGAATCAGTATTTCAAAATCGATTGCAGAACATACTTTAGAAGAGTGGGATAGATTGTATGATATCTTGGTAAAAGGACAATTTATTGTTTCAAAAGCCGGAACAGAAGTAATGCGAAAGCAAGGATTTGGTGGAGATATTGTAAATATCGTATCAAAAAATGCAGTAGTTGCAGGACCAAATAACCCTGGTTATGGTTCAGCTAAAGCAGCTCAAGCGCACTTAACGCGTCTAATGGCTGCCGAATTAGGAGCAGACAAAATTCGTGTGAATACGGTAAACCCAGATGCAGTAATCTCTGATTCCAATATTTGGTCAGGTGGATGGGCAGATGGTCGTGCTAAAGCGTACGGTATTACAGTTGCAGAATTGCCTGCTTACTATGCGAAACGTACGTTATTAAATGAAATTATATTGCCGGATGATATTGCAAATGCTTGTTTTGCATTCGTAGGTGGCTTGTTGAATAAATCAACAGGAAACGCCTTGAATGTTGACGGTGGTTTAGCAATGGGCTTTTATAGATAGGTTTTAGATGTTTGTTTTTTAGATTGATTTTTCTAACGTCCGTATATTTAGGGCGTTAGATTTATCTAAATTTGTAAACAAGTTCTTTCGTAAAAGAACTAAGTTGTTTTTAAAATAGACTTCATCTATAAACTTCTTTTAAAGAAGTTTTTTATTTAATTTTAAAAAAAAATATATCATGTTAATTGAATCATACAAAATAGCTTCCCATAATGATGACCTTTTAAAGGCTCATAAAAATAAATTGGTTTTCACAGCATCTGAAATTGCAGAAACCGAAAATATTATCCAAAAATTAATTGATTTCCAAATCGCAATTCCATCTTGGGCTTTAGGAACAGGAGGAACTCGTTTTGGTCGTTTTCCAGGTGGTGGAGAACCACGTTCATTAGAAGAAAAAATTGAAGATGTAGGTTTGTTACACGCTTTAAATAATGCTTCCGGTGCTATCTCTTTGCATATTCCTTGGGATATACCGACGGATTATCAAGCAATTAAAGTATTAGCTGCACAACACAATTTGAAATTTGATGCAGTTAATTCAAATACATTTCAAGATCAAGCCGATCAAGCACATTCGTATAAATTTGGGTCTTTGCAAAACGTAAATAAGGCGGTTCGTAAACAAGCGGTTGCTCATAATATTGAAGTAATCCAACAAGGAATTGCTTTGGGTTCTGAATCATTAACGGTTTGGCTTGCAGACGGTTCTTGTTTTCCTGGACAATTAAATTTCCGTAAAGCATATCAAAATACACTGGAAAGTTTAGAAGAAATTTATGCAGCATTGCCATCAAACTGGAAATTGTATTTAGAATACAAATGTGCGGAACCTAACTTTTATTCTACCACAGTAGCCGATTGGGGACAATCCTATTCTTATGTTAAGAAATTAGGAGAAAAAGCCTTTACTTTGGTTGATTTAGGACACCATTTACCAAATGCTAATATTGAGCAAATCGTATCTTTATTATTGATGGAAGAAAAATTAGGTGGTTTCCACTTCAATGATTCGAAATATGGCGATGATGATTTAACTGCTGGTGCATTAAAACCATATCAATTATTCTTGATTTTCAACGAATTGGTGGAAGGAATGGATTCTAGAGGAATGAATCATGCTAAAGATTTAGGCTGGATGATTGATGCTTCGCATAACGTAAAAGATCCGATGGAAGATTTATTGCAATCGGTAGAAGCGATTATGGTTGCTTATGCACAAGCACTTTCAGTTGACCGAAAAGCATTGGAAATTGCACAAAATGAAAATGATGTCGTTACGGCGCAAGAGATTTTACAAAATGCTTTCCGCACCGATGTTCGCGCCTTAGTAGCCGAAGCACGTTTGCGCTCTGGAGCTGCATTAAATCCAGTTGGATTATACCGTGATCTTGCAGTAAGAAAAGGGCTTATCAATGAAAGAGGATTTAAAACAGTAGCTACAGGCTTGTAAAAACCAATCAAAAATGAATGTAGTAGCGATTTTTGATATTGGTAAAACAAACAAAAAAGTCTTTCTGTTTAATGAAAATTATCAAATTGTTTGGGAAAGATCAGTGAATCTTCCCGAAACGGTGGATGAAGATGGTTTCCCTTGCGAAGATATTGCAGAACTTAGAAACTGGATTGTTTTTAAGTTATCAGAAATGCAGGAATTAAAGGAATATATCTTAAAAGCAGTGAATTTTAGTACCTATGGAGCCAGTTTTATTTATGTGGATGAAGGAGGGAACTCTTTAACACCATTGTATAATTATCTAAGACCATATCCCGAAGCGCTAAAAAAGAAGTTTTATGATAAATATAAAGGAGAAGAAAAGTTTGCGTTAAAAACAGCTTCTCCTGTTTTAGGGAGTTTAAATTCCGGAATGCAGATTTACCGTTTGAAAGAAGAAAACCCGGAGTTATTTGCGAAAGTGGCTTATTGTTTGCACTTGCCACAATATCTAAGTTCTCTTTTAACGGGTAAATATTTTGCGGATATAACCAGTATCGGATGCCATACCAATCTTTGGAATTTCAAGAAGATGAAGTATCAGAAATGGCTTAAGAAAGAAGATATTGTTGATAAAATTCCGCGTATTCATGATGCAGGACATACTATAAATATAGTAGGAGATGTAGCTGTTGGTTTAGGATTGCATGATAGTTCTTCGGCAATTATTCCTTATATGATAAATTTTACGGAGCCTTTCGTTTTGTTATCTACAGGAACCTGGAGTATTTCTATGAATCCATTCAATGATACACCATTGACTTTTGATGAAATGCAATACGACTGTTTGTGTTATTTGCAATACAAAGAAAAGCCTGTAAAGGCAGCTCGCTTGTTTGCCGGTAATGAGCATGAAGTGCAAACCAAAAAGTTAGCGAGTCATTTTGAAGTACCATTGGATACTTATAAAGAGATTCTTTTTGACAAAAACATCATCTATAAATTGAGGGAAATCAATCTGAAAAGATATTCTTCCAGTGATGATAAATATAAAATTCTTCAAGAATCTCCTTTCGAAAAAAGAAATCTTAGTGATTTCAAAAATTACGAAATTGCCTATCACCAATTGATGTTGGATATCGTTGCACAGCAAATACTTTCCACCCAATTAGTGATTCATAACAGTCCGGTCAAAAAAGTATTTGTGGATGGTGGTTTTAGTAAAAACTCGATTTTTATGAATTTATTGGCGGAAGCTTTCCCAGAAATGGAAGTGTACGCCGCTTCTATGGCGCAAGCAAGTGCTCTAGGTGCTGCCTTGGCGATTCATAAAAATTGGAATCCGAAACCGATTCAAAATGATTTGATTGATTTGAAATTTTATAAACATTAATATGAAATGAGCATTTAATGGAGGTTTTAGATTCAAGATCTATCATACTATGCGAATTACATATGATCAATAAAAAATAATAAATAACTGCATATGAAAATTGGACTTTTTATTCCGTGTTATGTGGACCAATTTTACCCAAAAGTGGCTATTGCAACCTATGAATTATTACAGAAATTAGGCTGTGATGTTCGTTTTCCAATGAAGCAAACCTGTTGTGGTCAACCAATGGCCAATAGTGGGTATGAACATTTGACAAAAGGGTGTGATACTAATTTTATTGCCAATTTTGCCGAGTTTGATTATATTGTTTGCCCTTCGGGGAGTTGTGTATTGCATGTCAAAGAACATTTGCATGATGAAAACAATGAAGCATTGGCTTCTCAAATGAGAAAGCGAGTTTTTGAGTTAACCGAGTTTATCACCGATATTTTGAAAATCGAAATGATAGTAGGAAATTTTCCTCACAAAGTAGGGATGCATCAAAGTTGCCATGGACAACGTGGATTGAAGCTTTCGCAAATGACGGAGTTGAATGCGCCATTTTTCTCCAAACCGGAACAATTATTAAGTAAAATTAAAGGGATTACTCTGGTTTCATTGAGCAGAAAAGATGAATGTTGTGGATTCGGAGGTACTTTTTGTGTCACCGAAGAAGCGATTTCTGTAAAAATGGGACAAGACCGTATAAAAGACCATGAAGACCATCAGGTAGAATACATTACCGGCGGTGACATGTCCTGTTTAATGCACTTAGAAGGTATTTTAAACAGACAAAAAAGCCCGATAAAAATTATTCACATTGCGGAAATATTAAACACTACGATATGAAAAGTAATTTAGAACATAGTGAAGCTGCAGCGATTTTTAATAAAGATGTGAAACGAGTAGATTGGCATGATGAAACGCTTTGGTTTGTTCGTGAAAAACGCGATAAAGCAGCTTTTCAAATTCCGGAATGGGAATTGCTAAGAGAAACGGCTTCAGAAATCAAGAATAATGTACTTTCGAATATTCATGATTATTTACTTGAATTTGAATCGAATGCCCAGAAAAATGGGATTATTATATATTGGGCAGCGGATGCGGATGAACACAATAAAATAGTCCATTCCATAATGGAAAAACATGGCGTGAAGCAGATGGTTAAATCTAAATCTATGCTTACCGAAGAATGCCATTTGAATGAATATTTATCCGAAAAAGGAATTGATGTAATCGATTCAGATTTGGGGGAACGTATTGTTCAACTTAGAAAAGAACCGCCAAGTCATATTGTTTTGCCAGCGATTCACCTCAAAAAAGAAGATGTAAGCGAAACGTTCCACGAACACCTTGGAACAGAAAAAGGAAATAACGACCCGCAATATTTAACCGAGGCGGCAAGATTGCATCTTAGAGATACTTTCCTTACGAGAAAAGTGGCTTTGACAGGAGTCAATTTTGCTATTGCTGAAACCGGTGAAATTGTAGTTTGTACCAATGAAGGAAATGCTGATATGGGTGTTCATCTTGCCGATGTACATATTGCCTGTATGGGTTTTGAAAAAATAATTCCGCAGCGCAAACATTTGAGTGTTTTTCTAAGATTATTGGCAAGAAGTGCAACGGGACAACCGATTACCACTTTTTCAAGCCATTTCAAAAAACCAAGAGACGGGAAAGAAATGCACATTGTTATAGTCGATAATGGCAGAACGGCCCAACTAGGAAGAGAAGATTTCAGGAGTTCATTGAAGTGTATCCGTTGTGGGGCTTGTATGAATACCTGTCCGGTTTACAGACGAAGTGGAGGACACAGTTATCACAATGCGGTAGCAGGACCGATTGGTTCTATATTGGCACCAAATCTCGATATGAGTAAAAATGCTGATTTACCTTTTGCCAGTACCCTTTGTGGTTCCTGCACAAATGTGTGTCCCGTAAAAATTGATATTCATGATCAATTGTATAAATGGCGTCAGGTATTGGTAAAAGAAGGACATTCTCCGCTAGGGAAAACTGTAGCAATGAAAGGAATGGCAACCGTTTTGGCTAATCCTATGGTTTTTGATTTAGCCGGAAAAGCAGGACGATTTGTGATGAAAAACATCCCCGTTCTAGTTAATAATAGCCTTAATCCTTGGTATAAACAAAGAGAAATGCCTGCTCCACCTGAGGAATCATTTAGAGAATGGTACAAGAAAAAAGCAAAGGAATCTAAAGACAAACAAAATGAATAGCAGAACCACTATTTTAGAAAAAATAAAACAAAACCAACCGACAGCAATCAGTGAATTACCTAATTTAGGTACTTTAGGATTGGAATCTTTTGAGATACTCGATAAGTATAAAGCGGTAGTGAAGGGAATAGGAGGAGATTTTGTGGAAGTTCCTAATTATGATGCTATAATTTCGTTTGTCAAAAAAAACTATGCCGCCGAAAAAAGAATGATTACGACGATTCCCGAACTTGCTGAAATTGCTGCGACTGATTGGTTTAACGATGATCCACATACTTTAGAAAATGTAGAATTGACTTTGGTTAAAGCTCATTTTGGTGTTGCAGAAAACGCTGCGCTTTGGGTTACGGATGATTTGTTAGGGCAACGCGTATCAACATTTATTCCTCAATATTTGGCAATTGTAGTAAATAAAAAAGACATTGTGGCAACTATGCATCAGGCCTATGACCGTATTGGAAATCAGGAATATGGTTTTGGGACTTTCATAGCTGGACCTTCAAAAACTGCCGATATTGAACAATCGTTAGTTTTAGGCGCACATGGTGCCAGAGGATTGACGGTGTTTCTTATGGATTAAGTTTTTGTTTTCTCGATAATGCCTCAACTTAAGAGTAAAAGGATAAATTTTTAATAATTTTAAATTAGAATTTTGTGCCATTTATCTCGAATTTTAAATTCTATCAGATTGGCTGTTAAAGCAGTCAGTTATAAGATAAACAATGAAGTAGGCATTTATTTGTATCCAACAAGCTCTGGTGCAGCCAAAGGAAAATTACGACTATTATATGAATGCAATCCGATGGCATTTAGAGCAGTATGCTGGGGGTAAAGACTCAGGCGGGGTTTCCAGAATAATGGAAATTTTACCTACTTGCATTGCATGAGAGAACCCCTTTCTTTTGTGGTAGTTCTAATATGGTTACGAAAGTAGAAGAATTTATATATAATGCAGAATAGCGCTATCGTTAGATTGGCCTAATTTTACTTTAATTCTAATCAACCAAACAAAATAGTTCGTTTTTAAAAAAAAAAAACGCCTGTAAATTTAGATTTACAGGCGTTTTTATAATAAAAATGTTCTTATTCTTTGTAACTGTTGTATTCATCATCAGTTACTCTTTCCAGCCAGTCAACAGCTCCTTTTGGAGTACTAGCGGTAATAGCGATATGAGTTAACGCACTGTCGGTTGCAGCGCCATGCCAATGTTTAACATCGGCTGGTATTTTAATAACATCGCCTCTATGAATCAATTGAATTGCCTTCCCTTTTTCCTGATAATAGCCAGTCCCATGAGTTACAATAAGGATTTGACCTCCCGGATGGGTGTGCCAATTGTTTCTGGCTCCCGCTTCAAAGGTTACGTTACCAATTACGCTATTAAACTCATTTTCATTTACTAATAATTTAAACCAGACATTTCCCGTAAAATAATCAGGATTTGCTTTGTCGCCGGGAGTGAAAATAGGATTTTGTTCATTTTTATCTGTAGGGTTCATAATTTCTCTAGCTTTTAAGCGAAGCCATATCAATTACAAAACGATAGCGAACATCGCTTTTTAGCATTCTTTCGTAGGCTTCGTTGATATCCTGTATTTTAATAATTTCAATTTCAGATACAATATTGTGTTCCCCACAAAAGTCAAGCATTTCCTGAGTTTCGGCAATTCCGCCAATTAAAGAACCAGCAACTGATTTTCTTCCCATTATCATTGGTACAGTATTTAAAATAGGTTCCAAACCACCCAAATACCCTACCAAAACCAATGTTCCGTTAGTATTTAAAGTTCCTACATAAGGATTTACATCATGAACATAAGGAACGGTGTCTATAATCAAATCAAATTTCCCACTAACGGCACTCATTTGAGTCTCGTCAGTCGAGATAATTACGGCATCTGCACCCAATTCTAAAGCGTCTTTTTCTTTATTTAGTGATCTTGAAAAAAGGGTAACTTCTGCACCCAAACCTTTGGCTAGTTTTATAGCCATATGTCCTAATCCTCCTAAACCTACAACGGCAACTTTGCTCCCTTTTCCAACTTTCCAGTGGCGAAGAGGTGACCAAGTGGTTATTCCAGCACATAATAAAGGTGCTGTGGCAGCCAAATCAAGATTAGCAGGCACTTTTAAAACGTAGGCTTCGTCAACCACAATTTTTTCAGAATAGCCCCCAAAAGTCATTCCGCCTAAATGCTTGTCTTCTCCATTATAGGTACCAACCCAACCGTTAGAGCAGTATTGTTCCAAATCTTGCTTGCAATTATCGCAGGTCTTACAAGAATCTACCAAACACCCTACTGCAGCAAAATCACCCACTTTTAGTTTAGTAACTTCGTTTCCTACTTTGGTCACTTTTCCCACAATTTCGTGACCAGGAACAGCAGGATAGATCGTGTTTTCCCAGTCATTTTTTGCAGTATGTAGATCAGAGTGACAAACTCCGCAATACAAAATTTCTATTTCAATATCTTTTGCCGTAATGTTTCTGCGTTCGATATTCATTTGTTTTAAAGGGGCATCCGCTGCTACTGTACCGTAAGCTTTTACATTTGTTGTTTCCATTCGATTAAATTTTAAAGTTGTTATGTTAAATAATTTTTTATGATTCTCCGTGACAATACCCTTTTTATTTGGGCGTGACCCTTCGTAAAACTACGGGTCGTGCTGTACGTTCCTGCTTTTTTTTGAGAGGTGAAAAAAACCTCTCAAAAAAAGAGCTCCACTTCCATCACTCACGCAAAACAGAAAACGATCTCTATAATTTACAGGAATAAAAGCTATAAATTGAAGCTCTATTATTGATTATTATATATTTTCGGTTGACTGATTTTTCGGCAAGGTCTTTTTTTGACCTTGTAGGTATTTAAATTTAAAAGCCATGTTACAGGATGATAAATATTTGTGAATTACAGAATGAGCCCTTTTTTGTTGACAAAATATGACCTAATTGATAGTGGCACCTTCCTTAATCTCCTCATTTGCTTTGCTAAGCAAAATATCATTTTGCTGCAATAAATCACTGAAAACTTCGATTTGGTCATCAACTTCAAGTCCAAGACTTATTTTGATATGTTGCGCTTTATTGTTGACCACTTTTATCAAAAAGATACCTTCAGCACTGTTTACAACTGCCGATTTAGGGACTACAAAAGTTTCTTTTTTGCTATTAAGTGGTAGGAGTACTTCAGCTACCATTCCAGGGAGTAATTTTCCGTCGGAATTTATCACATCCAATTCGACACGTTCAGAACGGAGTTTGAGGTCTAGCGCTCCGGACATTCTGCTGATTTTAGCCTGAAATGTTTCTCCTCGCAAAGATACTACATTAAAGGTAATTACTTCCCCTACTTTGAGATAACCTGTAAACGCTTCAGGTACAGATACTGATAAACGAAGTTTCTTTTGGTCTTGTATCGTCAGTAGCGGAACTTGAGCTCCTTGTCCTACATATGCGCCAGTATTGACGTTACGTGCTGTTACTTTACCATTAAATGGAGCTCTTATTTGTAAATAATTTTGCATGATCTTAATTTCCCTTTGTCCAGCACGAGCCGCAGCTAATTGTGCATAGTCTGATTTTTTTTTGGATAGCGCCAATTCTAAATCATTTTTAGAAATCGTTCCCTCTACTTTACTCGTTTCAAGCAATCGTTGATACGTGCTGTTGCTGGCAGTATAAATGGCTTCTTGTGAATGCAGGCGCGACTCCGCTGCAGCTAATTGCGAACTGATCTCTGGTGCCTCCAGCTCAATAAGGAGTTGTCCTTGTTTTACATCAGAACCAATATCTACTTTAAGGTTTTTTACATAACTAGTCACTTTAGCAAATAAATCCACTTGACTAAAACCGGATAATTCGGCTGGTAAACGCAAGTCGGTGGTCAGTTTTGCTTTTGCCAAAGAAAAAGTTTCCATTTTAGGTTCTATTTCAGCAACAGGCTCTACTTTTTTATTGGAATTACAACTGCTTAGAAAAAATAGTGCTGCAAAAAAAAGCGCGGTCGATTGTAGTATTTTAATTTTCATTTTGTGATTTTAATGTTGAGATATAATGGATGCTTTCTTCGTCTTCAGGGTCTAAAGAAATAGATTGTGTACCTGCTTTTTCTTGTGCCCAAGCAAAAATTAAAGGCAATATTAGCAATACGGCAAACGTCGAAAATAATAATCCGCCAATAACCGCTCTTCCTAATGGAGAAACTTGGTCGCCTCCTTCGCCATGACCAATCGCCATAGGTAACATTCCCGCAATCATAGCCACACTGGTCATAATAATGGGACGAAGACGTAACGCTGCGGCTTCTCTTGCCGATTCTAATGCATTCCCATTTATTTTTCGCAATTGCTCGGCATTGGTAACCAATAAAACAGCATTGGCTATCGAAACGCCAACAGACATGATGATTCCCATATACGATTGTAAGTTTAAGGTAGAACCCGTGATGGTTAGCATTAATAACGACCCTAAAACTACTGCGGGAACTGTGGTTAAAATTACTAAAGAAACTTTGAACGATTGAAAATTAGCAGCCAACATTAAGAAGATTACAAAGATGGCAACTAACAATCCGACTTGTAAACTGCTTAATGTTTCGCTCAATACTTTGCTCAAACCAATAGGTTCGATAAATAAACCACGTGGCAGTTCGCCCAATGAATGTATCGTTTTAGCCACATCTGTTGTAGCCGTACCTAAATCGGTTTGGTGGATGTTAGCGGTAACTGTAATGTATGGCATAGCTCCTAAATTGTCATTTTCACCGCTTACAAAGCCAGGTGTAATTTTAGCGACATCGCTTAAAACAGGACGCAATGAATTTTTCAATACAGGAATTTCACCCATATCGGTTCTACTTTTCATTTTATTCAAAGGAACTTGCACCTGTACGGCAACCGATAAACCTGTTTTTTCATCGATCCAAGTGTTTTTCTCCGTATATCTGGAAGAAGAAGTGGAAGCAATTAACGAGCGCGAAATATCATTCATATCCACACCCAATTCGGCAGCTCGAGTTCGGTCAATATCGATATTCATCGCAGGATAATGTATTGGTTGCCCAATTTGTACATCTCTGAAATAAGATATTTTCTGAAGTTTCTCGACAATTTGATTGGCGTAAATTTCATTTCGTTTTTTATCTTTTCCAGCAATTCGGATTTCAATAGGCGTTGGCGATCCTTGACTCAAGACTTTATCCGTAAGTTCAATAGGTTCAAAAGTGACTTTTACATCAGGAAGATTTTTTTTAATTCGAGCTCTAAGATCCTCTTTAAAATCATCCATATCGGTTTCATAATCTTTCAAACTCACTTGGAAAACCGCTTCATGCGAACCCGCCATGAATAAATAGATTGGATTAATGGAGAATAAAGAAGGGTGTTGTCCCACATATACCGATGAAATTCCGATATGCTCTTTACCTACCATTTTATTTAATTCTTTCAGTACTAAAATCGCTTTTTCTTCAGTACGTTCTAAGCGTGTTCCATCGGGAGCACGCATTCTAAGCTGAAACTGACTCGAATTTACTTTTGGGAAAACATCTTTTCCAATAAAAGTAATAAACACCAGTGCAAGCAGTGTAATTCCGATAAGATACCCAAAAGTAGCGGCTTTTTTATAGGGAAAAAGACGGTCTAAGGTTTTCATAAATCGGGTTCTGAATCTTTCAAAAGCACTTATTTTTCCATCCCCATTAAAATCATTTTTTTCAATCATTACTTTCTTCTGACTGATCAAATCTTTTTCAGATTCAGGAGTTAATCCGCAAGCATTAAACTCGGCTTCATCATCTGTAATTGTTGGTTCATGTTCCGCTTTTGGATGTTCTTTCATCAACCAATTTGCCATAACGGGCACAAAAGTTTGTGACAATAAAAACGAAATCACCATCGAAAATCCAATTGCTAATGCTAAAGGTAAAAACAAGGCTCCAGGAATTCCAACCATTGTAAAAGCGGGTGCAAAAACGGCAAGGATGCAAAGTAGGATCAATAATTTTGGCAAAGCAATTTCTTGACATGCGTCCCAAATAGCCAATGCCTTGGGTTTTCCCATGTCTAGATGTTGGTGGATATTTTCTATGGTTACGGTACTTTCATCCACTAAAATTCCGATTGCCAATGCCAATCCACTCAATGACATTAAGTTGATGGTTTGCCCGAATAATTTCAAAAATAAAACTCCAGAAATAATCGAAATCGGAATGGTCAAGATTACGATTAAAGCCGCACGTCTGTCTCCAAGGAATAATAAAACCATTAATCCCGTTAACACCGCTCCGATAATTCCTTCCGTAACCAAACTTTTAACGGAATTGATTACATAAACCGATTGGTCAAATTCGTAAGATAATTTTACATCTTCAGGAAGAGTACTTTGAATTTTTGGCAATTCCGACTTTAATTTCTGAACCACATCCCAAGTCGAAGCATCTCCCGCTTTGGCAATACTAATATAAACGGAGCGTTTTCCGTTTACCAAAGCATAACCAGCGGTAATATCGGCACCATCTTTTACAGTGGCGACATCACCAAGGGTCAAGTTTTGAACACTTCCTTTAAACAACGGAATTTTCTCAAAATCTTTAACTTCTTTAATCGTATTATTGGTTTGTGTAATGTAGTTTTTATCCCCAATTCTCACGTTTCCGGAAGGAGCCGTTTGATTGTTGAGGCGTATCGCTTCCACAATTTGGTCGGGTGTCATGTTATGGGAGCGCAATAAATCAGGATCTACGTTAACCTCAATGGTTCTTGGGCTTCCGCCAAAGGGCGCTGGCGATAATAAACCTGGAATGGAAGTAAAAGAAGCCCGAACATAGACGTTTGCCAAATCTTGTAATTCGTTGTTAGACCTAATTTTACTACTCAAAACCAATTGCCCAATTGGTAATGACGAAGCATCAAAACGAATGATAAATGGCGGTTGTGTACCTGGAGGGAATACCGCTTGAATCCTATTGGAAAGCGCACTCAATTCGGCAGCTGCTTGCGCCATATTGGTGTTTTCATAATAGGTCAATTTCATAATCATCAATCCTTGGATATTCTTGGTTTCCACTGATTTTACGCCATTGGCAAAAGGAAGAATATTGACATAGTTTTTGGCAAAATATGCCTCCATTTGGTCAGGAGTGTATCCCCCAAAAGGATGTGCAATGTAAATTACAGGCAAATTCATTTTAGGGAGAATATCTATTTTAATATCTCTTATGGCACTAATTCCGAAGAAAAATAAACCAGCAACCAGTACCAATATGGAGATGGGTTTGCGGAGTGCAAAACGTATTAAATTCATATGGGTTTAATTAAAATTCATTTATAAATAAGTCAAAATTACCTGTTGCCGCTACTTTTAACAAAAACGATTGCCATACATTATTGTTGACAATATCACGATCAATTTCGGCACGATTTAAAATAAACAAGGTTTGTGTCAAATCGGTTAAAGTAGTCAGTCCGTTTTTGTATAAAGTCCATTTTTGTAAATAGGCTTGAGCTGCCGCATTTACCTGAATCGGCGCTTCGGCATAATTCTCTAATGTGATTTTGATTTTATCATCGGCAAAATTCAATTGCGATTTCAATTCTCTGTCAGCCTGTTTGTACTCTTCTTGCAAAGCTTGTGAAACAAATTTTTTAGCACTCACTTGTTTACTCATTCGAAACGGAGTAGTTAAATTCCAAGTAATTCCAACTCCAACTAAATAATTGCTGCGATCTGGATTTACACCATCCCAATAATTTCTATTGAAAGCGGTTTGGTCAGTAGCATACGACGAATCAAATCCGGAAGCTCGTGTTTGCAAAACGCCAAAAGCACTCATCGTTGGATAATAAAAACGTTTGTATAATTTAACTTGTTGATTGCTGTAATCAATCTTCGTTTTGTAAAATTGAAGTAAAGGGTGTAAACTGTCAGAAGCTTTATCAGCTACTAAAATTGCTTTAGGAATTTGATTTACAAAAATCGTATCGGTTAGAAAATCTTGTGGCGCAATGCCCATTAAATCAATCAATTTATTGTTTTGCTCTTTGACGAAATTTTTAGCCAGATTTAGCGCCATTTTGGCTTTCGAAACTTCGGCAGTGGCTAATGTAGAATCCACTCCGGCAAGTAGCCCGCTTTTAACACGAGCTGCAGCAGTTCTTTTGAAAACGTTTGCACGATCTAAATTCTTTCGCTGAGAAATCAATAATCGTTGACTAGCTAATAAATTAAGGTAAGCAGCTGCGATTTTTATTTCCTGTTGGAATTTTTCCTGTTGCAAATCATTTTCACGGCTTTGAACATCGATTTTGGCCAAATTGATTTTTTCCTGAGTTTTACCAAAAGTAAAAAAGTCCCAGTTCATGTTGACTAAATACAAGGCGCCAAAAGCAGAATTCCAGTTTTGGTCTGGAAGCGGAAGTCCGGAAGAAGCAACTCCTAGTCCTCCAAAACCGTAAAGGGGTCCATTTTGTCCGTTGACAGTTCCATAATCTTGCTGTGCAGACAAATTAAGATTAGGTAAATAATCGCGGCGAGCTTGTTTAAGCGTTTCACGGGAAGCCTTGCTGTAATTGCTTTTTGCTTTTATAGAACCATAGTTTTCTAAACCTATTTTTATAGCTTCTTTTAAAGACAAGGTTTGTGAAAAACCAGTTGCGGCAAAAATCAAGAAAAATAATAAAGTAATTTTTTTGAAATACATAAAATTGGTTGTGAAATAGTATCGCCAAAATTATTTCACTTTAACCGATATAAGGCTTCTTAAATGATGTAATGCTATTATAAATGACCAATTGAATTTGTCATTTATTGGAAATAAAGATTAAATAATTGTAGTTAATTTGCATATTATTTAAGTATTAGAAATGAATAAAAAATTTGACAACATAATGGATAACAAATGGTGGCAAGAAATTGCCGTTGTTGCCTTTTCATTTACGCTTTTTACCTTAAAAAACGATTGGATGTTATTTAGTTCTTTAGCTTCCATTTTGATGGGTGTTTTCCTCTATTTCATTTTGTACATGCACGCTCAATTCAATCGGTTTTTTTTGTTGCCAATACTATTTAAGAGACAAAGACCATTAACTTATCTATTTCTGACGCTATTAGTAGTACTAGTATTTTCGGTAGTTTTGTATGAAATAACGACTTTCGAAATGTTTAGTAAATGCCATTTGTATCAAAACTCGCATCAAAGAAGTTATGTATACCAATTAGCAAGTGTTTTGGGTACATTGGTGTGTATTTTGAGCCCGATAATAGTTTTTAAATTTTACCGTATTCATAAAAAACAAACCGATGAAACTTTATTGTTCAACCAAATGCAATTAAATGCGCTTAAAGGGCAATTGAATCCTCATTTTTTATTCAATACCTTCAATACACTTTACGGAATTAGCTTAGAATTTCCTGAAAGAACATCCGATTTGATTATGAAAGTTTCGCAATTGATGCGGTATCAACTGGAGAGTAATAGCAAACAATGCGTCTCTCTAGAAGAAGAACTAGAATTTATAAACAGTTATGTGCAACTTGAAAAAGAGCGGGTTTCCTATCGTTGTGACATTACCTACGATAGTAAAATTGATAACGAAAATGCTTATAAAGTATCTCCGATGTTGTTGATTGCTTTTATCGAAAATGCTTTCAAACACGGAACTTGTGCTATTGAAAAATGTTTTGTCAGGATCATTATTACTGTCGAAAACGGGTTGTTGCATTTGCATGTTGTCAATTCAATTCCAAAGAAAAAAACAGATGTTGTCTCGACTAAAATTGGTTTAAAAAACACCATTGAACGTTTGAAACTAATCTACGGAGACGACTATAAATTAGACATTCAAGACGATAAAAATACGTATATTATAGATTTGAAATTGCAACTTAAAAAGTTTGTATAATGAAAGAACCAAAAAAATGTATTATTATTGATGATGAGCCTGCTGCACACTATGTTTTGGTGAATTATATTAAACAAAATCCACAGCTAGAATTGGTTTTTCAGGGGTATAATGGCATTGAAGCGATGGATTATCTTCGAGAAAATAAAGTAGATTTGATGTTTTTGGATATCAATATGCCAGAAATTACAGGACTAGAATTACTTAAAATTATTCCAATACATCCTAAAACTATTTTAACAACAGCTTATTCTGAATTTGCTCTCGAAAGTTATGATTTTGGCGTAATTGATTATTTACTAAAACCCATTTATTTTCCTCGTTTTTTAAAATCCATTGAGCGGTTTTTTTCAACTGAAAATACAATCAATGAGAAAGAATTTACAATCAATTCGGTAAGCGTAAAAGTGGATGGTTATTTTATTGAAATCGAATTAGACCAGCTTTTGTTTGCACAAAGTTTTGGTAATTATGTAAAATTGCATACTATTAAAAGAACCTACTTGGCTTCAATTACCACTAGTGAATTTGAGAAATGCCTTCCAGAAAAAAACTTCATACGCATTCATAAATCCTATATCATTGCTTTGGACAAAATTGATGCGGCGGAAAAAGATTTTGTCATTATCAAAAAAGAAAAACTACCGATTGGAATTACGTATCGCAGAGAATTAATCGATAGATTGAAGAATAAAGTAATTTTATAAAAAAAGGAGAGAATTGCAGGAATTTCTCTCCTTTTTGGTTTGACAATTTATAAAATATTTTAAATTTCAGATTAATTAATGAAAACGTTTTCGTTATTTTTACTTGTTAAATCCAGCACAATTTCTTCCTTTTCTTTCAATTCTTTTATTACTTTTGGCTCCCAAATGAGAGTAATTGTATTTTTTGTATATATGTGTATCCATCTGCTAGGCGGAGGGAGTTATCTTCATGCAGATACAAATCATAGCCACATAGGCTACTCTTCAACTCCAAATCTTGAAAAAAACCAGCAAGTAAAACTTCAAAATGAAAATCAAGGTAGCATCTTAATTGAGTATATCGACTTAGATTTAGATGAGGAATACTCCAAGGGTGGCGCTATTAAAAACGGAGTTGCAAATAAATTTTTTCCAGGAAAAGACAGTTTACTTGATAGCTGGTATTTGCCAGTTTCTCAATGCTTCATTTCAAATTATTACTACAAGTGTTTTAAAATTTTCATGCCCTTTTGCGGCAATTCATCTGCTATTTATATAACAAACAGAGTTTTAAGAATTTGATATATATCCATTGGTTACCAAAGGTGTGTTTCTAAATACCTGATGTGGATGTACAGTAACCTTATCCCCTCCTGCTTGACAGTTTAGGTCTCGCCCTGACAATCTATGCCTTTTTCCATCCAATATTTTTTGAATTCACTGCGTTAAATCGCACCAATTTTATTTATACCATGAACAAAAATGCCGTTTTCACAGGCTTTATTGCCCTGTTGTGTCTAATAAGCTGTACAACAAAAAAAGAAGAAAAAGAAGAAGCCGGTAAGTTTACCGTTACCAATGCTGTAAGTATTGACACTTCGTTTACCAAGGAATATGTTTCACAGATACGTTCTGTGAGAAATATCGAGATTCGAGCTCAAGAGAAAGGATTTTTACAAAACATTTATGTTGATGAGGGGCAATTTGTAACTGCCGGTCAGTTGCTATTCAGAATTATGCCAAAAATGTATGAAGCAGAATTGCTAAAAGCAAAAGCTGAAGCGAAAGCTGCCGAAATAGAACTACAAAATGCAAAAACGCTAGCCGATAAAAATATAGTTTCCAGAAGTGAACAGTTTATCGCTCAAGCAAAGTTAGAACAAGCAAAAGCCGAAGTAGCATTAGCAAAACTTCATTTATCATTTACTGAAATCAGAGCGCCATTTGCTGGAACTATCGATAGAATTCCAAAGAAATTAGGAAGTCTTATTGAGGAAGGAGAACTATTAACCAGTCTTTCTGATAATAGTAAAATGTTTGCTTATTTTAATGTTTCGGAACCTGAATATCTTGACTATCAAAATAATGTGAAGGGAAGAGGAAACAGTACGGTACGTTTACTTTTAGCGAACAATCAACCATTGAAATACAAAGGTAAAGTTGAAGTTATAGAAAGTGAATTTGATAGTGAAACGGGTAATATTGCCTTTAGAGCCAGTTTTCCAAACTTGGATAAACTATTGAAAAATGGCGAAACAGGAAAGGTGTTAATGACTGTGCCAGTTAAGAATGCCTTAGTTATTCCTCAAAAAGCGACTTATGAAATTCAAGACAAAAAGTATGTTTTTGTAGTGAACAAAAATAATGTGGTGAATTCAAAAGAAATTACTATTACTGGTGAAATACCTGATTTATATGTGGTAGCCAGTGGTATTACTGAGAATGACAAAATTATATTAGAAGGTGTTCAAAAAGTAAAAGATGATGAGAAAATCAAATTCGAATACATAGCGCCTCAAAAGGTTATCAATCATTTGCGATTAAAAGCGGAATAAATTCAAGGGGTCAGTTTTCAGTATTAAGTGGTGATTTATTTGCTGAAACTAAAAAAAATATTAAGCTGACAACAACAAATTCCAATTTGGTTTAATCATTAAAAAATAAAATAAATGTTTAATAAATTTATTCAAAGACCTGTTCTTTCGATAGTAATATCGCTTATAATAGTCTTTTTGGGAGTCTTGGCCGTAACTAATTTGCCAGTGACACAATTTCCTTCTATTTCCCCACCAAAAGTAAATGTTACAGCTGATTACCCTGGATCGAATGGAGAGCTTATGATCAAATCTGTAATCATTCCTTTAGAAAAGGCGCTAAATGGTGTTCCCGGAATGAAATACATGACTTCGGATGCTGGTAATGATGGGGAAGCGAGTATTCAAGTAGTATTTAATTTAGGTACAGACCCAAATCAGGCTGCAATAAATGTTCAAAATCGTGTTGCTTCTGTAGTTAATAAATTACCGCCATTAGTGGTTAGAGAAGGGGTGAAGATTACTCGGGAAGAATCGAGCATGCTGATGTATGTGAATCTTTATAGTAATGATAAAAATACAGACCAAAAATTTCTTTTCAACTTTGCCGAGATTAATATCCTTTCCGAATTAAAAAGGGTAAATGGAGTAGGTTTTGCAGATGTTTTGGGTACCCGTGAGTACGCCATGAGAATTTGGTTGAAACCCGACAGAATGTTAGCTTATAAAATTTCGACCGATGAGGTGATGGAAGCATTGGCAAATCAGAGTTTGGAAGCATCTCCGGGCAAAACGGGGGAAAGCTCTGGGAAACGATCTCAGGCTTTTGAATATGTGTTGAAATATTCGGGACGATTTACAACAAAAGAGCAGTATGGAAATGTAGTTTTAAGAGCTAGCGCCGACGGTGAAATTTTACGATTAAAAGACGTTGCCAATGTTGAGTTTGGAAGCTCAATGTATGATATTTATTCGAACCTAAACGGTAAGCCTTCCGCCGCCATTGTATTGAAGCAATCATACGGTAGTAATGCAAGTCAGGTGATTAAAGATGTAAAGGCAAAATTAGCTGAAATTAAGAAAAATTCTTTTCCGAAAGGAATGGATTACGAAATCAGCTATGACGTTTCTAAATTTTTGGATGCCTCTATCGAAAAAGTAATTCACACTTTGATTGAAGCTTTTATTCTGGTGGGATTAGTAGTATTTCTTTTTTTAGGAGATTGGAGATCCACTATTATTCCGGCAATTGCAGTACCTGTTTCACTTATCGGAACGTTTGTTTTCATGCAATTCTTCGGAATTACGTTAAACCTGATTACCTTATTTGCATTGGTATTAGCGATTGGTGTCGTGGTCGATGATGCTATTGTTGTGATCGAAGCCGTGCATGCTAAAATGGAAGAAGAGCATCTATCCCCTATAAAAGCTACCAAAAAAGCGATGCATGAAATTGCGGGAGCTATTATTGCAATTACCTTTTTGATGGCTGCGGTATTCATTCCAGTTGCGTTTATGTCAGGTCCTGTGGGGATATTCTACCGTCAGTTCTCTATCACTATGGCCACTGCAATTATTCTCTCTGGTATTGTAGCGTTAACTCTTACCCCTGCACTTTGTGCAATAATGTTGAAAAACAATCATGGTAAACCTAAAAAGAGAACTCCAGTAAACCGATTTATAGATGGTTTTAATAATAAGTTTAATAGTACGGCTGGGAAGTATCAAAATGCTCTGAGGTATATTATAAATAGAAGAACAATTACTTTTATCACGCTTATAGGTTTCTGTGTAGGAACATGGATAATAAGCAGCAACGTGCCTTCTGGATTTATCCCAAATGAAGATCAAGGGATGTTTTATGCTATTATTCAGACTCCACCCGGCTCCTCATTAGAGAGAACCAATAGTGTTGCAGAAAAACTTCAAAAAATCGCAGAAACTGTCGAAGGTGTTCAATCGGTTTCGGCGTTGGCGGGTTATGAAATTCTTACAGAAGGTACGGGTTCTAACGCGGGAACTTGTTTGATAAACCTTAAAGATTGGAACGATAGAAAACATTCTGTGCAACAGGTTATGGCAGAATTAGAAGAAAAAACGAAAGACATTCCAGGGGCTAATATTGAATTCTTTCAGCCGCCTGCTGTGCCAGGATATGGAGCCGCAGGAGGGTTTGAACTTCGTTTGCTTGATAAAGCGGGTTCAGGCGATTATAAAAAAATGGAAACGGTTAATGCTGAATTCGTAAAAGAATTGAATAAACGTCCGGAACTATCTTCTGTATTTAGTTTTTACAGTGCTAGTTTCCCGCAGTTTATGATGAAAGTTGATAATGATTTAGCACAACAAAAGGGAGTGTCCATTGAGAACGCTATGAATACGCTATCTACACTGGTGGGTAGTAATTATGAAATTAGCTTTATTAAGTACGGATTTAATTATAAAGTAATCGTGCAGGCAGCTCCTGAATATAGAGCTTTACCGGAAGATATTTTAAAATTATATGTAAAAAATAACCGTGACGAAATGGTCCCTTTTTCCGCTTTCATGAAGCTAGAAAAAGTATATGGACTGTCGGAAATTACACGACACAATATGTATAATTCTGCTGAAATTAGTGGAGCCGCAGCCGAAGGATACAGTAGTGGTGAAGCCATTAAAGCGATTCAGGAAGTGGCAGAGAAAAAACTGCCTAGAGGTTTTGGTATTGACTGGGCTGGTATTTCTGCCGATGAAGTAGCACAAGGGAATCAAGCCATTTGGATCTTCCTTATTTGTTTAGGTTTTGTGTACTTAGTTTTAGCAGCACAATACGAAAGTTTTATTTTGCCATTGTCGGTAATTCTTTCTTTGCCAGCAGGTATTTTTGGAGCTTTTCTTTTATTGAAGTTAACAGGCTTAGAAAATAATATCTATGCTCAGGTTGCCATGGTAATGCTTATTGGTTTATTGGGTAAAAATGCCGTTTTGATTGTCGAATTTGCTATTCAAAGGCATGCAGCAGGGAAATCAGTTCTAGAAGCAGCAATGGAAGGGTCTAAAGCTAGGTTTCGTCCTATTTTGATGACTTCGTTTGCCTTTATTGCAGGTTTAATTCCTTTGGTGTTTGCCTCTGGGCCGGGTAAAATTGGTAACAGAACTATTGGTACTGCCGCAGCTGGTGGTATGCTTATAGGAACTATTTGCGGTGTATTTATTATACCAGGATTGTACTACGTTTTTGCTAGAATCGCAGAAAAATATAAGCTAGTAAAAAAAGAAACAGAAAATCCATTAACTGAAGAAATTGATAATAACCATGTATAAAATCAAGCTACATAAATATAGTATCCCGTTAAGCATTTGCTTGGCGGTGGTAAGTTGTACTCCGGCTATTGCACCGTTAACTGCAAGCAAACCGGTTCCTGACTCTTTCGATAAGAGTATCGATACGAACAACATTTCAGCAACTCCTTGGCGTACCTATTTTAAGGATCAGAATTTAGTAAATTTGATCGATACAGCCTTGAAAAATAATCAGGAGTTGATGATTACTTTGCAGGAAATTGAGATTGCAAAGAATGATATCCGAATCAGGAAGGGTGCTCTGTTGCCAAAGGTTGGTGTAAGAGCAGGCTCTGGAGTTGAAAAAGTGGGACGCTATACCAGTCAGGGAGCAGGCGATGCTTCTACCGAAATAATGTCCGGCAAAGAAATGCCAGATCCGCTGAGCGATTTCAAACTCGCTGCTTATGCGAATTGGGAAGTAGATATTTGGAAAAAACTGCGCAATTCTAAGAAAGCTGCAGTGAGCCGATATTTATCAACTGTCGAAGGTAAAAACTTCGTGATTACGAACCTTATCGCTGAAGTTGCTAGTTCTTATTACGAGTTATTAGCTCTAGACAGCCAGTTGGAGATTGTAAGAAAGAATATAGAATTGCAAACGAGCGCCTTGGGCGTTGTGAAAATTCAGAAAGAAGCCGCAAGAACAACCGAATTAGCTGTTCAAAAATTTCAGGCTGAAGTAATGGCTTCCAAAAGTATGGAGTTTGATATTCTTCAAAACATAAAAGAAACGGAGAATAAAATCAACTTTTTGCTAGGGCAGTATCCACAGGAAATAAAGAGAGACAAAAGCAATTTTATAAATTTGATGCCATCGATAATCAATTCGGGAATTCCTTCGCAATTGTTGGCCAATCGTCCGGATATTAAACAGGCCGAACTTGAACTGCAAGCTGCAAAGCTGGATGTAAAAATGGCCCGTGCAGAATTTTATCCTGCATTAGATATTTCAGCCGCTGTAGGATTCAATGCGTTTAAACCATCGTATTTGTTTACGTTACCTGAGTCGTTGCTATATTCTTTAGCCGGAGATATTGCTGCACCTTTGATTAACAGAAACGCGATAAAAGCAGAGTATAGTTCTGCCAATGCACGACAAATTCAAGCTTTGTATAACTACGAGCGTTCTATTTTAAATGCATTTCTGGAAGTTTCTAGCCAGCTTTCTAAAATCAGTAATCTAGAAAAAAGCTATGATCTGAAATCGCAACAAGTGGCCGCTCTAAACAGGTCGATTACTGTTTCAAATGATTTGTTCAAGTCAGCGAGAGTCGATTATTTCGAAGTTCTAATGACGCAACGGGATGCGCTAGAATCTAAACTGGAATTAATAGATACCAAAAAAGAACAACTTAATGCTGCAGTTCATATTTACAAGGATTTAGGTGGCGGTTGGAAATAAAATAATATGTAAAACTAAAGAGCCAGTCAATTTTTGACTGGCTCTTTTTTATTGATGCTAACGATAATTATTGGATGTTTGTTTTGAAAATCGTTGGTCTTTACATTTATTCTAATACTAATGCACTCAAAGCTTCTTTGCTAAAACCTTTAAGCTGATCGTTTTTTCCTGCTTTTATTTTGGCGACCCAATTTGGATCGGATAAAAGTGGTCTTCCGACAGCTACAAGGTCAAAATCGCCTCTATCCATACGTCTTGTTAATTCATCCAAAGAGGTAGGTTGTGAACTTTCACCCGCAAAAGCGCCAAAGAAATCTCCAGAAAGTCCAACAGAACCTACTGTAATAGTTGGTTTACCAGTCAGTTTTTTAGCCCAACCTGCAAAGTTAAGATCATTGTCTTCAAATTCAGGTTCCCAAAAACGACGTTGTGAGCAATGTAGAATATCGACACCGGCATCAACCAACGGACTAAGCCAAGCTTCCATTTCTTGAGGTGTTTTTGCCAGTTTAAAAGTATAATCCGATGGTTTGAACTGAGAAAGTCTCATAATCACTGCAAAATCTTCGCCTACTTGTTTTCTAATTTCTTTAATCACTTCTACGGCAAAACGACTACGTTCTGCTAAGGTTTTACCACCGTAGTTATCGGTACGCTGATTTGTTGCATCCCAGAAAAACTGATCGATTAGATAATCATGAGCACCATGTATTTCTATACAGTCAAAACCTAATCTCTTGGCATCAGCAGCAGCTTTTCCAAAAGCTAAAATGGTATTTTCGATATCATTTGTTGTCATTGTAGTACCATTGCTAAACCCGGGTCTGTTTAATCCAGATGGGCCTTCAAAAGGAACTGGAGGAACCCAACCGGAATGATGGTTGTCCATGATTCCCATATGCCATATTTGCGGTCCCATCTGTCCACCTGCTAAATGCACACTATCAATTACTTGTTTCCATCCTGCCAAGGATTTATCGCCATGAAAATGCGGTACATTGGCATCATTTGATGAGGAAGGTCTGTTAATAACAGTTCCTTCAGATAATATCAGACCTACTTCACCTTCAGCTCTTTTTTGATAATATGTAGCTACTTCATCAGTAGGTACTCCATTTGGAGAGAAAGAGCGCGTCATAGGCGCCATTACAATTCTATTTTTAAGATTTAGCGTCTTCAAGGTGAAAGGCGTAAATAAACTGTTTGTATTCATAAATTGTTTATAGATTAGATTCGATTATTTTACTAAGTGCTGTAAATGCTTTTTCGTTGCGCTTGTAATAGGTCCATTGCCCAACACGAGTAGATTCGATGAATCCTGCCCGTTGCAGTATTGATAAATATTCGGAAACAGTTGATTGTGTCAGTCCTGCTTTTGCCTGAATTTGTCCTACGCAAACACCATGGTCAAAACCTGTAGCTAATTGTTCAGGGAAATTTATTTCAGGTTCTTTTAGCCATTCCAGCATTTGTAATCTGGACTTGTTTGATAATGCTTTAAATAGTTCTATATTATCCATGATGCAAATATATCGACTTTTCTCGATATATCTATTTAAAGAAGCTTATTTAAGATATATTTAAGATAACATAAATACAAAATTTAAGAAAGCGAGCCTATATTTAAATATGTTTGATAACTTTAAATTTAGGTAATTATCTTTTAGTGAGTTGTTTGTAAAATAAATCTTGAAAACGGTTTTGATTGAGCAGACTATTGTTTGAATTTGTAAAAAATATTTACTCATTTACGGGAAACCTCAAAGTAAATGATTTTTTATAGGTTACGTTTGAATAATATTAATTTAAAAATATTTAAAATGAGAAAAATTATATTATTATTGATACTGGCCGTTTTATTGTTTAACTGTAAGCAAGCGGAAAAAAAATATACATCTCAAGAGCAACAACAAATTGATAATATTAAAACATCAATTTTAAAAGAAGTAGAAAATAAAGTTTATAAAGATAGTATTGACGGATGGAAGTATGAAACGGTAATAAACAAAATGACAAGTGTCAAAGATAAATTTTGTAGGGTACAGAGTAATGAAAGTTTGAACCTCAACGCACCTTATGACGGTGTTAATTATGGTAGTTTGACCGTACGCAGAATGAATGGCGAAATGGATATAATAATATCAATAATGAAAGGCCAAATCTCTGGGGGGTATGAAAATGATTATTTTAAAGCTCGTTTTGATGATGAAAAACAAATAACTTTTTCATATTTAAGTCCTTCAGATAATTCAAGTGAATCAATTTTTGTAGAGAATAGAAGTAAATTTTTAAAAAAGTTAAGAACATCAAAAAAAGTATTAATTCAAATACCTTTATATCAGAATGGCAATCAAATATTAGAATTTAATACTGAGGGTTTAAAATTTGAATAAAAAATGAATGAGGAATCCGAAATAAAAAGAAAGAGCAATTGTTATAGTTGCTTTTTTTTGTTCAAATAGTCAACCACAGTCAAGCGAAAAGCCTTAAAAACATAGGTTTATTGCTTTGAATTCGTTATATTTTAGGTTCATTATTCCTTAATAATTTAGGTTTAAATCTTGTGAATTATGCCACGATACGCCAATTACCCTACTACCGTTGAAGACTGTTTGAAAATATCAATCACAAAACTAAAAGAATGAAATTATCTTTCTTTAGGTACTAAAAACGGAACTATTAGCTGGAGCAGAAACGGTGAGGTTCATTCTAAAATTGATATTAAAGTAAAAAATACATAATACAGTTCTTTTGTGATTTTAGATTATAAGTGCAATGGAGAGCCGATAAATTACAAAGTTAATATAATCAGCAAGCCGACCAACATAGGCAAAGGAGAGGTTTTATATTTTGTTTGTCCTAGAACTGGAAAACATTGCAAAAATTTATATTTAAATAATAGCTACTTTTTGCATCGGGAAGCTTCAGGAGGTTTAATGTATGCTAATCAAATAATTTCTAAAACATCACGTGCTATGTATTCAATTTTTGATAGGGCAGTTTTAAAAGATGAGGTTTATGATGAACTTTACAGTATATTTTAAAAGTCACTACAAGGGTAAAGAAACAAAACGCTACAAAAGAATCATGATTAAAATTATTATTTCAGAAAGGTATCCAAATGATACTCTTGAAATTATATTAGTGATGTAGTCATAAAGTGCAAAACGTGAAGCTAAAACAAAACATTTTTTTTTCTTGAAGAAGTTTACTTTTTAAGAAATTTTTAAACCACCGTACGAAAATCGTACAAATACATAAATAAAAAATCCTTAAACTACTGATTAACAGTGTGTTTAAGGATTTTTAGAGTGACCTTGACTGGATTCAAACCAGTAACCTCTTGAGCCGTAATCAAGTGCGCTATTCAGTTGCGCCACAAGGCCTTATTGCGGGTGCAAATATAGGGTTAATTGTGTGAATTGCAAGTCAAAATTGATAAAAAAATAAAAAAATTTGCCAATAAAGAATTACATACTTGATATTCAATATTTTCCAAAAGAAGGGATTTTGTTTGAATACATTATTTCCGTACAAATTCACCCCAAGCAAGGAATAAATGCCTTGAAATATTAAAAGGTAAAGAGTCGAAACAATCAAAATTTTTTTAATCAAGTGCTCTTGAGGTTACATAATAGCGATAACCAATAATTGCCATTTGCCATTTTTTTGCTTTCGCCAAATCCAATCGCTGTTTGGTGAAACTTGGAAGAATGACTTTGTTGATTTGAGCTAAGATTTTAAACATAGGTAAGTTTTTTCAAAGATATAAAAAAAGACGATCTTGATAAAAAACGTTTTTCTCAATGATTTTTAGAGAGATGAAATTAATTATTACGCTTTTCCATAGCTTCTCTTTACTTTTTCATGGCTTCTTCGTATTTAGCCATTTCTTTTTCAAATATTTTTTTGCGTTTAGCCATTACTTCTTCCACTTTTTTTTCATAAGCAGTCATGTCCGGTTCGAAAAATTCCATCTTTTTTTCGTATTCTTTTATCTTTTTCTCAAATTTAGCCATTGCTTTTTTATCATCTAAGTTCGATGGATGAGTAGGTGGCGCAGGTATTTGTGACAGATCAGGCGCCGGAGCTACCGGCATTGGTCCGTCTGGAAATTTTGGAGGAGTAGGAGGAGTTGGAATATCTTTATCATTGAAAGTTTGAGTATTAGTTTTGGTAATGATTCTAATTGTTTTTTCTTTTTTATTGACATCCATTTTGTCAATTGTATTTTGGTCTAATTGTAATAATTCATTTTTATCTACTTTTTGGCCATTGATATAAATGTCATTTTCAGTGAGTGTTTTATGGAATTTTTTTGTTACTATTCTGATTTCTTGTTGATCATTTTTTTTATTTACATCCATGCGTTCAATTTCATCAGGATCTAATTTATCCATATCATTTTGAGTTACTTGTTCTCCATTAATGAAAATTTCTTTGTCAATAGAAAGTGTTTTATCGGATGATGCCGTTATTTTTTCATTTTTAATTTTGGCATCGATTTTGGCATCACTGATATTAATTTTGCCACTTTCATGCTTGATATAAATATCTTTAATTGCGCTGGTGCCATGTTGTTTATATGTTCCATTACCATATAAATTTCCATTGTAATTGATTGTTATTCCTTTGATTTCATTACTTGAATTGCGTTCTATTTCAGAGAATATTAAATCGCAATTAAATTCTTTTTTGAAAAATTCAGTTTTCTTTTTTAATTCTTCATCTGAAAAATTCTTGTTAATCGTTGTAACGACATCCAGTACACTTTTTGAAACATTCTGATTCGTTTTTTCCTGCGCAATAGTTTTAATTTGGAATAAGAATACAAACGCGACTAATACAGGAAGCACTAAAGCATACTTCCAAGAATTCCTTTTGTTTGATTGATTTTTGTTTAACATAACGATTCGTTTTTTGATTAATGATTGATAAAAATGATTGGTAATGGCAACACAATTTTCCTGTGTTGTTATTTTTAAAAGTGTGATTTGATAGGCTTTTTTGTCGGATATTCTTTTGGAAGCTTCGTTATCTGCAATGAATTCAAGGTTTTGTAAAATTGCTTTTTGGTATAGCCAAATGAATGGATTGAACCAAAATACAGTACAAAACAATCTCGAAATTAGTACATCAACGGTATGGTTTTGTTCGCTGTGTACTTTTTCATGCTCCAAAATGTTTTCTAATTCGGAAGCGGAGTATAAAGCTGAATTGTAAACGATCGTATTGAAATAGGAAAATGGCGCTACATTTTCTTTGATATCTATAAATTTAAAATCAGCTTGTTGTTGAATAATTTTTCCTTTTAGTACAGCATTTAAACTATAAAAATCAAAGGCAAATTTGGCCAGTAAAAGTAGTACTCCAATTCCGTAAGCAAGAGCCGTAAGGATTGGTAAATAAGCTTCGAATGTTTTTTCCTCGGTATAATTCGTAATACGGACATTTGACCAATTTATAGGAGTTACAGTTGGTTCTACCCAGATTATTTTTGTGATAAAAACAAATGGTAAAAGAACTGAAGTGATTAATCCAGCCAATAAAAACCAACGATTATTGTTGAAAAAGGTTTCTTTTCGCAGCATTAAAAAATAGGCTAAATAAAATAGGACGATTAGTCCACTTGATTTGATGAGATAAATAAACAGTGCTTCCATACGCTATATATTTTATTCTAGGTTATTACTTTTTTTTCTGCAGTTACAAAACTGCTCTTTATAAAGAATTATTTCTCTTCTTCCTGATTTTCTATCATGGTCAGAATCTCCCGTAATTCGGCAGCAGAAATTTTCTCTTCTTTGGCGAAAAAGGAAACCATGTTTTTATACGAACTATTAAAGTAATTATCTATTGCCGTATTCATGAAACGCTTTCTGTACTCTTCTAAACTAACGATAGGGTAGTATTGATGGGTGTTCCCAAAGGCATTATGAGAAACAAACCCTTTTTCTTCCAGATTGCGCACAATGGTAGAAAGCGTGTTGTAATGAGGCTGCTCTTCGGTGATTTCGGCCATTACTTCTTTTACAAAAGCTTTTTCTAGCTTCCATAAAATGTGCATGATTTCCTCTTCTTTATTGGTTAACTTTTGCATGAGTTTTTTATTTGAATCAAATGTAAAACTATATTTTTAGTTACGCAACTATAAATATAGTTATTTAACTAACTTTTTAGTTTTAAGATCGTGTTGTCTTTTTTTTAACGTTAATTTGGAACGATAAAAGCTCTTTCTTGCAGATGTGTTATTCTGAAAACGAGGCTGCGTGATGGATAGCAGCAAGCTACCAAAGTAGCGCGTATAGCCCGACCGCCTTGATAAAAGGGGCAGTATAACCAGCTAATTAGTTTGCCCCTTTTATCAAGGCGGTCACGCCCAAAATAGTAATATAGACTTATTTTTGTTCGATTTGAACGAGTTTCTGCAGCCAAATACAACCTAAAACGGAAAGAACTCCTAAGCTGCCCATGAAAAACCAATTGGTCTGGTAGCCAAAATGGCCAATAAGTTCGAGTCCGGTTTTGGAACTCGCAATGTGCGCTAAACTAAAACTCATGGTGAACAACGCCATGTAACGACCTTCATGCCCATTTGGGGCTCTGCTTAACGCAAAAGAATTGGAGAAAGGAAAGATGAACATTTCCCCAAAAGTGATTATGATGATGCTGATTACTAATATTCCCGCCCAAGTGTTGATCAAAAGGAGGTAAAAACTGATGGACATGAGTACGCATCCCCAAAGGATAATTTTGAGTTTTTCAATGCCTTTTCTTTGGCTGAAACTCACAATGGGCATTTCTAAGAAGAAAATTAATAATCCGTTCAAGGATAATAAAAGTCCGCTTTGGAATTCCGTAAGTCCAAATTTCTCATTATGATACAAGGGTAAAGTGGTGAAAAGTTGGAAGAATAGCATGGCTGTAGCAAAACAAACAAACAGGAATATCCAGAATATTTTGTCTTTGAAGACGGAAGCAGGTATTTCGGTTTCACTATTAAGGGTGTTTAAATCAGCAGGTTTTTTGCGTTCCTTTACCAATAATGCAAAAATTAAAATGGAGACAATACAAGAACTTCCATCGACCCAAAAAAGTCCGCTATATCCTAAATTCATGATAATTAAACCTCCCAAAGCAGGTCCGGCAGTAAAACCCAAATTAACCGCTAGTCGAACTAAAGTCAAAGCTCTGGTGCGATTTTCAGGCTTGGCATACGTGCCTAGTGAAACGAACATTGCGGGACGAAACATATCGGCGACGGTCATGATAACAAACATTCCAATACACAATCCCCAAAAAGTACGGATGTATTGTACGAGAAATAATAGGATTCCGCTGGTAAATAAACTGAAAACCATGATTTTATAAAATCCAATTTTATCTGATAATTTACCACCAAGCCAAGAACCTAACATGGACCCAAAACCAAAAGCGACCATAATCCATCCTACTTGTGCGTAGGAAAATTGTAAGTCTTCTTTCAAATATTTAGATAAAAAGGGCAAAACCATCGTTCCGGCGCGATTGATAAAAGTAATCAAGGTAAGAATCCATACTTCTCTTGTGAATCCTCTAAAATTATTAATGTAGCGTTGGAAAGCGGTTTGGATCATATATAAAGTTCTAATTTTACAAAGGTAGAAAACTTTGTACCGATGCGTCTTTGTAGCATTGTAACTTTTAAACTATTTTTGCTTAAAATTATAAAAATGAGAATGCTATTCGCTTTAGTTTTTTTAGTGCAGTTTAATTTTGGCTTTAGCCAAGACAAATTTGATGTTTCGGCTGTTGCCAAATTTCAAAAGGATTTAAATACAGAATATGCCGATGCTAAAACTAGTCCATTGACAACCGAAGATTTGGCGGTATTCAAAGCGTTGGATTTTTATCCTGTTAATGAAACGTTTTTTGTGAATGCTAAATTTGTCAGAACAAAAAAAGAAAAACCATTTGAGATGAAAACCTCCACGGATAGAAAACCGTTGTATGTAAAATATGGGGAAGTTATTTTTACAATTGAGGGAAAAAAACTAAAATTGAATGTGTACAAGAATATTGAACTTTCGAAAAAACTAGGCTATAAAGACTATTTGTTTTTACCATTTTCCGATTTGACTTCGGGGAATGAAAGTTATATAGGTGGCAAATATATCGATTTGAGAATCCCCAAAGGAGATACAATTGTCATCGATTTTAATACTTCGTACAATCCGTATTGTGCTTATAACCATAAATATTCCTGTCCAAAAGTGCCTTTGGAAAACGATTTGAATATCGAAATAAAAGCAGGAGTTAAAAAATTTAACGACTAATGCAGTACTTTAATTTACATACCCATAAATTTACGAATCAACCTGATATTTTAGAGTTAGTCAATCAATATCCATGGGAATTTGATGCTACGATTCCATTTTATTCTATTGGAATTCATCCTTGGCTTATTATTGAAGAGCGTCTTGAATCTGATTTTGCAATAATCGAAAGTAAATTGCAAGAACCGAGTTGTCTTGCAATGGGCGAATGCGGACTGGACAAACGAATAGAAGTTCCCATGGAATTACAACAATTGGTTTTCGAAAAACAGTTGCTTTTGGCACAGAAATATCAAAAACCAGTCGTGATTCATTGTGTTGCCGCTTTTCAGGAATTGATTGAGATTACCAAAAAATTAAAGATTACCGTTCCAATACTTATTCATGGATTTTCCAAAAGCGAACAATTAGCGAAACAATTATTGGAAAATGGATTTTATATTTCGTTTGGGAAATATTTATTGCTAAATCCAGAGCTGGAAACGGTTTTTAAAGGCATGCCAAATGATCGATTTTTCTTGGAAACGGATACTGCACAAGAAAGTTTGGCGACAGTTTATGCTTTGGCAGCAAAATATAAAGGAATTTCGGTAGAAGAAATTCAGAAACAAGTGAATAGTAATTTCTTGGAAGTATTCAAGATTGAACTATAATTGATTTAAGAATGCAGATTAACGATTGTTGATTTCAGATTTTTTGATTACAACAACTATAAACTTAAAACAAAAAAAATGGCAGAGTGGACAGAAAGAGCCGAACTTTTATTTAAAAAGGAAGGTTTAAATAAATTGCAAAATGCAAATGTACTAGTCGTAGGACTTGGAGGCGTGGGTTCCTTTGCAGCCGAATTTTTGGCGAGAGCAGGAGTGGGAAAAATGACAATTGTAGATGGCGATGTTGTTGACATTACGAATATAAACAGACAATTGCCTGCCTTGCATTCTACAGTAGGACAACCAAAAGTTACAGTTGTAGGGGACCGATTAATGGATATTAATCCCGAATTGGAATTAACCCGGGTGCAGGAATTCCTTTCTCCGGAGCGTGCTTTTGAAATTATTTCGGAGGAATTTGATTATGTTTTGGATTGTATTGACAGTGTAACTCCAAAATTGAATTTGATTATTGGAGCCAAAAGAAAAAGAGTAAAAATTATAAGTAGTATGGGTGCTGGCGGTAAGATGGAAGCTTCCAAAGTAAAGGTGACCGATATTACGAATACGGTCAATTGTTTCTTCGCAAAAACAATCAGAAGACGATTAAAAGAAGTGAAAATTGACAAATTGAAAGTGGTATTTTCTTCTGAAATTCAGGATGAATCCAGTTTAAAAATGACCGATGGTTCTAATTTTAAAAAATCGTTTTATGGAACGAACAGTTATATGCCAGGATTATTTGGTTTATATGCTGCAGAAACCGTGATTCGGTATTTACTTAAAAAAGAGTAATCAGGAGCATATAACACAATGCAGATTTCAAAAAACTAAAAAAAAAAATGATACAAACAGTAATTTTTGACATGGATGGTGTAATTGTCGATACAGAACCGGTACACCGTTATGCCTATTTCAAACAATTTGATGAATTGAATATTGAAGTCACCGAAGACTTGTATACATCATTTACAGGAAATTCTACTCGGAACATATTCCAGAAATTAAAAGAAAAATTTAATCTTGACCAAGATGTAGAGGATTTAATTCTGAGAAAAAGATCCATTTTTAATGATGCTTTTGATAGCAAAGAAGATTTAGAATTATTAGAAGGTGTTGAAAAATTAATAATAGAATTACACAACAACGGAATCCAATTGATTTTAGCTTCCTCAGCTTCAAAAGTTACTATCGAACGTGTTTTTCGTCGTTTTAAACTCCATGAATATTTTACTCATGTTGTAAGTGGAGAAGATTTTCCTAAATCAAAACCACATCCCGCCATTTTTGAGCACGCTGCGAGTTTATCTATAGCTCCAAAAGAAAACTGTATTGTAATTGAAGACAGTACCAATGGGATTAAAGCTTCAAAAGCTGCTGGTATTTTTTGTGTGGGTTACAATAGCATTCATTCAAAAGACCAAGATTTATCGGAAGCAGATGTAGTAATTAATCATTTCAATGAATTAGGTTTCGATGAAGTGAAAAATATTGATTCTAAATTAAGTAATAATTAACATTTAAGAATACCTGAATTTGTAAATTTGAAAATATAAAAAAACGATACTATGAAAAACATTCTAATTGCATTTGCTATTATTATTGCAAATTTTACCATTGAGGCGCAGGTTAAAACACCACAGTCGAGTCCTAAAGCTACAGTTATACAAGCAGTAGGTTTGACAGATGTAGAAATTAATTATTCAAGACCAAGTGCAAGAGGAAGGGCTGTTTTTGGTAATTTAGTTCCTTTTGGAAAAGTATGGAGAACGGGAGCTAATGAAAACACAACGATATCATTTAGTGATGATGTAGTTATCGATGGTAAAATTTTGAAAAAAGGAAAATATGCTCTGTATACCGTTCCAAAAATTGAAAGTTGGGATGTATTGTTTTATTCAACTACTGATAACTGGGGTAATCCCGCAGAATGGAATGAAGCTAATGTAGCGCTTAAAGTTACAGTTAAGCCGGAAACTTTATCCAAAAATGTAGAAACATTTACTATAGGAATAAGTGGTTTAGATAACAATTTTGCTTTTTTAGAAATGTATTGGGAGAATTCTTATGCAGCTGTAAAATTTGAAGTTCCTACAGAGAAAAAAGCAACGGCCAACATAGAGAAAGCATTAGCAGGGCCAACTGCCGGAGATTATTTTTCTGCAGCACAGTTTTTATTTCAGTCGAACGGGGATAATAACAAAGCATTGGTTTATGTAAACAAAGCGTTGGATATGAATACAGAAAAGCCGTTTTGGTATAACAGATTAAAATCATTAATACAAGCTAAGCTTGGGGATAAAAAAGGCGCTATTGAAACCGCTAAATTATCACTTGCAGCAGCGGAGATTGCTAAAAACCAAGATTATATAAAAATGAATAAAGACAGTATAGAAGAGTGGAGTAAAAAATAATTCTTTAACTTTTTTAACAAAAAATTCCGTCTTGAATCTTTCAAGACGGAATTTTTTTATTTGAACTAACCAATAATTAAGTCTTTTTGTTTTCTGAAAATCGTCCATTGCAACAGCAACGAAATTACAATCGTTAGCAACGCCCCGATGAAATTGAGCCATAAATAACCCAGTTTTTCTTCTCCGCTGGGGTAAATATAAATGGCAAAATAATAGATTATAAAAATGGTTATTTGGCTTATTACTGCGCTGCTAAAAATGGCCTTTCCATGAACTTGTTTGATATAAAAACCTACTAAGAAAATTCCCAAAACAGTTCCATAGAAAATGGATCCTATGATATTTACTAATTGGATTAAATTTTCGAATAGCGTGCCAATAGACGCAAATAGAATAGCTATTATTCCCCAAACCAGCGTGAAAAATTTCGTAGCGTTGAGGTAATGCTTTTCTGATTTTTCTTCTTTAAGATTGCGTTTGTAAATGTCAATCGCTGTAGTGGATGCCAATGCATTCAGTCCGGAAGCCGTAGATGACATGGCAGCCGAAATAATTACCGCGAGCAATAAACCAATAAGACCTTTGGGCAAATAATTAAGGATAAAGTGAAAAAACACATAATCTTTATCGTTGGTTTCACTATTGCTGTCTGCCTTTAGGATAATTTCTTTGGCACGATCTCTCAAATCTTTTTCTTTGTTGGATAATGCAATTAGTTCTTTTCGAAGAATTGGATTATCATAATCCTGATTAAGTTGATCGATGTACAATAGATTAATCACTTTTTTATCTTCGGATAGCGCATCCAGTTTATTTTCTAACGCATGATATTCCGCTTTGAATTTGGATTTTTCAACGATTATTTTATTGTTGGGATTAAAATTTAAAGGAACTGGATTGAATTGAAAAAAAACAAAAACCATAACTCCAGTAAGCAGAATGAAAAATTGCATCGGAACTTTTAGGAGTCCGTTCATTATCAATCCCATTTGGCTTTCTCGAACTGATTTTCCGGATAAATAACGTCCCACCTGAGATTGATCCGTACCAAAATAAGCCAATGCTAAGAAAAAACCACCTGTTATTCCGCTCCAAAAAGTATATTTTTCTTCTGGATCAGTCGAAAAACTAACAATATTCATTTTATCATTTGCTCCAGCAATATGCAAAGCATTAGTAAAAGTCATATCATTTGGCAAATAATGTAAAATCAGGAAAAAGGTGATTAACATTCCGGACATAATCACAAACATTTGCTGTTTTTGAGTTACGTTTACCGCTTTCGTCCCTCCGGAAAAGGTGTAAATAATTACCAACAATCCAATAATAATAATCATTACAGTAATGTTCCAACCTAATAGTGCTGACAAAATAATAGCTGGAGCATAAATGGTTAACCCAGTTCCCAAACCTCTTTGAAATAAGAAAAGTATGGCTGCAAGGGAGCGCGTTTTTAAATCAAATCTGTTTTCGAGGTATTCATAAGCGGTATATACTTTGTATTTGTGGTAAATTGGGATAAACGTGACACAAATTACTACCATTGCAATAGGCAATCCAAAGTAGAATTGTACAAATCCCATTCCGTCATGATATGCTTGTCCAGGAGTTGAAAGAAAAGTTATAGCGCTGGCTTGTGTGGCCATAACCGAAAGTCCAACAACATACCATGGCGTTTCATTACCGCCTAAAATAAAGTCTTCAACATTTTTACTTCCTTTTGTTTTCCAAGCACCATAAACTACAATAAATAGCAATGTGGCTATCAATACGACCCAGTCAAATAGTTGCATAATTTAAGAGTATAATTTCATTATTAGATAGAAAACCAAAATATAAATAGCATTGGCTACAAGAACCCATGTATAGTTTTTTTTCCAAGTTTTTATTTTTTTTGTTTCCATTTTTGGATTGTTTTAATTCTTGATTTTTTGTACAGCAATGGTTACAGGTGCTTTTAGCGAAATCATATTGGATAACAACCTAAATGCGCCGGAAACGCCTTCAGGTAATTCCCGGAACAAACTTAAACCCGTATAAATATAATATCCTTTTCCGTAAGGAGCGACTAATAAAGCACCATTCTTAGGCGTTTCCCCTTTATCATTTGAAGATAAAATAGGAGTGAAGGCTTTATCAAATTCATTAGGATAATAGAGACCTTGTTCCTGTTTCCAACCTTCAAAATCTTTTGAAGTGATTTTGTTTGGGAAATTCATAACTGGATGATTTGGTGCTAAAAATCGAACTTCGGCATTTTCTTCGGTAACTCGGTCACGTGAAATTTTGAGGGAAAACGGAGCAATAGTAGCCAAAGCAATATCATCCGGAGTATTGTATTGTACCAGCATTGTTTTTCCTCCTTTTACAAAATCAAAAAGAATACTTTGCTTGTATGCCAATGTTTGTACTGTATTGTAAGCTCGAACTCCGGTAATAATTACATCAAAATCAGCTAATTTTTCAGGACTTATTTCTTCGGGTTTTAGCAGCGTTACTTTATACCCCATTTGCGTTAAGCTTTTAGGGACTTCATCGCCGGCTCCCATGATATAACCAATGTGTTCGTCTTTGGTTTTTAAATCCAGTTTCATGAATTTTGCTTCAGCAGGCTTCAAAACTTGTTGCTTGGTAATATGACTGTAATCGATGATGATTTGGTCTTTATCGTAATCTATATTGTCAATGACCGCAATACTTTTGGCGACAGCTTCATCGGGATTATTTGGCGGAGTTACTTCAAAATAAACGATTTGTTCCGTTCCCTTTTTTTCTAAATTAAAAGGAATGGATTTTGGAGAAACCAACCAATTACTCGGTAATTCCAATTTTAAATTACCTTTCACCGCATCTTTTCCAGCTTTGATTTTTACAGCTACACTTTTGTTTTGGTTATCCTTAAAAAGAGCTACTTTGTCTAGAATACTTGTTGTTATCTCAGGAACTATATCCAAATAATTATACATTTCACCTTTTACATCATCATTGTATTTATAGACAACGGTTCGTTCAAAAGGAATTTCAATTCCATTGATTTTGATGCTAAAAAGTACTTTCACTTCCCGAATGATATCAGGAATTCCAATATTTTTTTGATCATCTACCGTGTACATTCCTACCGTTCCATTCTCTTTTAACCAATACGGCTGTGTATATTCTATTGTTTTAGGCAATTGTAAATCAAGGTTGATATTTTTTAAAATATTAGTATTTAAAGCTGTATTTTGAGAAGTGCTTTTTTGTTCTGGCAAAGTGGTGACACTCATTAATTGCATCGGAATAAGACTTCTATTTATGGCCTCAAGTTTTAGTTTTACAATGCTGCCGGGAGTAGCTTCCTGATTTTGGGCAACTGCTTCAAGATACAATCCGGAACAAGCTGCAATAATTTCTTTTATTGCAGACGTTTTTAATGTGGTCCAATGTTTCTCTTCCAATGCTTGCATCATGGTATAGGCTTTCGCCAAATTTGGAATACTGGCCGAAGGATTTGTATAATCAAACTGAGCAGCGATGGTTGTCAATAATTCACCGATAGGTTTTCCGCCTTTTACTCGGTTCCAACTTGTGTCAACTCCTTCAAAAATGGAAGATTTATTTTTTAATGGTTCGCCATTTATAAATTCTAAATATTCGGTTTCCTCACCACGACTTCCGGTACTTCCAAAACCCTGAGACTGATGACGACTGCGGCTTAAAGCTGCAATTTCTTGATTTGATTTTCCAATACCAGGAAAATAAGCGCCTATTTGAAGCTCCATCAAATTTGATTTGTCTGCGGCATCAAATTTTTCTTTGCTGCCATAAAACCACCATGAAGTATTAAAAAACTGGCGTTTGGGTTGCCAAGGCTGAACTAATTTTAATTGTTCTGGAAAAATAGTGGGATTATTGGCTAAATCAAAACTTTCTGCGCTCAGCATTGCCGATGCGGTATGATGACCGTGCGTAGTTCCCGGAGAACGATGATCAAACCGATTGATAATTACATCAGGTTTAAATTTTCTTATGGCCCAAACAATATCAGAAAGCACTTTTTGTTTATTCCAAATTTCTAATGTTTCAGTTGGATTTTTAGAAAAACCAAAGTCATTGGCACGAGAAAAAAATTGTTCACCACCATCTATTTTTCTAGCTTCTATAAGTTCTTGAGTCCGAATTACACCTAATAATTCGCGCAATTGCGGGCCTATTAAATTTTGTCCGCCGTCACCACGCGTCAACGATAAGTAGCCCGTTCTGGCCTTAGTCTCATTTGATAAAAAAGAAATTAAGCGGGTGTTTTCATCATCAGGATGAGCGGCTATATAAAGAACGGAGCCTAAAAAATTAAGCTTTTGAATTTGATTGTAAATTTCAACAGAATTTAGTTTTGGAGGTTGTTGCGCTATTGTTATTTGAAAACAAAAAAGAAATAGTATAATCGCTTGCAGGAGTTTTTTTTGCATTATTTTAAATTTAATTTGCAATAGCTTCAAATGTAAGAATTAAATAATTTTTCTTGAAATGTTTTTGGTTTTCTTTAAAATAAAAAAATGATTTAACAAAAAAGAGAGAAACCAACTTTGGCTCTCTCTTCCGCATTATTATTTGTTATATTTAATTTGGGGTATTAGTCTCTTCCATGACCCTTTCCGTTTCCTCTTCCATGCCCATTATCATGATTATCATTTCCTTTTCGGTTATCATTGTCTCTTCGATTATCGTTTTCTCTTCGATTGTCAAATTCTCTACGGTCATCATTTCCTCTGCGATTATTACTATAACCTATGTTTCTTTGTTCCCTACCTTGGTAACCTCTATAATATCTAACTCTATCATTATTGAAGTTTCTGTAAGGTCTTGAACCATGATAATCATTCATTACGACTTTGTAGCCACTGTATAAATCATAGTTTCTATATTGTCCGGGCAAATATCTTGATCGGATCCATCTTCCTCCACCAAAATAAATAAATTGAGTCGCTCTAATATCATAATAGGCTTCAACATCCGGCAAATAATAATAATCCGCTTCTGCATATCCTACGGGACCCCAAGAAGGTGGTGAACCTATGTTTAAACTTACTGAAACTTGTGCATGTATTGTACTAGATGCAAAAAGTATAATTCCTACGGCGATTAATTTTAATGTTCTCATTTTTTAAATATTTAATAAATTTATATTTACTCTTTGCGATAATACTTTTTTTGTAAAAACAACAACTGTGCCATTATAAAATAATTAACATTTAATTAAAATAGTTATGTGTTTTCCAAAAAAAAAGAGAAGCAAAAAGCTTCTCTTTTTTTAATAAGAAATTGGATTATAACAAAAGAATCAATAAAAGAATTACAATGATTATAGCTCCAACAGATAAATAAATACCATTTCCAGTTGACCTTAACTCAGCATTAATAGCGCGTACTTCTTTGCGAAGTGTTTTTTTCTCTGAGGATTTCATAGATGATCTGTCCATTGCTTTGATTTCGTCTAAGCGAGAGAGCATTTTCTTTACATTTTCAGGAACTTCTTTTGTATTGCTTATTACTGTAATTGGATTTTTTTCAGCAGCAATAACTGTGGTTGGAATACTAGTTAATGACAATACCATCATCATTAAATAAAAGCTAACTTTTTTCATCTTGGTTGTGGTTTTATGGTTTAACATTGTTGTTACTGTAAATATAAGAAATAATTGATGATAAATTTCATACAATTAAATGTCAGAACAATGTTGTTGAATTTTAGAAAAAAACAGTAATTTTAATTTGGTAAAAAGATACAACCACAAAATATTTTAACCCATTTTATTAAAAGTTATAAATTAAAAAAAGAGAGTTCCATTTCTGAAATTCTCTTTTTTATTAGATAAAAAACGTACTAATGTTTTCCATGACCACCATTTCCTTTTCCTTTATCATGACCGCCATTTCCTTTATCATGACCACCATTATCGTGATTGTCATTCTTTTTAGATTCTTTGTAATTGTTATTCCCTTTTGAACCTATTGATCTTTGAGGTGCACCGTGGTATCCTTTATAATATTTTACTTTATGATTTTTAAAGTTACCGTAAGGTCTTGAACCATGGTAATCGTTTAATACAACTTTATATCCACTGTACAAATCATAGTTTCGATATGGTCCAGGCAAATATCTTGAACGAATCCATTTTCCTCCACCAAAATAAATAAATTTTGAAGCTCTTATATCATAGTAGGCTTCTACATCTGGTAAATAATAATAGTCTACATTAGAATATCCTACAGGTCCCCACGATGGTGGTGCACCTAGGTTAACGTTAACAGAAACTTGAGCGTGTATTGCACTTGATGATAAAAGGATAATTCCCGCGACGATTAATTTTAATGTTTTCATTTTTCAAAAATTTAATTAATAATTTATTTAATTGTAACTCTGTTTACTACTATTTCTTTTGTAAATCCAACAATTATGCCAATTAATTTCTTTATCATTTAATTGGAGATTTGTTTTCATAAAAAAAGAGAAGTGTATGGCTTCTCTTTAAATTTTATTTTGGGAACTTTATTACAATAAAAGAATCAATAAAAGGATAACGATAATGATTGCTCCTACAGATAAATAAACACCGTTTCCTGTTGATGCTAGTTCAGATTTAATAGCACGAACTTCTTTACGTAACGCTTTTTTCTCAGATGATTTCATGGAAGATTTGTCCATAGCTTTTATTTCATCTAAACGTGAAAGTAAAACTTTAACTTCTTCAGGTACTTCTTTAGGATTGTTTGTTACTGTTGTTGGATTTTTTTTAGCAGCAAAAGTTGTTGTTGGGACAACAGTTAATGACAATACCATCATCATTAAATAAAAAGAAATTTTTTTCATCTTGTTTTTTTAGTATTAGTTAATGTTTTTTCATTACTGTAAATATAAAAAAAACTTTAAAAAAGTACTTATACAATTACTGGCTAAAATTATATAATTCACACCTTATCATAAAATATTGAATTAATTGCAGTTTTATTCTAAAATAGAAGATTAAAAATCGCTTTTTTATTTATAAATGACTGTTCGAGGCTTAGCTAATTCAAAATCCTGAAAACCAAAATCGGTGGTTTCAAATGAATTGGTTTTAAAAACATTTTCACCAACACGAGGAATGGAAGGGTAATAGGATAACGATATTTGGAATGAACTAAATACTAAATAATCATTATTTATAATACATCCGATGCTAATTTTAGAATAGGCCTTACTTTCACGAAGTCCTATTTGAGCAGTACCCAACATTGCAATTGAATAATTAAAATAAGGATTAACTCGGAATCCCCATAAATCCCAGGGAGAATAGGCTTGAGTTTGTAAAGTCAATACCGTTTTATCTGTTCCATATTCAGCACTGTTAAAACCTGAAATTCCAAAATCTTCGTTAATTGTAAGTCGATCACCTATAGAATTTAAACGGTTTCTACCCAAAATAAATTGAGGCTTAATAAATTGTCTTAATTTCCATTTTCCAATAGTAATTAAATTAGTAAAATAATTTGCCTGAAAAGACAAAGTAGTCTGGTTTGTATTCGATTCATAAAAAAATGAGCCTAATTCAAAATTAACACTTAGAAATCCCCATTTATAAAAATTTCCAAATGTAGCCCGACCACCCAAATAATAGCGTCCTATATTATTCTTATATTGATAACCTCCTGTTATTCCATAAATTTTTCCAATTGGGACATCCTCTATTATCCCATTTTTAAAAATGTATTTGTCTTCCACAAATTTTCGTGAGGTGACACCAATTCCGGTAAGAAAAAATTTCTCTCCGGAGTAGAAATCAATAGGATCATATACAGTGGTTGGACTTTCAATGTATTTAATATTTAAAAATCTACCAGACAAAATTAGATTTGTTGTTCGGTCTCCTTCAGTATTTCCTTTAAATAAACGAAAAGCATGTCCTACCCATAAATCTTGTGAATTAAATTTAAAATTTTGATTGGCATATATCAAATTAGAATCCTGTAATGTGTCTTTTCTAAATTGTTGATCTACGTAAATTCCGGCCGCCCATTTTGCAAAAGGGGAATAAAAAGGACGGTCAATATTGATGCTTTTTGCATAATAATTATCTAAATCAATATGATAATTCAATGTTGTTTTGATAAATGTATTTTTGATGTTGGGAATGCTATAGGCTATACTGTAAGCATTTTTCCCATCGTTGAATCTGTTTTTAAATTTATTATCAATTTCATGTCCTGAGCCCAAAAAGTTACGTTCATTTAATTCAAAATTCAGTCTGGTATTTGAAATCGACCCTTTTGGAATAATACTCCACGTATCTAATACCCTTATATTGACATCAACGGAATCTGGATTATTTTTAATTAATTGAGGTGTTATACTAACTCTGCTCACGAATCTTTGAGTTCTTATTAAACGCTCTGATTCTTTTACTAAAAGGGAATCCAGTGGTTCATTTTTTCGTATGAGCAATAAATTTTTTATAGCCAATCTATTGGTTTTAATGTGTATTCTGTTTCCGCTTCTTTCCGCCCAATTTCTAGGTCCTCTAGTAGTATCAATTTCTGAAAATCCAAATGGGTCAAGCGTAACTATATTGATATTTCGGATAGTTCTTCCTTCAAAAGCGAGGTATTTTTTTCGAACTACTTTTTCCTTTTTAACTTTTAAATTAACAGGTCTAAAAATTAACTTATGCATTAACTTAGTGAATTTCCTTTTTTTGGAATAGGTTTGAATATTCTTGTATACTTCAGTTGAATCTTTTTTTGGCTTATTTACCTGAGAAAAAGAAATCTGACAGCAGCAAAAGAGTAAAAAAAATAAAATCAGTTTTTGTTTTTGAAACATGTTAAAAAATTAGCTTTGAAAGATAGATTTTTAAAATTTAAGTAATTAATTTTCACCACCATTCGTATCATTTTCGGTAGTTGTTTCTGTGAACATAGGCACCGTTATGTCTGTTTTGATTATGATTTTTTTTGCTGATGTTTCTGAATCAAAAAGAGGTAATTTAATACTACGCCAGGTATATGTTTTTGGTAAATCATCACCCATTAAATACCCCCAAGGCTCCAGAGATTCTATTCTGTCAAAAATTACTTTAAGGATAGCAATTATTGGAATAGCTAAAAACATACCAGAAATGCCACAAATTGCCCCTCCTATAATGATTCCAACAATAGAAACAAATGCATTTATTTGGACTTTTGAACTAACAACTAAAGGGACTAAAACATTGTTGTCAATTAACTGTACAATTATGTTAACCACAATCACACCGATAATTATGGATAATTCGGGTGTACCAGTTAGCGATGCTATTATACTTAAAGCACCTGCAAACAATATTCCAACATAAGGGATCAAATTTAGAATACCCGTTATAATTCCTAATAAAACAGCATATTTAACCCCTATTATCATGAATCCAATTGTTGTCAACACGGAAACCAGAATCATTTCTATAATTAAACCAACAATATAACTTTTTACGGCTACTTTTATTTGACTCAAAATATCTTGCAATTTAGCATGGTATTCTTTTTTAATCAATTTAGAAAAGAACAACATAAAATGGGTTCTGTACAAAAGGATTAAAAAAGTATAAATAGGAATTAAAATAATATTTAAGAGTGTATCGGTAAAGGAAGCTAAGGTTGTACCGAGTAATTCTTTTCCTTTTTCCATAGAATCTTCCGTAGCTGTATCAAGATATTGTTTTTGTTCTCTTGAACTTATGTTGAAATGTTCGCGGATATATTGTTGAATATTATGAATGTGGATGGAAATGTTTCGCTCGATTTTATTAAAATCATTAGCCATTTCACTAACCTGAATGGATAAAAATGTAAAAAGCCCAATAAAGAGTAATATAAAAAGCAAAACAGTAATCATAACCGCAATAACATGTGGAAAACGGAGTGTATGTCTTATAAAATGAGCAATTGGTCTTAATATTATAGCAAATATAAAAGACAGCAGAATTGGAATTAAAATTTCCTGACCGATATAAAAAATATATCCAAGACTAATCAAGCTCAATAAAATCAATGCAAGTTTTGCGTAGAATGGAAGTTTTATGGTGTCATTCATATTTTTCGTTGTATTTATAGTGTATTAAAATCTAAGCACAAATAATTTAAAATTTAACAAGCAAATATGATCGAATAAAAAATCTAAACCGTTATATGTTTTCAAAAAATAGTTATATAATTTCCACTTATAAAAACTATAAATTGAACCATAGATTGAATAAGATGGAGTACTCAAAATAAAAATTAATCTATGAATTCGGTATCATTAAAATGATTTTTCATAATTGAAATTCCTTTTTGTAAAAGCAGATTATTAGGAAAGATTACTATTTCGCCATCATGGGTTTTTAAGTACACATGAAAAGCACCAATATCTTCAACCTCAGCTTCAATAGGGAAATCTTTGTCATGAATTTTTATTACATCACCAATTTTAAAAGGAAAAGAAAAGAACAAAATAATACCTGATGTAATGTTACTCAAAATTGACCATTGAGCAAACATGGCTACACCTACAACGGTTGTAATAGAGGATAATGCAATAAAAATATCTTTAGTCTGAACGCCCCAAATTATGATTAAAGCAGTTACTGCCAGAATATTAGTGAATAAATGAATGTATTTGATGACTAAATTAGTTCGATGCTCAATAGTGTAACTTAATTTAGCATAACGTCTTACTAGTTTTGAAGTAATAATTCGCAATAAAATGAACAAAATAATTAGAATTCCAGTTGCAATTAGTTCTCTTGTGTATTGTTGAAAAAAAGCCATATTCATAATTTAATTATGCTAATTTACTCAAATATTCATAAACTTTATCAGTTGGCATGCCCATAACATTAGCATAAGATCCTTCAATTTTTGAAACGCCTATAAAACCAATCCATTCCTGAATCCCGTATGCTCCCGCTTTGTCATAAGGTTTGTAATTTTCAAGATAATATAAAATGGCTTCATCGCTCAGTTCATTAAAGGTAACTTTAGTCAGTTCATTAAGCACAGTGGTTGCTGAAGTAGTTTTAAAACAAACCGAAGTAATCACTTCATGTATAGTATTCGATAATGATTTCAGGATTTCAAAAGCATCCTGTTGGTCTTTTGGTTTACCCAAAGCTTTGTCATTGTGCCAAACAATAGTATCACTTGTTATGAGGATATCATTGGGTTGCAATTCGTCTTCAAAAGCGTTAGCTTTCAATTCAGCCAAGTAATCGGTGATTGCCGACGCTTTTAATTCCGGAGGATAAATTTCCTCAATTTCTTTTAACTTGATTTCAAAATCCAAATCTAAATCTTTGAAAAATTGTTGACGTCTTGGAGAACCTGAAGCTAGAATCAGATTGTATTTTTTTAATTTATTTTTAAGCATTATATTTCATATTTATAGTGATAACGACAATGGAGATAATCCCGAAAAGAAGAATCCATTTCAATAATACGCTCAATTTGTGAAAGTCATTTTTTGTTTTTGCAGTCCAAATCTTTAAAGTAAAATAAAGAAGTGGCCCTAATACAAAAAGCATCAAATAAAGTGTAACAAACTGCAACTGAAAAAGATAATTGTTTATGTAAAAAACAATGGCAGCAATAGGAATAAAACTTACTGTAAAAACTATTTTTGAAGTTCGGCTAATTCCTATTGCAATAGGTAATGTATTCATTCCTTGGCTGTAATCACCACTTACATCCTCTAAATCTTTGACAATTTCCCTGATGAAATTAAGGATAAAAGTGAAAAGCGCATAATCCAAAATAATGGAGAAAATCAACGCCATTTCCTGCTGATTGCCTACATAAGTTACAGGATATAAATCGAAAATCCCAATGATAACCACACTAAATGCAAGTAACAAAGCAACAATAATATTCCCAAGAAGGATCATTTGCTTTAGGCTTGTAGCGTAAAAATAAAGTGTCGCGGCTATCAAAATAAAAACAGAAGCAAACCCAGGTTTCTGAATAACATTTGATAAATAAAAACCATTACCAACGCCAATGCAGGTAAGGGCAACATATATATTGTAGGCCTTGGCTTCTGAAATGTTTTTGCCTACAATTGCGTTGTTGGGTTTGTTTACAGCATCCGTATCTTGGTCAAATATATTATTAATAACATAACCACCAGCTGCAAGTAAAACGGTGGATGTGACTAATAATAAATATTGAAAGTCATTTAAAGCCAGAGGAATATTCTGAAATTTAATAAATCCGTACCTGAAAACGAGTTGCATAAAAGCAAGCATGAGCAGGTTTTGGTATCGAATGAGTTTTAGGTACTTCATAGTATTCAGTATTCAGTATTCAGTCAAAGTTTTCAGTATGAATGTGACTGAAAACTGTGACTGAAAACTAATCAATCGTGTTTCCCATCAAAATATGCCATCCATTTTCCTTGAGCTTTCATGACTTGTTCAATTACATCACGAGCAGCACCTTTTCCTCCGTTTTTATGCGAAATATATCTTGAAATAGCTTTGATTTCCGGACTTGCATCTTGTGGACAAGCAGGTAATCCTACTAATTTCATCACATGATAATCAGGAATGTCATCGCCCATATATAACACATGTTCAGGATTTATTTGGTAAACATCGGTATATTCATCGAAGGTTTCCACTTTATTTGGCGTTCCTAAATGAATGTCAGTAATTCCAAGATTTCTTAGTCGAACTCTTACGCCTTCATTGCTTCCTCCAGAAATAATGCAAACATTATATCCACTTTCTACAGCTGCTTTCATGGCATAACCGTCACGAATATTCATGGTTCGCAGAATTTCTCCCTCATTGGTTATAAAAACGGAGCTGTCAGTAAGTACGCCATCGACATCAAAAATAAAAGTGGTGATGTCGTTCATTATTTCTTTATAACTTTTTGCCATTATGCTGTATAGATTGTGTTAGTGTTTTATAAATGGTCAGGTAATTTTCATTGGATAAAAAGGCTTCGTGCGCTTCAATTATAGCCCTATCATTGCGTTTTGCCGGCCCAGTCTGTGATTCTTCTGGCGAAAGTACCATTATTTTTTGGGCAGTCTCTGCGATTAGAGGCTTTAGAATTTCAAATGGAATTTGATGATCCTGACAAATTTCGCTTCCTATTTCGTATAAATGATTTACAAAATTATTGACAAAAACCGCTGCGACATGCAACGCTTTTCGTTGTTCCGAATTGATAGCAAAAATTTTTTCAGAAATCGCTTTTGCCACTTTATCCAATAATTGAAAATCAGTTGCATTTTCACTTTCTAAACAAATTGGAATAGTTTTAAAATCGACGGATTTATTTTTAGTGAATGTTTGCAAGGGATAAAAAACCCCTTTTCGGTTATTATCATCCAAAGTGTCCAAAGTAGTACTTCCGGAGGTATGAACCACTAAACGGTTTTTAAAAGGAAGTTGTGAAGAAACATCTGCAATCGCATCATCCGAAACGGCTATGATATACAAATCAGCTTCTACTAAAGCATTCCAATCATTAGTGATTTTGTCATAATCCAGTAAGTGTGATAGATTCGCAGTTTGCCTTGAAAAGACTTGAGCCAATTCGATTTCTGATCCCAAATTCAGGGAATCTTGAAATGCCGCAATCAAATGTTGCGCTACATTTCCAGAGCCAATAATTATTACTTTAATCATTTGACAAAATTAGCAAAAAAATATTAAGAGTTTAATTCATTTTTTCGACGAAAAACAAACTGAAATTAGCAATGAAATATGCTTTTTTACTAGAAAATAGAAAGGGGTATTTTTGGATTTAATTAACAATTGTACGAACATAGAAGTCAAGATTTTTAAGTACTTTTGTCGCACTTTTATTAAACGCAATCCTTACAAATGATTAAAAAAATATTCTCGATTTTGTTTTCTACACGATTAATGGCTATGCTTTTCTTAACATTTGCAATCGCTATGGCTACCGGAACTTTTATCGAAAGCAAATACAATACTGATACTGCAAAAATTTTAGTTTATAATGCTTGGTGGTTTGAAGCCATCATGGTGTTTTTTATGATTAATTTCATAGGAAATATTAAACGATACCAGTTGTTGAAAAAAGAAAAGTGGGCTACTTTATTGCTTCATTTGGCTTTTATTTTTATTCTTTTGGGAGCATTCGTAACCCGATATATCAGTTATGAAGGAGTAATGCCTATTCGCGAAGGCGCAGCAGAAAATCAAGTTTTCTCAGACAAAACCTTTCTTACTGTTTTTGTAGATGGAGAGTACAAAGGAGAAATGAAACGCAGGGTTTTTGAAAAACCATTGTTACTTTCACCGGCCACCAATAATAATTTTACTATTTCAGATAAATTCGCCAATACTAATTTTGAAGTAAAATACAAAAACTTCATCATGGGCGCTAAAGAATACATAAAACCGGATCCTAAAGGTTCTTTATATTTTAAAATTGTAGAAGCTGGAGATGGCGGACGTCACGAACACATGCTTAAAGAAGGGGAAGTTCAAAATATTCATAACGTTTTATTTGCATTGAATAAATATACCGAAGGAGCAATAAACATCACTATTACCGGGAATACGAATACTATTCAAACACCGTTTGAAGGTAATTTTATGCGTATGGCTGATAAAATGCAAGGAAAGGTGATAAAAGACGATGCACAACCATTGATGATGCGTTCTTTGTATACTATTGGTGAAATGCGATTTGTATTTCCTGATCCAGCCGTAAAAGGAGTGATTGATTATGAGTCTAAAAATGATTTCAAGGCTAAGAATCAGGATGATGCTTTGGTTTTAAGTGTGACTGCCGACGGAAAAGAAAAAGAAGTAACAATTGTTGGTTCCAAAGGTAAAGTTGGGGAATCAAAAACGGTAAAAATAGGCAATATTGATTATACTTTTTTCTACGGAAGTAAAGCGTATGTGTTGCCATTCAAGATAAAACTGAATAAATTTATTGCTCAAAAATATCCAGGAACAGAAAAAAGTTATTCTTCATTTGAAAGTAAAGTTACGGTTCAGGATTCGGCAAACTCATTTGATGCTCGAATTTTTATGAATCATGTTTTAGATTACAAACAGTTTCGCTTTTTTCAATCTTCATTCGATCCTGATGAAAAAGGAACGGTCTTATCAGTGAATCACGATTTCTGGGGAACTGCAATTACGTATAGCGGTTACTTCATGTTGTTCTTTGCAATGATGTCGATTATGTTTACCAAATATTCTCGTTTTGCTGATTTGAAAAGAAAATTGGAGGCGGTAAAAATGAAGAAGGCTAATCTAATGACTATTTTGGTTTTGTTATTTAGTTTTAATGGTTTTGCTCAAAGCCATGAGGAGCATCAACATCAAGTTCCAAACGAGAAACAGATTGATTCTTTATTGAATAAATACAAAGTTACTGAAGAGCATGCAGCTAAATTTGGGCGATTGATTATTCAGGATGCAGGAGGAAGAATGAAACCGGTGAATACTTTTTCATCTGAATTGCTTCGAAAAGTAAGCCACATGGAAACCTACAAGGGAATGAATTCTGATCAGGTTTTGCTGTCTATGACGCAATATGCCAAAGTTTGGATTGAAGTTCCTATTATTTACATTAAAGCTGGAAATGATAGTATCCGTAAAATTATTGGAATTGATAAAGAAGCAAAATATGCTCCTTTTATAGCCTTTTTTGATGAAAAGGGAAATTATAAATTGTCACCCTATCTTGATGGTGCTTTCAAAACTGCGAATCCAAATCAATTCGAAAAAGATTTTATCGAAACGGACAAGAAAGTGAATTTAATGGAATCTGCTTTGAGTGGAAGAATTTTAAAGATTTTCCCTATTCCGAAAGATGCGAATAACAAATGGATTTCCTATTTGGAATTAAACGAGTCAGGAATGAAAGGAATGGATGCTACATATACTAAAAGTGTACTGCCATTATATTTTGGAACCTTGACTAATGCGGCTGATACTAAAAACTATAAAACGGCCAACGAATTATTAGAAAGTATAAACGGTTTCCAGAAAAAATTTGGAGCTAAAGTAAGGCCTAGTGAAGACAAGATTTCTTTGGAAATATTATATAATAAATCCGATGTGTTCAAGAATCTTTTCATGGCATATTTTACGATTGGCTGCCTGATGCTGGTGTTTACAATACTTAACATTATTTTTGAGAAAAAAATATTGCGTATTGCGATTAATTCCTTTCATATAATCATTGGAATATTATTTGGTTTGCATACCCTTGGATTAATAGCCCGTTGGTTCATTTCGGGTCACGCACCATGGAGTAATGCTTACGAATCTATAATTTATGTGGCTTGGGCAACGATGTTTTTTGGTTTGGCTTTTGACAGAAAATCAAAACTTACCATTGCAGCGTCGGCTTTTGTTACTTCTATGATTTTGTTTGCGGCATTTATGAATTGGATTGATCCTGAAATTGCTAATTTACAACCCGTTCTTAATTCCTATTGGTTAATGATTCACGTAGCGGTTATTGTTGCGAGTTATGGACCATTTGCGTTAGGAATGATTTTAGGAGCGGTTTCTCTTTTGTTGATTTTGTTTACCAATGAAAAAAACAAAGCCAAAATGGATTTGAATATCCAGGAAATCACATACATCAACGAAATGGCACTGACGATTGGTTTAATCATGCTTACCATTGGGAACTTCCTTGGTGGACAATGGGCTAATGAGAGTTGGGGACGTTATTGGGGTTGGGACCCTAAAGAAACCTGGGCATTAATTAGTATTATGATTTATGCCTTTGTAATTCACGCCCGATTTGTTCCGTCTCTGCGAGGAAAATGGGTTTTTAACCTGATGAGCATGTTTGCTTTCGTATCGATTTTGTTTACCTATTACGGAGTTAATTTCCATTTGGTAGGACTGCATTCTTACGCAAGTGGTGAAGCGAAATCATTGGATTGGATTTGGTATTCTTTAGGAACAATAACTTTATTTGGAGCTATTTCCTATCCAAAATATAGAAAGTATTTTAAGAAATAATAGCTTAGTTATGTTTAGTCCTGAAATAGCGATAGAGGATTAATGAAAAATAAATGTACAATTTTTAAACAGTAGTAAGCTCAGGTTTACTATTGTTTTTTGTTTTATAGGTTCTCATCTTAATTAGATTCTGACTGTGCATCTGATTCGGAGTACGCATATAATTTGAATAATGAGGTCTGTCATTATAAATACGAATAGTGCATGTGCAGTCAAAAATTGCAGTTTAATTAACAACTATAAAAAAGGCCCAACTTTGCGGTTGGACCTTTTTTTATTAGACAATTAAGAAGAAATATTGCTCTTTACACTTTTCCTAAAGTATATAATTGTTCCATTGTAGGGGTTAAACTTCCACCTTTAGGTTCTAAGGTTATCCCAAAAGCTTCCGCATCAGCTGCATTATCTACCGCAAACATTTTTTGATCGTTAGCCTTGAAATTGTCTAATAGTCCAATGCTCGTAGGAGTTAATGGATTCAATTTTAAGGCCCAAACCTGATATATCATTCCTTCAGGTGGTTCCGGCAATCCTGAGGCATCGACATAAACCACTTTGGTTTCTTTATTCCAATATACTTTGGCAGAGGATTGTGGAGCAACCGCTTGTCCACCAAGTGCTACAACGGTATTATTTGTATCTCTTACCACTGCTAAATTGGTTTCGCTTGCTTTATTTTTTAATTTTAAAGCATTCAAATCTTTTTCCATTTTTGATTTCTCCACCTCGGCATTAACAACCTGAGTAGTGTTTTGCTCCATCTGATTGTATTGGTAACCTAAGCCAACTAACAATAGAATTGCAGCAGCCCAACCCATGTATTGCGACCAATTTCTTGATGGTTCTAATTCAATTACTTTAGTCTGTTTTAGTTCTAATTTGTCTTTTATTTTTTCAAAATTTTCTACAGAATGAAATGGTGAAAAGCTGGAAGACAACGCTATAATAGCCTTTTCTATAGCAATAATTTCATCGTTTATTTCTGGATTGTTTTTTGCCATGGCGTTCACTTCTTCATTCTCGATTTCAGTGAGCAAACCATAAACGTAGAGTTCTAAAATACCTGATTCTATATATTCTTTTGCTTTCATTATACTTTCAAATAATTTCTTAAATCATTAATACAGTTTCGATTGTGAGTTTTAACGGTTCCCAAAGGAATTTCCAGTTCATCTGAAGCTTCTTGTTGGGTATACCCTTTAAAAAACAGTAAATCTATTATTTGAATACACTTGGGTTTTAGTTTTTTTACAAACTCTTGAATTCCAATAGTATCAATTTTATTGACCAGTTTGTTACTGTCGTCTAATAGATTTACGAAATTATCTGAAGAAAGGTTTTTTTGACTGTTATTAAAATTTTTCGAACGCAGTTTATCGATTGATGTATTTCGGGCAATATTTAGAATCCAAGTATAGAAACGCCCTTTGCTTTCATGGTAGGAATCAATATTTTTCCAGATTTTGACAAATACATCTTGAAGTACATCTTCGGCTTCTTCTCTATTTTTTACAAGAACATTGATTACTGCAAATAAGCTTTTTGAATACATATCATATAGATGTGTAAAGGCCTTTTCATCTTTCTTATAAATTAATACTAATAATTCATCTTGTGTCATAACTTTCTATTTTGCTATTACAAACTTATACATTCTTATTTACAATTGGTATATTATATCAATAGCTGCTTTAAATAAATTTTAAATAAAAATAATTGTATTTTATTTTAGTAATTAAATAATTGTAAATCAAATGATTGTTAATTAAATTGATTTATTTTTTATTTTTTTTATGATTTTTAAAACCAAAGCGAATGTAACGCCGTAAATGCTTCTATAACCTTTTAATTTTAAACAAAATGAAAAAAACAAAAATGATATTAGGTCTATCGCTAGTTGCGGTTTCGGGCTTAATTTTAGTAGCAGCTGATCACGTTGATGCTCCAGCAGTAACAGGTAATGCAGCAGATATTACTGATGTGTACACATTTCAAGGACAAGATACAAACAATCTTGCATTTGCAATAAACACACAAGGATTGTTAAGTCCTAATGCTACAGCAGCGGCAACATTTAATGAAAATGTTATGATTGAAATCAACATTGATAACACAGGTGACAAAGTTGAAGATTTAGTTATTCAAGCCATTAAAAGAGATGACAAAATGTATTTCTTTGGGCCTTACGCTCCAACTGCTACTGGAACTTCTAGTATGATTAAAACGGCAGCTGCTTCAGGAAGTGTAACTATTTCTACTTATGGTTCGACTCCTCTAATAGCGGAAAAAAATGGAATGAAATTTTTCGCAGGGCCAAGAGACGATCCTTTCTTTTTTGACTTAGGTCAATTCAAAGCAATCCTTGCCGGAACTGCTTCTGGATTTAATAATCCGGGTACAGATACTTTCGGAGGAACAAATGTACTTTCACTAGTAGTTGAAGTTCCAAAAGCAATGTTAGGTACTTCAAGTACATTGAATGTTTGGGCAGAAACTAAGAAAAAACAATAATTAATTTTATTTTAAAACATAAAGACATGAAATCTAATAAATTCAAATTAATAGCTGTAGCAGTAGTTTGTGCAGTTGTTTCAGTAAATTGTGATAATAATGATTCGACAACAGATCCTGTAGCAAGTCTTGATTTTTCAGGAACTTTTGTTCAGCAAGATCAAATGGCCAGACCAGCAATAAATACCGTATTTATTGCATCGGGAGCGCCAAAAGATGAGTTTAATGCCGCTATTCCATCAATGATGGGTGCTAAATACCAACCTATTTTTAAATCTAGATTATTAGCTTTAAATGCGGGTTATACTACTAATGCATTAGGACAAACAGCAGATGTATTAACAGGTCTTTTGTCTACCGATGTTTTAGGTGTTTCAAAAACTGCAAAAACAACTTTTTTTGATGGAACTAATGTTCTTACAGGTAGAGCTTTGGCTGATGATGTTATTGATGTAGAGTTGTTATTGATTTTTGGAGGACCAATGGGAACTTCAAACGCTGCACTTACTTCTGACCATGTAAATGCAAATGATAAAGCATTTGGAACTTCTTTCCCTTATTTGGCAACAGCCTGGTAATACTCATAAAAAAAACAGAGTTCGAAAATGGGTAATTTCAACTCTGTTTTTTTCTTTCAAAACAAACAAACAAACAAACAAACAAACAAACCAGATTATGAAAACTTTCAAAATAATTCCATTATTGGTTTTTACAATCCTATCTCTTTTAAGTTGCGAGAAAAAATCAACTCAAATTACCAATACTTCAGATTATGATAAATATCTGAATGTAAAAGGGAATAAATCATTGACTTTTGCTACTAACGAAATTGATTTCTGGCAAAAAAAATTTGATGCAGCTCCTAATCAAATTAGTTATTTAAGTATGATAGCCTCTAATTATGCAACTCTTTTTGAATATACTGGCGACATTAAAAATTTATATAAAACAGAAGAATTATTAACACAATCGAATAAAGCGTATGATTATTCAAAAGTTTCTACTATTCGATCATTGGCAAGAAATTACATTGCGCAACACCGTTTTAAAGAAGCGTTAGTATTGGCCAATAAAGCTTTGGTAATAGGCGAAGGCAAAAAAGAAACACAAAAATTACTCTTTGATGTTCAAATGGAATTAGGGAATTTTCCAGAAGCCTTACGAAATTTGAATGCCATGCGAGATATGAAAGATTATGATTATCTCATTCGTTTAGCAAAATGGAATGATCACAAAGGCGATTTGAAAACGGCCATAACTTTTATGGAAAAAGCCAGAGATATTGCAGAAAAAGAAGATAATAAAGTACTTAAAATCTGGTCGTATTCTAACTTAGGCGATTTTTACGGTCATGCAGGAAGGATCCAAGAATCTTACGACAGCTATTTAAAAACACTCGCAATAGATCCCAATTATTCGTATGCTTTGAAAGGAATTGCTTGGATTGTTTTTTCTCACGAAAGGAATACAATAGAAGCAAAAAGAATTGTTGAAGCGGTTGAAGTGACGCATAATACCCCTGATTTTTATTTATTGAAATCTCAAATAGCCCAATTTGAAGGGAATAAAAAAGAAGAAATCAGCAATAGAAATGCCTATTTCTCTATGTTGCAAATAAATAATTATGGTGCGATGTATAACAAATACAACGTTTTAATTTATGCGGATGATAAACAAACGGCTGCTAAAGCATTAGAAATTGCAAAAATAGAAATTGATCACAGACCAACTCCTGATTCCTATGATTTATTAGCATGGTCTTATTTGAATTTGGGTCAAAATAAAAAAGCGTTGGAAATCGCTCAAAAACATGTTGTTGGACAATCATTTGAACCGAAAGTGCAATACCACTTGGCCATGATTTATAAATCAAATAAAGAAGCTGATAAAGTCTTGTCCATCAAGAAGGAATTGCTTTCTAGTGTGTATGAATTAGGACCAAATTTAGAGAAAAAGGTAAATCAATTATAAATTTCTAATGAAGAATTTTTTTATAATCCTGATAACTTTTGGGGGTTTAACTACCTATGCCCAAATTCAAAAAGGTATTGTAGTTGATAGCGATGGAAATCCTGTAGAAAATGCATATATCAATAATATAAGCTCCGAAAGTCATGCACATACTAATGAATCTGGGATGTTCAGTATTGATAAAACAGTTGCAGGTAACGTTTTGAAAGTAAATTCGCTTGGGTTTAAAAAAATGAATTATACCGTTTCTGGTTCTGAACTTAGAATTGTTCTTGATGATGATGTTTTTAGACTGAATGAGATTGTAATTCAAGCAAAACTTTCGGCGATGAATGTGATTTCAAAAATAGATTTACAAACGACACCCGTAAATTCTTCACAGGAAATTTTAAGAAAAGTACCAGGATTATTTATTGGGCAACATGCAGGTGGTGGTAAGGCAGAACAATTGTTTTTGAGAGGTTTTGATATTGACCATGGTACTGATATTGCTATTTCAGTAGATGGAATGCCGGTAAATATGGTTTCTCATGCGCACGGACAAGGCTATGCCGATTTACATTTTGTGATTCCGGAAACGGTGGAAAAAATAGATTTTGGAAAAGGAACGTATTTTGCGAACAAAGGGGATTTTGCTACAGCAGGGTACGTTGCTTTCCAAACTAAAGATAAAATTGAAAAAAGCAGTATTGGTCTTGAAGTAGGACAGTTCAATACGCTAAGAACAGTAGGATTATTTAATCTTTTGGGTAACCAAAAAACGCAAAGCGCTTACATTGCAACGGAATATATCCTGACAGATGGTCCATTCGATTCCCCCCAAAATTTTAATAGGATCAATCTGTTAGGGAAATATTCAGCTATTTTGGCCGATAATAGTAAATTTTCTGTTTTAGCCTCTCGTTTTTCTAGTCGTTGGAATGCTTCTGGTCAAATACCACAACGATTGGTTGATAACGGAACAATTTCTAGATTTGGTTCAGTGGATGATACCGAAGGAGGAAGCACATCAAGAACAAATGTGAATGCATCCTTGAGTAAACCAATTGACGAAAATACATTCGTGAAAGCCAATGCTTTTTATTCAAAATATGATTTCGAATTGTATTCTAATTTTACTTTTTTTCTTGAAGATCCTATAAATGGCGACCAAATTAGACAGAAAGAAAATAGAACAATTTATGGGATTAATGCGGAGCTGAACAAGAAAATGAAATTGAATGATGTCAATGTGTTGATGCAGTATGGAATAGGTTTTCGCGCGGATGCTACAAAAGATACGGAACTTTCACATACTTTAAATAGAAGGACTACTTTGCAGCAAATTAAATTAGGGGATATTGATGAGTCCAATTTATTCTCGTATGTAAATTCAGAGTTCAGTTTTGGGAAATTAATGATTAATCCTGCAGTGCGAGTGGATTATTTTAAATTCAATTACCAAGATAAATTGGCTACTGATTATAAAACACAGTCGGAATCTAAAGTAAAAATTTCGCCAAAATTGAATTTTATTTATTCCCAAAATAATAATTTGCAGTTTTATATAAAATCAGGAATGGGATTTCATTCGAATGATACCCGTGTTGTGGTTCAAAATAGTGGTAAACAAATTTTACCCACAGCGATAGGAACAGATATTGGGACGATTTGGAAACCATTTCCAAAATTAATTGTCAATTCGGCTTTATGGTATTTGTATCTGGAACAAGAGTTTGTTTATGTGGGTGATGCCGGAATTATTGAACCAAGTGGAAAATCGAAACGTATGGGATTTGATTTAGGATTGCGGTACCAACTGAATGATTGGTTTTATTTGGATACGGATGCCAATTATACTTATGCCAGAAGTATTGATGAGCTAAAAGGACAAAATTACATTCCGTTAGCACCTGATTTTACTTCGACGGGAGGTTTAAGCTTTCAGAATTTAAAAGGTTTTTCGGGAGGAATTCATTATCGTTATTTAAAAAGTCGTCCAGCAAACGAAGATAATTCGATAGTTGCCAAAGGCTATTTTGTTTCTGATTTCAACATTAATTATAAATATAAAAATATTTCTTTCGGAATAGCAGTTGATAATTTATTTGATACAAAATGGAATGAAACGCAATTTGCTACTGAATCAAGATTAAAAAATGAGCTAACAAGTGTGGAAGAAATACATTTTACACCAGGAACGCCTTTCTTTATGAAAGGGAAAATTACATATACGTTTTAATTTACTATAAAGAAGATTAGTTTGTTTTGTTTAGAAGCCTGGTATTTTGTTTGATATCAGGCTTCTTTTTATTTAACTTGTGTTTAACCAAAATAAATTTTTAAGCAACAATTAATTGTTTTAATTTTATAAAAAATATAATTATGAAAAACCTATTATTCTTATCATGTGCTATCCTATTTCTTTTTAGTTGTCAAAACCAGGCACAAACTAAAAAAACAAAATTAAATAAAAGCAATACCACTATGGCCAAGGAAACTATTTATCAATTTAAAGTAACCGATTTATCAGGAAATATTTTCGATTTTGCATCCTTGAAAGGCAAAAAAGTAATGATTGTGAATACCGCTTCAAAATGTGGTTTGACTCCTCAATACAAAGACCTTGAGGTTATCTATAAAGAATACGCAGCTAAAGGTTTTGTTATTGTAGGCTTTCCAGCCAATAATTTTGCTTCACAAGAACCTGGAACGAATAAAGAAATTGCTACTTTTTGCCAATTGAATTATGGTGTGACTTTTCCTATGATGGACAAAGTTTCAGTAAAAGGAGATGATATGTGTGCAGTATATCAGTTTTTGACTCAAAAATCAAAAAATGGTTTACAAGATTCAGAAGTGAAATGGAATTTCCAGAAATACCTAATCAACGAAAAAGGAGAACTTGAAAAAGTTATTGATCCAAAAACATTACCAACAGATGCTTCAATCGTAGATTGGATTAAAGCATAGTTAATTATAAATGTAAATAAAAAAGCGATTTTCGGAAAACTGAAAATCGCTTTTTTTATTTTAGAAACTGTTAGAAATTAAATTTTTTCGTTCTTGAAAATTGCTGCAACTGCCGCTTCGTAATTTCTAATACTTTGTGCTTTTTTTATTTGTTTCAATACTTTATGTGGATTTGAAAACGTAGCAGAAAAATACTCCCATAAATGATACATCTTCAGTAAAATATGAGTAGAGCCGGATAGTGACTCACTATATATTCCGTAAAGGGTGTCGTGAAAAGCACTGAACAATTCCATTTTGTTTGCAGGATATTCCATGGTATTGCTTTTTATCATACTTGGTAAAAAAGGATCGGAAATTAGTCCTCGCCCAATCATCCAGTGGTCTATAGAAGGAAAACGCTCTTGCATTTCATGAAATTTAGCCACCGAAGTGATATCGCCATTGTAATACAGTTTGTGAATCGTGTTATCGATGCATTGTTGAAACGCATCAAGATGTACGCCACCTTTATAGAGTTGTTTGCCAATGCGAGCATGAATGGCAATGTTTTTAATAGGATACGTATCTAGAATGGGCAAAACATCTAGAATTTCTTCGCTATTTTCATATCCCAAACGCATTTTCATAGACACAATAATGTCAGATTCAGAATGTGCCCTGTGAAGAATACTATTAATTTTCTCAGGATTACTGATCAAACCGGAACCCATACCAGATTTTGTAACCATGGGATAAGGACATCCTAAATTCCAGTTTAATTCTTTATATCCTAATTCTCGAACATATTTGGCTACAAATAAAAACTCATCGGCATCGTTTGTTATAACTTGTGGAATTACCTCCAAACCAATATTGTTTTCAGGAAGTAGGTCTCTTTCGTAAGACGGTTTAATGACTAACTTCCCGTTTAAACGGATGTAGGGGGAATAATAGGTATCAATCCCGCCGAAATATTTGTTTAAAGCATTTCTAAATCGAAAATCGGTAAATCCTTGTAGAGGTGAGGAGAGTAAGGTGTAGTCCATGAAATTTTTAGTTGGGCAAATATACCATTCTTTAGATAGTTAGGGTTTTCTTAGAGCAATTATGTTTTTTGTTTAATGAAAGCACTTATTTATTTTAGAATCAATTGCATAAAAACCAAATCGAGCCAATGATCAAATTTGTAACCTACTTCACGAATTGTACCCACCACTTTGAAACCAAATTTTTCATGAAAAGCAATGCTTCCTGAATTTTCAGCATCAATAGCGCCAATCATAACATGGTAATCTTGCTCTTTTGCCAATCGAATGAGTTCAGCCAATAATTGTTTTCCAACGCCTTTTCCTATAAACTCCTGGGCGACATAAACGGAATGTTCTACTGTGAATTGATAGCCTATTTTTTGTCTAAATGGACCGTAGCTTGCAAATCCAATTGCCCCATTTTCAAATTCGGCTACAATTATCGGTAAATTTTTTTCCAATTTGTCTTCAAACCATAATTTTTGGGTTTCAAAATCACGTGGCTCATAATCGTAATTAGAAGTACTATGAAGTATTTCGTGATTAACGATTTCTAGTATTGTGTCAATATCGGCAAAAACAGCAGGTCTTATCTTAATTTCCATGAAAAGTATTTTCTTTCAAATTTAAGAAAACTATTTAAGATTAAAGAAAAACCTTTGCAACTTTGTATCTTTGTTTTTTTGAAACGAAAACAATGATTTACCCCAAAATACCTTTAGCGCAAAGCATTATTCAAATTTGTTTAGCCAAAGGAATCACCACCATAATAATTTCCCCAGGTTCTCGAAATGCTCCGTTAACGATTGGTTTTGTGAGTAATCCTGCCTTTAAATGTTATAGTATTGTTGACGAGCGTTGTGCCGCTTTTTTTGCACTTGGAATTGCACAGCAAACAAAACAGCCAGTGGCTTTGGTTTGTACATCGGGTTCCGCATTACTGAATTATTATCCTGCTATTGCGGAAGCTTTTTACAGTCAGATTCCTTTAATCGTAATCTCTGCGGACAGACCTCAAAGCAAAATCGATATAGGCGACGGACAAACAATCCGACAGGAAAATGTGTTTATAAACCATTCTTTATACAATGCGAATTTAAATGAAGCTGTTTCAAAAGCAAATGATTTCAAAATAAACGAAGCGATAGATTTGGCCTTGCATAAAAAAGGACCCGTTCATATCAATGCACCATTTGAAGAGCCTCTTTACGAAACCGTTTCAGAACTTTTAGTAGATGTCATGGTTAATAATTTTGCAAATTTGAATGCATGGAACACCTTAGAAAATATTTCGGAGTTTGCGACTATTTGGAACAATTCAACTAAAAAAATGATTTTAGTTGGCGTGAACGAACCAAATTTGATTAGCGAAAAAACAATCGATTTATGGGCTCAAGATGAATCAGTTGTTGTTATGACCGAAACTACATCTAACGTGAATCATCCTTCATTTATAAACAATATCGACACCATAATTACCCCTTTTACCAATGAAGATTTTGAGGATTACCGACCGGAAATATTGATAACTTTTGGCGGAATGATAGTTTCTAAAAGAATCAAAGCTTTTTTGAGAAAATACAAACCAAAACACCATTGGCATATTGACACTTTAAGGGCGTACGATACTTTCAATGCATTGACGAAACATTTTGAAGTCAATCCGAATACTTTTTTCGAAGCCTTTTTGCCTTTAACGGAAATAGTAAAAAGCGATTATTTTGAGAAACTACAAGCAGTGAAACTTTTGCGAAAGCAAAAACATGAATTCTATTTGGCAAAAATTCAATTTTCAGATTTTAAAGTTTTCGAAAAAGTAATTCAAAGTTTACCAAAGAATACTCAATTACAAATCAGTAATAGTTCAGCGATTCGTTATGCGCAATTAATAGACATCGATCCTTCGATTGAAGTGTATTGCAATCGCGGTACCAGTGGAATCGACGGAAGTACCGCAACGGCTATTGGTGCGGCTATTGCCAATGAAAAACAAACGATTTTTATAACGGGAGATATTGGGTTTTTATACGATAGTAACGCCTTATGGAATAATTACATCCCAAAAAACTTCAAAATTATTTTGATCAATAACGGTGGTGGCGGGATATTTAGAATTTTGCCCGGACATGAAGAAACGCCTGTTTTTAATACTTTCTTTGAAACATCACATAGTCTTACCGCAGAACATTTGGCTAAAATGTATGGTTTTGAATATAGTATTGCCAATGATGAAAAGGGTTTAGTAAAGGAACTGGATGTTTTTTATAGTCAAAATGAAAAACCAAGTATTCTGGAAATTTTCACACCAACATTAGATAACGACAGAATTTTGTTGCAATATTTTAAAGAATTAGTTTAATTATTTTATTTATTCGTTTAAAAATATAATTAAATGTTTAAATTTGAGAGAGTTAAAAATCTATTAATCAAATGTTAAACTTTTATTTATGAGTGCAAGAGACGAATTGATCGTAAAGTATGTTGCCGATTTGAAAGACAAATGTGGCGTTAATCCTGATATGGATTTGTTGACCAAAGTAACTGTAGGTTGCGGACCGTCAATTTATAATACAGATTCGGCTACAGTTGCCGGAAGCCAACAATCTGAATTGGACACGATGAAAAATAATTTTCTAATTAAGAAATTAGGACTTGCTGAAAGTGCTAATTTAGATGCGGGAATTGATGGTGTAATGGAAAAATATGGTCGTTCCAATAAAAATAAATACCGAGTTGTAGTGTATTATTTATTGGCAGTTCATTTTGGGAAAGAGAGCGTTTACAATTAGTGATAAATATAAAAATGAAAGGCGCCTTTGTTGGCGCTTTTTTATGAAGTGATTTTTCGTGCTACTATTTTCAAACTTCGTACCTTTGCGCTTTAGAAATTGAAAGAAAATGATTGAAATAGGAAAATACAATACGCTTACCATTTTACGCGACACCAAAGTGGGTTTGTTTCTGGGGAATCCAGAAAAAGATCCTGAAGGAATACATGATATTCTTTTGCCTAACAAATACGTTCCAAACGAATTTGAAATAGGGGAGGAACTGATTGTTTTTGTGTATCGAGACCACGAAGAAAGACCCGTTGCCACAACATTAGAACCTTATATATTATTGAATGAGTTTGCACTTTTGCGTGTGAATTATACCAATCAGATTGGTGCTTTTATGGATTGGGGAATGGAAAAAGATATTTTGGTTCCGTTCAAAGAGCAAGCGCGTCCTATGGAAAAAGGAAAACGCTACTTGGTGTACCTTTATATGGACGAGCAAACCAAACGATTGGTAGCTTCAAGCAAAACCAACCAGTTTTTGAAAAACGACAATCTTACGGTCGAAAAAGGAGAAGAAGTTGATTTAATCGTTTCTCATATCACTGAATTGGGTATCAATGTTATTATTAATGAGCAACACAAAGGCTTGATGTATAAAGACGAAGTGTATGACGATGCGATTCGCACGGGAGACCGTATGCGAGGTTACATCAAAACGATTCGTCCAGACAATAAAATCGATGTTTCTTTGCAAATACAAGGATATCAAAGTATAGAACCGAATGCCGATAAAATCCTGGACGAATTAAGAGCCAGTAGAGGTTTCTTACGTTTAACGGATAATTCACATCCGGAAGACATTAAAACGGTTTTGAAAATGAGCAAGAAAACCTTCAAGAAAGCCATTGGTGCTTTGTATAGGGAAAAATTAATAGAGATTAAGGAAGATGGAATTTACTTGGTTAAGGAATAAAAGAGAAAGACTAATCAGAACGATTAGTCTTTCTCTTTTTATATTGTTTTGAATTCATTAAATTCAAAACAAAAAATAAATTAAATTTATTCTCAAAAATATTCATTCCAATTTATAATTAGCGCAAATTACTTTTTAAAATGGGTTTGTTTTTAAGTGTCCAAACGCTTGTTTAGTAGCTAAAATTAATTTTCACATTAAAGCTATTGGTTTATTATAAAGTTGTATTATCTTGACTATAAACACTTAAGATCTTAGATTATTTTAATGGACAACTGTTGATATTCTGTTTTTATTTTTTTTGTTTTTCGATTGTTTAATTTGAGGAAGATTACCACAAGCTTCTATAAAATAGAATAGATAAAATGTAAAAAATGATTTAATTTTACACTGAAATAATTTAAATCAATTGTAATGGATTGGATCACTGTTAAAGAATACGAGGATATAACTTATAAGAAATGCAATGGCGTTGCCAGAATAGCTTTCAACAGACCGGATGTGCGTAATGCTTTCCGACCAAAAACAACTTCGGAATTATATAATGCATTTTACGATGCCCAAGAAGATACTTCTATTGGGGTTGTTTTACTCTCTGCAGAAGGACCTTCGTCTAAAGACGGCGTGTATTCTTTTTGTAGCGGTGGAGATCAAAACGCACGCGGTCATCAAGGCTATGTGGGCGATGATGGGCAACATCGTTTGAACATTTTGGAAGTACAACGTTTAATCCGATTCATGCCTAAAGTTGTTATCGCCGTAATTCCGGGTTGGGCTGTAGGTGGTGGACACAGTTTACATGTAGTTTGCGATTTAAGTTTGGCGAGTAAAGAACACGCAATTTTCAAGCAAACTGATGCTGATGTAACTAGTTTTGATGGTGGATACGGTTCTGCGTATCTGGCTAAAATGGTAGGCCAGAAAAAAGCGCGTGAGATTTTCTTCTTGGGACGCAATTATTCGGCTCAGGATGCCATGGATATGGGAATGGTCAATGCCGTGATTCCACATGCCGAATTAGAAGATACGGCTTACGAATGGGCGCAGGAAATATTAGGCAAATCGCCAATGGCTATCAAAATGCTAAAATTTGCAATGAATCTTACGGATGATGGAATGGTAGGGCAACAAGTTTTTGCAGGTGAAGCGACACGTTTGGCTTATATGACTGAAGAAGCCAAAGAAGGCAGAAATGCATTTTTGGAAAAGAGAAAGCCGAATTTTGAAAAAAAATGGTTGCCATAATTTAGTAATCAGTGTTCAGTCTCGGCACTTCGGGATTAGTGTTCAATTGGTATAAAGAGCAAAGTCGCAATTTGTCCTCATTAAGAGGGGGGCTTATGAGCGTCTCAAATAATAATTTAGCGTCTTTGTTGGCAAAATAAAGTCTTTAAGTTAAAAAAAATAAACAGTCTAAATGGAAAACTTCAGCAACGAAACTATAGATATCACTCAGCTTCCTAAATTTGAGGAAGTACCTTTTTTAAGTTTGAAAAAATTGTATTGGAAAGTGATATTGATTAATATGTTTATAGTGTTTCTGTTGTTGGCAATTGGTTTAGGTTTTGCGATGATAAAGATTGAGGAATTAGTAGCGTGTCAATTAGAAATTGGGATTGCTTTTGGACTCTTAATCCTGATTTTTATTTTCTTTTCATATCTAAGTTTCAATAAAAAAGGCTTCGCTTTCAGAGAACACGATGTGCTTTTTAGATATGGAATTATTGCTACAAATACAATTGTAATTCCTTATAATAGAATACAACACGTTGCATTGCATGAAGGAATGATTTCACGTTACTTTGGATTGGCTAAAATTGAAATTTTCACTGCAGGAGATAGTTCCAGTGATATAGAAATTCCTGGAATTGAAAAAGAACAGGCCGAAAATATCAAACAACTCTTGATGGGTAAAATACAAAAACAACTTTAATGCGAGCGGATTTTAGTCAACCACAAAGGCAGTCTGTGGTTGGTATTTTGGTACTTTTTTTTGATACCATTCGTCATTTTGGTAAAGCGCTTTGGCCGATACTTGTCGTTTGGATTTTTAAATTCAAAGAACTCAATCCGTTATATTTGATACTGGGGATACTCAGTGTTTTGTTAGTTTTTGGAATTATTGCCTATCTTAAATATTTGAATTTCACTTTTTTTTTAGATAAAGAAAATCAAGAGTTCGTTATTACAGAAGGTGTTTTGATTAAAACAAAAACAACTATTCGACTTAATAAAATTCAGCAAGTAACGATTAAACAGTCCTTTATTCAAAAAATTATTGGAGTGCATGCGCTAGATGTCGATACTGCTGGAGCTAATAAAACGGAAGTGGCAATCAAAGCCATTTCGCATGATTTAGCTTTAGAGTTGAAAGCGCATTTGTTAGAAAATGAAACGAACAATAGAATAGTAGTTCCGGATGAAATTGATGCAGAGATGCAAGCAAATCCGGTTCATATTGAAGAATTACCTTTTATAAAAATCAGTTTTTTGAGTTTGTTGAAAGTTGGGATTTCCTCTAATTATGTGAAGAGTTTCTTTATTTTGTTAGCTTTCTCTATTACGTTTTATGATAATGTAAAAAGATTTTTTGGCGAATCGACCATCGATGAATCTAAAATTGATTCGTATTTAAAGGAAAGTGCCATATTAGAAATGGTTCCAATATTGATCCTCCTTCTTTTTTTTGTGATTTTGGTTATGAATGTCTTCAGAATGGTTTTTAGGTATTTTGATTTTAGAATTACAAAACAAACCGGTTCCTTGTTACTTTCCTTTGGGTTGTTAAATACAAAAAGTACGATTATCAAACTAGAAAAAGTTCAAATCGTAGCTGTTTCCAGTAATTACTTTCAAAAGAAAATGAATATACTCGAAATGAAAATCAAGCAGGCGACCAGCGGTGAGAAAGAAGAACGAAAAGCTGGAATTGAAATCCCTGGCTGCAATGAATTCGAACAGAATGAAATTTTGAAATTACTATTTAATAAAATCCCTGAAAAAGGAGTGGTATTAAAGCCTAATTTCCGAAAACTTGGATTTTCTATATTTCTTACAATTGGGCTACCTTTGTTTGTGTTTTATTTTTTGCGTGATGAGGTAGTTTCACAGTTTCCTACTTTAGATATCTTGGCTGCTTTCTATGTAGTGTTTGTTGGAGTTGTTCAGTTTTTTAAATATAGAAATAACCGTCTTTTTGTCAATGATCATTTTATTATTAAACAAAGTGGTGCATGGGATATTAGTAATGAAATTATAGAGCCAAGTAAAATTCAAGCAGTTACAACATCGCAGCTTTTTTGGCATAAAAAATTAAATATAGGTTCGGTAACGCTACATACCGCTGGAGGAAACATCGCTTTTCAGTTGGGAGATTATATAAAAATTAAACAGTATGTCAACCTTTGGTTGTACGAAATAGAAACGTCCGATAGTAATTGGATGTAAATAAAATGGGTTAAAATTTAAAGTTGTTTTTAAGACAAACCTTAAGTTTTTAACTTCAAACTTTTAAATAAAAAATATGAAACATTGGATTGAAGCCGCACGTTTACGAACATTACCATTATCTGTATCGGGAATAATTGTTGGAAGTATGTATGCTTTGGCACACCCAACGGATGCAATATTAACTCCAACAGAAGTTTTCAATTGGCGGCTTTTTGGCTTTGCCATAGTAACTACACTTGGCTTACAAATTCTCTCTAATTTTGCCAATGATTATGGTGATGGGATGAAAGGAACGGATAATGAGGACAGAGTAGGTCCAAAACGCGCCATACAAAGCGGTGTGATTACTCCGGAAGCCATGAAGCGTGCTATTATCATTACATCGGCACTGACGTTACTTTCAGCGATGCTGTTGATTTATTATGCATTTAAGGATACTAATTTGTGGTATTCCTTGTTTTATTTAGTGTTAGGAATTCTTTCAATTGTGTCTGCAATTCGCTATACAGTTGGAAATACGGCTTACGGCTACCGAGGATTTGGTGATGTTTTTGTCTTTGTCTTTTTTGGGTTGGTAAGTACTTTAGGGGTAAATTTTTTATATTCAAAACAACTCGATTTTGAATTGGTTTTACCTGCAATAGCCATTGGATTATTGAGTGTCGGCGTTTTAAATCTAAATAATATGCGTGACGAAGCTTCGGATCGAAAATCAAATAAAAACACGATTGTCGTAAAAATTGGCGGAGCCAAAGCTAAAATATACCATTATTTTCTGATTGTTACAGCAATGGTTTTGGTACTTGTTTTTGCAATTGTAGACCATTTTCACTTTGATCAATACCTGTTTTTACTGGCTTATATCCCTTTAACTAAACATTTAATTACCGTTTATAAAAACAACAACCCTAAGGAATTAGATCCTGAATTAAAAAAATTAGCGTTAAGTACTTTTGCACTTTCTGTGTTGTTGGCGTTGTGCATGATTTTCTTTTTTTCGGATTTGATCGTGAATAATTATTAAACTCAAATTAGTCTATTTTAAAATTTAATTCAAATGAAAATAACATTTTACGGTCACGCGTCTTTAGGGATAGAAGTTGGCGGCAAACACATTATTGTAGATCCTTTTATTTCTGCTAATCCAAAAGCAGCTCTTATTGATATTGATACCTTGAAAGCCGATTATATCTTGATAACGCATGCACATGGAGATCATATTCTTGATGTCGAGGCGATTGCCAAAAGAACCAATGCAGTAATTGTTTCCAATGCTGAAATTGCAGGTCATTATGGGGCAAAAGGCTTTCAGGCGCATCCCATGAATCACGGTGGTAGCTGGAATTTTGACTTTGGAAAACTGAAATATGTAAATGCCATTCATTCCAGTTCTTTTCCCGATGGCAGTTACGGTGGGAATCCGGGCGGTTTTGTCATTGAAGGCGAACATAAAAATATATATATCGCGGGTGATACGGCACTTACTATGGACATGAAACTCATTCCTCTGCGTACCAAACTAGATTTGGCGATTTTGCCAATAGGCGATAATTTCACCATGGATGTCGAAGATGCTATTGTTGCTTCTGATTTCTTGGATTGCGATAAAATTCTTGGGTATCATTACGACACTTTTGGTTATATCGAAATCGATCACGAAGCCGCCATTCGTAAATTCTTCGATAAAGGAAAAGATTTGATGCTGCTGGAAATAGGAAGTTTCATCGAATTGTAATTTTATTTGGAGCTAATCCAGCTATTCGTTGCAATCTTTTTTAAAGCTTTCAAACTTTTGTAGGCTGAAAGCTTTAAAAAAGGATTTTCACTTCTATCTGGGCTAGGGCTATCGTTGACTTGACACCTTGCGAACCTTGCGAAAAACTTTGTGGACTTCGTGTTTAAATTTTAAATCAATCATGCAAAAAAAGAATTTCATTGCTTTAATTTTATTTCTAATTACAACAAATACTATTTTTTCTCAAAAAGACGGTTATTGGGATAAATCTCGTGCTACAACCGAAGAAATTTCAGTTTCCGCCAGAGACAGGATAATTATTAAAACCCAAGATTTCCCTGAAGGAACCACTGAAGTAGTTTACAGAATAACGCTTCTAGATAAAAATCAGCAAATGGCGGGTAGTTTGGTTTCGGTTTTAAAAGCCATTCCAGACCCAACAGGAATTAGTCAAGGTTCAGCAGGAGCAGTTTTTATCTTATCTAAAATATCAGGAGATGATAAATGTACGTATACCGTTTTTTCAAGCAGTGATTTAGCCACAAAATACAAAGAAAACGGAAAAACCGATGACGCTTGTTTGGTTCAGGATGCGCCGGTTAGTAAAGATGCTAAACGACTTTCTACAGAGAAATCGGCTTGTATGAAATCGAATTCTGGGAATTTATGGTTTGGTTTCGAAAGTAAAAACTGGATCATGAATCAAAAAATCATTCTTGAAGTGGTGCCATGGGTCGATAATAAACTCAGTCGTGGTTGGACTCTAGAAAACAGAAAATCAATCATTGATCAATGCAAAACATCGAATATGGCTCAGAAAATGACTAATTCAGATGATTTTTGCGTTTGTATTCTCGATAAAATACAATTTAAATACAAGTTCAAGGAATTCCAAAAATTATTAGCGATAGAGCGTTCTAAAGCTTTTAAGGATTTTGGGAATAGCTGTTTTAACGAAACGGGTGCTTCTGATTTGGTTTACAATGGTTTGCGTAAACAAGCAGCGGATTTATTGAAACAAGGGCTTTATGGCGCTGCAATAGTCAAGCTGAATACGGTAATTAATAACAATAAGGCAACTGCTTTGGATTATAATGCAATTGGAAGCAGTTATATTCTAACGAAGCAATACGGTAAAGCGATTAAATTACTAAAAGAAGGCGGGAAGCTTGATGATTCGGAGTTATTGATAAAGTTGAATTTGGCGCACGCCTATTTATTGAATAATAACTATTCATCAGCGAAAACTATTTATAAAGAATACCAATCTCAAAACGTAACCGATAGTTTGGGTTGGACTGAAAAAGTAAAGCAAGATTTTGAGGCTTTCAAAAAAGTAGGTATTAAAAATGATGATTTTGAAAGAGTTTTGAAGTTAATCGAAAAGTAATTTAGAGGTTAATAACCTTATGTTTTGTTGAATTTTATATGGTTTGAATAAGTTATTTTTTACCATATAAGAAATATAAAGGCATTTAAGTTTTAATAAAAATAATTTCCCAAAATGGGAACTTATTTTTATCTTTGTAAAATAAATAAGCTTTGAGAGTAATTGCAAAAAAAATATTGAGAGATTTTTGGTTAGCTCATGCTGATTGCGAACACCAATTAAAATCTTGGTTTCAGGAAACAAGTAAATCTGAATGGAAAAATCCCAACGAGATAAAAAAGGAATATCCAAGTGCTAGTATTTTAAATGACAATCGATTTGTGTTCAATATCAAAGGAAATAATTATCGATTAATAGTTAAAATAAATGTTGATTATCAAATGGTTTGGATCCGGTTTATTGGAACGCATGCAGAGTATGATAAAATTAACGCCAACGAAATTTAATTAAAATGGAAATTAAGCCTATAAAAACAGAAAACGATTATAATCAGGCTCTTGAAAGACTTGAATTTATTTTTGATGCTAAAATTGGCTCGCCTGAAGGTGACGAATTGGAAGTACTAGGTATTTTAATTGACCAATATGAGAATGACCATTTTCCTATTGGTATGCCGGATCCAATTGAGGCCATAAAATTCAGAATGGAACAAATGGGGTATAATCAAAATGATTTGGCCAATATTGTTGGTTTAAAAAGCCGAGCAAGTGAAATTCTAAATCGCAAACGAAAACTTTCCTTGGAAATGATTCGTCAACTGCATGAGCGGTTAAACATTCCTACAGACGTTTTAATTCAAACATATTAAAACTGGTGATTGAGACTATATCAATTCATAACTCATAATTTCTTGAAAGCAACTTATCACAAATACATTCTTAATTTCAAACGCCCTTCAGGAACTTCCCGTGGCGTCATGACCGAAAAAGAAACTTGGTTTATTGTCTTGGAACATGACGGTAAAAAAGGAATTGGAGAATGTGGAATTCTTCGTGGATTGAGTATTGATGATCGACCGGATTATGAAGAAAAATTACAATGGACCTGCGATAATATTCACCTTGGACAAGAGCAACTTTGGGAAGCTTTATTAGTCTTTCCATCCATCCAATTTGGATTGGAAATGGCATTCCAATCTTTAGTAAGTGAAACTCCTTTTTTACTCTTTCCTTCGGACTTTACTAATGGTACAAAATCGATATTGATAAACGGCTTGGTTTGGATGGGTGAGGAGTCGTTTATGAAACAACAAATCGAGGAGAAATTAGCGCAAGGTTTTCGATGTATAAAGCTTAAAATTGGAGCGATAGATTTCGATAAAGAACTGCAATTATTACGGTTTATTCGGGAGCATTTTACTCCGGAACAAGTCGAAATTCGTGTGGATGCAAACGGTGCTTTTAATGAAAACAAAGCTTTAGATATGTTAATTCAACTATCTGAATTTAAATTACATAGTATTGAACAGCCGATACAAAAAAATCATACTGACAGGATGGCAGAGTTATGTAAAACTACTCCTTTTTCTATTGCTTTGGATGAAGAGCTGATTGGTGTGTTTTCTTTGGCCGAAAAAGAACAATTATTGGAGAAAATCAAACCGCAATACATTATTTTAAAACCTAGTTTTGTAGGTGGTTTTAGAGGTACCCAAGAATGGATTTCATTGGCTGAGAAGCATAAAATTGGGTGGTGGATTACCTCCGCTTTAGAGAGTAATATTGGACTTAATGCGATTGCGCAATGGACCTTTTTACAAAAGAATTCCATGCCGCAAGGATTAGGAACCGGAGCATTGTATACGAATAATTTTGACTGTCCTCTCGAAGTTTTGCAAGGGCAATTGTGGTACAAAAAGGAGTTGGATTGGAAGTTTGATTCTGCTCTTTTGAAATAGATTATTTCGAAGATTTCTTTTGTTCGCCATCTCCCAATAAAACTGATAGCGTCTTTAGAGTTGGTGTGCGGTCCGCAATCAGTTTTACAATGCTTATGAACGGAATAAACAATATCATTCCTGCAGCGCCCCATAAAATGCCTCCTACAAGTACCACGATAATAATTACAAGTGTGTTTATTTTCAAACGGCTTCCCACTGCAAACGGAAATATAATATACGCTTCCAGTGCTTGAACAATAGAAAAGACTACTATGACACCTAACGGATACCAAATTGAATTATAGGTTATCCAGGAAACTGCAATGGGCAAAAGCGAAGAGATCATTATTCCTACATAAGGGATAAAAGTTAGAATGGAGGCTATAAAACCAAACAAAAAGGGGTGTGGCACTCCAATAATCAATAGTCCAATACTGTTTAAGAGTCCAACGATTAAATATACCATCAACATCCCTTTGATGAAATTATAATAGGCATGAATGGTTTCAACGAGGATTTCATGAATGGTACTTTTTTTCTCCGGAGGAAAAAGTTCATAGAGCGCAATCGATAACATTTGACGGTGATAGAGTATAAGCGCAGAAAAAACAGGAATCATTAATAGAATAAATAATGATTCTGATAGGGAATAAGCCGTGTTGCGTAATATGGAGAATGCCTGTGAACCAGAATTATCGAGCGTGTTCTTTATGAATTCTGATTGTTTTTCAATACTGATGTCAAATTTTTCGAAAATAAAAATACTTAATTGATTCATGGTGTCCGAAAGTTTTACGCGTAATGATTGCCATTCCTGCAGGAAATCAGAGAACTGTACGAACATTAAATAAGCTATAGATCCAACGAGAAGTGTTATTCCTAAAATGCAAATAACAATAGCAATACCTTTACTAATACTTTTTGTTTCCATCCATTTACAAATGGGATACAGAATAAAACTGATGAGTAATGAAAAACTTAACGGAATAAAAAGCGTTTTACCAAAATACAAAATCAAACAAGACAATACTATAAATTGTAGAATTTCTAAAACAGAATACTTTCTGCTGGATTGAAATGGAACGGGTTTTTTTGAAGATTGTACCATACAAACTTGTATTATAACTGTTGTTTTCTTGCCCTTATTTAACTTTTTATTCTAAACATTGATTGTGATTATAATATTAATTAAAACGAATAGAATCAATGAGAATTGTTTGTTGTTTTTAATTTAACAGTCCATTAATCGCCTGTGGTAACTTATTTGCCCTAAATGATGCTAGGTGAGTGGACAAATGTGTCAGAGTTGAAATCTTGGTTTAGCTCCATTTATACTTTTAGACGATTTAAATCGCTCTTAAATCGCGATTTTAAAATTTCAATAAACGTGTTTGGTTTTTTTATACTTCTTTAATGATAGCAACGCTTGTTGTTGTATTTTATTTTGGAAATAACCAGTCCACCCAAATAAATAACCTTTGATTCCGAATGCTTGTTTTGACTATTCCCAGATGTCAAAATGATCAGTATGTTTGAAAATTAAACCATCTTTAAACTAACATTCACTCATTGTTGAAACATCACCATTTTTAAATGCAGTATAAAACTTGATAAGGGTTTTCTAGTTGGGAGTCATATTTACGGAGACTGAATAGTAAATATAATATTTTTTCTGTTAAAATTCAGATTTTTAAACGGTATGATAAAAAAAAACAAATGCGATAATTACTAATTAAGAAAAAAATAACAATGTCGATTGCTCTTGATTCATTGATTTACACTGACAGATAGATTTTAAATTTAAAATAAAAAAGAGGATAGACCTTTAAGTTTCTATCCTCTTTTTTAATTTATAAAAAGTGAATTCTCTATTGTTTTGAGTTATTTAGCAACAGGAATAATATCAATTACTACGGTACGATTGTAAAAACGTTCTTCTGGAGTTTTATTTTCAAAAGGAGATTTGTTTTCATTCTCACCATATCCAAGTACTTCAAATTTCACGTCGTTTCTACTTGCTTTAGATAAGCCGCTTTCGATAATGCTTTTTACATCATTGGCTCGTGCAAGAGATAAATCTTGATTGTGAATTTCTTCACCAATAATATCAGTGTGACCATGAATAATTACTGTTGCTCCAACAGGAATTTTTGGGGTTACTACTTCCGTAAGATATTTTTCATAGATAGCTATCGCTTTCGCTTTATTAAATTCATAAATTATGCTGTATCTAATTCCTTCTTCCATTTTTGAAGGTGTCCAAAGTACCATGTGTACCGGAGTTTCTTTCTCTACTATTTTGCCGCTTTTAGTTTGACCGATCATTTTTACTTTATAATCACCTTCTGGTCTGCTACCTAAAATGGATTTCCCAGGAATACTTACTTCGTCTTGAGTATAAGGTCCAAAAGAGTGTACTTTTCCTTGTTCATCGGCTATTTGTAAAGACCAGGTAGATAAAGCTTCATTTGCTCCTTTATTAGTAAAGGTAACATAACTTTCAACAGGAGCTTCTTGTCGCGGAACAATTTGTACAGGTTTCAATTGAGCATCAGGACCACTTTGAAATTCCATTAATAAATCTGAAGAAGTACTTTCGATAGAAACTCTGCGATCTCCTTCACGTAGTAATTCCAATTCTAATGTTGCACCTGGTTGTTCTGAGGGGATATTCGGTTTGTTTTGACCTTTAGTAGTAATTCTAGAAGGATTTATTACAAATACATTTACTAAATAGGTTTTGATTGATTCTGCCATTGCAACACCATCTTCAGGACCTTTCTCTGATGAACCTACCAAAGTAATAGTTGAAGAAGGATTTTTTTGCATGCGGTCTCCCAAAATGTTTAGAACATTATAATAAACAATCATTTGTCTTTTTGAGCGATCGGATAAGTTTTTTGGAGCAAATACTTCCAATTGATCTTCTTTAAAGTCTTTTACTTGATTTTTAGTCAATAAAACATAACGACTAGGGATTTCAGTTGATCCAGCATTGAAAAATACATAGTTTCTAAGTGGGAATATTTCAGTAATTCTTCTTTCTCCAGGAACATTACTAGGAGAATTTACAGAAAATTGAACTTCGCGATCTACTAACATATCTGTAGATTCTTGAATGTTATGTCCTTGTCCCATTTTAAGTGCAATACCAGCTCTAAGGGTAGTTATATTCCAAGTTTCTGTTGAACGTGGATTTTGACCAAAATAAGGTTGAAAAGCAACAAAAGGAGACAATACAAACTGTATTTTATTACTATCTGAAGAAAGTGGAATATCATATCCAGCTCCAATTTGCATTGAAAAAATAGTTTTTTTGACATCACTTAAATCACCTGTTACTGCAGGACTAGGTGCTTGATCCGGATAAGCTGGATTGATACCTAATTGATAAGTAAATGATTTATCCATATTGAAAGCCAAACGAGGACCACCATAAAGATAAAAATTATTTTTGAAAGGAGCGAAACGTAAACTTGGTTCCACTGTGATATAACTTACATTCGTAGATAAATCTGCCGGACAGTCACATGGAGTAACTACTTGGTCAAAAGTACCTTTGCGATTATCATATCCAGCTTGAAGCATTACACCCCATCTTGAATCAGCAGGGCGATATTCTAAAAGTGGTGCTATGAAAAGTCCAACACCATCTCCATCATGAAAAGTAGCCGGAGGAGTAAAACCGGCATTCAACTGATTAGTAGAACCTCTGTAAAAATTAAAATTAGCTCCACCCGCAACACCAAAGTACCAAGAAGGTTTTGTGTATTTAACTTCTATTGTTTGCTGTGCTTGAACTGGAGTTTGAATAATTAACCATCCCAAAGCAATTATTGCAATACTTTTAATAATCAGGTTATTATGGGACCATGCAACGCATGATCCCAATTTAAAATTAGTTTTATTTTTCATTTTTTTATGGCTTATTGATTATGTTAGTGTGTGTCATTACTACAGCTCCATTTCGAGCTAACATTCTCCCTCTTGCAGTGGAATGTGATCCCATAGTTATGGATTGCAAGGCTAATATGTTCCCTTCAAATGAAGTATAATCTCCAATAGTTGCAGAACTTCCCGTTTGCCAAAAGACGTTTTTAGCAAGGGCTCCACCAGTAAGTTTTATATTTCCACCAGCCCCACCTACAGTGGTGAAGGCTGAGGCTACTTGGAAAATCCAAACATCTGTTGCACTACCGTTAAGAGTCAAATCACCATTTTGTACTAAAAGTGTAGATGTTGATTTATAAATACCTGCAGCAAGAGTTTTCCCACCTTGATCACCTGATACCGTTATTGGGGCACTATAAGATGCTCCTTCTACAAAAAGATATGCATTGGTAAGGTCTAGTTTGGCTTGCGTTAACATGGCTGGAACACCTGGGGGAGCAATATCGTCAGAAGCATAAATTGCGCCATTCACGATAATTGCAGGAGGAAACCCTGTAATTGAAGAACGAACTCCTGGACTTATACCAACATCCATATTATTAATTATACTAAAACCAGCGTTGTTACTTACACCTACTCCTGATAAAATTCCAAATCGTTCAGCTGATCCAAGATTTACCATATTTCCAACTACAGCTGCATTAGTATTAAAGTTCCAAACATAGTCATTTGCTAAAGTAACACCAGCAACATTTTTAGCACTAGTTGTAATTGTAGCAGTATAAGTAGTTCCTGATGATAGATCACTATTTGGATTAAATGTAGCTGTTGTGCCTAAGTAAGAGACAGTTCCAGGAATCAATGTCGCCCCATTTTTTAAAGTAAATGTCGAAGTGTTAATTGTCAAAGGATCCATTGACATACTAAAATTCGCTGAAATATCTTGATTAAGCGCAACTCCTCCAATATTGTTAGCGGGGTCAGTTGCTGTTACAGTAGGAGCCGTAACAGATCCTGTGGTAAAGGTCCATGTATAGTTACTAGCTATAGTTGTACCTTGGATATTTTTGATTCCAGTTGTAATCATACCTGTATAAACAGTATTAGCTGTCAAGGGATTATTTGGACTAAAATAGGCTGTCGTTCCATTGTATGAAACTGATCCTGCAACTGATGTTGTTCCTTGTTTTAATGTGAAATTTGTTGTGTTAATAGTAGCTTGATTCATTATCATATTAAAATCTGCAGAAACTATTTTGTTAAGAAATACATTTGTAGTATTGTTTGCTGGATCTGTTGAAATCACCATAGGAGTTACAGTAGAACCGGTACTAAATGTCCAAACATAATCAGCTTGTAAAGCATTACCCATGATATCTTTAACAGATGTTTTAATTCGGCCGGTATAAGTAGTATTTGTTGCAAGAGGATTTGTAGGTACAAATAAAGCAGTTGTACCGCTAAATGAAACTGTTCCCGCTACTAAACTTGACCCTTGTAAAGTAAATGAAGATGCGTCAAAAGTAGATGCATCCATTTCTTCATTAAAGATTACTGTAATAGTTTTGTCCAAAGGAACGTTAATAGCGCCATTATCCGGGCTTGTTGATAATACAATTGGGCACACACCATCGATTTCTACGAAATCGTCTTCTGCACAACCAGTGATTGATGCAATAAAGAGTATTGCAAATGTCAGTAGTAGATTTTTAGTTTTCATTTTGTTGAATTTAGGGGGTTTATTATTTTATTCCACAAAGATTGTTTAGTTATCAGCTGTAAGTGTTACATAATTAAAAATTGAAGTTGTAATATTCACGTATTTAAAATGTTATTTTTTTATTAATATATTGTAAATTAGTGTTTTGTATTTAAAATAGGTGTTATGTACTTAACTTTTTTTTCTAAAAAGAGTAGAAATCGCTAATTTTTTTGTGCCAAAAAGCATTATGAAGAAATACTTTTGAAGAAAAGGAATAATATAAATACTGACAAAACTGCTGTAATAGTTGATGCAACTATATTTTAGGATTAATTTCCTATTCATTTTAAATATATCCATTAACGGATATTATTGTCGGTAATATTTTGCTTTTAAGAGCTAATTATACTTAATGGTTTTAATTAGGCATATTTTTTATTTTACCTTTTTGTTCCAAATGGGAAATAAATAGCATTAATTCTTTTGTGAAATAATCGAGCACCAAATCAGATTGCTTTATGTGATTTAGGAGTTGGATATGTTCATCAGGTGAATTTATTGTTTGATCCAGTAAATCAGATAAACCTAAAATATTGGCTACAGGCTGTCTAACTTTATGAGAAGTCATAAACATCATTTCCTCCAAACCTTTTATATTTTTTTTGTATTCTTCTGCTTTTTTAAGATCCAAGTTAGCCATGATTAACTCAGCTGCCTGTTTTTTTTTCATGGTTTTGAAAAGCAAGTTCATTATTGGCAATAATTAATTCAGCAGCACGTTTTTCTTTTTCTTTTTTTTGAAAAATAAGTTCCTTATTCGTAATTATAAAGCTCTACCTTTTTTATTTTCGTGTTCATTATCTTTCGACTCAAAGTTTTAAGGAAAATTTTCGCAAACTTTTAAAATACAAATTACTTTATTTAGAAAGTCTATTGATTCCTTAGAAAGTAAAAAAGTAATTAATAGTTTTTCGGTCTGGCTATAAAAAATAAACTAAATTATTTATTACCAGAATTAAATTTGCAATCAAAATAGTTATAAACGTTTAATAATTAGAATGTTTTGTGGTAACATTAGTTACAACGAATTGTAAAAGTGTTCCTAATATTTTTTTTATTGGATTACGGGTTGATCCTACTAATACTCTTCTTGTTAAGTATCCTATTGCCATCCCTACAATATTATTGACTATATTGCCTTTTATATTTGGGGAAGTAGTCATTTCGGTAAAGACACTTTTGATGAGGTTTATAGGTTTTATGCTTTCATAAGTCAATTCAAACTGCTGTTTTAAGGCGTGTAATTCTAAAGCTTGTTTGTCTTGTAAATAAAGTATAGTTTGTTCTAATGAATTGGTTTGGTTTATCTTTTCCATATTATTTTTTTTTAAGTAGTTTAATAATAATAAAGTTACTGATAGGGGTTTTAATCCACTGATCCTTAAAATAATATAGTATTATGGAAACGGCTAAATAAATACTGGCTACTATAAAAAAGCCCAAATAGGGTTTTCCTACAATCTCACCGATCCACAATGAAAGTCCAATATTAAGAAGTAGAACAAACATAACAGCAACAATAGCAATGGTTAATCTGGAGAGCAGAGAAGATAAAACATCCGCTGATTTGTCTATTGCTTTTAGCTTAACTAATTCGGCGCTTGTTCTGGTATAATCTTCGGCTCTTTCAAAAAGCGTTTCTATTGATGCTGTAAAGTTGTCCATAATTTAATTTTTAATCGTACTTAAAATTGAAATTTTAATATTGGCGTACCTATTTTTAGATGCTTGTATTTTTGATTTCATTTTTCGCATCATAAAATTTTGATTTCCCTTCAGCGATTAAATTTTCACCTTCGTTTTTTGCATCATAAAATTTAGATTTTCCTTCAGAAATCATATTTTCACCTTCACTCCAAATTTTTTCATATTTTTTGTTTATGCTACTCAATAATGTATCTAATTTGTTTTTCAACTCATCAGCATAGTCATTACTTTTATCCATAATTCTCTTTCTTGTTTTGTCGCCTTTATCTGGAGCCAACATTATTCCTAATATTGCACCTACTGCAAGACCACCTAAAACTCCTAATACTATTTTATCTGTTTTCATAATTGTTTTTTTTAATGTTCAATTTTTTAATTAATTTATAATCTTCGCCCTTGAATAAGTCTTAATATTATTGCAATTACTGCAATAACAAGAAGTATGTGTATAATAGATCCTGCACTGTATGCAAAGAATCCAATTGCCCAAAAAATAATTAAAATTACTGCTAATGTGTAAAGAAGATTGCTCATGATATTTACGTTTTAATGATTAGATTATTTAAAGTAATAATTAGTAAAGTTAAAAATAAAATATATCATACGATACTGTTTTACAGTATTTTGTGATGTAAAAAGTATGTTTATTTTAATTTTTTAGGAAATTTATTCAGTTGGGTTTAATTAAAATGCAAAAGCAGCATAGAAACTCAATACACTATTTTTAGCATCTGGGGAAGTAAAATTGTTTGCTGAATTATCATCTTTTCCAATTTTAGTTAATCCATAATTGTATCGTACTCCAAAACTAACAGGTTGTAAATCTAAACCAAGACCACCAGCAAGACCTGCATCAAATCTGTTGAAATTATCTGTGTTGATATTGTCTTCGAAGTTATAATTACCATTATCGGACTTATTTGTAGTTTTACCACTAATTAAATAAGCAGCATATGGACCAGCATGAATATTGAAATTCTTTGTGACATTTACCACCAATAAAAGTGGCACTTCAATATAATCTAATTTAAACTTTGCAGTTCCGCTTATAAAAGCGTTGTTATAAACTAGTTCCGCCCCTTTTCCGGTATAAGAGATTTCCGGTTGCAAAGAGATATTATTTACAATAGGGACTTTAGCATAAAGACCCACGTTAAATCCAGTTAAAACATTATTGTCATCTACATTATCAGAGTATAAGTTAGAGAAGTTTACACCACCTTTTAGACCAAATTTTGCTACACCTTCTTGAGCTTTAGAACTATTAAAGGCCATAAAAGTCAATACTAGAGAAGCGTAAATTAGTGTTTTTGATTTTTTCATTATTTTTAATTTATTGTAGATTTAATACTTTACAAAGTTGAGAAAGATATGGAAGAAAAGTGTTACAATACTTTTTGTAAAATTTATATTATTCACACTTTTTTGCTATTTATGTCAGTTTAATAAATTGGTTTATGTAAAAAAAAGAGGTTTAACAAAAAAAGACGAGTTAGAAAACTCGTCTTTTTAAATATTTTTAGTATTTAGCAACTTTATCTTTTGCAACTTCTTCTTTTTTAGTCGAAGTCTAACATCCTATTAGTATTGTTCCTTCTATAAACGTTAATAAAGCAAGGATATAAATTGTTTTCTTCATTTTATATGGGTTTGATTTTTTGAAGGGGTTAGAAATTTTTTCTGTTTTCTAATTTAAGCTAACACAATTTAATAGTTATAAATAAAAGGAATATTTACAATGCAATAATTTTAAGTAATTCCTCTTTGGTTTTACCTAATTTGATTTGAAGTTTTTCAATCATTTCTTCTTTTTTGCATTTTGTGAAAAATAAATCATTTTCAGTTAAAGCTGCAAATTTTTCTTTTAATTTTTTTTTTTGTTCTTCCCAATTTTCTTCTGGTTCTTTGCTATTCATTGCGGTATTATTTATGTTATAAAAATATACTCACTACACTACAAAGTTGAAGGAAAATGTTTTAGAATGCCTTATAAAATTTATGTCAAGACTTGTGTTATTCACACATTTGAAGAAAATAAAATCCTTTAAGGAAGTACAAAAAACAGTAAAATAAATATTCGGATAGAAATACCCAAGTAATTTTTTTTAAAAAAATAATAAATTACAATTCCTCGTCTAATTCTTTTAATTTTTCCGCTAGTTCGTTGTATTCTTTTGAAAGTTCAGTTATTTCTCTTTCCGTTTTTACATCGGCGTTCAATACGGAATTATTGGCTGTTTCATGCGATGATACCAGTTCGTTTACTTTTAAATGCAATGAGGCCGAAAACCGGTTAAATGATTTTTGAATAATAAATAGACTTAAAAATGTAACTCCAAAAATAATATCTCCAATGATTTGATGTACATCCCGGGTTGTAAATAGATTATTAATCCACCACCAAAGGACTAAAAACACCGCGAAAATAAAGGTAATAGGATTACCAAGTATAACTGTTGCAGTTGAAGCTATCTTTTCAAAAATTCGCTCTAAAGTGCTGTATAGCTTTGTCATGAAGAAATTATTTTAGATTCATTTATTAAAAATAATAATTTAATTGGATTAAAAGTAGTTTTAATAAATGAATATTATTAATCTTCTATGATAGTATGATTTGGAGCATATTTTTTTAATATTGAAATTAATGATTCATAAAAATCTTTCAATATTTTAATGTTAATTTCAGGGCTATTGATGTCAGGAATTGTTACCGGCATCTCTACCAAATATTTTGAAAGTTCAGGATATTCATTTTGTATTTTCAAAGTTAATTTTAAGATAGCATCGTTAAGCTCTTTTTCTGTTTCCATGATAAAATTATTTTTTGTTGATTTAATAGTTTAGTTTTTCATATTAAAAAAAATTAAACTATTAAAAGTGTCACTCAATGAAAGGATACTTCTAATAATTTAATTTTAATGATCTTCTAATACAGGAGCTTATTTTTATTAGAAAATCGAGTGGCCTAAAAACGTGGTCAATCTTTTTATAAAAGAATTACAGTTCCTAAATCGGTTGTGTTCCCTGTTGTCACTACAATAGTGCTTTTGGTAACTGGGGCTAAAGGCAACACAGGAGTAATAGTTACATTATACGTTCCGGAAGGAAGTCCCATAACTAAAAATTCACCACTTGTATTTACGTTTGTTGAATAGGATAAATTTGTAAGAACATCAACAGCTGTGATTACAGCCAAGCTTCCTACAGGCGTAATTTTACCTTTTATAGAACCACTTATTGCTGCTTCAATTGTTCGGATAACTGGTTTCAATTTATAGGCTCCATTACCAGTGTTAACAATAGATTTGTTTGCATCAAAATCAAGAAGAACACTATACAATATTCCTTGTTGAAGCGTTTGATGTACCTGAAGTTTTAATCCAGATTGATCTGCACTTGGAGTGCTTAAAGGATAACTTACATTATTAATTACTACGGTATTGTTTGTTCCAAGGATAAGTCTTATTTGCCCGACTTTAGAAATCTCTAATGAATCAGTAGCAATTAATGTACTCACTCCGTTAGTAAAATCAAGTAAGTTATAAATACCCTTCTTTACATTTAATGTTACGGTTTGTCCAGCATCTCCAGTTATTTCGACCCCTTGTATGTCTACATTTACTTTTTCATAGGGACCAGGAGCATCAGTCATTCGCACAGCATAAGGATAACTGGATTTTGTGTCATCATTACTATTACAGGAATTTATTAAAAATCCAAGCATGACGAAAGATAGAATAATACCAATTTTTTTCATTTCTATTTTTTTTAAAATTTATATTTAAAATTTATTGCTTAGTAAAGATACAATTAACTATTGTAAGGAATGTTATAAAATTTTAAGGTAAAGTTATAGTATTCACATATCAAAAATTTTAAAAAAAAGTGTTTTCTTATGGTTTAAAATTTTTCTTTAACTATTGATTTTGTACTGACATTTAAGTCTATTAATTGCTTTTCTATTGCTTCCATCATTGGTGGGGGTCCGCATAAATAAAATAGTTGATCACTTGTATTACTGTTAGTTTTAATGAAATCCTTAGTGATTTGTCCATTGGCATATCCATCTAATTTTTCTTCAGATAATATATTAATAAAATTAATACCTAATATTTTTTTGAATTCGGATTCTAATATGATGTCGGCTTTCGTTTTATTTGCAAAAATGAGGGTATTGTTTCCTATTTTATTTTTTGATTGAAGATCTCTGAAAATAGATATGAAAGGAGTAACTCCTGCACCACCAGCAATAAATACTCCTTCCCCTTTATAAGTGATATAGCCAAAAATTTCGTGTACAATCAATTCATCGTTTTTTTTTAGTTTCAAAAATTCATTAGTTACACCTTTGTGGGAAGGATATGTTTTTATGGTGAATTCTAGATAATCGTTCTCAGGCAAACTAGTAAAAGTAAAAGGATTTTTTTTATCCTTCCAGTCCGTTTTATTTATTGAAATTTCAGTGGCTTGACCTGGAGAAAAGGCATAATTTTCTGGCTTAGTTGTAACAATTTGTAATACATCAGGTGTTAGATTTGTTACAGATTTTACTTTAACAATATGCTTTTCCATAGCTGTTATATTTTATTATTATGTTGTTATTAAAATTATTTTTTGGCTGCGGCAGCACTATCTTCAGCCATCTTCATAGCCTTTTTCAATTCTGCTTCTTCTTGATTGTCTAATTCTTCCTGTTTTTTATTTTCTGCTTTTTCTTTTTTCTTAAAATAACCTCTCAATAAAAAGTTATGTTTTGCAGCTTCAGTAATTTCGGTAAATCCTTTGGTAGTTTCTTGAATGTTTTTCATTGTCGAGTCCACCATTTTACCCATTTTTTTATCCGTCACTAATTTTGATAAAGCGCCATTTCCATTATTCATTTTAGTGGTGAAATTGGCAAATTCATTTGAGCTGCTTTCTAAGTTTGCCATTGTGTGTGTGATACTGTTAGCAAATGCCTTATCCGTCATTAATTTAGATACCATACCATTTTCGCTATTCATATTGGAACTAAATTTTGCGAGTTCGGCTGTAATGATTCCGGCATTATCCACGCTTTTTTTCACACTGCCCATTACATCTTCCATATCGATAGGTTTTCTTGAAGCAATGATGTCATTATCTTCAACAATTTTAGTGGATTTAGTTCCCGGAGAAATAGTCAATACTTTATCTCCCATTAAACCATCCGAGCCAATACTGGCTATTGCATCGGTTTTAATAAACTTACGAACCTCATCTTTGATTAGAATATTCACTACCACAGAAGAATCTGTGATTAATTCGATATCGCTTACAGTACCAATATTGATTCCTGAAAACCGTACATTATTTCCTACCTCAAGACCGCTTACGGATCTAAAGTTTGATCTTAAATGAAATGTTGAACCAAATAAATTTTTCTGTTTTCCTACGAAGTATATTGTAGCAACAAAAAGGACTAATCCGATTATAACAAACATTCCCAATTTCCATTGGAACCCCGGTTCTTTATTCATAATTTTTAATTTATTTTTTTAATTTTCTTTTTTAAATAAAAAAAGAACGTACCCATTCGTCGTCACTTTTTTCTAATGTCTCATAACTTCCTTCAGCATGAATTACACCCTCTTTTAAAATTACTACTCGGTCACCAGTGTATTTTGCACAAGCCATATCATGAGTAATAATGATAGAACTTGTTTTGTTTTTTTTCTGAAGTTCTAATATCAATTCGCTAATTTCTCTTGATGTAATAGTGTCTAAACCAGTTGTGGGTTCATCATACAATATTATTTCAGGTTTTAAAATAAGTGTTCTTGCAAGTCCAACTCTTTTTCGCATACCACCGGATAATTCTGACGGCATTTTATCAATGGCTTCAGCTAATCCAACGCTTTCCAATACGTCCACAATTTGAGTTTCTAACTCTTGTTCTGATATATCTTTTACATGCCGTTTTAAAGTAAAACCTAAATTTTCACGAACACTCATCGAATCATATAAAGCAGCATTTTGAAAAAGAAACCCAATTCTTACCCTGATTTCATTAAGTTCAATAATATCTATTTTAGTAATATCAGTATCAAAGACATTTATTTCGCCTTTATCAGCAATTACTAATCCCACGATGCATTTGATAGCTATTGATTTTCCAGATCCGGATTTGCCTAACACCACTAAATTTTCTCCTTTGTTTACAAAGAGATTAACTCCTTTTAATACTTCATTATCACCAAAGGCTTTATGCAAATCCTTTATTTCAATTATGGGAGTATTTTTGGTTGTTCTTTTATTAGAATCTATATTTGTTTTTTCTTGTATCATTTCTAAAAGAATAAATCAGTTAATTGTACCGCAATCATGTCTATAATGAATATAGTAAGTGATGCAGTTACCACTGCGGAGTTTGCCGCTAAACCTACGCTTTCTGTACCATTTGCTGCGGTGTAGCCTTTATAACATCCTATCATCCCGATAAAAAAGCCAAAGAAAAATGTTTTAATAGTGGCTGGTATAATATCTAAAAAGGCCAGTGATTCAAAAACTTGGGCCGTATAACGCGTTAGGTTAACATCACTATGCATATTTACGCCTATAAATCCTCCAAAAATTCCAATACCATCTGCGAAAATTACTAAAACCGGAACCATAAGTGTTGTAGCTAAAATCCTTGTAACTACTAAGTATTTAAAAGGGTTGATTGCTGCAACTTCCATGGCATCAATTTGTTCTGTTACTTTCATAGACCCTAATTCGGCACCAATTCCAGAAGAAATTTTTCCCGCGCATATTAAGGCGGTAATCACTGGTGCAATTTCTCTAATCAAGGAAAGCGCAACCATCCCCGGTAACCAGGATTCCGCACCAAATTTAGCTAATGTTGGTCTGGATTGAAGCGTTAAAACTAATCCCATTATGAAACCAGTTATAGCTACTAATGGTAAAGATTTATAACCAATCTTATAACACTGCTTAATAAACTCTCTCATTTCATATGGAGGTTTAAAAACTTCACGAAAAAATTGTGCCGCAAACAGCGTCACTTTGCCAACATCGTTAAAAATATTTTTTAAGTAAATAATCAAAATAGTATGTTTTAATTTAGATTAATGAATTGTATTCTGTTGATAGATTTTGGAGTAGAATAAAATCACACTTCTGATTTTTATAGTTTCTAGGTTATCTGATGTAAGAGTAGTTGTCTAGGAGACACAGCTAAAATGTTAATTGGTCAAACTAACTATTTTATTTTTTATTGGAATTAAGTCCCTGAAAAGAATCATTATGTTTAAAACAACATTTTTTTAACTAATTTATTTATAGCATATTTAAAAAGAGAACTATGACCTTATTTAAATACCATTTAATGAAAATATTTATTTTCTAACAAAATAATACTCAAAAATCCGTAAATTACTATTGTGTAAATTGATTAGAATAAAGAGATTTTAAACATTTTCTGTTGTTAAAACAGGTTTCTAAATTTATGAATTAAGCCATTATTATTATTATTATTAATTTAGCCCCGCTTTCGATTCATTACATTCATATGAATTTAGATTTTTACAAATTCAAAAAACAAGTTTTTTAATCTATATTTCTTTTGCTCTTGAAGCCCTTTTATAACTTTAGATTCTATCGTTATTAATTTCGATAATTGTATGTATTACTTCAATTAATTTATCTATATTATTTTTTTTAATTTTAAATTATTGATTGTCAATTTTATACATTCTAATTAAAACATAGTAAAGATAAGAAGATAGAAAATAAAAAGATTACATAACTTTATAAAGAAATTATATTATTCACGGTTTTTTTAATTACTTGTTTTTTCGGAGAATCAAAACAACGCCAATTACAGCGAGTATCACACCTATGATAGGTGACCATTCCAATGGATGATTTACTTCTTTATTTACTTGGATTGGTCCTAAGTCAACTACCTTTTCTGTAGTTACATAATTGAAACTATTGTATAACAGCATAATTATTCCTATTACGGTCATAATTATTCCTATGGTTCTTGTTTGCATTTTGTATTGTTTAAAAATTAGTTATGTTTAAAAGTGATTTTGTAAAAATGAAATCAGGCTCCTGACAAATATTTTTTTTACAAATTCATGTTGATTTTTAGATATAGATAGTGTATTGTTTAGTGAGTAATTATAATAATTTATTGTAATGTTCTAAATTTCAGCAATATATTGATACAGATTATTGTCTTACTTTAGGTTGTATTTATAAAATTTTTCAATTGGATTAATTAGTAAGATTCATTTTTAAAGAAGGAAATTTTGTTAACTTATTTTTATTTCCAATGTGTATAGGGCTATTTTTTTCTTCTTTTTTTAATTTTTTTTCTAATGTTAATCTGGCCATCAAATAACTTACTGTTGACTCCGCACCTTGATTTAGATTTATATAATCCTCTTCTAATCCATCATAACATCCACCGGTACAAGGATTGTAAATAATCTTGTGTAAATGATTGTTTCCCAAAAACCAATCAAATGCAATTTCCATTTTTTCTAGGTATTGCTCATTTTCAAAAACAGTTGCAAATTTGCTTAAAGCAAGAATTGTATACGCCACATCAATAGGTTGTTCGCCGCCTACAGGACTTGGAGCCAATTGATTTCCTTTGTCAAGCCATCCTTTATTGGAAATTACCTGAATCCTGTCTTCTATAAAAATTTTAGAAATAAGAAAGTCAAAAGATGTTTTTGCAATTTCCTTATAAATTAATTGTCCGGTAGCTAACCAGGCGCAAAGCATTGCTTCTGGAACAATACTGTTGCCATAAGTAAGATAACTTTCAAACCAAGCCCATTCCTTCTCCGCTTCATGCTTATACATCTGTACTAACCTGTTAGCTAGTTTTTTAATTGTAGAAGTATTTTGTTCTGAGACTCTTTTTGTATTATAATAATAAATCCCTTTAATAATAAACGCCATAGCTCGCGTAGAATGAATTTCGAACACTTTTAGTAGGGCATTTTGCATGGTATCATCGGCATCTTTTGCTAACTCTTCGGGAAGAATAGCACTAATTGAATTTAGATAACCTAAAGCCCAAATCGCTCTTCCATTTGAATCTTCTAGGTTTGTAGTGTTATTTTGTGCCGTAAAATGGTACTCTTCATTTACATAATTCAGAAAGTATCCTTCCTTTTGCAAACAATATTTTATAAAATCGAAATAGATCTGGATGTATTTTAAATTTTCTTTGTCCTTTGTTAATTCATACTGTTGGCATAGAGATACCATAGCTCTTGCATTGTCATCTAGAGTATATCCTGAATCTATATCCGGTTGATTAATTTTAGAAAATTGAATCATTCCAAAAGAAGTGGTTAGTTTCTTTATATGATCAAGATTAATTTTTGGAAGTTTATAATGCAAGCGGAAGTTTTCTTCTCCAATTTTTTCAAATAACCGGGCATGAGCAATTGCCGCATTTTCCCAAGCGGTAGGAGCAATTCTATGCAATCCGTTTAAGCCCATGTTTTTTCTTAACTGCTCGTCAAGCAATAACCTATTTGTTTTCTTGGCTAATTGTTTGGAATCGTCAAACTCAATAATAATTCCCACATCATTCTTCAATACTTCACAGGCATGGGGAATAGGGGTTGAAATAATTGGGCAACCGCAACTAATAGCATACGAAAAAGTTCCACTTACTGCTTGATTTGGGTCTTTGGAAGTAAAGAGATATATATCAGTTAGTTGTAAATATTCTAAAAGATCAGGTAAAGGCAAAAAATGATTTACAAATTTTACATGCTCCTGAAGTTGCAAGTCTTTAATCTTATCTTGAAGCATCAAACGGTATTTTTCACCTTCTTGTTTTACCACACAGGGATGGGTTTTACCAATAATTAAAAAGAGCACATCTTTATTCTCTTTTACTATTTCGGGTAATGCTTCCAAAGTAGTTTCAATGCTTTTTCCAGAGCTTAATAATCCAAAAGTTGAAAGTATTTTTTTTCCTTCTAATTGGTATTTGATTTTCAATTCCTCTTTATCAGAATGAGGAACTAAATGGGTTCCGTGCTGAATTATTGTAATTTTATCCATGATTACACCATATTCTCTAACTAATAGCTCCGCAGCTGAATTTGTCATTACAATAATAGAATGTGCTTCTCGAGCTATTTCTTGAACATTTGCTTGTAATGATGGATTAGGTCTGGGTAATACGGTATGGAAAACAATAATAACAGGTTTATGAAGTATATTTATGAACTGTCTTAAATCGGCTTCATTGTTTTTAAATAATCCAAATTCATGCTGAATCAACACCATTTCTAAATTGACATTCGTATTAATTTGATCTGCCAAATTGATAAAGGCATTCGAATGATCTGTATTGAGAATATATTTTATTGCATTATCATAAGCATGTTGCTCATTATTCGATTCCAATGGACAAATTTTTATTTTAAAAGAATTCTTGAATTTGTTATTCAGTGCTTTAAGCAAATCCTGAGAATACGTTGCAATACCACATTCTCTTGGAGGATATGTTGTAATAAATAAGATTTGAGGCAACTCTTTTTTTGTTTCTGGATGCCCTAAATTATTTAATTTATTCACATAAGTATTTTTTGGAATACTTACAGATTGGATATTTTGACGTTCAACGATGATTTTATTAATCATGATCTGTTGTATTTAACATTAATTTATTAAGTAATTCTGATTGATTAAGTGAGGCACAGCCTACACCTTCATCTGTAGCACCATAATAGATGTACAGCGTATCTCTAAATAAAAAGTACCGAATAGGAAACATACATTATTAACTCTCCTTTTAATTCCCTACTTAGTTCAGTTTTAAATAGGGAATAGGCAATCGTTCAATTTCTTTCTTGGAATCATGTAAGCCAAGTAACGATGCACAGGTACAATAAACATATCCTTTAATGGTATCTTTTACACCATGATAGATTAATAGCCAACCCAATTCTTGTTTTTTAAAAGCTATCATGGCAAATGGCCTGAAAAGATTATTTTAATTATTTTTAAGTAAAAACAATGTTTTTAAGTATTACATATGATTGATAAATAATATAAAGGTCGATTTCTTTCCGATAAATTTGTTATATAAATTGTTAAATTAGTTATACTATTCACAGTTTTAATACTAAGGTTCTTTTTATTATGCTACAGCTAGCTTTAATTATTGAGCATAAAAAAAGGGCTGTTGTCACCAACAGCCCTTATAACCAAACAACCCAACTTAATCTTATTATCTTTAGTAGTTATTTTTAACTCTACTCTTTTGTTTTTTGCACGACCTAAAGCGGTTTTGTTACTAGCAATTGGTTTGATTCACCATAACCCGTCGCTGTCAATATAGAGGCAGCAGTACCTTTTTTCATCAAATAATTTTTAACGGTTTCAGTACGTTTTTGAAATAATTCTAAATTGAATGCATCACCACCATTGCTATCTGCATGTCCTTCGATAACCAAGTTAGAAGCTTGATATTTATTGATTAAGGTTCCCAATTCGTCCAATTGTACTAAAGAAGCAACTTTTAATTTTTCATTATTATTATCGAAGAAAATTTTACTACCTAAATAGGTAATTCTTTGTACATCTTGTTTTGTAATTTCAGGGTATCCTTTATTTTCGATAGTTCCTTTCACAGTAGGACAACGGTCATCCATATCAGCTACACCATCCGATGTACAAAGTAGTAGGATTTTTTCCATTTTAATTTATCTTTTCATTAATTAATGCAAACATGGCTATGATGGAATCCCTTAATATTATAGAATTGTATTAATAAGTTGTATCATTTCCACATTCAGATTATTGTGCTTTTATTTATAAAATTAGGACTATTAAAAAATTAATTTTCGATTAACTGCTCTGGTAGAGAAGTTAATAAGAAAGTTTTTTAATAGTCCTAATTTTATAAATAAAAAAAAAGAATTTGAATTAAGTACATAACTACAGCTTTTTTTTATATAAAACGCCATCATATTTTTCAATATTTGCTGTTTTAAAATCAGTTTCTGGTATTAATTTATCTTCTTTAATATGTTTTTTGGGAGTAATTTTTCCAACTTTACAATAACTATTAGAGGCTAAGTAAACTTTGTTTCCTGATTTTTCCATTTTGTTTTGGGTTAATTTTTAATTTAAATTAGTCTAAATATCTTCTTAAAGTCCAGGACATTGTTTCGTGTAGTTCCATTAAACCTGTTAGGAAATCAGCAGTTCCCGCGTCTTTATTTTCTTGAGCACTTAGGTCTATATCTTTTCGTATATGAACAATAAGCGTTTCATGATCTTGTAATAATTCCTTTATCATGTCTTTTTGAGCAGGATATTGATGTGGAGATTCTTTAAGTATGGTTAAATCTGAAAACTCTTTCATTGTTCCAATAGTTTTCCCCCCTAATTTGCTCACACGTTCCGCAATTTCATCGATTGATTCTTCTAATTGTCTGTATTGTCCTTCAAATAATTTATGAAGTTCCATGAAGCTTTCACCTGATACGTTCCAATGAAACTTTCTTAATTTGATATATAGTGTCATTTCATTTGCTAATATTGAAGAAAGAATTGCAATACTTTTTTTTAAATGATCATCTGTAATTCCAATTTGTGGTTTCATGTTTTTTTAATTTTATTTGAATTAATATACTTTTTTAGTGATCTCAATCAAATTTGATGTTTATAATTGTCAAAGCACTGGAGGATAATAAAAAAAAATCTTATTTTACAAAGTTCATTTTATTTCTTCCGACAAGTATTATAAAATTAGATAAATAAGTTACATCATTCACACCTTTTTATTTGTAATTGTTTAATAATTAATTATTTAATTTATTTTTAGATTTCTGTTTTACAATTTTTATATCTTTAAATACAAACATCCTAGATTAGTATCAGGCTTTGTTTTGGCAATAATCGAAAGGATATAAATATGAAGTATTAAGAAATGAAGCACTATGCTATGAAGACTTCTTTACACAGGTAAATTTCCTGTACAGCGTTTATAAGATTTACGCCTTCACTAAAGGGACGCTGGAAAGCTTTTCTCCCCATAATCATTCCGGCTCCACCAGCACGTTTATTTATAACGGCTGTTCTTATGGCTTCCGCCAAATCCGTATTACCTTTTGATTCTCCGCCTGAGTTAATCATGCTAATACGTCCAGAATAACAATTCATTACCTGATAACGGCATAAATCTATAGGATGGTTACTGGCTAATTTGGTGTACATCTCAGGATTTGATTTGGCAAATTTTATCGAAGTAAAACCTCCGTTAAGCGTTGGTAGTTTTTGCTTAATAACATCTGCTTGAATTGAAACACCTAAATAATTGGCTTGACCCGTAATATCAGCAGCCGTATTATAATCGATACCGTCTTTTATAAAGCCATCATTTCTGGAATAACACCAAAGAATAGTCGCCATGCCTAAATTATGAGCTTCTTCAAAAGCTTTTGCTACTTCTATGATTTGCCTGTCAGACTCGGCTGAACCAAAGTAAACGGTTGCCCCTATAGCGACTGCTCCCATATTCCAAGCGTCTCGGACACTCCCGAACATAATTTGATCATATTTATTAGGATACGTCATCATTTCGTTGTGATTAAGTTTTACAACAAACGGAATTTTATGGGCATATTTTCGGGATAACATTGCCAGTCCGCCCATAGTAGAAGCGACTGCATTACAACCCGCTTCCAGGGCTAATTTTACAATATTTTCTGGATCAAAATAAATAGGATTTGGAGAAAATGAACTTCCTGCAGTATGCTCAATCCCTTGATCTACTGGTAAAATAGAAATATAGCCCGTACCAGAAAGCCGTCCGTAATTGTATAACTGTGACAAACTTCGAATCGTTTGTCCATTTCGATTACTTTGCAAAAAAACACTATCTAGGTGAGAAGGATTAGGTAAATGAAGTTGATCTTTCGTAATAGTTTTACAGATATGATTCAACAAGGAGTCTCTTTCATCACCTAATAAAGCTAATAATTGGGATATATCTTTCATTTTATTGGATTTCTAAAACGTCGTTTTTAGCAGGTAAAGCCTATTTCAATTAATCTTTATAAACGGGGTAATCAGTATATCCTTTTTCATCTGCAGTATAAAATAAATCCATATTAATATCCTGTGACAAAGGCCAATTGTTTTTAAATCTTTCCACCAGATCTGGATTATTAATAAAAGGACGACCAAAAGTGATGAGGTCGGTAAGTCCGCTTTGGATTTCCGCTTCAGCACTTTCCTTGTCATAGCCACCACAAAGAATCAAAATATTTTTAAAATTATGGCGTATCAATTTTTTAATTTTCAAAGGAACTGGTGGCGCTCCCATAGCGGAATGATCCACAAGGTGGATGTATGCGATATCAAGTTTATTGAGCTCTTTTGATAAATAATCGTAAGTAGCATCGATTTCAGGATAGTGAGGCATATCACTAGCCACTCCATATGGGGATAAACGAATACCGATTTTTTCTTTTCCAATAGAATCCGCAACGGCGGCTACTACTTCGATGACAAAACGACATCTATTTTCAATACTTCCACCATAATTATCGGTTCGGATATTGCTTAAAGGCGAAAGGAATTCTTCCAATAAATAACCATTAGCCGAATGTAATTCTACACCATCAAATCCTGCAAATAAAGCATTTTCGGAAGCAGCTACATATTCTGTTTTGGCATGTAAAATTTCTTGAGGTGTCATTTCTTTTGGAACAATAAAGTCCTGTAATCCTTTCAAGTCAGTCCACATTTGTCCAGCTGCTTTCACTTGGGAAGGGGCAAGGATTTGTGCATCTTTAGGCATATTAAGCGGATGACTAATTCTTCCGGAGTGCATTAATTGGACAAATATCCTTCCTCCGTTGTTATGAACTGCCGTTGTAGTTTTTTTCCAGCCTGCTACCTGAAGTTCACTAAATATTCCAGGGATTCGGGCATATCCAAGACCATTAGGGGAGGGTGAGGTACCTTCAGTTATTATTAATCCAGCGCCAGAACGTTGATTATAATATTCCGCCATAAGTTCATTAGGAATATTGTCAATCGCCCTGCATCTTGTCATGGGTGCCATAACAATTCGATTTTTCAATGTTAGGGAACCCACTTTTTTAGGTATAAATAGTTCGGATGTTTTCATGTTTTTTAGTCTTAGATTGCTATTATGAAGGTAATTAGATTTAACGACCCAGAAAAGATACGCCTAATAAATTTTTATGATTGTTGGCGCTACCAAACCATTCCTAATGCTCGCTTTTTGCTTTGTCAATGGTTTTGATAAGCATGTTTATTGTTATTTAGAATAATTTATTTTTCGGGTGTAATAAATCCATACATCGCTTGGTATTTTAGTATAATATCTGCTTCCCCAATCGAAGTAAAGAAAAATTCTAAGAATTTTATATGTTCTTGTGTAAATTGTAAATGTACTTTAAGCGCATCTACTAATTCATCTGTTGCTGCATTTTTAATCATTATTGGAATGGAGATAATTAATGCTTTTTCAGAAAAGTAAATTTCTTTTAGTTCCTCTACAAAAATATTGCGACAATCTTGTTTTGTCTCTGATATAGTGTTTTCTGAATTTCCTTTACCTTCTTGCAACTTTACTTTTTTATCGGTTTTGGTGGCTGTACTTTTCATCAGTTTCTATTTAATTGTTTCGTAAAATTCTACTAGTGTAAAGTTGCGGTTTAATACTTTTTAATCTCTTACAGAATTTACAGTATGACTTGTAATTTTTACATATTTTCATAAAAAAAGTCCGTAAAAAAAAGAATTTATTTTTTATTACACATAAATCGCTGTCATTCGTAAAGTTTATAATATTCTGATTTTTAGTAAAAACGCTATAAGCTTATTGAATTGCATTACTGATTTGTGATCACATTCTCTTTTTAACAACCACTTTGAAAAATAAAGAGTTATTTTATCTGCTACTTTCTTCCCAAGGATCCAAGTTGCGATTTTTGACAATTACTTTTTTTGGCCACGTCAGTTATTTTGTGTTCTTTTAATAATATTATTTAAAATATTTAATTTTAAAGCTTCACCTCATTTTCTAATGGTAATCCATTTTCAAAATCGGTAAAATTTTTTAAAGTTGTTAGTGCAATTTGGTTTAATGCTTCATTGGTAAAAAAACCTTGATGTGGAGTAATCAACACATTATGAAAAGACATCAGTCGTTCTATTAAATCATCTTTAATGACACTTTCAGACAAATCTTTAAAAAATAAATTTTCTTCCTGTTCATAAACGTCAATTCCTAAATAGCCTAATTGTTCATTTTTTAATGCTTCAATTGCATCCGATGTTTTAATCAGTGCACCTCTGCTCGTATTAATTAGCATAGCTCCTTTTTTAATTTTAGAAAATGCCTTTGTGTTAAAAAGATGTTTTGTATTTAGATTAAGAGGGCAGTGGAGGGAGATAATATCAGAGTTTTCTAATAGTTCATCCAATGTTTTATATTCAACCCCTTTTGCTGATAATTTCTCAGATTCCTTAACATCATAAGCGATTACTTTGCATCCAAAACCTAACATTATGTGGCAAAAAGCGGCACCTATTTTTCCTGTCCCAATTACACCTACCGTTTTCTCATAAAGATTAAATCCGGTAAGATTTTCCAAAGAAAAATTACTCTCTCTAACTCTATTGTAGGCTTTATGCGTTTTTCTGTTCAAGGTCAAAATTAATGCAACGGCATGTTCTGCAACGGCATGTGGAGAATAAGCAGGAACTCTCAATATTTTAATATTCTCTTTTGAAGCAGCCTCTATGTCTACATTGTTAAAACCTGCACAACGTAAATCAATAAGTTTAATTCCAATTTTCGATAATTTATCAATAGTTTTTTTATCAATTTTGTCATTTACAAATATACAAACGCCTTCAAATCCTATAGCCAAATTTGCAGTGTCAGCATTCAAAGGAGCTTCAAAATAGATTAGTTCGTGTTTACTTTCAATATTAAACTTGTCAAGATATTTGCGATCATAGGTTTTAGTACTGAATACGGCTATTTTCATAGTATAATTTTATATTTTAGTATCTTAAGTGCCATCAAGTAGTCCTTTTTAATTTGAAACATTTTCTGAATTAATATCAATCTATTTTGGCTTTTAGTATATAAATATTTTCAAAAGTGGATAACCAAAATATACGGGAAAATTATTTCTTTCTTTCCTTTTAAGGAAAAGTATGTTTCCTTTCGGGATGTTGATTATTTTTGCAATTATCTTATAGTCAGTACACTAAGTTATTGATAGTTTTTGTAAAATGTATTATATAATTTCTATAAAGAGTTATAGGGTTCACGTCTTTTGTTTGAATGTTTTTTAGGAAAACTTCAATTGATAGCGGCAGGAATAAAATGAAGTTTTTCAGTAACAAATTTGACAAAGAATCAAATTATTTAATAATTTCTCTCTGAATTTAAATGAGTTCAGAGAGATTTATTTGATACAAAATCCATAAAATTACAGCATGTCGCTTTACAATAGTTATGGCGAATTTTTTCCTGTAATTATATCATAATTTTTTATGCAAGTCTGCTACGATACGTTTTTGCATTAGTAGAACAAGATAGGTAAAATTTATGATTCGTCTTTTGTTGTACGAACTAAACTAATTCCAGAAACGAAGAAAATAATACCAAGTACACCATAAATAATTAAGGATTTAACGTCTCTCATTTCTCCTGATGTGCTGGAAAATAATACAGCGGTATAAATAAGGCCACCAATTCCGAGGGCAGTAAGTAATGCCCCAAAGATTCTTTTAAGATTCATAATTTAGTTTTTAAAGATTTATTAATATTAATTTAATTTTCTGTAAGGATTATTATTTTGAAGGATATTCGATTTAGAACCAATATTTTAATAATTTTTTAAACATGTATCCCCATCAAATCATTGAAAAGCCCAAAAACCTTGAGAAGCCAAATAATCACAACAATCACAACAACAATGTTAAATATTTTTTTGATTGTAGCATCCATAGGAACGTAAGTATTGACAAGCCAAAGAAGAAAGCCTACAATAATTAGGACAAGTAATACGATGAATATTGACATAAAAAATAATTTAGAAGTTAAGTAAAAGTATTTCAATTAGTTCCAAAAAGCATTACATAATTTTAAAAATAAGTTGCATTATTCACGGCATTAATTGCAGTATGATAATTTGGTTTTAAATAAATCCATCATATTTTTCCTAGAAAGACAAGGAGTAGGTTGGTACTGAGGAATGTTATATTATTATTAAAATAAGTTGGTGCACAGATAACATTTAAAAAGAGGAGGTTAATGTTATTATTTCAAATTATTCTATTAATTATTTAGGGAAGTAATAGTGGCAAGAGATAAAATCATCTCACGTCACTATTTAACCCTATTTCACAAAATTTATTAATGCTAAGATGACATATCTCGTAATTCTTTTACTTTATCATGGTCAGCTTTTATTAATGTATATTGTACTTTTAATAGGTCTTGTTGTTCGGAAGTTATATCTTCAATATCATTTTTTAATACTTTAGCATAAGTAGAAACAGCTACATCCTCACCAAATTCACATGAATTGAGTATTGCTTTACGATCCTTACCGGTTAATGCGGCCTTGACATCCATCCAAACTCTAAAAAACTTTCCAGTTGTTCTGGTTCCTTCAACAGGTGTTCCTCCCATTTCCTGAACTTCGCTCACAAGTTCCATTTTGCATTTCTGACTAGTTTTCATTAATTGAGAGAACAAACTTTTTAAATCTTGTTCTTCGGTCTCATCTGAAGCGGTTTCGTACCCTTCAATTCTGTCGTTGTTGATTTCGATGAGTGTGTTTAACACGTCAATTGATTTTTCTTTGTCCATTTTACTTGTTTTAAATTGTTAAGAATAATTATTAAAAAGCAATAAGATCTCTTTTGTGGTCTGAAATCTGCTCATATCTCTTTGTGAAGAAAGGTCCCACTTCTTAAATTTTTGTACATTTTTCATAATTAAAAGATTACAAATAATATTAATAATAGATTGTAAGGTATATAAGGTTTGAGAAGAATATTAAAACTTAAATAATAGAATTATACGCAAAGGATTAGCATTAGAATTATGATTAAGTTAAACAGGTTATTATTATTATTATTATTAGTTTATAATTTCGTTTATTTTGCCCCGGTTTGTTTCATTCCTTTCATTACATCTTCTTTAGTCAATCCTGTGGTATTCATGTCGGGGTCGGCGGTGTTTTCCTGTGTTGAAAAAGTTAACTTTTGCATATATATTGGGTTTCCTCCATTCATTTTCTCTTTAACAATATCTCCATATGCTTTTCGTGCTTCTTCAACAGATTTTTTACCTGTAATAATATCATGAGCAAGATTTAATGCTAAAAAGTTATTTCCTTCTTTATCGCAACGAGCACTCATAGTTCCTTGGGTACGGTCAAAGGTTACACTGCCGTCAAATTTACCAAGTTCGTCCATTATATCAACGGGCACTTTGTAACTTATGGTGGTCTGCATCATATCGGTATGCTCAATTGGAAAACTATGTTTGGTTTCCTTTTTATTGATACAGATTTTTTTCCATACTCCTTTAGCCATCCAAATTAGCTCGTTTTTTGTTATGCCATCAGGTTTGCCGTATTTGTCTGTGATTTCTTTTACCGCCATTCGTGAAGCTTCAGGCCAGCCGTTTAAATCGACCATCATCATAGTTTTTTTATCCTTAGACATTTTAGTATCCTGTGCGGATAAATTTCCTAATCCTGTTATAAGAATTAAGAAAAAAATTGTGACTGTTTTTTTCATTTTGTTGTTTTTTGGATGTTTATACAGATTATTTTAAAATTATTAACGTTTATATTTTGTGAATTTAACTGAAATATACGTAGTTGTATATTTATATTTTCTTCGTCGGTACTGCTACTTTTGAATTGATAAAACTTCTGCAATTTTATAAAACACAGGATTAAAGTGGTGCGATAATTTTGTTTAATTCATCTTTATTAAGCTCCATTTGGGGATCTCAAGCGTTTCTAATTTTTTAAAATAAGTTGGAAGTCAGTCAAGATTTCAAATTTTTGTTTCAACTTATCTTCCTGCTCATTTCAGTTTTTTTACTGCCGTATTTTTTTTGAAAATTAAAATTACGAAAAATAAATAAACAAACATTTGATTATCAAGTTGTTAGTAAAAATTTAACTTTAAATGTAGTATGCTGTAATTTTTTTTAAATAATAAAAAAGAGCACCGCCTTATTAAATCAACGCTCTTTTTATATTATTTTTTTCCATTCTGATATAGCTATTATAGTAGTCACTTATATAGGAATGGAATAGGGAAAACAAAAAAAGGCTATTCCAAAAGATAGGAGTGGTCGGAGCGATTCAGGATTAAAATCTAGCAGCTCACTTATAGGTACTTTGTGGCCTTTAAAATTAGTTGTAAATTCCTGATTATCAATAGTAAAAACAAAAAAATTCAATAAGATAAACAAGAAAAATTTTGTTAAAATATATAAATAAAATCAATCGTTTTTGAAATATAAAGCAAAAAAAGTCGAAAGAAAAATCTTTCGACCATAACTATCCTCACGAACAGCTCATTGAAAATTATTTTTTTAATCTATTGTGGTTGCGTCACGGCATTCATTTGTAGCGTTACTGCAGTTTGTGCTAACAGCCTCCCGTTTATTGTAGCCTCAGTCTGTAAATTAATACCTGTCATTCCTAATATGTTTCCTTCAAAATGACTAGTGGTTCCGCAGGTAACAGCATCTGAAACTACCCAGAAAATATTTTTGGCTTGTACGCCTCCTGTTAATGTCATTCGAACAGCAGAACTTAATTTAAGCGTTCCGGCTATTTGAAAAATAAAAACATCAGTTGGACTACCAGATATAGTTATATCAGTTGGAATATTTAGCGCACTGGTCCATTTGTATAAACCTGGGGTAAGCGTTTTTCCACCAATATTTCCAGCACCTATATTTATAAAATCAGGATTAGTTCTTCCAGCTGCATCAGTATATGCGGTTTGCATGTCACCTATCGCTGCAGTCAATCTCGTTGCATCAATTACACTACAAGGAAGGGGACCTGCAGCATCAACTGTATATATTGTTCCTGTTACTTCTGTACAGCTAACTAATATGGCGGCTCCTGTAATTGGGCTTGAACCAATATCACCTGTAATCGCGGATTTGTAAACATCTGTAATTCCTGTTTTTGATAGAATCGCAAAATCTCCTGAAATACCAAGATTTACTGTAGTGATTGAACTATTTTTTGGATCTATATTGTAAGTTTCATTAACGGCATTTATATTTGAAGAGGAACCATCTGATTTTTCAACTGACGACACATTAGAGTTTAAATTCTCATCTATTTCGTTACTGCAACCAGACATAAAAACTACAAATAGTATAGCTAAAGTGGGTAATGTATTTTTAAATTTCATCTCTTTGTTTATTTAATCAGTGACTTATTTGTCACTAAACAAAGATGAACTCTTGATATTTAAATATGTTATAAGATTAATGACAAAAGTTATAGCATTAACCAACTGTAAGAAAAAGAAATGGATTATTTATATAAATTGGGGTTCTGTTATATTCGTCAGACACTGTTTATTCAGATGCTTTTTTAGTTAACTCAACAATTTTACTGAATAATAATTCCTCATCAATGGGTTTAGCGATATAATCATTCATTTCCACAGCTTTACATTTTTCCAAATCCACTGTTGTAACATCAGCAGTCAAAGCAATAATAGGGATATTTAAATTCAAAGTTTTACGAATGTATTTTGTAGCTTCAAATCCATTCATTACGGGCATTTGGAGGTCCATTAAAATGATATCATAGGATTTGTTTTGGAGCATTTCGATAGCAATTTTTCCGTTTTCAGCAATTTCACGTTCAAATCCAAAATCATCTAATATTGTTTTCATCAATAGTTGATTAAGTGCCATGTCTTCTACAACTAATACTTTTATTTTTCTCTGAAACATATGTATTTCGTTTGAATTAGTTTTTAACTCAGTAGGGTTTTTTGTTTTCAGAAAAGGCAAAGTAAAACTAAAAGTAGAGCCTTCATTAATTTTACTTTTAACACGAATACTTCCTCCTTGAGATGTTACTAGCTGCTTGACAATAGCCAGCCCTAAACCTGTTCCTCCATAAAGACTGGAAGCCCCGTTAGTCGCCTGTTGAAAGTTTTCAAAAATTAAGTCGATATTGTCTTCTGGAATACCAATTCCGCTGTCTGTAATTGCAAATTCTATAATTACTTTTTCCTCATCTTCAAACAATAAATTGGTACTAACCACAATTTTACCTTCAGAAGTAAATTTTACTGCATTACTTACTAAATTTAAAATAATTTGGTGTAATCGAATTGAATCCCCTAATAGGACATCAGGTATTTTTGTGTCATAATTTGTAACTACTTTTAAATTTTTTTCCTGAATTTTTGTCTCAAATAATTGAAGCATTGAAGCTATGGAAACGGCCATTTTGAATGGTTTTTTTTCAAAAGTCATTTTACCGGCATCCACTTTTGCTAAATCGAGTATGTCATTAATCAATGCAATCAGGGTATCTCCACTCAATTTAATTGCATTTAAATATTCTTTTTGTTTTTCTGATAAATCGGTTTTTAAGATCACTTTGGTAAACCCAATAATAGCATTCATAGGAGTCCGGATTTCATGGCTCATGTTTGACAAAAATTGTTGTTTTGCTTTCATAGCATCTTCAGCAGTTCGTGTAGCTTCTTCTGCTTTACTTTTTGCTTCTTCCGCTATTAAAGTGGCCAACTCAGCAAATACTTTTGCTTCTATCAATTCGGATTCAATTCTTTTCTGATCCGTTATATCTCGGGCAACAATAACCACACCCAAAACATTTCCATTATCATCCTTGTAAACGGATCCATTTAATAATACATCTGTCAATCTACCGCTTTTGTGACGCAGTTTGAGCGGGGAATTGGTAATGAAGCCTTTGGCAAATACTTCCTGATAAACAGAACGGGCTTTTTCTGGTTCCGTAAAATACCCAAAGAAATCAGAACCTTTTAATTTTTGACGGGCAATACCTGTAATAGTCACAGTTGCCTGATTCATGTCGGTAATTTTTCCTTCATTACTTATCGTTGTCAAGGGATCAAGACTTGCTTCAATAAGACTAAGTGAATATTTTTCTTTAAGATAATAACGTGAACGATCTGTTATGTCTTCAATAGCAAGAAGAATTAATTGTTCTTTATTTGTTTTTTGAATAATTAAATGAGCGTTAAGTAACATTATTTTTTCTCCAATTCCAGAAAAAGTGTGGGTAGCTTCGAAATTTTCGAAACTATTATTTTTGGAAATTATTTCATTTAGTACTTCACGTAGTTTTGGAATATTCCATTGTTTATTTCCTAAATCAAATAATAATTTACCTTCGGTTTGCTCTTTATCAACCAGAAATTTTTTATAAAAAGATTTATTAGCTGATATTACATGAAAATTTTTATTCAGAATAAGCATTGGCTCATGAATAGTAGCAATAATTGCTTCTGAATATTCATGTGATTCTGTTAACAAATCATGGCGCATTTGTAATTCCTGGTTAGTAGAGATAAGCTCTTCATTAGTGGCTTCAATTTCTTCTTTTGAGGTCTCAAGCTCTTCATTCAATGTTTGGAATTCTTCATTTGAGGAAACGATCTCCTCGTTTGCGGCCTGCAATTCCTCATAAATAGTTTCTTGCGTTTCAATAATAGCTATCATCTCTGATCGCGTAATATTCAGCTCCTCAGTTAGTTTTTTTATTTTTAAGTCTTTAAGGGTATCTTTTTTATTTGAATCTGATTCAATAAATTTTTCGATTTGTTCCTGAGGTTTAAAAACAATAAGCAGTAGTGGTTCTTCCCACTCAATTTTCAAGGGGCAAACTTCAAAAGACATTAATCGTAAAACAGATTCGATTTTTATTTCAATACCCGATTTGTATACGGATTGCTTTGTTTCGATTGCTTTATTAATAGCATTACGGAGTTCAAAAGCAAATTCTGGCCGTGCCATTTTTAAAATATTAAGGCTGGCTTTACCAGATGCATGCTCTAGATAAGAGGATACCGGACCTCTAAACTGAAGGATTTCCATTTCTTTGTTGACTACTGCACATGCAGGCATATAACTGGATAGAAGCGTTGAATCAATAGCGTTTTCAAGATTTTCTTGATTTACACTTATGTTTTTAGAAGGAGTATTTGTTTTTTTACTTGACATGTTTGTACGTGTAAAACGAGGTGTTAATTCAAGTATTTTTCTCACTCCCAAATTATTTTTTCTGGAATAGATTTTAAATTTATTATTTATTAAAGTGAAAAGTTGTGATGATGTCCCGATACTTTCTGCTTTGCCAAGCATTAAATATCCTCCATCATTCAATGCAAAATGTAGGGATGCAAAAACTTTTTTCTGGGCTGCTGCATCGAAATAAATAAGAAGATTACAACAACTAACAAAATCCATACGCGAAAAAGGCGGGTCACGTAAAATATTGTGAGGTGCAAATATGCACATTTCACGAAGTTCTTTAATAATGCGATAATTGTCACCCACTTTAGTAAAAAAACGGGACAAATACTTTTTGGGAATAGAATCCAAATCATTTTGAGAATATTCTCCTTTGCGAGCATCATTGATTGCCCGTTCGCTTAGATCAGTTGCAAAAATCTGGACCGGTATTTTATTTGGTTTATTACCCTGCAGTTCGGCGATAAGCATTGCAATAGAATAGGCTTCCTGTCCTGTAGAACAGGCTGGTATCCATATGCGCAAGGTATCGTCGGTGGATTTACTATTTAAAAGCTTTGTTAAGAGATCGGTTTTGAGAAATTTGAAGGTTTCTGTTTCCCTAAAAAAACGGGTTACATTAATTAACAAGTCACTATAAAGAATTTCAATTTCGTTATTTTTTTTGATCAAAAGTTTTACATATTCCTCTATTGTTTTTATTCCATATTGCTCCATTTTATGGTTAATTCGCCTTTTAATGGTAGGCATTTTATAATGGCTAAAATCCACCCCGGTTTCTTTGAGTAAAAGTTCAAAAATGGTATCTATATCGAAGTTATTATTTTCAATGACAACTTCTTTCTTTTTTTCTTTTTCTTTACCATTAGTTCTAGGAAAACCATTTTTACAGAGACGAACTAATTCATAGGCAATTTCTTGGGGTGATAAAATATAATCTACAACTCCTGAAGAAATAGCCGAATTTGGCATACTACTGGCTTGAGCTGTTTCATCTTGTGCAAAAGTGATTCCACCGGCATCTTTAATGGCTTTGAGCCCAATCATACCATCACTGGCATAACCGGAAAGGACTATGCCAATAACATTTTCTTTATGAGTTTCAGCAAGTGAGGAAAAGAGTACATCAATGGTTAGATTAGGAATATTTTTTTTAATGCGGGGAAACAATCGAATGTGTCCGTTAACTACCTCAATAACTTTATTTGGTGGAATTACATAAACATTATTGGGTTCCATTTTTTCCATGTTATCAATTTCCTGAACCTTCATTTTAGTAATCTTGGATAAAATGGAAGTCAGTAAACTTTTATGGTCAGGACTTAGGTGTTGGACATAAATATAGGCCATACCGGTATCTGTCGGTAAATTTTTCAATAAAATGCTAAAAGCTTCGAGTCCCCCTGCCGAGGCACCAATGGCTACCACAGTAAAAGATTTTTTTTTGACTTCTTCTTCCTGTGTCAATGTATTGGGAGCGGATTTTGTAGCTAATTTCATAATATTAAATATGTATTTTAATTTATAGAATTTACTATAAATTTTTTGTTATATTAATGGCTTCATGATACCTAAGCAGAGGTGCGATAAAAATATTTGCTTAAAAGTAAGGAAATATGTTTTATAAATTTATTAATACAAATCATTTATGGCGCATTACGCCATTGAATATTGAATGTAAATTTGTAATATACTGACAACATTCAAGATATGAAATTTTTGATTATTTGAAGTTCTTCTTCTAATTCTGTACATGCCTGCAAACAAACTTCTTCAAGTTGCTGGACTAAGTCATGTATCCCATCATTTTTTTCTTGTGCTGTCGAAAATTCCTGAATTCTTTTCGCCATATTTTCAAAATCAGTACTGATTCCCATTATTGAAAAAGAGGGAATCATTTTATGTGCTGCAGCCCCTAATAATTTCCAATTTTGCTCCGCTAAACTTTGTTTTATTGTACTAATTAAAGGAGGGGTTTGTTCTAGATATAGTGAAATCATTTCCATCATTAATTTTGGATTTGATTTGGTTCTTTGATTTAAATAAACCAAGTCAATGCATCTTATTTTTTTCTTTATATTTTGTTCTTCGCCTAAAATTGCATTAACTTCTACAAGCTTAGGTTTCGTTAATATGTTTACTATTTTACTATATAGTAGTCTCTCATCAACTGGCTTTGCAAGGTAATCATTCATACCCACTGCTTTACATTTAGCTAAGTCAACAGTCGTGACATCAGCTGTTAAAGCAATAATGGGGATTGTAGAATTCAGGGTCTTTCTAATATATTCTGTAGCTTCAAATCCATTCATTTCTGGCATTTGCAAGTCCATCAGAATGATATCATACTCTTTTTCTTTAAGTTTTTTAATAGCTATTTTGCCATTTTCAGCAATGTCACGCTCAAATCCAAAATCATCTAATAGTGTTTTCATGAGTAATTGATTTAGAGCAATATCTTCAACCACTAATACTTTTATATTTTTCATTTCTGAATCTAACGCGATCAATTCATTTTCTAATTCTGGACCGGCATTTGTTTTTTGAAAAGGTAATGTGAAACTAAATATTGAACCCTCGTTAATAGTACTTTTTACACTAATGCTACCTCCTTGTGGTTCTATTAATTGTTTGACAATAGCAAGACCTAATCCAGTTCCACCATACAATCTTGAAGTTTCGTTGGTTGCCTGTTGAAAATTTTCAAATATGGTTTCAATTTTTTCATTGGAGATACCAATTCCGGTATCTGTTACAGCAAATTTTAGAATTACTGTATCATCATTTTCATGCAATAAATCAACGCTCACCGTAATTTTTCCTTTTAATGTAAATTTTACAGCATTGCTTACCAGGTTTAAAATGATTTGATGCAAACGAACAGGGTCACCCACAAGTACATTAGGGATTTTACTGTCGTATTCCTTAACTAATTTTAAGTTTTTTTCCTGAATTTTTGTTTCAAATAAATGAAGCATAGCTGAAATGGAAAACTTCATTTTGAAAGGTGTTTTCTCAAATGTCATTTTACCGGAATCTACTTTTGCCAAATCGAGGATGTCATCAATGAGCACAATTAATGCATCGCCACTTATTTTTATTGCGTTTAAATATTCTTTTTGTTTATAAGTCAAATCTGTTCTCATTAACACTTTTGTAAATCCGATGATTGCATTCATCGGGGTACGAATTTCATGGCTCATATTCGACAAAAATTGCTGTTTAGCCTTTACAGCATTTTTTGCTATGATAGTTGCGTTTTCTGCGTTTATCTTTGCTTCCTCTGCAATTTCAGTAGCAAATTCAGCAAATACTCTCGCTTCAATTAATTCAGTGGCAATTTTTTTTTGTTCAGAAACATCTCGGGCAACAATTACTACTCCCAACACTTTTTCTCGTTCATCTTTATATACAGATCCATTAAATAATACATCAATCAGCTTGCCTTTTTTATGACGAAGAATTAGTGGAGAATCAGTAACAGACCCTTTTTCGAATACTTTTTGGTATACCTCACGAGCCTTTTGTGGTTCAGTGAAATAATCAAAAAAATCGGTTCCAATTAATTTTTTGCGAGATATACCTGTTACTTTTACCGATGCATTATTCATATCGGTTATTTTCCCTTCGGGGCTAATTGCAAATAAAGGGTCATGACTTGCTTCAATAAGACTAAGTGAATATTCAGAAAGTAATTTTTGGGCGGTAAGATCGGTGTTAAGTCTTTTCAGTTGTTCTGCTTGAACTAATAATTCCTGATTTTTTTTATGTAAATCGACAAAAATAGCCACTTTTGCTTTTAATATTTCCGGTGAAAGCGGTTTAATCATATAATCTACAGCACCGGCTTGATAACCTTTAGAAATTTGTATAGAATTATCCATACTGGCCGTTAAAAAAATAATCGGAACATGTTTAAGTTTTTCAATTTGGCGAATTAGTTCAACAGTTTCAAATCCATCCATCATCGGCATTTGCACGTCTATCAATATGATGGCAAAATCTTGTTGGTGGAGAAGAATTTTTAATGCTTCATTACCGGAATTTGCTTTTACACATGAATAGTTTTCATTAGAAAGAATTACTTCTAAGGCAAATAAATTTTCGGGCAGATCATCTACCAATAAAATTTTAACAGGGTTATTTATTTTCATTTTCAATTGTAAAAGAAAAGTTTTGAATATTGAAATACCAATAAAAAAAGTTTAATTAATGACATTGGGTATAGCACCGCGTAATGAGGTCTATTATTTACTTAACCATACGCGCATCAATGATAATAATCTTTCTATATCAATAGGCTTTGTGATATAATCGTTGGCACCAGCATCAATACATTTTTGTTTGTCGTCTTTCATGGCTTTTGCGGTGAGTGCAATTACTGGTAAGTTTCTGAATTTTATCTGTGCACGAATCTGTTTCATTGCTTCATAACCGTCCATTTCCGGCATCATAATATCCATCAATACCATATCAATGTCAGTATGTATATCTAGCATTTCTAATGCATTTTTGCCATTTTCGGATTTTATGACTTCCATTCCGCGTTCTTGTAATATTTTGGACAATGCAAAAACATTACGCATATCGTCATCTACCAATAATATTTTTTTTGAATGAAATATCGCTTCTTTGTCATGCAAACTATTAATAATCATCTGTTTCGATTTTGGTAAATTACTTATTGTACGGTGAAGGAAAAGAGCGGTTTCATCTAGCAATCGTTCTTCGGATTTTATACCTTTTATGATAATACTTTCTGCATATTTGTGCAGTAGATTATTTTCTTCTTTTGTAAGTTCTTTTCCAGTGTAAATGATGATAGGGGGCATGTTATGGACTTTTATATCCTCCAGTTTATGGATAAGGTCAAAGCCACTCATGTCAGGCAATCCAATGTCTAGTATAATGCAATCAATGTGATTCTGTTCATACATGTCCAATGCTTCTTTACCAGTTGCTGCTTCTAAACATTTTACATCACCATTACCAATGAGAATTTTCATTGCTTTTCTGGAATTTTCATTGTCTTCTATAATAAGCAGGTTTTTTATTTTTCTATTGACAAAATTTTCAATTCGGTTAAAAGCTTCTTCCAGAGCATCTTTTGATATCGGTTTCATTAGGTATTCTACAGCACCTTCTCTAATAGGTTCCAGCGAACGGTCATTTGCCGAAATAATATGCACCGGTATATGCCTTACGGAAGGGTTTACTTTTAACTCATACAATACTTGTTTTCCTTTGATTCCTGGTAAACCCATATCAAGAATGATTGCTTGGGGCTTATATTTTGAAGCTAGCAATAGACCATCTTCTCCAGATGCTGCTGATAAACATTTGAATCCTTTTTTGTTAGCCTGCTTTAAAAGTATAGCAGCAAAATTTCGATCATCTTCAATAATAAGTACTACCTTATCATTTGTATCTATTGAATCTCGGTCATCTTCTATGGTGGGATAATTTACATATTTAGCCTCATTTTCAGAATGTGGCGCATACAAAACAGGTTTTACTGTTACTGTACTGACGGGCTCTTGTTCAGGATGTATTTCCAGCGGAATAATGAGTGAAAAAGTTGAACCCTGGTTTAGTTTACTATTCAACTTAATTTCTGCTTCTAATAATTTGGCTAGTTCCCGTGAAATAGAAAGCCCCAATCCCGTACCGCCATACTTTCTGGAAGTACCGCCCTCGGCTTGCTGAAAGGCTTCAAATATGGATGTTTGTTTATCTTCTGATATTCCAATACCTGTGTCAGTAACAGAAATGTTCAAAGTAGTGTCAGTATTTGGAGTAATACTTATAGTTACATTCCCTTTTTCGGTGAATTTTATGGCATTGGATATTAGGTTTTTCAATATCTGATTCAAACGTTGTGAATCGGTATAAATGAATTCGGGTACCGCATCAGTCAATTTGCAAACAAGCTTCAATCCTTTCTGTTCTGCCTGATGTCTAAAATCACGAAGGAGATTATCTGTAAAAAATTTCAGCGATACTCTTTCAATGTTGATAGACATTTTTCCTGACTCAATTTTAGAGAGATCCAGTACTTCATTAATTAATACAAGAAGGTCATGCCCGCTTTTATAGATTATTTCTGCACTTTCTACTTGAATATCATCTAGGTTTTTCTTTCTGTTTTCTGATAAATCTTTAGATAGAATAAGCAAACTATTAAGAGGCGTTCTCAATTCATGCGACATATTTGCAAGGAATTCCGATTTATACTTACTGCTAATTTCAAGTTGTTTTGTTTTTTGTTCAATGTCATTTTTCGAAGCTTCAACTTCTTTGTTTTTCTCTTCTAATGATTGAGTTTGCTCTTCCAGTTCTTCGTTGGTCATTTGTAACTCTTCCTGCTGTTGTTTAAGATCTTGTGCTTGTTGTTCTAATTCTTCATTCAGTTGTTTAAGCTCTTCCTGCTGTATTTGAAGTTCTTCCGCTTGATTAGAAAGCTCTTTGTTTACAAAACTTAACTCTACAGCTCTTTTTTCTTTCTCGTCATTTTGATAGGCAAGTTCTTTATTAGCAATTCCTAACTCTGCTGCTCTTTTTTCTTTCTCGTCATTTTGATAGGCAAGTTCTTTATTAGCAATTTTTAACTCTGCTGCTCTTTTTTCTTTCTCGTCATTTTGATATGCAAGTTCTTTATTAGCAATTCCTAACTCTGCCGCTCTTTTTTCTTTCTCGTCATTTTGATAAGCAAGTTCTTTGTTAGCAATTCCTAACTCTGCAGCTCTTTTTTCTTTCTCATCATTTTGATAAGCAAGTTCTTTATTGGCAATTCCTAACTCTGCTGCTCTTTTTTCTTTTTCATCATTTTGATAGGCAAGTTCTTTATTAGCAATACCTAATTCTGCTGCTCTTTTTTCTTTCTCATCATTTTGATAGGCAAGCTCTTTATTGGCAATGGCTAACTCTGCAGCTCTTGTTTCTTTTTCTTCAGCTTGTTGAACAGTATTAACGCTGATAGCTATACTGTTCATGGAAACATTGATAAATTCCTTCTCTGTTTCGTTGAAATCAGTAAGCTTGCCTATCTCGATTACGCCAATTGTTTTACCTTCAAGCAAAAAAGGAGTAATGAGCAAATTTTTTGGTTTTGCATTCAAAACGGCTGAAGTGATGCGTATTTGATCTTCGGATATATCGGTTAAATAAATTTGTTTCTGTTCCCAAGCGGACTGACCAATTAATCCTTCATTTAATTTAAAATTTTCTGTAGTGTCTTTAGCAGACGAAAAGGCAAATTTCCCACTAAGCATTAGGATATTGTCTTTTTCATTAAGTAAGTAAACGGCTCCTATATTGGCTTTAAGGTAAGTACATAAAAAACTAATGGTATTGTTTGCTAACTGTGCTATACTTTGGTCTCCTATTAATTTTTCATTAAGTTTTGAGTTACCTGTAAGTAACCAGTTTTTGTTGGCATTTTCTGACTCCGAACTTTTAAGGGCTTTTAAATTTTCAGTAATTATAGTGTATACAACGATAAGAATCATGACAATGATTAACAATAAAACAGCAAAAACAATATTGAATTTGCTGGCATCGTTTTTACTGATTACTATTCTTTCGGCAAGCAAAGTTTTTTCAGATTCCTGCGCTTTATCAATTATTTTTCTTAAAGTATCTTGTAATATTTTTCCTTTTCCTGAAGCAACTAATTCTCTGGCTTTTTCAAAATCCTTTTTGCGAAGCACAATACATTTGTTTAAATTATCAAAACGCATTTTGATTTGTTTCGCAAGTTCCTCAATGTTCTTTTGCTGATTGGGATTGTCTTTTGTTAATTTCTTTACTTTATCAAGCTGCTTGGTTGCATTTATATTAGCAGATGCAAAATGTTTCAAAAAATCATCATTGCCCGTAATTATATAACCTCTTACGCCAGTTTCGGCATCAATGGTAGACATCAGTATTTGTTCGAATTCATATAATACCTTATTGGAATTATTTACCAAGGCATTTGAAACCACAAATTTTTCACTGTTTTTAAAAGAGAAAATCGCAACACCTAAAAGAACAAAAGCACAAGCAATAAATCCTAATATTATTTTTCTGCCAAGGGTCATATTCGTTTTGTTATTTATAACGTTCATCCTGATTATTCTTTTTGTTGATCAATTTTTATTAGCAATGCAACTATATTCTCCAATGATATAATATAATCCGGTACAATCGCTGCAATTGCTGACTGTGGCATATAGGCGGATTCTGCTGTTTTCGGATCCTGAATAATAGCTAGACCCCCACATTCTTTTATTCGTTTTATACCTTTTGTACCGTCATGGTTAGATCCTGTAAGCACAATTCCAATTAATTTATTTTGATAGGCTTCGGCCGCCGATTCAAATAATACATCAATTGATGGTCTTGCAAAACTTACGCGTTCGTCTATCGTAAGGGAAAAGGTTTTATCCTTTTCAACTAGCAAATGATAATTAGGTGGAGCAATATAAATTTTGCCTTTTTCAATTTTATCTTTTTCATCTGCTTCTTTTATATCAAGATGACTTTTTCCATTTAAAAATTTTATCCACTGGCTATCGGAATGCGCTCCTACATGCTGAACTATGATAATTGGTATATTGAAATCTACAGGCAAGGCCGAAAATATAATTTTCAAAGCATTCATGCCGCCAGAAGAAACCCCTATTACTATTGCTTCATAATGCATTTTTAATATTTCTTTTTAAATATTCGTTGTTTTGCTTCCAATTCAATGTATTCCTCATGTAAATCGGTAAATCGTAAGCTTTCTTTGGATCCCAAACATAAGACGCCACCATTAATAAGACTATTGTAAAAAAGAGTCTGGACTTTATTTTGTAAATTTTTATCAAAATAAATCAGCACATTTCGGCATAATATTAAGTGTACTTCAGCAAATACGCTATCGGTTACCAGGTTATGATTGGCCCAAACAATATTTTTTTTCAATGATTGATTCATAATGACGTTATCATAATTGGAAGTATAATAACTGGAAAAAGATTCTTTTCCTCCTGACAATTGATAATTTGTGGTGTATTCTTTTATCATTTTGTTCGAAAAAATCCCATCTTTTGCACGGTTCAAAGCCATCTGATTAAAATCAGTAGCATAAATGGTAGTTCTGTCATACAAGCCTTCTTCTTGCAAAAGAATAGCCATAGAATAGGCTTCTTCTCCTGTTGCACAGCCAGCATGCCATATTTTTATAAAGGGATACGTTTTTAAAATAGGGATAACCTTTTCCCGTAATGCACTATAAAAGACAGGATCACGAAACATTTCGGTTACTGTTATTGATAAATCTTGTAAAAGTTCGGAAGCAAATGGTTCATCATTCAGAACCTTGGATTGCATTTGAGCAATATCTTCAAATCCTGATACTGCCATTCTATTCATAATTCTGCGTCTGATATGAGCTTGGGAATACTCTCTGAAATCATACCCATATTTCCTATAGATAGCTTCCAATAATAATAAAATTTCCAGATCTGATGTGTCTTTATACCGCATTTTTTTTAAATAAATTTGGTTTTAATTGTGACCAAATCAGAATTGATTAGTAGTATCTATTGATGAAATTTAAACAATGTTAGGTGTAAAATGGATTACATGCGATCCATATACCAACTTAATTCTTTTTCCATTTTTTGGTATTTAAAAATGGTAGTGATTATTTTTTGCAGGCGAACAAATGCAGTTTCACTTTTCACTACGTAATCAAATGCTTTGTGATGCATACAGTTTATAGCCACTTCAATTTTATCTTGCGAAGATAACATTACAACTGGAAATTGTGGATCGAATTCTTTTATTTTATCCAAAGTTTCAAGACCGTTCATGGCATTTTCTACAATACCATCAAGTTGATAGTCTAATATTACTACATCTGGATTATGAGATAAATTTGCAATACAGAGTTCCCCAGTTGGATAGGTTTCGATTTCAAAATCCCCATTTTCCATGAATTCAATTTCTAAAGATTTTAAAAATAATGCATCATCATCTACCAGGAAAATTTTTATTTTTGTTTCGTTTTTTGTCATTATGTGTTTTTAATTATATTAAGTTCTTCTTCTAATTCGTTGCAGGCCTGTAAACAAACTTCTTCAAGTTGAAGAACCAAGTTGAGTATTTCCTCTGATTTTTCTTGTGCATTTGCAAGTTCATGTATTTTTTTGGCCATGTTTTCAAAATTTGGACTAATTCCCATTATTGAAAAAGACGGAATAATTTTATGTGCTGCGGCACCTAATAAAGGCCAATTTTGATCTGCTAAACTTTGTTTAATTGTATCAATTAAAGGCGGGGTTTGTGCTAAATACAGTGCAATCATTTCCATCATTAAAGTTGGATTACATTTTGTTTTTTGATTTAAATAGGCCAGATCAATACATTTTATTTTTTTTGTACTATTATCTTTTTCTTCCAATTTCTCTGCTAATTTTTCATTAAGTTTTACAAGTTTTAATTGTTTTAAGATACCAACTATTAAGAGACGCCTCAGTAACAGCAGTAAGTTTCCCTTCGGAACTAATAGTTACGAAAGGACAAAATTGGCTTCAATTAAATTTCTGGTATATTGAGATTTCTGCATACTCGTTCTTTACAATTTATTCATTTAGATTTCCAATTTCTTCGATTGGATTTCGTCTTTTATCTTTCAATTGCTTAAAATGAGAAGGGGAGAGTCCCGTAACTTTTTTAAACTGACTAGAAAGATGAGCGACGCTGCTATAATTCATTTTCCAGGCGATTTCAGTTATATTTAATTCGCCATAAATGATTAATTCTTTTATTCGTTCCGTTTTATGGGAGATGATAAATTGCTCAATTGTTGTTCCTTGCACTTCCGAAAATAAGTTGGACAAGTAGGTATAATCGTGATTTAGTTTTTCACTTAGATAATCAGAAAAATTTACTTTTATGTTTTCAGTGGAATGGTGGACCATTTCAATAATCACATTTTTTATTTTCTCAATAAGCATTGCTTTCTTATCATCCATTAATTCAAGTCCTGAATTCAATAGTGATAATTTAAGTTTAACCCGTTGATCCATAGAAATATTTTCCATAATTTCAACTTCGCCTAAATCAACAACAATGAAGTGTAGTCCAAGTTTTTTTAATTCCTCTTTTACCGCCATTTTACAGCGATTACTTACCATGTATTTGATATATAGTTTCAAATTATTTTTTTTAAAAGATTATGTAAAAATCGAATAAAGACAATAAAAAAAATTATACAACTTTTAAAAAAATTTGTATAATTCACACATTATTAATTTAAATGTACCTTTAATAATGCGAGATCGGTTAAAAAAGAGTAACCAAAAAAAGGTCCGTTTTTAAGACAAATAAATGAAGTTACTATTTTTTGTATATAAATTTACGAATAAACTCGGAGAAATGGAAGCTGTTTTAGCATTTTATAAAAGTAGGAATGTTGTGCAATGGTACTTTATTGAAAAAATTTTAAAGCGATTGAACCCCCAGATTCCTCTGAATTATTTAGGCAGAAGAGCTGTTGAGTTATATAAATAATTAGTTTTAAATAAAATTCCAAGAAATAGTAGCTCAATAGGATTGGAACCTTTAAAAATGAATACTCTTGATTTGTTGCAGAAAATTTTGACTGATGAATTTCGTTCTATTACTTGAAATTATTTGTTTTGAAACGTATCGATCCAATCCAATGATTTAATAGCCGAAACCTTGTTTTCTTGATTGATCGAAACGCGGAGTTCTTTGTTGGCAACTTTTTTTGTATACAATGCCTTGTAACGAAAAATGGTTGTTTGATCACTATTGTTTTTGTAAATTTCAACTAACTGTAACTCTTTGAAAGTACCGTAATATTGACGAAATCGGGTACAGGTTTTCGTCAGTCGTTCTTCAGTTGTATTTTTAATTACCGAAGTAGTAGCTTCACTTTCGTTAAAAGGTTTAAACTTGGAAGTGTTACACGTCATTAAAACTCTTTTTCCTAATTCATACGATTTGTCTTTTTGAGATTCACTGACTTCAGAAAAGGCTAGTTTGACTATTTTAGCTTCTTCAGGTATAGAAACAACAACGGTTTTAGATTTACAACCAATGAGTAAAATGATACTTAGAATAAGAATTATCTTTTTCATAATTTATATAATTTTTAACAATAGGTTTGGGTCTGGACAGTTTTCTAAATAATAATCCAAATCGCTTTTGCTGCAAACTCCCGGATAGTCTCCAAAATTATCCTCGATATTTTTTATAATTTGAAAATGTAAATGAGGAGAATAATCCCCATTAATTACGAAATTTCCCAAAGTCGCTATTTGTTGTCCTTTTTTAACTACAGCCCCAATTTCAATTTCTGTAATACTTTCTAAAGAAAGATGACCGTAGAGTGTATAAAAAATCTGATTCTCTATTTTGTGTTTTAAAATAATTGTTGGTCCATAATCTCCTAGACCAACATTGTAATTAAAACTATGAATGGTTGCATCAATAGCAGCCAATACTCGAGTTCCTGCTCTTACCCAGAGATCTAATCCTATGTGAATATTTCTTTCATCCGTTTTTGAGTCATTAAAAACAGCACTCCTTTTGTACAAATTGCGTTCTTCATTATATCCTCCAAAAGCGACTTTGGCGTTGCTTGTGGTTAAATAATTTTCAATGTATTTTTCGAAATTAATTGAATTGCTAATGTCTAATTTTAATAATTCATGGTTGAAAATTGATAAATCTAAAGATATATAGTTTTTATAATCAATAGAATCATCTATCACTTTGACATTTTGTATGCTTTTTAAAATAGTTTCTAAAGCGTTCATTGTTTATTATTTTTTAATAAGTTTTAAATTTAAAAATTATAATGCCAACATAAAAAATTTCTATTAGCATTATAACTTTTAATTAAGAGAATAATGGAGTATTATTTTTTAATCTCAATTTTTGCTTCACCACCAGAAACATTAACACTAGTTTTAGTAGCTCCATCTTTGGTTGTTACATTTACCCCATCAGTGCCTACTTTTATGGAGGTACTATCTTTCACTTCTCTAGAAACTGCAGGAGTGGAAGGTGTTGTTGCGTTTGAAGTTTCCACTTGCGGAGGAAAAGGTTTATGTTCTTTTTTCTTGCAGGAAACAATTGCAAGAATTGATAATATTCCTAGAAATAGTGTTGCTTTTTTCATCTTGTTATTTATAATGGTGGTTGACTAATTAATTGACTCACAATTTACTATTTTAATTTTTAAAACAAACTATTAGTTAAAATAAAAAAAATCCCAATCTGAGTAAAACCAGAGTGGGATTTCAATTTATAAATAATTATGGTTTAATATAAACTCGGAAATTTAACTGGATTTACCTCATTCATCATTCCATATACTTTTTCAAATATATCTTCGGTAGATGGTTTAGAGAAATAATCTCCGTCTGTGCCATAAGCAGCTCGGTGTGCTTTTGCAGTCAGAGTCTGAGGTTTGCTGTCTAAATAATTATAAGCATCTTGGTCTTCTATAATTTGTTGCAAAATATATGCCGAAGCGCCTCCCGGCACATCTTCGTCTATTACTAAAAGTCGATTTGTTTTGATAATACTTTTTACAACATCTTGATTAACATCAAAAGGTAATAAAGATTGTAAATCGATAATCTCGCAATCAATACCTACTTCAAGTAATTCTTTGGCTGCTTGTTGTATTAATCTTAAAGTGGAACCATAAGAAACTAGTGTAATATCTGTGCCTTCCTTCAAAGTTTCAACAACGCCAATTGGGGTTTTAAATTCACCATAATTCAGCGGCATTTTTTCTTTTAATCGGTAACCATTTAAACATTCGATTACTAAAGCAGGTTCATCACATTCTAATAAACTGTTATAAAAACCAGCTGCCTGCGTCATATTTCTAGGAACCAAAACGTGAATTCCTCTTACCGCATTTATAATCATTCCCATAGGGGACCCTGAATGCCAGATTCCTTCCAATCGATGACCACGTGTTCGAATGATTAAAGGCGCTTTTTGCTTTCCAACCGTACGGTATCTCAATGTTGCTAAATCATCACTCATGATTTGAATAGCGTACAATAAATAATCTAAATATTGAATTTCGGCAATAGGACGTAAACCTCTTAATGCCATTCCTATACCTTGACCAATAATTGTTGCTTCACGAATTCCAGCATCAGCAACGCGAAGTTCTCCATATTTTTCCTGCATTCCTTCTAAACCTTGGTTTACATCACCAATGTTTCCAGCATCTTCACCAAAAATTAGTGTTTCAGGATATTTTGTGAAAATAGCGTCAAAATTATCACGCAAAATCATGCGTCCATCCGTATCTTCTTTTGCATTTTCTGAATATTCAGGTAAAACTTTCTCTGCTGAAAATACATTTAAATCCGTTTCCGAGAATAAGTTACTGCTGAATTTTTCTTGGGTTTTATTAGTGTAAGAAGTGATCCACAGCGATAGTTCATCTTTGCCTGTTTCATTCATTATTAAACGTAGTACTTTTCGAGCAGTTACAAGAATCTCCTTTTTCAAAGGTGATTTTATACTGTTTAAATCAGTAATCAGTTTTAATATTATTTCTTTATTTTTACTTGTTTCTGCTATTTTTTGCAATAAAGAAACCAATTCTTTTTGTTCTTCAACTATAGGTTCAATGAAAGCATTCCACGCTGCTTTTTTAGCTTCAAAAACGTCTTTCTTCGCTTGTAAATCAATTGCTTCAATTTCTTCTGGAGAGGCAATATTGATGGCAATCATCCATAGTTTCATTTGACGAAGGCAATCATAATCTTTTTCCCATGCCAGTCGATTCGAGTCTTTGTATCTCTCATGAGATCCTGAACTGGAATGTCCTTGTGGTTGCGTCAATTCATTTACATGAATTAAAACCGGAATGTGTTTCTCACGAGCAATAGCGGCCGCTTTTTCATAAGTAGCTACTAAGTCAGCGTAATCCCAACCTTTTACTTTTAATATTTCAAAACCATTCGTATTATTTTCTCGTTGGTATCCTTTTAATATTTCAGAAATACTTTCTTTAGTTGTTTGATGTCTTGCATGAACAGAAATTCCATACTCATCATCCCAAACACTCATCACCATAGGTACTTGTAGTACCCCGGCAGCATTTATAGTCTCAAAAAATAATCCTTCAGAGGTACTTGCATTACCTATTGTTCCCCAAGCAATTTCATTACCATTTACAGAAAAATTTGCGGCATTGGTAATTCCTGAAACTTGACGGTATATTTTTGATGCTTGCGCTAATCCTAATAATCGAGGCATTTGTGCCGCAGTTGGAGAGATGTCAGCACTTGAATTTTTTTGTTTAGTTAAATCTTTCCAAGTTCCATCTTCATTTAAACTATGTGTTGCAAAATGCCCACCCATTTGTCTACCTGCTGACATTGGCTCTTGTTCAATATCAGTGTGTCCGTATAAACCGGCAAAAAATTGTTGTATGGTTAATTCACCAATGGCCATCATAAAAGTTTGATCGCGATAATAGCCGGAACGGAAATCGCCGTTTTTAAAAGCTTTTGCCATAGCTAACTGCGGCACTTCTTTACCGTCACCAAATATCCCAAATTTAGCCTTTCCAGTCAATACTTCCTTACGTCCTAGCAGGCTACATTCCCTGCTTATAGTAGCTAGTTTATAGTCACTTAATACTTCAGTTTTGAAATCTTCAAATGTCAGGGTAGTATTGATTTTTTCTTTTATCATAATTGAAAGTATAACTTTGTGCTGCAAATTTAATTAAAAACTAGGTATTTTCATAATTCCTTAAAAGAAATATAATTTAATTATTACTAGTCAATTTGTGTTTAGAAGATGTATTATCTTGCTTTGTGTATGTAAATAACTATTTTTTAGAGAATAATGTAATTTATAGTGATTTTTATCTTGGATTAGAACCATTTTCGATTAAAAAGATTGATTAATGTTTTTGGAGAGAATGTAACTATAAATCGAATTTTTTCGTTGTAGTTATTTTGTGTAATTTCCCATCCATTGTTGGAATAAATTGGAAAATACAATTCGAAATAATCGGTTACTAAATTCAGACGAATTCCACTATCATAAACGAATCGCGCATTTTGGGTTTTATTTTTAATAAGACCAATGTCTCCATATACTTCCATCCAATTCCAAATATTAAAACTTCCGTTTAAGGTAGTAATCCATTGATTTGCAAATGGGGTGTCTAGTTTTGATTTAAAACCACCTTCTGCTAATATAAATTGTTGGCTATATAACCCTTTGCTTTCAGACCTACCATAATAGTTATAATCGAATAAATAATCGGTTGGACGGTCTAATGCAAAACTAAAAAAATCGGAAGCGGTTGTGTTGTATAAAAAACTACCGGCATACAATCGTAAATTAATCTGAAGATTGTTTTCAAATAATTTTCTGTATTCTATTTCACTTGCAATTTTTCCAAATTTACCTGATAGTTGTACGTCAGACATGAAACTAAAATGATTGGTTACCTCGGTTCTTGTATTGAAGTATTTGGCATCAAAAACCGAATAATTTTCAGTTGAATTATCAACAACTAAAGCACTTTTTTCTCTATTTACCAATACTTGACGAAGCATTATAAGCTGTTTTCTATTGTCTCTAAAGTTCTCTTGCCTGATCCGTAATTGTACCATAGGATTTATTCTAAGATAAGAAGCGTCCGGCGCATAATGAAAATAGGAGCCAGAGACAGAATACCTCACGTTATAAAGCGTACTGTTTCTATAATTTTGATTTGCTGAAAAAGCTGCAGAGCCAGAGAGATTATCAGTTTTTGTAGAATAAGCGGGATTGATATCAAATATAAAAGGTTTGTCCAAAATAGTTTTGTTATGAAGTCTTAACCCTGGACTAAGTCCGTCATAATAGTTGTAGGTAAGCGTAGGAACGTAAAGTACTTGATTGTAATAGGGATCTTCTAAATCCTTCATAAATACAAATTTAACAGGACGATTATTTGGAAAAAAGCCCTCTAATTTTTTCCAGTTATTTCTTAAATTGTATTCTGGAACTTCATTATTGTAATTCAAAACGATTTTATCTGCATTTTTCCTTTCAATTATAAAAGTGCTGTCTGTTTCATTAGCGTCAAGCCATTTTTTAAAAACTATTTCCCCTTTTTTTACTCCATAAACCGGAACTGGAACTAAAACATTGGTTTTGTTTTTTACTGAAAAAGTAATGCTGTCTTTCGTTTTTGAAACATTAGTAAATTTGTAATCAATGATATCACGAGAACCGACTATTGTTTTAAAAAACCAATTAATATCTTTATCTGCATTTGATTTTAGGATGGTTTCAATATCAGTTCTCGAAACTTGTTTTTCCTTATTTTCAGCGTAAAATTGGCGAATACTATTGTTAACTTTATCATGCTCCAGATAATCATCCAAAAATCTAAAACTCAATCCGGCACGATATTTACTGGCAATTTGTTCGTTGAATTTTATTAAACTATTTTTTGGATCACCAAGTGGCTGGTCTAAGTTTTTACGGGCCATAAGCATATAAAAATAGCTGTATTGCTGATTAAAATTTAAATTGGTTAAAGTAAAACTTTTCAATAATTGAAGCTTAGAAACACTGCCAAACATTTTGGCATCTGGATGGTTTTCATCAATATATTTCATCATAGCATACACTTGAATTCCATCATAAATCCAGTTGTCTTTTCTTGGATCTAAACGCAAACTAGTCTTTAAATAAGAATTCAGATAGGTTTTTAAAAATTTAATTTCAAATATAAATTCGTCTGAAAACGGACTTAAAAAAGAAGGCAATTGGTTTAATCCATAAAATGGATTTTTCTCATAATCAGTTTGAGAAACTATTATTTTTTCATGTGGATAGTTGCCAATAAGCGTGTTTACGTAATCCATTACACGATCTATAACAATTTTTTTTTCTATAGCACTTAGTTTATTTTCTTTCAGATTCGTCAGTACTTCAGTATTCTTGTTTTTAAAACTGATAAAACTGGATTTTGGTTCTACAAAAAGGCTAAAATCGGTTCGTTTATTTCCAGATAATTTATAGTTTAAAAAATTCCCGGTATTGTTTAGCAAACTACTATTTAAATCAGAAGTAATTTCTAAAGTTGCAGGTGTTTTTAGATTAATATCATAACTGGAAACACCATTGGCAATATCATCTAAATTATTGTTGCTGTTTCGAATAAAATCATGATTTTCATAACGGGCAGGAGTAAGGAACCAGTTTTTAAGATTCATTTCACCTTTATCATTAAATCCGTATTTTGTAAATTTATCACTTGGGATTTTTGTAATATAAGTAAGCTGTAATCTGGTTTTTTGATTTGGAAGCAATTTTTCTCTTAATTTAACTTCAATATAATCAGGATTTTTCTTCGTTCTTCCCCATGAAACGAATAATAGATTCGCATCAATAATGGTTAAATTATTCGTGCTTCCGCGTTCTTCTTCTTTAGCCAAATGAAAACCTCTGTAAAATTCATCCGAAAAACGTTTCGCCAAAGGTGTATTTTTACCAGAATACGCATTGTTCCAGTCATTCAAAACAATTGAAGTTAATGTATCATCCGATTGGTTGAAAAAAGTGATTTCTTGCTGAATATTCAATGTTTTGTTCTCGACATTCAACTCAACAATCATTTTGGAATGATGTTGCGCATATTGTTTTACTGAAACCAATAAAACAAGAGTATAAACGGCAATTTTATAGAATGATTTCAACTTTTGGGATCATATATTAAAAAAATAAATATACTTATTATTGAATGAAAATGGAATAAAATCTGGTAAAATATAAAAAAAGCTGTTGGTTAGACAGCTTTTCAATTAAAAATTCGGAGTTAAATCATATTTTTTATAGAATTTATCTAACACATCAACGACTTCATCTTCGGTGTCGACAATTTTGAATAAATTCATATCTGTGGCACTTACCGTACCTTCTTTTTCTATTAAAACCGTTTTTATCCATTCTATTAACCCCGCCCAAAAGCTGGTGCCAACCAATATTATTGGAAATTTTGCAATCTTTTTCGTCTGTATTAAAGTCATTGCTTCAAACAATTCGTCCATAGTTCCAAAACCTCCAGGCATCACGACGAATCCCTGAGAATATTTCACAAACATCACTTTTCGAACAAAGAAATAATCAAAATTCAAGTTCTTATCCCCATCAATATAAGGATTATAATGTTGTTCAAAGGGCAATACTATATTCAATCCTACAGAGGTTCCTCCCCCAAGATGTGCGCCTTTATTTCCCGCTTCCATAATTCCCGGACCACCGCCAGTTATCACACCATAACCGGCTTTACTGATTTTATAGGCAATTTTCTCGGCAAGTAAATAATATTTATCTTCCGGTTTTGTCCTGGCTGAACCAAAAATAGTCACACACGGACCTATGCGTCCCATGCTTTCATACCCATTCACAAATTCAGCCATGATTTTAAAAATCGCCCAACTGTCATTCGTTCTTATTTCGTTCCAAGTCTTTCTTTTAAGTCGGTCTTGGATAACTTTATCTTCGTCATTGTCAAAATCTTCTAATCTCATCTTCTATATTTTAAAGCTTATTTTTTGAAGCTATTTCCTGCTGTCCACTTTATCTTTCTAGTCCTGAACTTTTTCTGAATCCTGAAACAAGCTCAGGACTAGAAAGGATGCCGCTTCCATCAGGGCTAGGGCTTTCAAATACTAAAGTAACTCTTTTTTCAAAAACTGCGCCGTATAACTCTTCTTAATTTTTATAATTTCTTCAGGCGTTCCTTTCGCAATGAGTTGTCCACCGCCTTTTCCACCTTCAGGGCCAATGTCGATGATGTAATCGGCAAGTTTAATTACGTCCATATTATGTTCGATAATCAATATCGTATTCCCTTTATCCACCAGTTTATTAATCACTTCCATCAATACTCTGATGTCCTCAAAATGCAATCCAGTTGTGGGTTCATCCAAAATATAAAAGGTGTTTCCGGTATCTTTTTTAGATAATTCTCCTGCTAGTTTGATGCGTTGGGCTTCACCGCCGGAAAGCGTCGTGCTTTGTTGGCCAAGCGTAATGTAGCCCAAACCAACATCCTGAATGGTTTTTACTTTTCTATAAATCTTCGGAATCATTTCAAAAAACGGAACCGCTTCATCCACCGTCATATTCAACACATCCGAAATGGATTTTCCTTTAAATCGAATCTCCAATGTTTCTCTATTAAAACGTTTCCCTTGACACGTTTCACATTCTACATACACATCAGGTAAAAAGTTCATTTCAATGGTTCGCACACCGGAACCTTGACAGGTTTCGCAGCGTCCGCCTTTCACATTAAAACTAAATCGTCCTGCTTTATATCCTCGAATCAGACTTTCTGAAGTCATCGTAAACAGGTTTCTGATTTCGGTAAAAACTTCGGTATATGTTGCTGGATTACTTCTTGGAGTTCTTCCAATCGGGCTTTGGTCAATATCAATCACTTTATCGATATGTTCTAATCCTTCAATTTTTTTATAAGGTTTTGGTTTTTTGACGCCGTTAAAATAATAGGCGTTCAAAATAGGGTAGAGCGTCTCATTAATCAAAGTTGATTTTCCACTTCCGGAAACTCCAGTCACGCAAATCATTTTGCCTAAAGGCAATTCTATCGAAACATTTTTCAAATTATTTCCTGTTGCTCCAGTCAGTTTCAGGAATTTTCCATTTCCCTCCCGACGTTTTGCAGGAACTTCAATTTTCATTTCACCGTTCATGTACATCGCTGTAATTGTATGATGTTTCAGAATTTCAGCAGGCGTTCCTTTACTGATTATTTCTCCTCCGTATTTTCCTGCTTTTGGACCAATGTCAATCACATAATCCGCACGTTCAATCATGTCTTTATCGTGTTCCACCACAATTACGGAGTTTCCGATATCTCGTAATTGTTCGAGAGAATGAATTAATTTATCATTGTCTCTTTGGTGTAAACCAATACTTGGCTCATCCAAAATGTACAAAACCCCAACCAACTGCGAACCAATTTGAGTAGCTAATCGAATGCGTTGTGCTTCACCACCTGAAAGTGATTTAGAGCTTCGGCTTAAAGCCAAATAATCCAAACCTACATTCATCAAAAAGTTTAATCGATCCTTAATCTCTTTGATAACTTCAGTGGCGATACGTTTTTGTTTATCTGATAAATGACTGTCAAGGTCATTGAACCAAGCTGTCAAATCCGAAATGTCCATATCGCACAATTCGGTTATATTTTTTTCATTGATTTTAAAGAACATCGCTTCTTTTTTCAAGCGGGAACCTTCGCAAACGGGACATTTTATTTCGTCCATGAATTCCTTCGCCCAACGTTTTATAGTTGTAGAGCCACTTTCGTCATGTTGGTTTTTGATAAAATGCGAAATCCCTTCAAAATCAATTTTGTATTCTCGTGCAACGCCTAAATCTTTGGAGTTGATGGTGAATTTTTCTTTTCCGCCATTCAAAATCATTTCCATTGCTTCCTGTGGAATGGTTTCTATGGCATCTGTCAGTTTGAAACCATATTTTTCGCCTATGATTTCTAATTGCTTAAAAATCCAAGAGGATTTATATTCTCCCAAAGGAGCAAAACCACCATTTTTTATGGATAATTTTGGGTTTGGAATAATCTTTTTTGTGTTTATTTCGTTTACCGTTCCCAAACCGTTGCAATGATCACAAGCGCCTTTTGGGGAATTGAAAGAGAATAAATTAGGCTCGGGATTTTGATAGGAAATTCCGGTAGAAGGACACATCAAATTCCTGCTAAAAAAACGGACTTCATTAGAATCTTGGTCCAAAACCATCAATACATTTTCCCCGTGATGCATCGCCGTGTTGATACTTTCAGTCAAACGTTTTTCGTTTTCTGGAGTATCGTCAATCACCATTCGGTCCACAACAATTTCTATATCGTGTGTTTTATAACGGTCTAATTTCATTCCTAAAGTAATGTCCAGGATATTATCATTTACGCGAACTTTAAGGAAACCTTGCTTGGCAATTTGTTGGAAAAGCTCGGCATAATGTCCTTTTCGAGCGCGAATAACTGGCGCTAAAATATTGATGCGTTTACCGGTAAAATCCTGAATAATCAAATCTTTGATTTGTTCATCATTATAACTCACCATTTTTTCGCCTGTATTGTAGCTGTATGCATCAGCACCACGAGCATAAAGTAAACGCAGGAAATCATAAATCTCTGTAATTGTTCCCACTGTGGAACGTGGACTTTTACTGGTTGTTTTTTGTTCAATGGCAATTACTGGAGAAAGTCCGTCGATTTTATCGACATCGGGACGTTCTAAACCACCCAGAAATTGCCGCGCATAAGCAGAAAAAGTTTCTACGTAACGGCGTTGCCCTTCGGCATAAATGGTATCGAAAGCTAAGGAGGATTTCCCAGAACCTGAAAGACCGGTAATTACGACCAGTTTTTCCCTAGGAATGGAAATATCTATATTTTTAAGATTGTGGACGCGAGCGCCTTGAACTTCAATGGTATTGTCTTTGTCTAACATAATTTTTGCAAAAAAGCAAAGTTACCATTTTGATTTATTCTTTCGATAGAACAGTTTAGAAGTTTATGTTAAAAGAAGTATTATAATTTATTCTATCGTCATTGATTTTAGTTTGGCTCTATAGGCTTCAAGAGCAATAGATTTGGAGATAAAACCATAATATTTACCCTCTTTGATTACGGGTAGAAAAACAACTTTCGCTTTTTCAAATTTATTCATTACGGTTTCCATACTATCCTCGGGGGATATTATTTCAACAGGCGGAATCATAACTTCTTTTATCAAGGTATATTTTACGCGATATGGGTTAAAAATAATTTCTCTAATGGTATTAAAATGTACGATACCTAATATTTCTCCGTCTTTATCAACCACAGCAAAAATAACTTGATTTGAATGTGAAATTAAATCAACTAATTTTTCTAGATTTTCATCTGGAGAAACGGTTAAATAATCCGTTTGAATAATGGAATTAGTATCTAATGTAGACAGTACGTTTGTATCTTTATTACTGGTAAAAGCATGGCCTTTTTTTGCTAAATTTTTCACGTCCATAGAATGTTTTTCAAATCGTTTAGAAATGGCAAAACTGATTGAAGCGACAATCATTAAAGGAATCATCAAGTTGTATCCTCCGGTAATTTCAGCAATTAAAAAAATTGCCGTTAGTGGCGCATGAAACAAACCGCTCAGAATCCCTGCCATTCCAACCATAGTGAAATTACTGATTGGCAATTTTGTTAATCCTGTAAGATTTAAAAATTTAGAAAAGAAAAACCCAACATAGGAGCCTAAAAATAGTGAGGGAGCAAAGTTCCCTCCATTACCCCCACAACCCAGCGTAATTCCTGTGGCGAAAACTTTTAGCATCATTGTTACACCAACAAAAGCCAAAAGGGCCCAACTGTTATTTCTAAATCCATCAAAGAGTGTATTTTCTAATAATTGCCCAGGATCATTTTCTGATAATGTTTTAATACTTTCGTATCCTTCTCCAAAAAGTGTAGGGAAAATAAAAATTAGAATTGCCAAAACAGAAGCCCCAAGGAATGCTTTTTTGTAACTAGAAAATTTAAGTTGTTCAAAAAAATGTTCTACTCTCTCAAAATTTCTGGAGTAATAAACAGAAATAAATCCAGTGAATAATCCTAAAAGAACATAAAAAGGAATGTTATTATAGTTAAAAATTTCTTGCTGTTTAAAAGATAATAAAATGGTCTCGTCTAAAGCTATAACAGAGACTAATGCACCAGTCGCAGCTGCAATCATTATGGGAGTAAATGCTGAAATACTTACATCGACCAACAGAACTTCAATAGCAAACAGAACTCCTGCAATAGGAGCATTAAAAGCTGCAGCAATACCAGCGGCAACACCACAGCCAATGAGGAGCGTTCGGTCTTTATAACTTAATTTATATTTCTGAGCATAATTGGATCCAAAAGCGGCACCGGTAATTACAATAGGGCTTTCTAAACCTGCCGAACCTCCTAAACCAACTGTAAGCGAGCTAGTTATTATTTGAGCATACATTTGTTTTTTTGGAATAATACTCGCTTTTTTGGCAACGGCATATAAAATTTGTGAAGTGCCTTTCTCAATAGTGCCACCTAAAACTCTTTTGACAACAAAAACGGTAAGCAAAATTCCAATGATTGGTAAAATACTGTTGATGAACCCCAATTTCAAAATTCCACTTACATAAGTGGCGAAAGAAAATACCCAATGCGCAAAAGTTTTTAAAACGATAACGGCAAAGGCCGCAGAAATGCCAACTAATACAGAGGACAAAAAGATAAACTGCTTTGGCGTCAACATAGATTGCGCAAAAGCTATTATGGTTTCTAATTTTGATAAATATTTTTTGAACATTATAATTTTTTAAAGGGGTGCAAAACTACTACTATTTTAAGGGCAACAAAATATTTTTTAATGCTTCTTTTGTACTTAATGGTTTTAAATCACTGTTTAGAACAAAATCCTTCACTTCTTCAGGATTTGTTTTTGCATATTCCCGTAATGCCCAGCCAATTGCTTTTTGAATAAAAAATTCCTTAGAATGAGCTTGGTTCAAACATTCTGAAAATAAAAAAGTAGCTTTCGTTTTTTGTTTGTAACCCAATTGAAATAAAATAGCACTTCGGTTCAACCACATATTCTCTGAATTTGAAAATCGTTCCATTACATTTTTTGTTTCCAATTGAAATTCCAATAAATATTCTCCTAAAATATATTTCGCAATTGTATCCACACTATCCCACCATGAATTTTTCTCTATCAGTTTTTCAATCAGTTGAATGTCTTCTTTTTTATAATTTCCTTTAAGTTCTTTTATCAAAACTTCAATGGCGCAATAATGAAATTCCCGTTCTTGTTTAGAATATAACGCAACTGCAATTTCTCTAGCGTTTGCTGCAACTTCTTGTTTGTTTTCTTTCCAAATTTCCTTAAAAATGCGTCTTCTGTCGTCTGTTTTTATTCCAAAAAAAGGGAAGTTGTTTTTCATGTATTTTGCCATAGACAAAGCATTTTCCGGATTCTTATTTTGTTTAAAAGCGTTTTCTAAGGCAATTATAAAGTTCATAAATTTTGATTTCAATTCTTTTAAAAACCCACCGCTTTATCATCTCCTCTAAAATCAGCGCCACCTTCCAGTTTTTTATTTGGTAAAACCAAAATAGCATCCACTTTACCTATTATGGGTGTAGTTTTTTCGTTGATAAGATATCCTTTTGATTTCAAGGTTTCAAAGGTTTTAGTGTTGAAAGTTTTAGGCTCAAAAGTGATTAAATCCGGTAACCATTGGTGGTGAAAACGAGGCGCATTTACTGCTTCCTGCATACTCAAACTATACTCATAAACATTTAATATTGTTTGTAATACTGATGTGATTATCGTAGAACCGCCAGGGGAACCCACAACCATAAATAATTTGCCTTTTTTCTCTACAATAGTTGGAGTCATAGAACTTAACATTCGTTTTTGTGGTGCAATACTATTGGCTTCATTTCCCATTAATCCAAACATATTAGGTTCACCTGGTTTTGCACTGAAATCATCCATTTCATTGTTTAGAAAAAAGCCCAATTCATCACAATAATATTTAGAACCATAGCCGTCGTTTAATGTTGTAGTTGATGAAACCGCATTGCCAAATTGATCCACAATAGAATAATGGGTAGTCTCCATACTTTCATTATAATTTACTTTTCCTTCTTTTATATCCGATGATAAAGTGGCTTTTTCAAAACTAAAATTCGACATTCTTTGTTTCAAATAATTATCAGCCATTAATGCTTTCAATGGAATTTTTACAAAATCAGGATCACCCAGATAATAACTTCTGTCGGCATAGGCTCTTCTTTCAGCTTCTACAATAACTTGAATGGCTTCTGTTGAATTATGTCCCATTTTAGCCAAATCATAAGGTGCTATCATTTTGAATATTTCAGCCAGACATATTCCGCCACTGCTAGGAGGAGGCATAGAAATCACCTTTAGATCTTTATAATCAAAAGTGAGTGGCGTTCTCCATTTGGCTTCGTATTGAGCCAAATCTTCCAAAGTGATAATAGCTCCTTTTTCGTGCAGGTAATTAACTAAAGTTTTAGCGGTTTCCCCTTTGTAAAATTCATCTCTGCCATTTTTTGAAATCCTTTTCAATGTAGCAGCCAGCGCAGGATATTTTATAACATCATTTTCTTTAAAAGCAGTTGCAAATAGCGTTTTGTCACCATTAACTTTTATAATTTTAGCTCTATAAGCAGCCAATCGGTCTTCTTGTTTTTTGGTAACAGTAACTCCTCTTTCGGCTAATGCAATCACCGGTTTCAGGATTTCTTCAATAGGCAATGAACCCAGTTTTTCATGAACAGCAAAAACGCCGGCGATGGTTCCGGGAACTCCTATAGCTAGCGGAGATTCAGTACTTTTTCCTTTTATAACATTTCCTTTTTCGTCAAGGAACATATCTTTAGTGGCTGCTAATGGTGCTTTTTCTCGATAATCCAATGAACCAATTTCGCCGTTAGCTTTTCGATACACCATAAAACCGCCACCGCCAAGATTTCCTGCAAATGGGTAAGCCACTGCAAGAGCCAATTCGGTTGCAACCATCGCATCAAAAGCATTGCCTCCTTTTCTCATAATTTCAACTCCAATTTTTGAAGCTTCTTCACGTGCCGAAACTACCATTGCTTCATTAGCTACTAGTCCTGTGGGATTAACCATAACATTTTGGGTTTTACAACCAATAGAAAGAACACTCAATAGAATAATAATTTTTTTCATTCGAATACTATAAATTTAAAAACCAACGGCTTTATTATCACCTCTTTTATCTGCACCGCCTTCCAATTTTCCATTAGGTAAAATTAAGACAGCATCAACTTCACCAATGATTTCTTTGTTCTTTTCATTGATGAAATATCCTTTTTTCTTTAAGTTTTCCAATACATCCTTAGAGAAATAATTTGGTTCAAAAGTAATTTCATCGGGTAACCATTGATGATGAAAACGAGGTGCGTTTACCGCTTCTTGCATGCTCATATTAAATTCATATACATTTAATATTGTCTGTAAAACCGATGTAATTATTGTTGAACCCCCAGGTGTACCGACCACCATGAAAAGTTTATCGTCTTTTTCGACAATCGTTGGCGACATGGAACTTAACATTCTTTTTCCGGGAGCAATACTGTTGGCTTCACTTCCAGTCAATCCGTATAAATTTGGAACTCCTGGTTTGGCACTGAAATCATCCATTTGATTATTCAAAAAGAAACCCAATTCGTCGCAATATATTTTAGAACCATAGTTATCATTTAATGTGGTCGTTGCCGAAACTGCATTTCCAGCAGCATCCACAATGGAGTAGTGAGTAGTTTGCTTGCTTTCATATCCTTTAATTTCTCCACGGGCAATATCAGAAGATTTAGAAGCTTTATCGAATGAAAAAGAACTCATTCTTTTTTCTAAATAAGTCGCATCTACTAATTCTTTTAGTGGAAGTTTTATAAAATCAGGATCACCCAAAAAATAATTCCTGTCGGCGTACGCTCTTCGTTCTGCTTCTGTAATCACTTGAATCGTTTTTAGGCTGTTGTGTCCCAATCTCGAAAGATTGAAAGGCTCGATCATTTTCATAATTTGATTCAAACAAATACCGCCGCTACTGGGAGGCGACATTGAGGTGATTTTTAATTTTTTATATTGAAAGGTAATTGGAGTTCTCCATTTGGCATTATAACGGTTAAAATCTTCTAATGTAGCATTTCCGGCTTTTTTAGCAAGAAAAGAGATTAATTTTTGAGCTGTTTCTCCTTTGTAGAATTCATCACGACCGTTTTTTGCAATTCTTTTTAATGTTGCTGCTAAAGCGAGGTATTTGATCGTATCATTTTCTTTATATGCTTTGGAAAACAAACTATTTTTACCATTACTTTTTATAAAGGAATCCCTATAATACGCCAAACTTTCGGCTTGAAATTTAGTGACAACAACGCCTCTTTCTGCCAAGGCAATTACAGGTTTCAGAATTTCACTTATGGGTAAAGAGCCATATTTTTTGTGTACTTCAAATATTCCTGCAATGGTGCCTGGAATTCCAGATGCCAAAGCAGTAGCGGTACTTTTTCCTTCAATTACATTTCCTTTTTCGTCCAGAAACATATCTTTAGATGCGGCAAAAGGTGCTTTTTCTCTGTAATCGATAGCTCCGGTTTCGCCATTGGCTTTTCTGAAAACCATGAAACCGCCACCACCAATATTTCCTGCCTGTGGATGTGAAACCGCCAAAGCCAGTTCAGTCGCTACCATAGCGTCAAAAGCGTTTCCACCTTTTTTCATGATTTCAACTCCAATTTGTGAAGCTTCTTCCCGTGCCGAAACGACCATGGCTTTTGAAGTTACTAAACCAGTTGGTTTGACTGTTTTTTCATTTGATTTGCAACCCAAAACGGCAAAGGTCAGTAAGAATAGTATTTTTTTCATATAGTGATTATTTTAGTATTCGAAAATTGGATTAATTCTTGAAAAAAATCAGTGAACTCTATTTCAAATTCCGCATAAAATTCCGAAAGCTCATTGGTAGCAAACCGCATTTTAGATTCGTTTTTGGTACGTTGATCCATTTGTGTCAAAATTCGATTAATTCCTTCAATCGTTTGATAACTAACGAGCCAATTTTGCTCAATCATATAAGGCATTATTTCTTTGGTTCTTTCAGATAGAATCGAGATATTGTCTTGTAAAGATTGATAAAACCTTGCTACAAATTCTTCCAATTTCTCATCAGAATAAGTGTTCCAGTTTTTTGCCAAAAAGTGATCATAAAAAACATCTACAATCACTCCGGCGTAATGATGGTAATTTTGATGAAGTTTTTTAGTACTTTGTCTAAAAATGTGATGTGCATCGGTAAAAGTGTCAATGGCACGATGCAGGATGATTCCTTTTTGAATTTCTAAAGGATAACTCTCAAAATGTTTTCCACGAATTCCGTCGGCCATGAAATTGCCAATTTTGATTAAATTATTATCGCCGGAAAGATAGATGTGTGCTAGAAAATTCATTCGCCTAATTTAGGAATTTAAATGATGAATTTTGAATTCTAAATGACTTTTATAAACCGTCAATTATTATATTTGTGAGCAATTTAAAATTTATATTTCAAAAATTAAAATAATAATCAATGACTTTAATAAAATCAATATCAGGAATTCGGGGAACAATAGGAGGTAAAGTAGGTGATAATCTTACACCAGTTGATGCGGTTAAATTTGCTTCGGCGTATGGAACTTGGTTGAAAAAATATATTGGTAAAGAAAAAATTACTGTTGTTGTAGGTCGTGATGCTCGTATTTCGGGACCCATGATTCACAATTTGGTGGTGAATACATTGATTGGTTTAGGAATAGACGTAATTGATTTGGGACTTTCTACAACACCAACTGTTGAAGTTGCTGTTCCATTAGAAAAAGCCGAAGGTGGAATTATCCTTACTGCTTCTCACAATCCAAAACAATGGAATGCCTTGAAATTATTGAATGAAAAAGGAGAATTCCTGAATGGAGAAGAAGGGCTTAAAATTCTTGAAATTGCTGAGGCGGAAGCTTTCGATTTCTCGGATGTGGATGATTTAGGCGCTATTATGATTAACGATGCGTATATGGATATTCATATTGATGAAGTCTTGAATTTACCATTAGTGGATGTGGATGCAGTAAAAGCAGCTAAATTCAAAGTGGTGGTGGATGGTGTAAATTCTTCAGGAGGGATTATTATCCCAAGATTACTGGAATTAATGGGCGTGGAAGTAGTCGAATTATATTGTGAACCAAACGGACATTTTCCTCATAATCCGGAACCTTTAAAAGAACACTTAACTGATATTTCGGAATTGGTTGTCAAAGAAAAAGCGGATTTAGGTATCGTGGTTGATCCCGATGTGGATCGTTTGGCTTTCATTTGCGAAAATGGTGAAATGTTTGGTGAAGAATATACCTTGGTGGCTTGTGCGGATTATGTTTTGAGTAAAACACCAGGAAACACCGTGTCAAATATGTCGTCTTCTCGTGCTTTGCGTGATGTGACAAATGCGCATAACGGAAACTACGAAGCCAGTGCCGTAGGTGAGGTGAATGTTGTGGAATTGATGAAGAAGAATAATGCGGTGATAGGCGGTGAAGGAAACGGCGGAATCATTTATCCGGAATTGCATTACGGTCGCGATAGTTTGGTGGGAGTGGCGTTGTTTTTAACGCATTTGGCCAACAAAAAAATGACTGTTTCTGCTTTGCGTGCTTCGTATCCTGAATATTACATGAGCAAAAACAAAATTGAATTGACGCCACAAATTGATGTTGATGCGATTCTTGTTGCTATGACGGAGAAATACAAAAATGAAGATATTACCACTATTGATGGAGTAAAAATTGATTTTGCTGAAAATTGGGTTCATCTTAGAAAATCGAATACAGAACCAATCATTCGTATATATACCGAAGCGGCTTCACAAGAAAAAGCAGATGCTTTGGCATTACGAATCATTGATGAAATAAAAGCAGTTGCTGGGATATAATTCAGCAGTTTTATATAAAAGAACCCTCTCGAAATAAAATTTGAAAGGGTTCTAAATTTATGAGTACTCTTTTTATCTAAAGAGCACTTTTTGTTTTTAATAAATTACTTTTCATTTCCTGATATAAATTCATTTCTTATTTCTTGGGTCATCGGCAAGATTGACATAAGCGATTCCCCAAGGTCCCATCCCATGTACTTGAATAACGCATGCTTCTTTGGTGAAAAAATAATGTTGAGTGCCAGTTTTCATCACCACAAATCCTCCTGTTGACATTTTTGTTGCTGTTTTTTCGTCAAATTTATCTCCTATTCCCATATAACATGATCCTTCAAGAACGGTAATATGTTGATCGGCTGGATGACAATGCGGCATTATCGTATAATTGGCTGGAATTTTTGCGCGCATCGTAAATAATTCTGCTGCGCCAGGGTTGCCTCCTATTACTGCTATTTGGGACCCTGGTGGCAAACCTCGAGGCGCAGCTGTCCAATTAATCTCATTGGCCACAATGATATGATTGCCGGCCATTTTCATGTTTTGTGCCTGAACTTGCCCAACTATGAAGAAAATACCTAATACTATCAAGATTGCTGTTTTTTGTATTGCTTTCATTTCATTGTTATTTTAAGATTTTTTTTTAAGAAAGTTCGATTTGGGATTAAGAACTAAAAGACAAATTGGACCATTATTCCAAACCTTTTGGATTTTGAACTATTATTTTTTTCATATTTGCCATTTTTTATTCTACTACCCCCGTTTTTTTTATTGGCTGCTGGTCTCCACTTTTATGGGTAATAATTATCGATTGGTTAGTTCTAGGTTTTAAACTTTTCCATGATAGTAGTGCTTAAGTGTATTATTATATTCTGTTTAATGAATTAAAAGAAAAGAATTTTATAAAGAACATTTGGATTGAATATACTCTTGAACACATTTCAAATCTAATATTTTTAGATAACAAAAAGCTAAACAAAAATACGATTATTAAAAATTTAATATATTGATTGTTAGGTAAATGTGTTTATTTTTTTTGATTTAATTACTTTAGATAAAAAAAGTATTATTAAAACATTGTTAAGTAAAATGTTTCTATAAGAGTAAATGGAAAATTAATGAAACAAAGTGATTTTTCAATTAAAAAACGAAGCTTGAATTTATCTCAAAATTAAGTCAGTAATAACTTATTTAGAACTGTTTTATAATTGAAGAAAACATATTCAGAAAACGTATAAAAACCGCAAGGTTATGATTTAATCTGACAGATAATTAAAGGTTGAAAAGACAGCACTGTAAATCAACTCACGTTAAAATAAATATTAAAAATTCACTCTAAAACTTATATTTGGCGTTAAGCCAAGTGATTTATTATCTACTTGAACGGCATCATTCGAGTCATTTGGATTGACTTTGTAATACCGATTGATACCATTATCTTGATTGGTAGTGTTAATTACACCAGCAGTAAAGGATGCTTTAATTGATTCTGACAGATTGAAATTGTAATTTAAAGAAGCATCTAAACGCATGAAATCATTTAAATTTTCTTTATTAGGTAAATCATAGTTCACCACGGTATTATTGCCGTTTTGTATGGTTTCGTTTCCTTCAATTGGTTTTGTATACGGCTGACCATTTCTCCAAATACCACCAACTGCTATTTTTAGATTTTTAAGAATATTGTAATAAAAACCAAGTGATACAGAATGCCTTATATCTACATTATTGGGAAAGGTTGAAGGTGCAAAAGTATCAAATTCATAGTCGTTTGTACTAAACGTGTAACTTACCCAAACACTGTAATGATGAGCCGTTTTATTGGCTAAAAATTCCAAACCTTTTGCTGTATAACTCCCGTGAGCATTACTAAACTGAAAGCTGTTATAGAAACCTTGATTGGAAGCCGTAATACCATCTACAAGTTTATAAAACCCTTTAGCCTCAATATTCAGTTTGTTTTTATTGAACTCCACACCAAAAGAGCCTTGTTTACTCGTTGCAATTGGGATGTCTTTATCGTTGACTAAAACCCAGCGTCTTTTTTCGACCCCTAAGAAATCATCTTCAAAATCCACGATTTGAGTAGTAGATTGATTTTTAAATTCTCCTTCTAATTTTAAAGCAAATTGATCTGATAATTTTTGTCGAATGTTTATTCTTGGTTCAACCAAAAGCTTTTCAAATTTTTGAAAATAATTCAAACGCAATCCAACTCTAAAATAGGTATTATTCTTATTGTATTCCACCTCAGAAAATAAGGCATGATTTAATAAAACATCTTTTTTAGTGCTAGAGTAAAACGGAGCACTAACGGTGGTTTGATTTAACATTCCCGTTTCATTGAATTGGTAACCCAATAAGAAATTTAAATTGTCATTAGTTTTGTAATGTGTATTTAATTTTACTCCAGTTTCCAAAACTTCATTAGCTTCGGTTAAGCGCTGATCTGTTTCCACTCTGTAATCCGCAGCGTCAATATTGTATCTGGAAAAGTAAGTGATGAAGTTTGAACTTAATTTTGAATTCCATTGTGCTTTCCAATTTCCTCCGTAACCAATGTTTTTCTGGGATAAAGTACTGGTTTTAGATTGGGTTTCATTTGAATTTGTAATGCGGCTTTCTGAATAATCCAAAGCGTTATTGATGCCAATAATATTTGCTCTGAATTGATGTTTTTCATTCAAATCGAAAAGTAATTTAGCGGTATAATCATAAAAGTAAAAATCAGAAGACGTATTATTCTGGTCACTATCTGCATTGATTTCAGTATCTTGAAAACTACGGTCAAAGTATTTAGTGTAGGTAGGAGATTTATACAAATCAGTAATCGAACGACGTCCTGAAATATGAAGTTCTAATTTTTTAGTTATTGGAATTTCTAAAAAGGCATCAGTACTAATCAAGTTAATTCCTCCGCCACCAGAAAAGGTATTGGTTAGCAGATCTTTCGTGTACATATTGATAGTACTGGAAACACCTTCACTGTATTCAGCACTTGTTCCGTTTTTACTAACGATTACTTTGTTAGTAAGATTAGGATTATAAGCAGATATCAACCCGAAGAAATGACCGGAATGATACATTTTTATATTATCCCAAAGCACTAAATTCTGATCGTTAGTTCCGCCGCGCACGTTAATGTTAGCAATACTTTCATTAGTACTTTCAACACCGGGAAGCGCTTGAATGGATTGCAAAATATCAGGTTCTATTAATCCGGGAAGAATGCCGAATTTTTTAGTGTTTAAAACGGTACTTCCATCCAGGTATTTTTGTAATCCGGGTGTTAAATAAACATTTATCAGGACCTGATTTAACTCCTCTTTTTTTGTTGAAAGAACAATTTCTTTGCAATTATTTTGTGCTGAAAACAATTCGTTAGCTGAAAACTGCCTGGATTCAAAACCCAGAAAGGAAATGGTTAACGTTGCATTTATGGGTATATTTTGTAAATTGAATTTACCATTTTCATTTGTAATTGCCTTTCTTCCGATGTCATTTACAACTACTGAAGCTCCAATAAGAGGAGATTTTTTTTCGTTGGATAAAACAATGCCGCAAACGGATATTGTTTTGTTTATCACCGATACGGTAACATATCGATTGTCTAAAGCTTTGAAATTTAAAAGTGTTTTCGAGTTTAAATAAGCTATTGTTTCTTGTAATGTAAATAAAATATTCGGTTTTTCAATTGTAACAGCAGCTACATCTTCAACTGCATACGAAAACTTAATGCTAAATTTTTTTTCGACGGAAATAATAACCTCGGTTAAAGGAATTTTATTAGGTGTATTTTGTCCATAAGAAATACTTCCAATACAAAGTAATAAATAAACCAGCCATTTATTTAACATCATAGTTGTAAAATATAACGGTTTTGCCTTCGATTCTATAACTTAATTGAAGCGGAATTGTAATCGCTTGAAGCGCTATTTTTTTATTGGTATTAGTAAAACTTCCCGTAAACAGTTTTGAAGTATCTACATCTTCCACTTTAATTTTTATTTCATATTGACGCTCCAGTTCTGCAATAACTTGATCTAATGGAATCTTATTAAAACTTGATTCTTGTTGTATCCACGAAGGATTTTGGGCATTAAAATCTTCAACATTTTCAATAGTACCATTTATAACTCGGAAGGTTTTACCAGGAGGTAATTTAACGGTTTCATTATTGTAAGTCACACTCACCAAGCCTTCGTAACAATGAACTTCAAAATAGTTTTTACGTTCTTTTACATTAAATTGAGTTCCTAAAACTTTAACAACTCCTGCAGCTGTGTTTACACTAAAAGTTTGTCCTTTTTGTACCTTAAAATAAGCTTCTCCTTCTAAAGTTAAAGCTCTTTTATCAGCCCATTTTTTTTCGTTAAAAGTTAATTTTGAAGCGGAGTTTAATATCACTTCAGAATTGTCCGGTAGTGTAACCGTTTTTGTTTGCGCTATTTGGGTTTCAAAAGATTTGGTGTTGTTAAAAAACAAAAAATAGGCTGAGGTTAACATAACAACCAAAACGGCAGCAACGCTGTAGAATGTTTTGAAGTTTAAAGTTCTGACTTTTGTTTTCTTTTTAGAATGGTTTCTGGCTTTAAAAGCTTCCAAGGCAGCGTGAGCATCTACTTTTGGGGCTTCCAATTGTGATGCATAATGAGCAATTTTTTCATGTGTATCAAAACCTTCAGATTGTTTTAAATCTTCAATTTCTTTGCTTGAAAGCTCATTGTTGAACCATTTTAATATCTCTTTTTCGTTTTTCATTTTATATCTCTATGTTTATAAGACAACTAACTTTTAAATTACCCTATAGCTAAATGTAATTATATATTTTCTATTTGGGCTCTTAATAGTTGCAGCGCACCGGACATCCTTTTTTCTACGGTTTTTTGGGAAATATCAAGCAGTTCAGCTATTTCTCTGTACTTTTTTCCGTCGATTCGATTCATTAAAAATACTTCTCGTTGCACGTCACTTAATGATGCGATAGCTTTTGTGAGTTTTTGTTTGAATTCCTCTTCTTCGAATAAATATTCGGGACTTTGATTATTGGTGTCTAAATTTGGAGCGTCTTTGGCGTAGCTCAATACTACTTTTTGATGCTTTATGTTATTTAGAAATAAATTATTGATACTGGTAAATAAATACGTTTTTACTTTACTAAAGTCAATTTTGGAACAATTCTCCCAAATTTTGGTAAATGCATCTTGAACCAAATCTAATGCAGCTTCGTCATCACCACATTTGTAATAAGCAAAATTATTTGCTAATTGCACATGCTTTAGATAAAAATCTCTAAAGTGATTTTCGTTACAAAGTTTACTGTTATCGTCGCTCATTTAGTATTAATTCATTTTTGTAGGTTGTAAAAGTAAATTATTTTTTCAAAAAGCAATTGAGTTAATTAGAATTGGTTTTTTATAAAAATTTTATAAAAATTAGTTTGCTGATTTGTAGTATTTTAGGAATTTATTTGTAAAATTTTATATTTTTTTTAAAAATTTTAGTAGGGTAAAAAGAAAGCGAGTTGTCTTACTAATAGAAAGGCGTTAAAAACATCGCTTGTAAATATAAAAAATACATTAAATTTGAAAATTATGAAAAAATTAAAAATTGTTACAGGAATTGCATTGATGGCCATCTTAGGATTTACATCATGTCAAAGTGAAGTTGATGACGTACAAGGAGAAAATCCAAATACAAATTCAGCGAACTCCACTACAACAAGTAATCTGAAACGTACTTCGATGTACGATGGTACATTTGATGATTTCTTGGATGGAGCATCATGTTCTTCTATTGTATTGCCGGCATCAGCCAGAGTAAATGGGATTCAGGTTTCTATTCTAAGTCAATTGAATTACCAACAAGTTATTACTATTTTAGGACAGTCTAATAATGATCAAGATACTGTTGTATTTCAATTTCCTTTAAAAGTTAAATTAAGTAATTATACAGAAGCCACCGTTACTAATCAAACCGAATATAATGCGATTCTTAATGCGTGTACATCAGCTGAAGCTTCTGGTCAGGATGCTATTTCTTCGGTAAATATCAGCTTTCCAATTACAATTTTAACGTATAATTTAAGTTTACAACAAACAGGAAGTATTGTCATCACATCCGAACAACAATTATATACGTATGTGTCTAATGTAAGTAGTGCAGAATTATATTCGGTGAAATATCCAATTTCAGTTACAATTGCCGATGGAACGAAAACAACTGTTTCAAGTGATGCGGAATTGCAATCAAATATAGACGCATCGCTAAAAACTGAAGCAACAATGGCGGCAGCGGTTGAAAATTCAAAAAAATTAGAAATTATTTTAGTTAATGGAAAATTTAAAGTAGATTCTTTTGTAAGCGCAGGAGTTAACTCAGCAACAAATTATAAAGATTTTACGGTAGATTTTGCAAATAATTTATCGGTAACAGCAATAAATCTATTGGGTACAACTGTGAATGGTACTTATGCGGTAAGCTCGGAATTAGATGTTTTGCTAAAACTAAATTTTACTGGAAACGCTACGTTTACGTCATTAAATAATAATTGGAAAGTAACAAGTTTTACTGCTTCGACAATCACATTGCAAAGTTCTACTAATGCAGCAGTAACATTAGTATTAAAACAAATATAGCTAGATTTAAGTTGGTAGTTTAGTAAGAACAGCTGCCTAAAATAGTGTAGCTGTTTTTATATAAATAACATAATAATAAAGATAATAATGAAAAAAGTACTTACGCTGCTGACTATAGGTTTATTCCTTTCAGTAGTATCCTGTTCAAAAGATGATCCCATAGATAACTCAGTTGCACTAAATCCGAATACGAATAAACAGCAAACAGGAAGTTCTTCGAATGATTTATTATCGGATAAAAAGTTCAAGAGCATGGTTATTGAAGTGGTGTATGTAGCCGGTTTTGAACCAAGCAGTACAGCAATTAATAATTTTGTAAACTTTCTTACAGCTAGAACATACAAACCAAACGGTATTAATGTTATAAAGCGGTCTATACCATCGCCAGGAAATTCGCCTTATACCAATGAGGAGATTGTAAGTATTGAAGATGCTAAGAGAACTAAATACAACACTTCGGATCAAATAGCGGTTTGGGCATTTTTTGCAGATGGAAAATCTTCGAAGGATACTGATACTTCTGTTATTCTTGGAACGGCATATAGAAATACTTCTTTTGTTATTTATGAACAAACTATTCAAGGTTTAAGCGACAGTCCATTTAAACCCAACAGAAGTGTATTAGAAACAACCGTAATCACCCATGAATTTGGACATATTCTTGGATTGACAAACCTTGGCACAGCCTTACAAAGCAATCACGAAGATATAGAACATCCAAAACATTGTATTGAAAAAACGTGTTTGATGTATTGGTCTTCAGAAACAGGAGGCGGTATTTCGAATATGGTTTCCGGAGGTTCAGCACCACAATTGGATGCACAATGTATTGCAGATCTACGTGCCAATGGAGGAAAGTAAAATTTAAATAATAGTATAATATGAAAGAGATGATAACAAAATTTTTAACAATAGCTTTATTCTTTGGAATAGCCTCAACAATAAGTGCGCAGGAAAGTACTACCCATAAATCGAATGGTGGGATAAAAGGAGGCTATAATTTAGCAGCCGTAAGTTTTGATGGTGAAGGAGAGACAGAACAGCGACATAGTTTTCATGTAGGAATTTATGGCGAGTCATTTATAAGTGAAATCTTTTCTATTCAACCTGAATTGTCTTATTCTCAACAAGGATATGTAATTACAAATAGCAATGGCACTTTTACCCAAAAGCTAAATTATATCAATTTACCACTGATGCTTAAAGCCTATCCATCTCAAAATTTCTTTTTGGAAGCAGGACCCCAAATTGGTTTGGCAGTATCACATAAAGAAGAATATGATGGACTTTTTAGTAGCTCACAGCAGTACGATCCGAATAGTTTTGATTGGGGAGTTAATTTTGGAGGAGGTTTTAAAACTGATTCTGGAGTAAGTTTAGGCGTGCGTTATCATTTAGGTTTGGGTGATTTGTACGATGATGGAAAAGCCCAAAATAGAGTTTGGCAGTTTTCAGTAGGGTTCGATTTATAACCTTAAAATTATCCGATTGTAAATCTAAATAAAATAAATAAACCCCTTTCAGAATGAAGTACTTCGAAAGGGGTTTATTTATTTTATTTGGATTAGCTGTATTTTTAATTTAAATTAATTAGATGAACAGGTTGTTATTTTATAATTCAGACTCTATTTTGGGGATGTGTTTGATACTTTCCAGATATAACTCGATGTTAATTTTTAATTTATTAATACGAGAATATTCATTTCCACTAACAATGATGTAAAGTGCGGTTAGCGCACAAATTATGTAAATAACCACTCCTGATGTTGCGAGAAGATTGAAGGATATTACAGTAAGAATGATACTAAATAATAGGCCAAATATTTTTAATGAATTTTTAGGATTTGATTGGACAGTATTAATTTCAATAATTTCAGGTAATTGTTGCAATAATGAATTAATTTCGGGTTCATAAATTTCATTTTTTTTCAAATCAGCAATCAAATCTTCAACAGTTTTTATTTTCTTGTTTTTAGAATATAGGTAAGGGAATATCTCATTGATGAAATTTTGATTTCTTAAATCTTGAATATTTCCAATCAACATTTTAACTTCATTGGGTAAATCTTTTCTGACGGCGATTTCCTTTTTTAAAGCACTAAAGGTTATTGTTGTTAATGAATCAACATTTTTATAAATATATTGAGTTAATTCTTCTTCAGAGAAGGAATGTAATTTTTCCTGTAGAATGATATTGTCATCCATGATAAAATGTGGTATTAATTTATGAAAGAGAATACAAAAGTATTTCCTTTGTTTAACATTATTTTACGGGAAACCTCAAAGAAATGAAATTATTAAAAGTAATTCACTTTCAGAAATAACAAACTGCTACATTCTCAATTTCATAAAATAATAATACCTTTGAGTTAAATTAAATTGCAATGACTACAATCGAAACGCCAACACAATTAGAACTTTACTTCCAAAAGTTTCGTCAGAATATAATAGGGATTAATCAAGATTTTGAATCTCCATACGGAAAAAAACAAATTATTTATACGGATTGGACAGCTAGTGGTCGGTTGTATCGTCCTATTGAGGAAAAGTTGATGAATGAGTTTGGTCCTTTTGTGGCCAATACTCATACTGAAACTACGGTTTCCGGAACAGCAATGACCAAAGCGTACCATCAGGCACGAAACATTATTAAAAAGCATGTAAATGCTAATAATGAGGATGTTTTGATTAATGATGGCACTGGAATGACTGGAGTTGTCAATAAATTCCAACGAATTTTAGGATTAAAAATACCAGAAAACCTAAAGGATTTCATTAATATTCCTGCTGAAAAGAAACCGATTGTCTTTATTTCGCACATGGAACACCATTCCAATCAGACTTCTTGGTTGGAAACTATTGCCGATGTTGTCGTTATTCCATCAAGTGAAGATGGATTATTTAGTATTCAAAATCTGGAAGTTTTATTAGAAAAATATAAAGAAAGAAGTTTTAAAATCGCTTCCATAACGTCTTGTTCTAATGTTACCGGAATTAGAACACCTTATCATGAAGTCGCTAAAATGATGCATCAACATATCGGACTTTGCTTTGTAGATTTTGCCTGTTCAGGGCCCTATGTAAAAATAGACATGCATCCAGAAGATCCCGAAAGTTATTTGGACGCAATTTTCTTTTCACCTCATAAATTCCTGGGGGGACCGGGAACTTCTGGCGTTTTAGTTTTTAATAAAAAATTATATCAAAACTTGATTCCAGATAATCCGGGAGGAGGAACGGTAAGCTGGACAAATCCTTGGGGCGAACACAAATACATTGATAATATTGAAGATAGGGAAGATGGTGGGACACCAGGTTTTCTTCAGGTGATAAAAACCGCTTTGGTGATCCAATTGAAGGAGCAAATGGGAATTGAAAATATTTTAAAAAGGGAACATGAAATCGTTACTATTGTTTTCGAATCTCTGGGGAATATCCCAAATATTAAAATTCTAGCGGGTCAGCATCGCGATAGGTTAGGAGTAATTTCTTTTTTTATAGAAGACTTACATTTCAATTTAGGTGTAAAGGTATTGAATGATAGATTCGGAATCCAAACTCGTGGCGGTTGCAGTTGTGCGGGTACTTATGGCCATTTTTTATTGCATGTTGATCAGGAAACTTCCCATAAATTAATTGATGAAATTACTCTGGGAGATTTAGTAAGAAAACCGGGTTGGATTAGAATGTCTGTTCATCCTACAACTACAAATGCTGAAATTGAATTTGTTTGTAACGGAATAAAAGCATTGGCTGAAAACCATAAAACTTGGGCTTTGGATTATGATTATAATTCGGCTACAAATGAGTTTGTAAATAAGAACGCACAACCGTTAGAAGATGAAATGATTAAAAACTGGTTTTCTTTATAAGACTAAACGTTTATTTCTTTAGTTTTTTTAGATTATCATATAACAAAGGTAATTTGTATAAAAAAGTATTATAAATATATGCGTCAGCATGTTACGAATTTAACTAGATAGGATAAAATTCCATTTTAAGCTTGTAAAAGCCTATAGTTTTTTAACTTAAATAAAAAAGGCTAATTTTGTAGTTGAAATTTTCTGAAGTCAATAACGACAACTAATACAAAATAATGATACTCTTTAGAAAACAATATGAATTATTTGGAAAAATCATTTTTGAGAAAGTGATTATTGAAGCCCCTTTTAAAATACCAAATCCAATGCCAGATGAAGCTTGCTTTATTTACATGGTGGAAGGCCAAATTAAGTATGAAATTGAAGATAGAAGCATAACTATTCCAGTTAACGATGCTGTAATGTTAAAATGTGGTAATTATTTTAGCCAAATTAGAAATAGTACAACATCAAAAAATAACCAGATTGTTATTGTTCATTTTCATCCTGAAATCCTAAAAAAAATTTATGATACGGATTTACCTAAGATTTTTCAAGAGCCAGCGAAAAGAGATCTAAGTGTGAGTTTAGGAAAAATCAATAATGATTTTTTAATACAAAAATACATTGAAGGCATGTTGTTTTACTTCGATAATCCAAAGCTTATTAATGAGGATATTTTGGTCATAAAGTTAAAAGAGATCATTTTGTTATTGTGTCAGACAAAAAATGCTCCTGTAATTCAGCAAATTTTATCTCAACTTTTTTCTCCTACAAGTTACTCTTTTAAACAAGTTATTGAGAATAATTTATTTTCCCACTTTACCACCGATGAATTTGCTCAAATGACAAATCTTAGCCTTTCTTCTTTTAAAAGAGAATTCAAAAAAAATTATAATGATAGTCCTGCGAATTATATTCGGAATAAAAAGCTAGAAAAAGCAGCGGATCTTTTATTGATTTCTGAAGAGAGAATAACGGATATTGCTTTTGACTGCGGTTTTAACGATTTAGCGAATTTTTCCAATCTCTTTCATGATAAATTTAATTGTGCTCCTTCAGCGTATCGATTGAACCAAATATGCAAATTATTGAACTAATTACAAAAGTTTTTCGACCTATTCAAATTACCTTTGTAATGTTAGATAGCACTGCCGTTATTTAATTTAAAAAATAAAAAAATGGCACATTTAAAATTAGAAAACAATTCAATTTCTCCAATCTCACAGGAAATTTTTGATAAAACGCAAAAAGGTTTAGGTTTTATTCCTAATATGTACACAAAAATGGGACAAAATCCTGCTTTGTTGGATTCCTATATTTATTCTTACAATAGTTTCAGAGCTAATTCAGGTTTTAATTCTGTGGAGCAGGAAGTTATTTTTTTATCAGTAGCCTTTGAGAATAACTGTGAGTACTGCGTTGCAGCTCATAGTTTTATTGCGGATAAAATGTCAAAAGTTCCAACTGAAGTTACAGACGCAATCCGTGATGGAAAACATGTTCCGGATGTAAAATTAGCAGCATTGTCCACACTAACAAGAATCCTTACTTCAACACGTGGTAATGCTGCACAATCAGACGTAGATTCTTTTTTAGCAGCTGGATACGAAGAGGTGCATGTATTAGGTATTATTGCGGGAATTGCAGTAAAATTAATGAGTAATTACTCCAATCACATTACTAACGCTGAAGTTGATACAGCTTTTGCAGGTAGAGTTTGGAATAAATAAATAAACCAACCTTATATTTTTTTAACAATTAAAACCAATAGAGATTAATTTCTTTGTTGGTTTTTTTTGGCAGTAGTTACAGTCTAAAAAATACAGTAATGAAAGTTAGAAATATAAAGGGATCAATAATTACAATTTTTATACTTTTCAGTCCTATTTACGTTAGGTGCTAACACTATTTTGATTTCTGATGGAACAGGAATTACAGGCGTTGCTATAAATTATAAAGAACCTTAGATTTAAAAGTGGCCGAAGATTTAAAATATTTTATCATTATTCCAGCCCAAAATAAACCAATTGTTTTTATTTTGTAGATGGAATACAATTCCATTCAAACTTTTTGGTTAAAAACTATTGTTTCTTTGGAAGACGATTTTTTGCGGTATTCCGTGTTTCTTCAGGTGATAAAAACCGCATTATCTATTTAGTTAAAAAAGCATATAGTATTAACGTTATTGTTTATACTATGTGATTTTTTTGCTTGATACCGAGAACTGAAAACTATTTTCTGTGTTTCCATCTTTTATGAGTCCAGAAATAATATTCCGGAGCTTCACGAATTTGTTTTTCAACTTCCTTAATATAAGTATGTGTAATTCCAAAATCAGGAATTGACTTAGGATTATCACTAATAGGAATTATAGTAAGTTCATAATAACCTCTTTTTAACTTCTTTACTTTTGCAAAAACAACAGTCATATCATGTTTTTTTGCTAACATTTCGGGACCGGTATGAACCGGTACTTCAATACCCATGAAGCTATCCCAATGAAATATCCGGTCTGCTTTTGGGGATTGATCACTGGCTAAACCATACACACAATGAATATTATTTTTTTGATTACTTGAAATTAATGGAATTGTTTTATTGGTTGGAACTAATTCAGTATTGTATTTTGATCGGATATCTCTAACGAGTTTATCAAAATATTTATTGGCTAATTGTTTATACACAGCGACACCTTGAAAAGTTATTTTTTGGTTCATGGTAATTAACCATTCCCAACTTGCATAATGGGACGCTATAAGCATAATACTTTTTCCCTTCTTTTCGTATTCCTTAATAACTTCTATATTTGTTATTACAAATCTCTTATTCATTTCTTCAGATGAAATAGTCATGGTTTTTATCATTTCCATAAACATATCGCATAAATGGTGATAGGATTTTTTCTCGATAATAAGACGTTCTTCTTTATTAAGATGAGGTAAAGCCATCGCTAGATTTTCTCGAACCACTTGCTTTCGATACCCAATTATATAATATACTAGAAAGTAAACCACATCGGATAACCAATAAAAAACACGAAATGGGAGCATAGAAACAATCCAAAGAAAGGGGTAAGCAATAATAAAAATAAGAAATTGCATGCAGTAATTTTTTTTTGCAAATATAATGCAAAAATAGACAGCGAGTTAAATTTTGACTAGTTACTGTGTCTGCATTTGAGAATGACTATATTTACAATTCACAATAAACACACTTTATGAATACCTTTTTAATAGCAATAATTGTTGTAAATGTTTTAATTAGTTACAAGGGATTTAATGATCTTGTCTTTTTTAGAAAATATGAATTTCATGTCGGAAGTATTCGTGCTGGCGAACAAATAAGAATGTTATCGTCCGGTTTTCTTCATGCGGATTTACCCCATCTGATTTTTAACATGTTGACACTTTATTTTTTTGCACCTGTTGTTATTGGATTTTTGGGTGCTATATCCTTTGTATTGATTTATTTTGGAAGTCTGGTTTTTGGGAGTTTGTTGACAATGCTTTTCCATAGAGATCAATATAATTATAGAGCTGTTGGAGCATCGGGAGCCGTAACCGGAGTTTTATATTCGGCAATATTATTACAACCGGATATGATGTTGGGTATCTTTTTTGTAATTCCAATTCCTGCTTATCTTTTTGGAATCCTGTATTTATTGTATTCTATTTATGGAATGAAAACTAAGAATGATAATATTGGTCATACTGCTCATTTTGGAGGTGCTGTTGGTGGTTATTTGATAACACTTATCAAAGAGCCTCAATTATTCGTAGATCACACTTTAATGGTCATATTATTGGCAATTCCCATAGTTATTCTTTTTGTGATGGAAAAAATGGGAAAACTATAATGGCATAACTTTTGAAAGAGAATTACAACAAAAAACAATTAAATCGGTATCAAAATGAAAAAAGCATTACTATTACTATCGATCATGTTCCTGTCTATGTCATATGCACAAGAAATGAAACAAGTTCCTCAAATTAGTGTAAATGGAGAAGGCAAAGTAAAAGTTGTTCCGGATCAAGCTACAATAGTCGCAACTATTGAAACAAAAGGGAATAATGCCAAAGAGGTTAAAAAACAAAATGACCAAAAGATCGAAGCAGTATTAAGGTTTATAAAGAAAATGAACTTAGATCCTGCTGATTATAAAACGCAACGTGTTTCCCTAAATCCAGAATACGATTATGAAAAAAAGAAACACAATTATAATGCAACTCAGACTATCGAAATTCTATTGAAAGATTTATCAAAATATGATGAATTGATGGAAGGGCTAGTAGATGAAGGAATCAATAGAATTGATAATGTAACCTTTCAATCTTCAAAATTGGCGCAATATCAATCTGATGCTAGAAAACTAGCGATGAAAGAGGCTAAATTAAAAGCGGAGGACTATGTTTTAGTTTTAGGACAAAAAGTGGGTCGTGCGATGACGATATCGGATAATTCACAAACGTTTTATCCACAGCCGATTCGATATGCTGCCATGAAAACAATGGAAATGAGTGATGCTGTAGTACCCAGAGAAACGCTTGCAGTGGGAGAAATCAATATTACGGCTAACGTAAGTGTGAGTTTTATTTTAGAATAATAAAATAAAATTATAAATAGAAAATCCCGTCTCACTTTTTTAGAAAGGGGCGGGATTTTTTTTATAATAAATCAAGAAGATTCACATTCATGTAAGGCTATTATTTTGCATAAAAAAAGCTCCTCAATTTCTTGAAGAGCTTTAGTGGGGAGAGCAGGATTCGAACCTGCGAAGTTTACACAGCAGATTTACAGTCTGCCCTCGTTGGCCGCTTGAGTATCTCCCCAAGACTCAACAAGCATTGCTTATTGTTGCTAACCGGGTGCAAATATATAAACTGTTTTGAAGTTTCCAAACTATATTTGCACTTAATTTTAGTATTATTTTTAAAGTATTGGTATTGAATAAAATAAAAAAATCTCCACTAGGGAGATTTTTTGTTTTATTTGATTTAAGTACCTTATTTTGCTAAAAGCGCGATAATTTTTGCTCTTAATTCGTCGCCTCTTAAATCTTTTGCTACTATATTTCCTGATGCATCAAGAATAAAAGTTGCCGGAATAGATTGAACTTTATATTGTGCAGCTATTGGCTCATCCCAAAATTTTAAATTAGAAACATGGTTCCAAGTCAATTTGTCTTTTGCAATTGCTTCTTTCCAAGCTTTAGCATCTTTATCTAAAGAAACGCCAACAATGTTAAGCCCTTTAGCATGTAACTCTTTGTAAATTGCCACTACGTTTGGATTTTCTTTGCGACATGGTCCACACCAAGAAGCCCAAAAATCAACAATTGTAACTTTTCCCAAACATTCTTTCAGAGAAATTACTTTCCCTTCAGGATTAGGACCTGAAAAATCTGATCTTCATTTACCTTCAGCAGTTGGAGCTTGAGTTGGTGCAGGAGGTGTAGCTCCTACAGATGGTGATTTCATTTCAGCAAGTTTAGTTTTAATAGCTTTACCTGGTTTTGTATTTTTTAATGATTCTTCTAAACCATTATATAATTTTTCAGATTTTGTAAGATCTGTACTAGGGTCATTAAGCATTCCTTGGATAATTAAAGCAGAAATGAATGATTTTGGGTGAGATTCAGCATAAGCTACGTATTTAGCTTTTGAAGCTACACCTACTTCTTCTTGAATTTTAGAAAACTCTTTCATCAATCCATTGATAACAATAGTATCTTTGGTTTGTTGAGCAGTATTCATCGCTTGCATATTTTTAGTCTGAAAATCAATTAATTTCTTTTGAACTTTTGTGATTTCTTCATTGAAAGTTACATATTCGTCATTATTATAAGTTCCAGAAACTTTGGATTTTTGAATACTGTCTTTGTTTACAACTATGCTAATATCACCATTTTCTAAAATAAAAGGTATTTTTCCTTGTGCTCCTTCTACTTGTAAGGTGTGAAAAGAAGGCTCTATAGCTTTTCCTTTGATTTCAAATTTACCATTTTCCACTTTTACAGTATCAACAGCGATTAATGTTCCATTTTCATTCTGGGTTTCCAAGATTACTGTTTTTCCGTTTTCAAATCCAGTTACTGTTCCAGAAATGGTGTATTTATCTTTGGTACAAGAAGTCAATATTACAACAGCCGAAAGTAATAAAATTAGTTTTTTCATTATTAATTAGTTAATTGAGTTAAGTGTGCAAAAGTATTTAAAATTATAAATTATAAATACTTTTATGACCTAAATTTTTGTTATAATTTTTCATTCTTAATTATGTCGAGGAATATGTTTTATGTAAGTGTATTTTATTAAAGAATTAAACAGATTTTTTTAAGGGTATGGTTTTAGTGAAAATATCCTATTTTTTAGCTTAAACTAAAAAATTAAAAATGATTTTTTTAAGTCTTATTTAAATTGCTAAAAAAGGGGATTATGCAATAATTGTTTGTTTAATTTTTTAAAACCTCTTTTTTTCAAACGGGTTAAAAATAAAAAAGCACCCTTTTGAAGGATGCTTAAATGTTTTCTATATTCTTTTGAAAATTAATCTTGATTGATTGTTTTTCTCCATGTAAAAGAATTAAGGATATGTCTTTTTGCAAATCTACTAGGAGAATCAGCATTTACCATTTTTACATAAGTTGCTTTAGGAACACTAATGTATTCGTAAACGCTTCCGTTTGAAAAATTGATAATTAATCTACCTTCAACGAATTTATAATCTGAAATTGTAGCAGTTGCTATTGTTTCAGTATATTCAGGTAGGTTTAGTTTAAGAGTTTCAGGATTGATACTTACCAAAAAGTGGTACGCTTCAATAATTTTTTTACTATTTTCCTCTGCAGCTTTTAATCCTTCGTCATTTCCTTGAAATTTGTCAGGATGCGCTTCTTTCATCGCATTACGATAAATCGTTTTTAATTCTTTAAGCTCAGCAGTTTTTTCTACATTTAGTAGTTTGCGGTATTCAACTATTTTTTTCATAAATAAGGTAACTACTTGTCTTTTAATATAAAATCAATATAATTTGATTTCAAAATCGACAAATTTTTTGCAAAGGTACACTTTTTTTTAAATTTTTGGTTTGTGATAAAAAAATATTCAAAAAAAAGAACTTGAATTTTGTTTTTTTTGAAAAATCAAAATCAAAAGATACTATTGTTGTGGTTTATTATTGGCTTTATCGAAATTTTTAGATTTTTTTGGATATTTATTATAATTGATGTCGCTTGGGTTTTCAATTATTGATTTTATTGTAATCCAATCACCAATAGTATGTTTTTGGGCCATTTTATAGTCTAAAAGATATTCACCACAAAAAAAGTTGTTGTTTTCATCTTGTTCCATAATTCCGGTGTAAACACCTTTTTGTAACATTCTTTCCTCGGAAGCTTTAGTCATAATCAATTTATTTAAAGTAATTCTAGTTGACAAAGTTAATGAAATATTAGTTGTCTTGCTATATTTTAGAGTTTCTGATTATATTTGTTTAATGGAAAAAATATTTCGTCCCAACCCGAATTCTTTCAAAAATACTTTTTGTGTTTTTGATGAAGTGTCTTTAGATAGCATAAATGGATTAGAGCTTCAATACGCCAGTAAATCGGGAAGTAAATATTATTATACTAAAGTGGGGATGTATCGTTTATCAAATCACTGGGGACGATTGGCTAACAGTAAATGGCGTTTAGAACCTTTGGAACCTGAAACTGATTCTAAAATAAAATTAGGTTTTGCTCCTTGGACTAATTTTTACCCCGATAATGCGGTTGAGGAATTGTATTATTTAGAAGTAAATTATACCAAAAAAACGGCCAATTATCAACATAAAAACAATCTGAAATGTGATAATAAAGCGATACTTCGGACAAGTTTTGAAACCAGTAAACGAATCAAGCAAATTCGGAATTTAATTAACTTGACTTCATGGGCTAAGTATTTCGATTATGATGATTTAGAGGTTTTGCGTCAACAAATAATAAATGAGCTAATTTTTACTAATAAAACTTTAGAAGAAATAAAAAGGGAAATAGTTTAATCATCTGCAGCAATCATTATTAAATCCTCGTTCGTGATAGGTTTAGATAAATAGCCTAAAATATCTGGATACGTTTTTGATTTATTTTTATCTTCAACAGCTATAGATGAACTAACTATGTAAATAATTATTTGTTTGCTTATTTGAGATTTCAACAATTGCATTTCTTCCATAAATTCCCATCCATCCATTATTGGCATATTGATGTCTAGTAAAATTATATTAGGAAGAGATTTATTGTTTTTTAATGAATTTTGTAAGGCGTCAATAGCATCTTTTCCATTTTTGAATGTAGAGATTACTGAAAATATTTCAGATCTTTGAATGATCTTGTTAACTATGATTTGGTAAATAGCATCATCGTCTACTACCCAGATTGCTTTTTTTATCATTGGATATAAATTTTAAATGTAGTCCCTATATTAGGCTCACTTTCCACAGTTATATTTCCACCCATGGCATCAATTTGATTTTTTGTTATGAATAGACCAATTCCTTTTGAATCTATATGGTTAGTGAATGTTTTGTACATCCCGAAAATTTTATCTGCATTTTTCACGAGGTCAATCCCAACTCCATTATCAGAAATTTGAAGTATTTTCATATCGTTTTCCATAAACCATTTTATTAATATGGTTGGTTTACGTTCCGGATGACTGTATCGAATAGAGTTTGAAATAATATTGTAAAGAATACTCTCTAGATAGGCTGGATTATAATTTATGATTATATCCTTTGGCATCATTGTAGAAATAGCAACATCTTTAGATGTTATTTGTTCATGTAGTACATTTTGGACTGTATCAATATATTGTTGCAAATTTAATGGTTCAGAAACTAAACCAATATTATTACGAATATTTATGACTTCATTCAAATGAAGCATTGTTTGATTGAGCGAATTGGAGACAGTTTTCAATAATTGTATCATTTGGTCTTTTTCTTCCTCTGATTCAGAAGATTCAATTAAAGACATAATTGATGCAATATTACTGGTATGCGATCTTAAATTATGAGAAACAATATAGGAAAAATTGAGCAGTCTTTTATTTTGTTCAGTGACTAAATTGAAGGAATTATTCAAGTCTTTTTCAGCTTCTTTAGTTTTAGTGATGTCAATCATAATTCCACGTAAACTTACAGCTTTACCATTTTCAAAAACTATGTTTACTATATCTCTTACCCAAATAACGGCTCCATTTTTTGCAATCATTCGATATTCAAAATCATGATTTAAATGAGCTTCGGTTTGCAATTTAGAATAATTTTGAACCCATTCTTTGTCATCAGCATAAATATGGTCTGCCCAAAAAGTATGGTTTGCAATCCATTCTTCTGGAGTATAACCTAAAATATATTCTACTTTTTTACTGATAAAAGTAAATAAAAAGCTCTCAATATTACACTCCCAAACAATTCCGTCAATTGTATTAATCAATGATTCCACTCTTTGTTTCGTATCGAGAATAATTTTTTCAGTGGCTCTGCGCAGCGTAATGTCTTCTGTAGAGACAATAATTCGTTCGAATGTTTTTCTATAACCTCGAATTACATTCCATCTTAAATTTACATCTCGATATTCTCCTTCGGCATTTTTTATCCTGGAGTCTATATTAAATTGCTTTTTACCTTGAGTAATTGCAATTAAATGTTTAATGAAATCATCCGTAGATCTTGAATCAAATAGATTAGATTCAGTATTAATTAATTCTTCTTTAGTTTTGACTTTATGAAGTTTGAGACATGCATTATTTACATTAATCAATTTAACTAGTGAATTACATTTAGTAATTACATCTGGGTTGTTGTGAAAGTAGTTAGAAACTATTTCTGTTTTTTCATCGATTAGATTTAGCTTCTGAAGGTATTTTTTAATTTCCGAAAAATCTTCTTCTCTTAAAGGAAGAGGGGAATCATCAAATAAACTTTTAAATCGCGTTTCTGCTTTTTTAATTAGTTCTTGAGTTTCTTTTTTTAATGAAATGTCTTCAATAATTGCGATATGAGAGGTTACCTTTTCATTAATTTTCCAAAGCGGAGAAACGGTAAGATTGATCCATATTATAGTACCAGCTTTTGTTAAATATCTTTTTTCTAAAGAATAGGATCTAATTTCGCCCTTTCTTAGTTTTTCTAAATTCGTTAAATCTTCTTCTAAATCATCTGGAAAGGTGACTGATTGAAAATTTTTCACTTTCATTTCCTGATGAGAATATCCTAACAAATGACAATATTGTTTATTTATCTCAATGAAATTACCGGAATAAGAATCGATATAGGCAATTCCTACAGCTGCCTGATCAAAAATTGCTTCAAATTTTATTTCAGAATTCAAAAGTTTGGTGGATTGCACATTTACTAAAGACTGTAATTCTTTGGGTATTTTTAAAAGAGTATATAGTAAGATACCAAAAAGGGCTGCCATAATAAGTCCTATAATTGCTGGAATTAAAATTGGGTAATAAAGATAATTTTGGTGTTTCGATATTAGGTATAATTTCCAGCCTCCATCAGTAATATAGGTAGAGATATGATATTTTTTAGAAAAATTACTTTTATTAGGTAAATAAAAAACTTCTTTTTGGTCAATAACATTTTTCTTTGAAAACTGAAAATAATATTTTGACTCATCAACATTATTAATTCCTGAAGATTTTAAAAAAGTTTCTAATTTAATGATTACAGCAGAAAATCCCCAAAAAACATTATTTCTAAAAACAGGAAATCTACCCACAATTCCCATTCCGCCTTGTTTTAATTTTAATGGACCGGCAAAATACATCTTTTGATTTTCAATAGATTCTAAGGCTTCTTTCCTATAGGGAGGCTCTAAAATATTTAGATTCAGGGCTAATTGATTCCCCTTCATTGGATAAATATACTTAATAACCCCATTAGGAACTAATTGAACTGCATTGATAGCAGGGTTTAGCTCCATCAATTTTTTTCCTACATAATCAAAGTTTTTAGGAACACCTTTGTCATTGATAGTTAATCCTAGTGTAAGTGAAGTAGTATAGCAGTTTTTGAGTGATTGTTCGATATTTTGATTCACAACTTGAAGTATAGTATTCATTTCTCGTTGCTTGTCCTCTTTTAAAAGTTTATACTGTTGCGAGACGATAAAACACGCAATATAACTTAGGAATAGAAACGTAAGGATCCCGGTGGTTTTTGGTCTATTTAAGAACCAACTGATGAACTTAGGTTGTTTTTTATGATCCATTTATGCTATTTGGGAGGATTGATGAAGCTTAATAGTTTTATAAAAATAAATGTATAAAAAAAATAGAATAACAGCATGAAATTTTTCATCATAGTTACTTTGTTAATTTTTAACGTATTATTTTTTTTTAATCGTATTAATCTTATTTATTGAAATGTCATTTTCAATTTAAAACTAATAATTGTAAAAAAAAGTATCTGACTTGTGATAAATTTTAAATTTAAGACCAGAGAAATGGTCTTTAAAAGAAAAAAACTATAATTAAAAATAATTTGAATTTCAATAAATAACCCGAACTTTGCATAAATTCTTAAGTCAAATAATTGGTTTGATAATTTAAAGGAAAGTGTCATGAGTAGAAATAACGAGAGGAACATAAAAAAACACAACGATAAGTTGCATAAAGCTCAGGATAAAGTTAAACAAGCTGAAATTCTTAGAAAGGAAAAACTAAAACAAATTACTAAAAAGTTCAATGAAGATAAGGCTTTAGAAAAATAATAAAAGATGGAAAACAATAAATTTTCAGAGTTAAAAAATGGTGTTCAAGAAATAATTGATTTTATTGCCAATAAAAATGCTAAGGAAGCTAACAATAAGTTAGTTGAAGTTAGTGAAGAACTTGATGAATTACTTGACTTTGCTGAAGAAGATGAAGATTTGATCGAAATTAGTAAGTATCAAGTATTATTGAATCAATTGCATCAGAAAATAATTGCGCTTGACGGACAAGTAACAGGTACACTTTAAAAGGTTTTATATAAAAAATGATTGAAAAAAAATGTTACTGTGACTCCCAAAAAAACTTTCAGGACTGTTGTGAACCAATTATTAAAGGCATTCAAAAATCACCAACTCCTGAAACTTTAATGCGTTCCAGATATTCCGCTTATGTAACGCAGGAAGTTGATTATTTATTGGTAACAACACAGGTATCTGAGAGAGGATATTATTCTAAAGCCGAAATTCTAGATTGGGCAATTTCCAACAAATGGCAAAAACTTGAAATTATAAACATTACCGAGAATACAGTAGAATTCAAAGCCTATTTTTTAGACAGCAAACTTCAAAAACAAATTCATCACGAACTTTCTACTTTTAAACTTGAAAATGGAAGTTGGTTTTATGTCAATGGGAGATTTTTTAATTAGTTTTTTTCGGATTAAGAACTTCCTTGGTGTGCTTTCTATGTTTTAACTAAAAATTAATAAACGTTTGTCTAGACTACATTTTAAAATAATGTAATTTTAAAGTCTATGAAAAATGACAATAAAAAAGGATTTTATTTCAAGCAATACGAAGCCCCATTTCAATCTCCGTTTGATAAGCTCTTTGGTATTTTTAAAGAATTAATCGTACACACTTCAGGAGATTTTGATGAAGCAATCGACTGGTTGCGTGAATTAGATAAAGAATATAAACTCACCGATGAACATTATACCATTGATGATTTTATCGAAGATCTAAAGAAAAAAGGCTACATCCGTGATGAACTCAAAGACGATGGAACTTCAGGAATAGGAATTACTGCCAAAACAGAGCGCGTTATTAGACAACAGGCTTTAGACAATATTTTTGGAAATCTAAAACGATCGGGAAGTGGCAATCATAAAACCAAACATTCCGGTAACGGAGATGAGCATACTGGGGAATTTCGAGAATTTCATTTTGGTGACGGATTGGAACGAATTTCTTTAACTGAAAGCTTGCGTAACGCCCAAATCAATAATGGTGTTGATAGTTTCATGTTGACCGAAAATGATTTGGTGGTTGAAGAAACGCAGTATAAATCGCAAATGAGTACGGTTTTGATGATTGACATCAGTCACAGTATGATTTTATATGGAGAAGACCGAATTACACCCGCAAAAAAAGTAGCGATGGCTCTTGCTGAATTGATTACGACACGTTATCCAAAAGATACTTTAGATATTCTGGTTTTTGGAAATGATGCTTGGACGATTGCAATCCGGGATTTGCCGTATCTGAAAGTGGGACCTTATCACACCAATACGGTCGCAGGTTTGCAACTTGCTATGGATATACTCCGTCGTAAACGAAATACCAACAAACAAATTTTCATGATTACCGATGGAAAACCAAGCTGCGTTCGGGAAAAGGACGGTTCCTATTATATGAACAGTAATGGACTCGACGAATATATTGTAGATAAATGCTACAACCAGGCACAACAAGCCCGAAAATTACACATTCCAATAACTACTTTTATGATTGCCAATGATCCGTATTTGCAGCAATTTGTAAATCGGTTTACTGAAGCCAATCAAGGAAAAGCATTTTATACCGGTTTGAAAGGACTTGGCGAAATGATTTTTGAAGATTATGAAACAAATCGTAAAAAGAGAATAAAATAGAGTCAGTTGTGAGTTCTAGCGTAGTCGAGAATAAATGGACAATCAATAGCAATAATAATTTCAATAATAATATGAAAATAGAAAGTATAAAAACACTCGGAGAATTAAAAAAATCAGGTTACTTAAGCAAAAGTATTAAAGATGAATTGCGTTCGAACCTTAGAGAAAAAATAAAATCAGGAAAAGCTACTTTTGAAGGCGTTCATGGATTTGAGAATACCGTAATTCCAGAATTAGAGCGGGCTATTTTATCGCGTCACAACATCAATTTGTTGGGTCTTCGTGGTCAAGCCAAAACAAGATTGGCGCGCAAAATGATTGAATTATTGGACGAATATATTCCATTTGTAACTGGTTCAGAAATTAATGATGATCCTTTGCAACCGATTTCGCGTTTTGCCAAAGATATAATTGAAATCAAGGGTGATGAAACTCCAATATCATGGTTGCACAGAAGCGATCGTTTCTTCGAAAAACTGGCTACACCAGATGTTACCGTTGCGGATTTAATTGGAGATGTCGATCCGATAAAAGCAGCCAATTTGAAATTGTCCTATGCAGATGACCGAGTGATACATTTTGGGATGATACCAAGAGCGAACCGTTGTATATTCGTCATCAATGAATTACCTGATTTACAGGCTCGAATTCAAGTAGCGCTGTTTAATATTCTGCAAGAAGGTGATATTCAAATTCGTGGTTTTAAGTTGCGAATGCCACTCGATATGCAATTTGTATTCACCGCAAATCCTGAAGATTATACCAATCGTGGCAGTATTGTAACGCCATTAAAAGATAGAATTGGTTCCCAAATCTTAACGCATTATCCGGAAACTATTAAAATTGCTCGAACCATTACAGAACAAGAAGCAAAATTGGATACAGTACAAAGCGATATGGTTCATGTGCCTGCGTTAGCTAGGGATTTATTGGAACAAATCAGTTTTGAAGCAAGAGAAAGCGAATATATTGATAATAAAAGTGGTGTGAGTGCCAGATTGAGTATTACTGCTTTGGAGAATTTACTAAGTACAGCGGAAAGAAGAGCATTGAAATCTGGAGAAGATAAAACAACCTTACGTTTATCTGATTTTATGGGAATTATTCCCGCTATTACCGGAAAAGTCGAATTAGTTTATGAAGGAGAGCAGGAGGGAGCAGCCGCTGTGGCACAACATTTATTAAGTGATGCGATTCATACTTTCTTTCCTGCTTATTTTCCAAAAATTGAAAAACTAGAAAGACAAGACGAAAAAACGCCTTATACGGATATCATCGAATGGTTTTTTGCCGAAAGTGGTTTTGAATTATTGGATGATTGTTCCAATGAAGAATATGAAAGAATATTAGGAAGTATTGTTCCGCTGGAAATTTTGATTAAGAAATACCAACCACAGCTGGATAAAGAAGATCTATTTTTCATGAAAGAATTTATTCTTTGGGGTTTGGTAGAATATAAAAAATTGAGCAAAGACCGCTTTTCCGAAGGCTATAAGTTCAAGGATATTTACGGTAGCTTTATCAGTAAATTATAAAATAAAAAAGGTTTAGATTTATTTCTAAACCTTTTTTCTTATTCTTTTATTGCAATAAAACGAGGAATTATAAATAAATATTTTTATTTATTTTATAATCAGTCTCTAACGGTTTTTATTAGTCTACCTTGTCCCGTTGGCAGTCTAAACAGTCAATAAAAAACAGATATGGAAAATAGCTTTGAGGATTTGATTGCTACTTATATTGAAAATAAGGTAGGTATATCCGAACATTTTTTAAGTACTGATTTGGCCAATAACTTAAAACAAAACCTGCTTACATTGAATCAGGAACGTTTATTGATGGCTGCAGGAATCGGAAATTCTGAAAAACTTTCTTTTGATGGTGCGATACGGAGCGATTCTATTTATTGGCTTGACAAAAAACACAACAATGCATTCGAAAATGAATTCTTTGCTAAAATAGAGGCATTTATTCTTTATCTGAATCAAAGTTGTTATGCCGGAATAACGGGGTATGAATTTCATTATTCGTTGTATGAATCGGGTGATTTTTATTTGAAACATTTGGATCAGTTCAAGAATAATCCCAGCCGAAAATACTCCATGATTAGTTATTTGAACAGCAATTGGCAAGAAAGTGATGGTGGCGAATTACTCATTCATCAATTGGATAACAATCAGAAAATTTCACCTACTCAGGGTAAAACTGTTTTTTTCAAGAGTGATGAATTAGTTCATGAAGTTTTGGTTACCCAAAATACCAGAATGAGTATTACGGGGTGGTTGAAGAGTGATTAATAAAAATCGATGTCTATTGAAGCAAATAAAGCTTTAGCTCTTTCGAGATTTTTCGTCGTTAATCTTCGCGAAATGGAAAGATGTGGATCATTATTTTTAGAATAATACTTTTCCATATTTTAATGATTTACACTTCATGCAAAAATAAAAAGTTATTTTACCTTCTGTAAATTACATAAATCTAGTGATTACATTTTTTTAATTCAGTTTTTTATTTTAAGAGTTTGACTATTCCCTTAAGCTTTTCTTTAATTAAAAGACAATTTAGAAACATAAAATAGTAGTTTTACAGTCAAAATATTGTCTATGTTATTTCTAATTCTAAGTATTATATGCAGTGTAACTGTTGGTGTACTATTTAAATTTTCACGGAAGTATAATGTAAGTAACACACAGATTGTAGCCTCAAATTATATATTTGCCCTTATACTTTGTTATTTGTTCTTCAGTCCAGATCTTAATGCAATAGAAGCTTCGGCACCATGGGCTATTTACATCGCGATTGGTATTTTGTTGCCGACTATATTTCTTTTTTTAGCTGCATCCATAAAACACATGGGTATCGTAAAAACGGATGCTGCTCAACGACTTTCGTTGTTTATACCTATTCTGGCAACTTGGCTACTCTTTAGAGAAGATTTCAATATGTTAAAAGTTGCAGCGATTTTGGTTGGTTTTCCAGCATTATTACTCATTCTGGTTAAGCCTTCTCAAAACACCGAAAATAAATGGATATATCCAGCAGTAGTTTTATTTGGTTTTGGAGTTATAGATATTCTTTTTAAACAAATTGCCCTTTATACAAGTTTGCCTTATACTAATTCATTATTTGTTGTTTTTGGGATTGCACTGCTAATTATGGTTGGGGCTGTTATTTATGAAGTAACTATCAGTAAAGTGCCATTAAATATTAGAAATATTTTTTTCGGCGGTTTGGTTGGTGTTTTCAACTTTGGAAATATTCTTTTCTATCTAAAAGCACATCAAGCATTTGTTCAAAATCCGTCAACTGTTTTTGCAGGGATGAATATGGGCGTAATTATTGTTGGCAGCCTTGTTGGAGTTTTAATTTTTAAGGAAAAAATGACCAAAATGAATTTTGCTGGTCTTTTTTTAGCTTTGATAGCGATAATTTTAATAGTAATCTCACAGACAATTTAAAGATGCCCAATCGTTACCTTTTAATTAATTAAGAAATAAAGATGTTTCATTATATATGGTTATTCTTTTACATCTTGCCGTAAACACGTACGATATAATTTCCATTTAAAAATTGTTTTGGATCTATTTGGCTTTGCAACACAACTCCGTTATGAGGAGTTTCGAGCAACAATTGGGCTGCTTGCACTAATGGTGATGCCGTAGTAGTTTGGATGGCTCGCAATTGATGTTTTCCTACTTTTTGAGGAAGTATGCATTTTGCAATCTCTCTTCTGCGCAAAATTCCAGAAGCATCTTTACCTTCAACTGCGGCATATATAATAATTTTATCGTCTTCAATATGAGGAATTATACCTTCCATTTTTTCTTGAAGGCTTTTAATTCCGTCAGGTGAATTTCCTAAATTAATAAGTTGTTCTTGGATCCAATCATAATGACCTGGATGTCGCAAGGTTTTGTAGTCAAGCGAGCGCACTTTTCCCAATAATGCGTCAGGTAAATCGGCTGCTCCACCAGAGGTGAGATCGTCTTCATAAGCAATGCCATCAATAATGATAGTTGCTCTTTCCGATAATGATGCTAGTGTAGTTTTTTTAAAATTCCTTAAGACTATGGTTTCCTTTAGGTATTCTGTAGCTACTCCCACCGGACTCCAAGTAAATCCATAATAATGCGGAGCAACAGCATGATTGGTCAGAGCGCCAACTTTCATTTCCAGTTTATCTACTTTATCTATTTCAAAGTCAGCACAAAACTGTTGAAAAAGTGCATTGGCCAGCAAGTCTATATAGCCGGGAGCCAGACCAGTTTGAAGCACAAAACCAGTTTTGGCATCTTTTGCCAAAGTCATTATTTCTTCGGTTTCTGAAACATATTCAGTAAGGTTTGCATAATGCAAATTATAATCTTTGGCGAATTGTGCTATTCTAGGTGCTTGGCTACCAGGAAGGCAGTCTAGAATAATATCTCCTTGAAGCAAAATTGCTTTCATTTCATCCGTTATACCTTTTTCAGCAAGGTGGAAATCCTTAATGAAACAGGGTTTTGTTGTTCCTTCTTGAATCCAATGCGCTACTTTTTTTGCTTTTGAATGGGTTCTGTCACCAATAAAAAGAGTAGGGGGTACTTCACTCCATTCTATCAATAACAAACAAACAGCTTCGGCAATGCCACCGGCTCCAGCTATAACAATATTGTGATGCTTTTTCATAAATTAAAGGTACTATTTTTTCTTAATTTAGTATAGTAATTTGTTGATTTAAAATTTTATAAGATGCTTAATTGTAGCGTTATTATTGCAGTTTTTTACGCTTCGAAGGTAAAAATAAAAATCATTGATAAAAGCTAAATTGATGTCTTTTCAAGAGATGGAATACTTAGCGCAGGTTAGGGATTTATATATGTAACATTAGTGTTGCAACCAAAAAATAGGAATTATTACGGCTACGGGCGACAGGTTAAAAAAAGCGGAACAATATTTAAATTCTCCCGCCTTGTCTATTCACCGAAAATGCTGCTAAGTTAAGGATGTGATCATCGACTTTACCTTCATATGATCTGCGGTAATTGAGGAAAGTTGTGCCCCTAACATTGATTTTTGCTCTGTCGACAAATGATCGGCCCGAGCATTTAAAGCATCGATATAGCTTTTTTGAGCTGCTTCTTCACCATATTCACAGGATTCCAGAATTAATTTTCTATTTTTTCCAGTTAGAGCTGCTTTGAGATCCATCCAAACCCTGAAAAATTTACCACTTACTCTTGTACTTTCTGTGGGCTTACCTCCTAATCTGACTATTTCCTGTGCTAATTCGTCTTTGCACTTCATGCTCGTTTGTCCGAATTGAAAAAATAGGGCTTTTAAGTCTGCTTCCTCAGTTTCTTCAGACGCGGTTTCATACCCGTCAATCCTGTCGTTATTAATTTCAACTAGGTCGTTCAACACATGAATTGTTTTTTCATTTTCCATTTTACTGTTTCTTTAAATTATTATTTTATCCTTTTATTTTAAAAAAAAATAAATTTACAATGAATTTATAATGAACATATTACATAATTAATATTTTATTTTGCATAATTTAGATACGGTATTAAACGTGAATACAAATAAGTTAGCCTAAGTGTTTACCATTGACGTCGCAGTTGTGCCAGCCTGGACGCTATTATTACTAAACTCGATACGTATAATGGTAGCATCTTTGTAGATAATTCAAGAATTATGTTATTTATTTCAGGAATTATATAATAATAATTACAAGAGGGCTTCTTACCTTTATATTATTAATTTGAAGCTATGCTCCACTATGTAAGGTAGTTACAATTCGCAAAGTGTGGCTTAAAATTTAATAACTATATACATGGCACTTACTAAATATATAGAGAAACGAAATTTTGATGAAAGTCCGGAACCTAAAGGCGGTAATCCAGATAGTGATAAACTTCGCTTTGTAATTCAGAAGCATGCTGCTTCGCATTTGCATTATGATTTCAGATTGGAAATGGAAGGTGTACTTAAAAGTTGGGCAGTGCCTAAAGGTCCTTCCACTGACCCAGATGTAAAGCGACTTGCCATGATGGTAGAAGACCATCCGTATGACTATAGAAACTTCGAAGGAATAATTCCAAGCGGATATGGTGCTGGTACGGTTATCGTTTGGGATGAAGGTTTTTATGAGATCGCAGATGCAAATGGTACAGATAAAGAGACGCAGGACAAAGAATTAAGAAAAGGGATTCATGCCGGCAAGTTGCATATTGTATTAGACGGAAAAAAACTGAAAGGTGAATTTGCCCTAGTAAAAACGCATGGCAGAGGAGAAAACGCGTGGCTGCTCTTTAAGGTGAAAGATAAATATGTTTCTAAAGAAGATATAATCTTGAAAGACAAATCGGTTATTTCCAAAAAAACATTGGAACAGGTAGAAAAAACAACGACTAATTTTTACAGATCAAAGCGGGTAAAAGAATCTTCAGTTAAAAGCAAAAAAGAAACTTCTCTCAACGATCGCAGTGATGTAAAAGCTGCATCGGAAAGAAATAAAAAAGAAAAAGAACAAAAAACGATACCTGATATTATTGTTACCGCAGGAAAACGAAGTACATTCCCTTCTAAGTTATCGCCCATGCTTGCTACCATAGTTGATAAGCCTTTTGATAAAGAAGGTTGGCAATATGAAATAAAATGGGACGGCTATCGGGCGCTTGCGTTCTGTAATAAAGATAAAGTAGAATTAAAATCCAGAAACGATAAATCTTTTGACGAAAAGTTTTATTCTGTTCATAAATCCCTTCAGCAATGGAACATTAATGCAGTGGTAGATGGTGAAGTGGTAGTACTCGATGAAGAGAGTAAACCAAATTTTGGTGCTTTACAGAACTGGAGAAGCGAATTCGATGGAGTACTATATTTTTATGTTTTTGATTTGCTTTGGATAAATGGAAAAGACCTGATGCAACTACCATTAAGTGAAAGAAGAATCATTTTGAAACAAATTATCCCTCAAAATGACACTATTCGCTTCAGCGAAAATTTTGAAGTAAGCGGAATAGAATTTTTTGAAACCGTTAAGAAGATGGGATTGGAAGGGATCATCGCAAAAAAATCAGATAGTGTTTATTCTGCTGGGAGTCGTTCTAAGGATTGGTTAAAAATTAAAGCCAATAAAAGACAGGAAATGGTAATTGGCGGTTATACTAAAAATGATGATTCCTCAAAATCATTCAGCTCATTATTACTTGGCTTCTATGAAAATGGGGAGTTGATTTATACAGGCAAAGTAGGAACAGGTTTTAATGATAAACTGCAGATAGAAATGCTTAAACAATTTAAGCCTTACATAATTAAAACTCCACCCTTCAAAGAACTGCCGGACATAAACAAATCATCACGCTTTCAGCGCAATCCACCCCATGCAACAGCAATTTGGATGAAACCAGAATTGGTTTGCGAAGTGAGTTTTACTGAAATGACAACGGATGGGATTATGCGGCATCCGTCTTTTGAAGCCATGCGGATTGATAAAAAAGCAAAAGATGTTATTAGAGAGCAAGTAATTAACACAAATGAAATCATAGTGCCTAAAGAAGAAAGCGCAGCAAAAATAGTAAAACCGGCTGGAACGAAAGACCTCAAAACATTTTTGAATCCGACAGATGAAACCCAGTTGCGTGAAATTAATGGTCATGAAATAAAATTCAGCAACCTCAATAAAATTTATTGGCCCGAAGAAAAAATTACTAAGCGTGATATGCTCAATTATTATCATCAGGTGGCGCCTTACATTTTACCTTATTTACAAGATAGGCCGCAATCGATGAACCGACATCCGGACGGGATTAACGGCGAGAGTTTCTATTTTAAAGATGTGACGGGAACAGCTCCTGACTGGATTGAAATCTTTGAGTATAAAAGCGATGCTGATGACAGGGTAAGAAATTATTTGGTGGTAAAGGATGAAGCAAGTCTACTCTACATGGCAAATTTGGGTTGTATTGAAATGAATCCGTGGCACAGTAAGGTTGAAACAGAAGATTATCCCGACTGGTGTATTATCGATTTGGACCCAGCTGAAAATACATTTGAACAGGTTATCGAGGCTGCAAATGTTACCAAAGATATTTTGGAAAGCATGGGAGTTGCTTCTTATCCCAAAACAAGCGGCTCAAAAGGCATACATATTTACATTCCGTTTGAGGCAAAATATACTTATGACCAATCAAAAGAGTTTGCACGAATTATTGCCACATTGGTAGAGAGAGAAATTCCAGACTATACAAGTATTGAACGTGCGGTAAAAGTACGAAAAAGAAAAATGTATATTGATTTTTTACAGAACCGAGCACAGGCTACAGTTGCAGCTCCGTACTCTTTAAGACCAAAACCGGGTGCTACGGTTTCGATGCCTTTGCATTGGGAGGAAGTGAAAAAAGGATTGAAGATGAGTGATTTTACAATTTATAATGCTCTAGAAAGAATAAAAAGCGCAGGTGATATTTTTAAGCCCGTCCTCAGCAAGGGAATTAATTTGGAAAAAGTTATTAAAACATACAATAAAGAATAACATGCCATACAAAAGCGAAGCCTAAAGGAAATTCTTTCAAGCCGATAAGAAGAAATTGGAGCAAGAAGGTGTGGGTGTAAATTTGGGATAAAGAAGTAAAGGTTTGAAGTTTTTGAGAAAAGTGAAGACGAAATAATTAACTGTATCCACATATGAAAAACAAAACAAAAGATTCGTTTCTATATGATAACAGCTAACCATAGTTTTTCTATTACTGGCTGTTATTTCTATTATAGCGCAGGCCTTAACAGGTTTATACCAATACAATGATTTTTAAATGAACACCATCAAAGCACTGTGGGCATTTTGCAGTATTTGTCTACCGGTCATTTTAGATGTAACGTTTGAAAATTTGGAAAGCGAGTTTTTGTCGGTATTTGCAATAATTTTTCTTTCCATTTATTTAAGGGAAAAGGGTTCACCAAAATCAAAACCTGTGGATGCTTCACATACGGAAACAGGAAAATAATTATCAAGAATATCAAAGCCTCAAAAATAACTATAATTTAAACATACAATATTATGAGACCAATCTGGACAGGAACCATCAGCTTCGGGTTAATAAATATTCCCGTAAAATTATTTTCAGCAGTGCAAGAAAGTTCTATTGACCTTGACATGCTTGACAGTAAAGACCACGCTAATATAAAATTCAAGAGGGTAAATGAAATCACTGGTAAAGAAATCGCTTACGCAGATATTGTAAAGGGATATAAATTAGATAGTGGTTATGTGATTTTGGAAGATCAAGATTTTGAAGCAGCCGATGCCGTTAAAACCAAAATGATTGAGATAATAAATTTCGTTGACGAACGGGAGATTGACAGCCTCTATTATGAACAACCCTATTATCTGGAGCCTGAAAAAACTGCAATGAATGCTTATGCTTTACTGAGGGATGCATTACAATCATCAGGCAAAGTTGGAGTTACAACATTTGTATTGCGAAATAAGGAAGGCCTGGCAATACTAAAGCCTTATAAAAATGTGATAGTACTCAATCGCATTCGGTTTAGTCAAGAGATAAAAGAGCCGTCTGAATTAAAGTTACCACCTCTATCACAAACTAACACCAAAGAAATGGATATGGCAAATAAATTAGTAGAACAGCTAACCGAAAAATTCGACATTGAGAAATATAAAGACACTTACACCGATAAACTCTTAAAACGAATTGAGGAAAAATCAAAAGGTAAAAAAATTAACACTTCGAAAATAGAAATAGTAAATAAACAAAGCGATAATTTGATGGATATGCTAAAAGCAAGTTTAGCAGTTAAGAAAACTAAATCAGCTTAAGGCCATGGCTGACGTACCATCCATACTATTAATCAAAGAAGCAGTTACAAAATTTACCGAAAAAAAAAATAATGCCGTTAGTGGTTACAGTAAAATTGATTAGAGCCTTTTACTGGATAAAAAGGTAATCGAGTTTAAAAGTTGAGGTAAACATTTTCTCATTTGCATAGACGGGCTTACGCTAAGGTTAAGGGTTCATTTCTTAATGTTTGGCAGTGATACTGTAGATGAAAAGAAGCCGGACAGAACAATAAGACTTAGTTTCATCTTTGAAACGGGGAAATAAATTTATTTACCTGTTCAGTTAAATATCTGAAGGAGATGTAAATTAATATTAATTTATTGAGTTGTTTTTATTGGCCAAAAAAAAATTTTTTATATCTCAAATTTTCAGGTACATCTGAGGTATAAATTTAATCAAAATAACACATAACATCCAAAACATAATAAAAAACATAATAAAAAACATAATAAAAAACATAATAAAAAATATGGTTAAAATATTGATTATAAATATTTTAACTAGATTTTTTATTATGTTTTGTCTGCTACTTTCCGATACAATAAGTAACAATCCTTGTTTTTAAAGGGACCAGAAGGGCAGAGGTGTACAAAAGAGGTACTATTTTTAATGAAATAGCTATTAAAGGCGACAAAACAAATTATGTTTTTTTAAACTTAAGAATGATTTCTTCAAAATCTTCTTTAATAAATTCCCAATATTTACCTTTAAAACAAATAGGATTAAAATCTAGATCAGCTTGTTGAAAGGATGTGAAGTTTTGGATTATTAATTCTCTATCATGTGTATAAGGATATCTTTGCTTGTGCAAATCTAACATTTGACTGATATCATAAGATTCAAGTAAATCATGTAAATCCCAAAAGTCTTTTTTTCTTCCCCCTCGTTGCACAACATCTATTTTCATAGCAATAATCTCCTCAATAGTTGCCATTCTAATACCATCAACTTCAATGTAGGGTTGAATATAAGTGTCTGTGTAATATACATCCAGCTTTATTGTGTTTTCTTTATTTTCTCCAATAAAATAAGATTTTCCCATTGCTGGAATTGTATTTAAAAAGTCTACATATTGAAAATTTTCTTTTAGATAGTTTTCAATCGCATTAAAATCTAATGTTCCATACTCTGAATCACTAAATAGATCAATGTCTATTGATTCTCTATGGCCTATTTGTAAACTCAATGCTGTACCACCTACGAGCCTAAAATCATTGAATACATGGGATTGCATTAATTGTAGTAAACTGTTTTTCAGTAAATCATTTACAGTATTATAGTGTAACATTATGCGCTTTCTTTATTATTGTAAATAGTGTACGGTTTACGATTACTTTGTTCAAGCGCAGCTTTTACGATTGCAATTTTATAGAAGTGTTTAATTTCTTCTTTTTCAATATCATTACCACGTTCAAATATTCGTTTAATAACAGCTACACTTTGTTTTTGCCAATCAATTTTAGAAATATCAGTATCCCAAAATAAAGATTTTCTTAAAAGAGTTAAGTCTGGAGTATTTTGCTTTGTTTTACTTTTTTCATCTTTGATGTCAAAATAGGTTTGCAAAAGAGCAAGAGATCCTTCTTCTAAACTTAATTTTTCTTCAATTTTCAAAGCCAGAGCTATATTGAGTTTCCTTCTGCCTTTAGTGATTGCATTTATTGTTTGTGGATGTTCACCAATAGAAAGGGCAAAAGGACGTTGTGAAATCGCTTTTTTCTTAAGTAAGCGTTCCAATATTATTCCAGGATGGATACCTTTGTATTTTTCTATTAATGTATTCATAATACAAATGTAAACAATTTTGTTTACACCATTGTAAAGACTATCTTAAAATTAGTATTTTGGCAAAATTGATTTAGAAATAATATTCGAATAGGTATAAAATAAAAAAAAAATATTCTCCGCAAAAAATGCGGTGATTAAATAGTTTAATCACCGCATTTTTTTAATTTACATTTCAAGGATAGTTTTAATTCAGTCTATTCAAAGCATAATTTATTACCTAGAAATAACCTGCTTTTCAGAAATCTCTTTGTATATCCCAGTGCTATTTATTTCTTTATTAAATAAATTTCTAGAATTTGTATTTATTTAAAAGTTTTATTTTGATTGTAGCCAATCTTTTAAACTCATAACTTTATTATTTCCATTTACTGTAGGGAAAACAACGTAAACACCTTTATCTCTGTAATTTCCATTGAAATACTGATAATACTCAATTTCATAAATATATGGGTAAATTTCTAAGTATTCTGAACCTGAAAAATCTGAGGAATCATTTTTAACAGGGAGTATTGCTATATTATTTATGTATTTAGCAGCATCTCCTAATCCTAGTTCCCAATTACACCATTTAGAATTAATAGCACCTTCTGTAGCTAATAAAAGAAACTTTTCATTCTCTTTTATTTTTTCTTTAATTCTGACAGCTGTATTACCAGATGTTGTTTTTGGCATTCCTTCATCAAGCCAATCAACATAAACTTGAACTCCATGATTATTCAAAAAAGAGACAGCACCTTCTAAATTTTCTAATTCATCATGTTTATGCGATAAGAAAATTTTAGTTTTTAAGAATTTTGATTCATTTTTAAAATTTCTCAAACTTTCATTCAAACTAAGATTATAACTCTTTGTTGATTTTCTGTAACCTCTCAATTGTGAAACATTAATTAAACTCATAATTAATCTAGATTTATATGAACATCATACTGTTCTTTATTGTTTTTTATATTTATTGCTATATCTATGTAATTGTTATAATTTGTTCCAAACATAAAATTACTCCACTTTATAGTTTTAAAAAAAGAGGGTTCATCTGTTATATGGATTTTTGTTTCATCACATTCTCTAAATTTTTTCTCTTTGATATTGAAAGTATTATCTTTTAATAATTTAAACAATTTCCCTGTGAAGTTAGTTACGCAATTACATTCTGTATTATGTTTATAATACCAGTCGTAAGTACCTGTTTCATCTGGTAAAATAACTCCAAGAATTGCATTCATTTGTTTAGTATAGCCGCCCGTAGGTACTGTACGCAATGAATATGATACTTCCCAGGGAACCCATTGGTCCTTTTCATTATCACTGGTCTTCATGCCTTTAGATACTAAAACAATTGTAACAGAACTTTGTCTAATTTTATTTTTTAAGGATGTTTCAATAGCCTCATCTGAGAAATTACCCAAACTTTCTCCGTCCTTTTCGCCAAGATTTATATGATCCTTTCCTATTTTATCTTGAAGCAAGTCAACATAATCTCGAGCTTTTGTATTACGTGAAATATAACCAAATTTTCCTTCTTTCAGAACTAAACGTTTTTTTTTCAAATCTTTAACCAGTTCATCTGCATATTTATATGAAACAAATATTTTTCTTCCCATAATTTAGTTATATTGATTTCTTATTTTAATTGCATTTTCTACAAGTTCAGAAATATTATTTTTTATATCATTATACACATATTGACTAGACGAATAATCCGATTCAAAAACTGGGATATGACTCGGAAATGGATTTTTTCCTTTAGTAGACTGTTTCCCATATACATCTTCCAGTTTATGCACGAAAATTCCACAAACAGCTTTTCCTAATTCCCAAGCCTTTTTTATTTCATAACCAACCCATTTTCGTTCGCTAGTTTTCTCACCAATTAAAACTACTAAACATGACTTGTCTTTAAGATTATTATCTATCCATGCTTTAATTATAACATCACTTTTAATCTTAACCTCTTCCCATTTATTTCCATTAAGAGGTTTATCATCTTCAACCGCACCAATATTACGGACTTGTCCCGCTCTCCAATTATCATTATCAAAATGAAAACTATAAAATACTTTTCTTGCCATAATTATTATATTTTATCAATTAAATATTTTTGAAACAAGGACATATAACCATAATCTTTTACAAAGCGCTCATGTTTTTCTTCTTCAGGTAAAATACTATCATAAATAATTTTTGTAGCTGCACCTGTACTAGCAATTGGGAGTATTAAAGAATTTGGATGTTTTTCCTTGAACATTTTATATTCAACTTCAATTCCATCCATTCCTCCAATAAAAACAGCCGCTGAGAATTCAGATTCTGAAAGCATTCTTTCTCTCATATGAAGAAGACTTTTATCTCTATCATTTTCAACAATATCTGTAAGAACTATATTTTCAAATTTATTGTTATCAGCTAGGAAAAACTTTTCGAACAACCTAGATTGGTAAATCGTTACATGTTTTTGAATATTTAAATCAAGTTTATTCATCACATAATAAATCAACGGTGTAATAGATGGGTGTCCTCCCCAAATTATTCTATGATGTGGCAACACAACAGTTGATAAAGCTATTACCGCATCTCTGATTGCAATAATATCTGATGTCTCTGTATATTTCGCATCTCTTTCTGGTAAGGGAACACTCGCAGAAAGGAATATATTTTTTATCTCTGTTGAAGCCATGTTTTAAAATCTTGTTTTTTTAATGTTTTTATATCTTTTTTGAAATTGTCATTTAACCAATCTAGATGATTAAGCCATTTATCTCTAATTCTTAAATCATCATATATTAATCTTACGGAAACTTTATCATGCCTATATAATTCTTTTCTTATTTCAGCAGATTGACAACTAGTTGATTGAGGAATACCTATAGTTGGAATATAAACAATTCTTGTATCGTCAATGTCTTCGGTTAAGAACTTTTCTGGCTGCACAGTTACAACCCTGCCACATTGTTCCGCTATGTTTCTAAAATCAGTTATTAAATTATCTTGTCTGGATGCTAAATTTCTTGCCCTAACTGATTCAACTTTTGTTATCACTTCTTCAACTATTACATCTACTAATTTTGATCTATCTTTATTATTAAAAATATTATCTACAAAATCATCAGCTTTTAAGATCATTGGATAACTTATATGAGAACTAGAATCAATGTTTTTAATATCGTGATTTGGCCATACCAACTGAACTAAACCAATTTGTTTTACTCCTGCTTCCGCAAATTCCTCCTTACACCAATGACTTTCTAAAAATTTAGGTGTATTAAGCAAAACAATAACGTCACAATCTGTCATTCTATGCCATAATTCATCTTGAAAAGGTTCTCCTTTTCCAATTGTATGAGTATCTAAAAAGACATCATAATTATACGATTCAAGAGCTTCGTATAATTGAATAGCAATAGAAGTTGATTCATTTCTTCTATAACTAATAAATATCTTCCTAGTACTTCTTAAAAGCTCAAAAGATTCTAAAATTATGTTTGCAATCCTATCTAATTCATTTTCTTTAAATTGAATACCGTTTTGGTTAGCTAGAATACAAGGTATTTCTTTTCCAAAAGCACCTTCCTTTGAACTGAAAAAAATTGGTAAAATCATCGTTCCATCCTTAATTAATTTTTGACAGATATCTAAATCTTTATGGTCTCCCTCAATATCTCCGAAATAAAGTCCAAATGCTGGTTGATTACCTAAGTATTCATCGGTTATATTATTTGAATCAATAATCTTCAAAATTGATTTAGGTAATCCTAAATCTTTTAATTTTTCCATTAATCTACCTAATATATGATGTTTTTCAGCTACATCAGAACCTAATATTATAAGTTGGTATTTATATTCCATAATCTTGTTTTGATATTTTTATCTAAATTTTTAAACCTTTTCCCAAGCAATACCTCTCTCAAAACATGCTGTAACAATTACTTATTATGCCTAATTTTCTTGATACTTTCATAATAAACCAACATTAACTCTTCCTTTTTAGTATCAATTTGATTATAACGTTTACTTACCCCCTGCAAATTTTTCAATTATACTTGTTGGCATTGTAGGGGATGAATCATCTTTTAATAATCCAGTATCGGCGCGGCTAAAAAGAGATTGCAAAATTAACTGGCGTTCTTGAGGTTCTATAGTCGTGTCTTTTTTAAGTGCTAAATAAAAATGGGTTAATTGTTCTCTTTCTTCAGCATCTCTTGATAAATGAAAAGAACTGAATGTCATTTTGGATAATATTTTTATAGTAAAGGCTAATAAAGAAACTATTGTGATTAAAATAATCGACCATTTTATGCCTTTAACTTTATCATTAAAAGCAGTTTCAAAATAATCTGTACCTAATGACATTAATAAAGTAAATAATAAAATTGATGCAACTACAGACACTTTAATTAACCAATTAAGATATGATTTCCCTTCAGTTTTGAGTAGTATGGCTCTGTCTTTCCAGTATTTTGCAGGTGCTTCTAATCTTAATTTTTCTTTATAGAGCTCCTCATTTATTTTTATAGATTCTTGAGCTGTAGCATAAAAATTGTCAAATTCATCTTCTATATTTTTAAACCAACTTTCATAGTTATCGTTTTTTTCTTCTTTTAATTTATCGACAGATTCAAAATGAGTTGTCAGATTTTCTTTAGCATCAGAAAGATATCCGTTTAATTGTTGCTCCGCTTCAACGATGAAATTGTTGTATTTTTCTCTTATTTGACCTAAACTTATTTTTTCATTATTTCTCCTATGTAATATTTCAGATTCCGTTTGATTTTTAAATTCATAAGCGAATAAAACCCCTGTAAAATAGCCTATACCTTTATTAAAATTTATGTTCTCACTTGTGATATAATCTATAGCGCCTTGTGTGGAATTTTGATTTTTGTTGTTTACTTTAAATAAAAAATCAGTTTCAGGAGAATCAATTAAAAAAGTATAATAACTATTCTGAATTCTTGAATTTGTTATCTCACTAACTAATTGATTCCATTGGTAATCAAATTGGCTTAAATTATTTTCCTTGAAATATTCTGATAAACCAATTATTCTCGATTTTAAAGATTCAAAATGTCTTTTGGAGTGTTCTAAGTACTCAGGAATTTTTTCAATATGATTCCAACCGATAACTTGATCATAAATAAATTTATATATGGATTGAATGCCTTTCAGTTCAATTTTTGACTCTAGATGAGGATAATTTAAAACAATATTTATACTGTTTAATTTATCCTTAATTGGACTATCATTTACAAATTTTCTATAATTTTTAATATCCATAATTAAGCAATTTAATTCTTTATTTTACTTTCTCCCTCTGCAAAACCACTTTCAAAACCAGTTACAACCTTTTTTATATGTTTATTTGAATTTATTTAAGGTTCAATATTAGCTTTTAGTTACCTCAAAATTCCCTACGCTTTTATAGGATTGTGCTTGTTTGTTAAATCCTAATCGAATTATTTCCTTTTCAATATCACTCGCATTTGGTGTCGGAATTGTTGCTGAAATTACTTGAAATTCATAACCTTTGGACATATCACCATAATTGTTTTTTGCCTTCAATTTATATACTGCCATATTATATTTATTTAAACTAATTTTTTAAAATCATTGCAAAATTTACCTAATCTATTTATCAATTCATTGCTAACCATGCTCAATTGATTGGTATGAATTAAAAGTTTGGTAGGTTTTTCTAAATCATTATAATGAACATTGATATATTCTTTATTTAGACTTTCTGAAAGCTCTTTTGAATGTTGTTCATGAAATTTTACTTGAAAAATATTCTGTAAATCAATATCAAAATCTCTCACATAATGCCCAACGGCAATAATAGTTATTGTAAAATCTTTAAAAAAAGGTTCTTTGAATAACTCTTTTCTTTTTGTGATACTGTCCTTTCTAATTTTTTTTGGAACATTTTTACTGTAGCTTCCCGTAATCTGATTAAGCTCTGTGATAAAAGCATATTCATGGAAATTGATTAATTTACTTGGTATATCATTAAAGTGGACCTTATCGATAATTTTTTGATAGTTATACCACGTTTTACTGGTTCCTCCTCTTCCTCCGATAATATCACCTGTTTCATTTCGACTTTCTACATTGTTTTTTTGTCCTTTATAAGGATATAAAGGATTGTACTTTGGTAGGGTAAACCAATTATCAATTTCTGAAAACTGGATTTTGTTGTCATAATTACTATCCCAGTCAGCTGCATTATTGATAATCTCTCTTTTATGTTGATCTGAAAATTTCAGTAGATCTATTGCCGCTTCTTTTCCAACAAGTGCTATTTTAGCGTTAGGATTTCCACTTCCTAAAAACAAATCTTTATCTTTTGCTAATTCAATTGCTTTTTTAAATTTTGAATTGTAATTTACTGTATTCATTTTCCTTTATTTTTTTTAAAATAATTACGCCATCATCCCCTTCACAAAAATCTCCACAAACTCCTTCATTTTAGCAATAATTCTATCTCCAATTACTCTTGCTTGAAGAATACTGGGTCTATGGTCTAAACACTGGAAAACTTCATCTTTTATGGGTTCTCTGCCGCTGTAGATGTAAGCATCTATTAATGCTTTGAATTGTGCTTTGTCAAGATGTTCCTCTTCACATAGTTTGCCTAGTGCTAACACTTTTTGATCTTGCCAATATTTTTCAAATTCATCGTCGATGCTGTCTCCGTCTTTAATGAACGGTAAATTTTCATCAATGAATTTCTGAATCAACTCACGTTTGCTTCTTAACTGAATATCACCACCCAATAAATCGATAATGGCTTTTCTTTGTGCAACTGCTGCCGATGATTTTGCCCCTTTCAATTGTGCTAACAATTTGAGGATATAGGCAACGTTGATTTGGTCTCTATGAATTAACTCTAATTCAAAATCAATGTCATCGAGTATCGAAGTTTTTTGTTTTTCAGTATCACGTTTAACCTTTTCGTACAAGTCTAAGTATTTGCTTTTGTAGTCTTCAAATTCCTGTTCGTCAATTAGTAAATCATCCCAATCAAAATCAGTGTAGGATTGCAATACGTTCATCGCTCGCATCAATTTTCTAAAAGCTTGTACAAAATGCGCTGTATCCTCTTCGCTTTCCAAATCATTTACGCTTTGATAGGTTGGTGTAATTTCCCGTAACAGTTGCAATGCTTCGTCAAACTTTTCTGCAATGGCTTCATAATCGGGCATGGTAACAATTTCAATGGCATCTTTATTCGAAAACAAAGTAATGGCATCGTCTGTCGCCTTTTTGAGGTTTCTAAAGGACAAAATGTTTCCTTGTGACTTCTGTTCTCCCAATATTCGGTTGGTTCTGGAATATGCCTGAATTAAGCCGTGTTGCTTCAGGTTTTTATCTACATAAAGTGTATTTACTTTTTTAGCATCGAAACCCGTAAGCATCATATTTACTACAATTACAATATCCAAACGGTCTTTCTCATGGTTGAAATTTTCCTTTTCTCGATCTTTTAAACGCTGACTGATGTTTTTGAAGTAATTCTCAAACTGCTGGCTGTCTTTGGTAGAAAAACTAGTACCATACATTTTGTTATAATCACCAATATAACTCTCTAGTTTGTCTCTGGTGTGCTTAGATTTATAGATGGTTTGCGGTTCGGCAGCTACGTCAAAATCTTCATAATTATCAGGTAGATAATCTTGGGCTTCATCTGAATCTTCATTGGTACCATAAGTAAAAATGGTGGCAATCCGCAAATCGTGTTCTCCGGCTGCTTTCTTTTGTTGAAAAAGGTCATAATATTGAATCACATTATCAATACTGCTGACTGCTAATAATGCCGAATAGTCTTTATTAAAGGTTTTTTGATCGTGATAGGCAATGATATAATCAACGATTTTATTGATTCGTTTGGCTGAATTCAAAACTTCTTGCTTGTCAATGTCTTCGACTTCGATATCGATAAAAGCATTGCTCTTGTTTTTGTATTTTCCTACATATTCAATCCCAAAACGCAAAACGTTTTGATCCCGTATCGCATCGGTAATCACGTATTTATGCAAGCAATTCCCAAATAAATCTTTGGTGGTACGTTTTCCTAAATCATTTTTAGAAGCATTTTCTGCAAATATGGGCGTTCCTGTAAAACCAATCAACTGACTTTTCTCAAAGAATTTGGTAATCCGTTCGTGGGTTTCTCCAAACTGACTGCGATGGCATTCATCAAAAATAAAAACGATTTTCTTATGTCGTAATGATTCAATGCTGCCTTTAAAACGTTCTGCAACCGCATTGTTTAATTTTTGAATCGTCGTTAAGACCAACTTCGTGTTATCAGTCAATTGCCTTACCAAGGATTGTGTATTATCAGTGACATCAACACTGTCTTTTTTGAAAGCGTTGAACTCGTTCATGGTTTGGTAATCCAAATCTTTTCTGTCGACTACAAAAACTACTTTGTACACCTCTGGCAATTCCATTACAATCTGGCTTGCCTTGAAAGAAGTTAGGGTTTTACCCGAACCTGTCGTGTGCCAAATATAGGCGTTGTCGCTAGAATTTTTAACTTGATGAATAATCGCTTCTGTAGCGAAATATTGATACGGACGCAACACCATCATCACTTTATGGGTTTCGTTAATCACGATATAATGCGCCACCATTTTGCCTAAATGATTGGGGTTTAGGAAAGCTGCTGCAAACTCGGTTAACTCGGTGATGTTTTTATTTTTATCATCTGCCCAAAAGAAGGTTTGCTTGACCGATTGTAATTTGTTATTTGCCAAATATTTGGTATTGACTCCATTACTTATCACAAACAATTGCACGTATTGAAACAAACCATGATTGCTCCAAAACGAATGCATTTGGTAGCGATTGATTTGATTGAAAGCTTCTTTTATTTCGATACCCGAACGTTTCAATTCTATTTGCACCAATGGCAAACCATTGACCAAAAGCGTGACATCAAAACGGTTCTTGTAGCTTCCTTCCAGACTAATTTGATTGGTAACTTGAAACAGATTTTTGCTATTATCTTCCGCATTAAAAAAACGAACATAAAATGAAGTGCCATCTTCCTTGGTTAATTGAAAGCGGTCACGTAGCGTTTTGGCTTTTTCAAAAACATTGCCTTTGGCTAAATGATTGATAATAGCATCAAACTCTTTGGCAGTAAAAGTGCTTTCGTTAAAAACTTCTAATTGGCTTTTTAGGTTGGAAACCAAAGCAGTATCATCCTGAATTAGTACAGACCCATAATCTAAACCACGCAATTGCCTGATTAAGTTCTTTTCTAATATCGCTTCAGATTGATGCCCCATTTTTATCTTCTATCAAATAATAATAATTCCAACTCTGCTAAGCTGTGTTTGGCAAAAGATACACTATTCAGTATTAAATCTCTGGCACTGTTAATCACTTCTAAATAATGCTTTTCATCATTAAATTGTGTCCACGGCTTTAGTGCAATTGGTTTGATTCCTAATTGTCTTGTATGCCCTATTAATTTGCTTTGAATAATTCTATCTATTGGAAAATGAGGCGGTTCCTGAATATGCCCTAGCGACCACATGTACTTTAGGTATAGATTTAATATTTTTTGAGCGATGCCAAAGTTGATTTTCCCTTCTTGAAAGATTTCTGAAAAATTAGAACTGTACTCACTGATACCTTTTATGTTTTCAACGTGCTGCTCATCGCTTACCTTTCCAGTTTTGTAGCTGTCTATAACGACATTCTCAATAAACCCTCTAGTCATGGTTTTAAAATAACCTCTTTGCTCTTCAGAAGCTGTTTTATTGTAAATGTTTGACCTTTGGAAAGCAGCTCCAAAAGTTAGCATCCAAATCTCATTTTGAATAAAACTGTGCTGTGATTCTTTTAATAATTCCATAGTTAGAGGTTTTTATACAAATAGTTGCTGCAACAAGCCTTTTTTAAAGCTTTGTGTTTGGTTAAGTTGTTGTCTGGTACTTTCTATTTTGGTATCAATACTTGATAAAAAATTAGCTATTTTTTGTTGTTCAGGAAGGGAAGGAAATTTAATTTTACATTTTCCGATTTCTCCAAGATTAATTTTTTTTGGAAAAGCAACATGAATTGTATTAGCCCATAATTCTTTTTGAAAATAAACAGATGATATATATTGATTTAAAAACGTTGAATTATATTTTTCATTTTGTTTAATAAGTGCTAGACTTACATAAAATGATGCCTTTATATCCCAATCAATTAAACGAGATGTGCCTATATCGCCAATTCTAGTCATCAAAATATCACCTTTTTCCAGTTTTACTCGTTTATTTTCTTTTTCAAATACCTCTTTTGAAATATACTTTGATTTTGTAAATTGATCTGCTGTTACATGTTCTACACTGTAAAAAGGTATTCCTGTTTCAACATAATTTGGTGTTTGATGAGTTCCATCATAATATTTTGCAACATCTCCCAACTTTTTCTCTTCCCAATCCGCATAATCATTCCCATTCTCGTTTTTAAACCGCAATTTTCCAGAGAACAATTGTTGCATTACGCCTTTTTTATATTTTTCTAACATTTTCTTTTTGCGAGTAAGTTGCTGTATTTTTTCATCGACCGCACTTAAAAAAGAAGCTATTTTTTGTTGTTCTGGGAGGGTAGGGATTGTGAAAACACAATTTTCTACAACATTCCAATCTGCTCGAGGCATTTTTGAACCACTTGATTGATTTGCTATATCTATAAATTTATTCGTTTGAACAAGTTGATATAGAAAAGAATTAGTGATTTTTACTCCTTTCAATACCCATATTTCTGAAGAACATACTCCTTCAAAAGGAGCTTGAAGATATTTTTTTAAATAAGGTCTTAATTTACCAAAAAGCACATCACCTTCATTAAACTTATTTTTTATACTTCCAGAGTTACTTCCGTCAATAAAACCAAGTAATTGACCAGTTCCTGTTTCCAGATGTTCTAATTCAATACACTTAGTAAAAGAGTTTTCTTTTATAGGATTGAATTTACCTGATTTATTAGTTGCTAATTTTCCGAATTTTTCAAGTTTCCATTCCTCATCAAATCCCATAAATCGCAATTTAGGGAGAAGAGTTGTTTTACTTTCAATAGATAAATATACTGTACTCATTAAAATGGTGTTTCAATTCCTAATTCAGTACAAAAGCTTTCAATTGTTGCATCGGTTGTTTTACCAAGGTCTGCTAATTGGCGTAATTCGGTGGTTATGGCTTTTAAATCTACAGCATCTTCTTCTTCAAATGTATCTACATAACGAGGGACATTCAGGTTATAATCGTTGGTGGCTACTTCTCTTAAAGGAGCAATATGGCTGTATTTTTCTTCTTTGATTCGGTTTTCGTATGTGCTAATAATTTTGTCAATATCCTCGGTACGCAACACGTTTTGGGTTTTCATCTTTTCGTAATGTTGGCTGGCATCTATAAACAAAATGCTTTTGGCATCGGTACGCTTTTTCTTCAAAACCAAAATACAAGTCGGGATACTCGTTCCGTAAAAAATATTAGCTGGCAAACCTATTACGGCATCCAAGTAATTCTTCTCTTTTATCAAATACTCTCGTATGTGTCCTTCTGCTCCACCACGAAACAAAACACCGTGAGGCAGAACGATTGCCATAGTTCCATTATCGGCAAGCTGGTGAACCATATGTTGCACAAAGGCAAAATCAGCTTTACTGCTTGGTGCGAGTTTCCCATAAGCTGAGAAACGGTCGTCGTTCATAAACAAAGGACTTGCACTCCAATTTGCAGAAAAAGGAGGATTAGCAACAATGGCTTCAAAACGCATATCAAAATGCTGTGGGCGCTCTAAAGTATCTTCGTTTTTTATATCAAATCGCTTGTAATGCACATCGTGCATAATCATATTCATTCTGCATAAGTTGTAGGTCGTAGGGTTCATTTCCTGACCGTAAAAAGCACTTACATTGTTCACCTCTTTCGCTACTCGCAACAACAAAGAACCAGAACCACAAGTAGGGTCATAAACACTCTTTAATTTGTCTTTTCCAACGGTTACCAATTGTGCTAAAACACTGCTTACTTGTTGTGGGGTGTAAAATTCACCTGCTTTTTTTCCTGCGCCACTGGCAAACTGTCCTATTAAATATTCGTAAGCATCGCCCAGAACGTCACTATCGGTATTTTCCAAATCAAAATCAATCTCATCTAAATGAACTAACACTTTTACAATCAATTCATTTTTGTCGGCTTCTGATTTTCCTAGTTTGTGAGAAGTTAAATCCAAGTCGGAAAACAGGTTGCCAAAATCTTCTTCGCTTTCAGAACCCATAGTGCTTTGCTCAATGTGCGTGAGTACTTTGGCTAAATCACCAAGAATGAAATTATTTTTTCCGCCAGCGTTTCCTCTTCGTGCTAATTCCGAAAACAAATCAGCTGGTTCTAAGAAAAAGCCCAATTTATCAATGGCGAGTTGTTTTATTTCCTGCATCAAAAGTGCTTCATCAGGATGTCCTTCTATTTGTTGGAAAGTTAAACCGTCTGGTTTAAGGATGGTGTTGGCATACAAATCCATTTTAGTACTAAGGTACTTGTAGAAAATAAAACCTAATATGTAATCTCTAAAATCATCAGCATCCATCTTCCCCCGAAGGGTATTGGCTATATTCCAGAGTTGTTGTTCTAATTTTTGTTTTTGTTATGCTGCCATTAAGCAATTATTGTTTTTGAATTTAATAACTGCTAAAGTATCGAATATATACTGAAGTGTAATCAGGAAAACCGTAAATAATAAAGAAATATCTTTCTTTTAGTATGTTTTTAGTTGTTATTAAGTTATTCTGGGACTATAAGCTAGTAGCCGAAGTCGGTTTGGATGGACATGCTAACTTAGCAATCACAGAAAGTTCTTGCGTATTTTTTCTGTTTCTACGAGTGCAAATGTGCAGTTTTTAAGGGTAATTACTGAAATTAAAAGCACACACAAAAAAAATTCAACCGAAGTAGGACTTTAAATTTTATTTAAATAACTTAAACATTGCAATAACAATTCCTATAATTGCGAGTATTTGAATTAGACTTATCCAATAAATTTTTTGAGTTAATCTATTTTTAACATCGCTTAAACCTTTTATTAAATCTTCTTTTGATGCTAAATATCTAATATTTTGTTCTACTTTTTTATCAATTTTAGATTTGATGTTAGCAGGTAAACTTTCTTCTTCTTGATTTTTAACAAATTTATTTGTGTATTTTATTTTCATACGCCTTTTTTTTTCTTCTAAATTAAATTCATTATTGATTTTGGACATGCTAACGTAGCCATCAAATAAAGTTAAGAAATAACTTTTGATTCGGCTCCATTTCTAAATAAAAATCTTATTCTAGTTTAGAGGTTTTCCGAAGCTTAAAACTTTTGAACTAAAAATTGAGGACAATAAAGCGATTAGTAGCCCATATCCTTTCCCATATCCATAACTTTTCTAACAACTTTTATTGACATGTCAGTTATAGATTTTGGAAAACTAGTCGGTATTTTCGCAAATGGAATATGCTCTTTTATACTTTGAATAGGGTTCAATTGTTTCTTTACCTCATTTAATCCTGTGTGCTTCATTATGAAGTTTTTAGTCTCGTTTTTTACTCCACTGGATATTTTATTTCCTCTTTCTTTTTCGGACTTTTCAATATTGTAATTTTTCTTTCTATCATTAAAATATTCATACGATTGATGAATGGGTCTGGCATACTCGAAATTTTTATCAAAGGTTTGCTCTGCCGTTTTAAAAAAAGCACTGCGATTAAAACCAACTTGGTTTTTCCCAGCCAAAAGCATTTTATCCCTGCGGATGCCAGGGGGGAAAGAGATATTTTATCCCGAGTATTTTGGTTGGTTCTGTCGTGCCTAGACACTAAAACGTGTACGTGGTAGTTGTCGCCACCTTTCAACGTGTCGTGTTTGATGACTTCTTTGGTAAATGGGTCTCTGTTTAATTTGGCTTCCAATTCCTTTATTTTTTCAGGATTGCTTTTTTCAATTTTGATTTCTCGTAAAAGTTCCTTGTTCCTTATAACTTCCCTGTCTTTGTGGTTGTAATGCCTTTGTGTCTCTACTTTTCCGTACCAAAGTAAATCATCGCCTGTAAGCTGTCTTTTGCTTAAATTGAACCCTTTTTGATTAGCAAGGTCTTTGTATATATCCTCTTTTTCAGTTCCGTATTCTTTCTCAATAGCTTCATTTATTTTGTTATTATATAATGTTTTAGGGATTTTATACGTTCCGTTTTTTTGTTCATGTAGAAGTGTTTTTGGAATAGAAACCTCTTTGTTTCCAAAACCTTCCAAATTCATTTCAACTTTTAAAGATTTTTTGTTTTCCGAAATGATTTTCAAATCCTTCAATTCCTTCCACTCCTTCGGATTTGTATTTTCTTTTATCTCAATTCCTCTTTCTTTCAAATAGTCTTTGTAAATTTTATTTGTTTCACTTTCTAGGGCTTTCTTTTCCTCATTGTTCGGAAGCTTGTTAGAGTTAATGTAGATCTCCCTTTCGAAATTTGAAGCGTATTCAGACATAATATTTTTGGTGTAAAGTTTCAATTGCATCTTGATAAGTTCTTGTTTGCTTTCTTCGTAAATAGGACTGTTTTTATCGTATTCCCTTTTGGTTAATTCGACAACCGCAATGTTTTTAAGGTGTTTTAGTTCGTCTTTACTTGGCGAAATATTCAGCATGTAGAAATTTGATTCGTTTAATTTGCGAGAGCCCCTATTTGAATCGATATCATCTTTCACATCATTCATTTTTAGGTTTTGCAAAGGTTGTGTCTCTGAATATTCTTGATTGAAAAAATTCTCCTGCAGTCTTACTTTATCCGTGTCAATTTCGTTCTCTTTATTCAAATATTCGACAAGCCCCGAACAATTAGAACTTGATTTGGCATCGTGGGCGATAAATTTTACATTCATGATTTTATCTGTTTCGATTAAAGGCTTCCACGTATTCTAAAATTCTTTTCCAATCTTCAATATCCCATTCAATAACTACTTTGTCCTTACCAATCAACTGCTTCTCTATTTTTGTGTTTTCCTTTATAATTTCGTGTAATTTCCTGTAAAATCTTAAATCTTCATTTATCCCTTCTATACTTTTTTGCATGGAGTTTAACTGTTGGTTCGTGGAAGATAAATCCTGTGTAAGGCTGATAATTTTTTTATTTTGTTGCGAAATTATGTTCGGCTCTTCAGCTTTCTCAATCAAACTTCCATTTCTTTTATCAATTGATTGATCGATTTTATTTTCAAAAAGGGTGTTTATTTTTCGACTCATGGGAGTTAAAATATCTCTCTCGTTTGACTTTAAAATTTTCACGTTCTCTTTTAAATTTTCTTTCAGGTTTTCATTTATTTCTATCTTGAAATTTTTTAAATCAGACTTCAATTCAAGAAAATTTTTCAAAAACACATTCGAGATTTGTTCGTTTGGAGATATATTATTTCTCTTGAAAAAATAATGGACTTGAGAAATACACTCGTTAAAAGTTGGGAAATCGTAAGTCTTTTTTAACCAATCGAGTTGGCTTTTGCATTCACGGCTAATTCTTATGTTTACATCCTTCTGCATGTAATTATGGCTACTATTTTCCATTGTAAAGTGTTGATTATAAGTTTTGTTTGGTATTTGGTTAGTAAAAATGGAGTACGAATGCACGCATTCATCGAAAGTATATTAAGTTAAATTATTAAAAATCAGTCAGTTGTGTTTTGGATTGTCGCATAGCGCAATCCCCTCTTGCTCCCTCATATCTTCATATTCAATCTTTAATTTCACCGCCATTTACCAACCATTCATTTAGGTCTTTAAATCCATAAAAAAGCGCTCGACAATCTTTCGTGTTTTCATATCTTTCCATTACCAATAAAGAATATTTATCTCCTGTCGTGTCATTATCTAAGTACAATTCTATAAAATCGTAATTACTCAAAACCGAAATATTCGTCACTAACAATGCCACCGAATTTAAAATCAAATAATCCGATTCCTCCATTATTAAATTTTCCCGAACTTGTATAAAAGATAAATAGTCAAAAAAACCTTCGTAAATCCTTAGCGTTTTTGATTCATTGTGGATTAGCGATATGTTTTTCTTTAGTAAGCAGAGTTTTGCAAATTTAGACCTGATTTCCCATCCTTGGCTTTTATTTTGAAATCCTAAAGCGAAGTAATTTTTTTCATTTATTTTGTAGTGGATTTCTTTGAGCTGTTTAATATTTTTGAAATTATGTATTTGTCTACTTTTTAGATATTGAATTAAAGCGACATGTTGAACCGGTATTATTTTTTCAATATGATTAGTACTATTCAGTTCCTTAGTTGGTGTTTCAAAAATTTGCTTTTGAAAAGAAAAAAAAGTATCGAATTTTTCTAGGTAACTCAAAGCTTCATTAACACTAAATCCAAACTTTTGAATTACGAAGTCTATAACGTTCCCGCCTTTCTGGTCTCCGTGGTCAAACCATCGATTAATTTTTCTATTGAGCTTAAAAGAGGCTGTTTTTTCAATTCTAAAAGGGGATAAATACCAACTTTCATTTTCATTTGATTTTGTGGGTTCACATCCTAAATTTTGAAGTACCTTTTCTATTGAAATTTCTCTTGCTTGAGTCGAATTCATGGTTATGTGTTTTTATAGGGTAAAAAATTGCAAAAAAATGATGATTTGATGACAGAGCATCCTTTGGTCAATGTGGTAAAGGGATTGCGTTGTCATCATTTTGTCATCATGTCATCATTTTTGACTTCTTTTTTTTGTTCGTCATCATTTTTCTGTCATCACTTTCATTTTTGATGACAAAATGATGACAAGATGAAGCCTTGTGAATATAGGGCTGAGACTATGTTGTCATCAAATCATCAATTTTTCGAGTAAAAAAATCCTAGAAATTGAATAATGTCTTCCTTTGGATAGATTTTGATAAAAATCTAAATCTATTGTGACTGTTATTTTTTGGTATTTATTAGAGTTAGATGCTGGGACTAATTTCCAATTTTCACGAACGATTTTTTTTATTTCAGCAGCATCATATTTTATCCTGAATTTGTTCAAAATATTCAATAAATCTGAGAAACAAAATTCTAAAATTTCAATATCTAAACTTTCCATCGTATTCAATAAAACATTTGCTAATTCAGTTTCAATTTTGCTCGAATTATAGCGTACCAATTTTTGCAATGCTTTAGTTTTAATCTGTTGTGGAGTAAACCACATTCGAGATTGATTTTCGGTAGATAATTTTCTATTTGTTAGAAAATGTAGAAATGCAGGAATTTCGTCGGTTAGTTTTTTTAAGAAATTAACATCCTCTTTTTGGTAACGATTTACTTTTATGATCCAAAAACGAATTTCATCTGCATCAATTTTAATAAATGAAGTTTCATTATTAGAACAAAGGATAAATTTTCCAAAAAAGGAAGCTTCTTTTTTGTCTTTTCCTTTGGCTTCTGTTTTATGTGTATTGGTCGTAGAAAGGTATTTTATTCGTTCTGTGAGTTCATCAGTCTTAAACAAAACTTCATCAATACAAATCAATAGTTTTGAACTCCAGTCGGAGTTAAAGTTTGAAGTAAAGTCACTATTAGTTAAGAAAGTCAGATTGTATTCATAGATTTCTTTTAACCACTTTAGGAAGGTTGATTTTCCGGTTGATCTTTCTTTACTAATTAAACATAAAATGGGTAAGATTTGGGTTGGTTTTAAATAAAGCAACTGCAAATAGTCAATTCCTAAATCTAGTTGTTCACCAAAAATATGGGATAAGAAAGTAAGTGTATGGGTAATATCTCCTGCTGAGGGCGATTTGCTTATTTGATGATAGGTGTTGTAATAATCTTGTACTCTTTTCTTAAAGTGTTCAGGACGATTTTCAGGTGTACAAATAAAGCCATCAAATCTTTCAATTTCTGAAAGGAGATTTTTACCGTGATCTTGTCTTATCAATTCTGCTGACCAAATTACTAAAATCTCGATAAAATCACCTGAAGGAAAGGGATATAGGGATTTCTTAAAATAGGTAGTTCCTATTCTTAAATACATGTTTTTCATTATACAATATGGTTTTATTGTATCTTTGTCAGACACAATATGGTTAGAGTTAAAATAAAGCGTTACAATTCGGCGGAATTGAACGCTTTTATTTTTTTACAGAGTTTGTATAATTAATAGCCTCTCGTTCGATTTGAGAAACTGATTTTGACTTGTTTTGTAATAACCATTCATCTATCTCTGTTTTAGTAAAAAAGAGAGTTCGATTATTTGGCTTCGAGTAGGGGAGTATATTATTATGTACTAGTTTGTATACATAACTTTTTGAGAATCCCGTGTAATTTACAACATCATCAACTGTGAAGATTTGTTTGCTTGTCCCAATTATAAGTTTCTCTAATTGGGTTAATTTTTGAATAATTGCATTGCTTTCCATGAGTAGTGTTTTAGTGTTACTGTGAGTCCAAAGGACACTAAAAACAACTAGTTCAGGCATTACAAGTATTACTTGTGTAATGAAAGTTTATTTTGGAAAGTTATTGAATATCGTTTTTAATTTTATCGCATTAGAAGAATCACGAAGATATTTACTCGCTTCATTTCTGACAGAACCTTGATTATAAGGTAGATTTGTTTTAGTTAAAAAAAAGATTATAAAATCATTTAATTGAAATTCTTTTCGCTTTTTTATATCTAATTTATTTATAATATATTCGTGTAAAATATATAAGTCCTTCGCAGTTAAGTATACACGTAATGGCTTTGCTAAAAAAAATGTAGAAAAGTAATCTTTCTCAATATCCTCATCAATAATAGACTCTTTTCTTAATTCATTATATAAATAACTAAGTTGGTTTTCATTTAATAAGCGATTAAAATTTTTAATCGTTGGTTCTTTGGGAGAAATTAAACTGTTCTTGGCTCTTTCTGCAAATCCCATTCTGTGAATTAAATATATTGAGATTGTTAAAAAAAACAGTGTTGTCATATATAAAATTGTCAAATACAATTCGTTTGAAGACGTCATTAATATGCGACCTAAATAGATGCTTAAACAAAAAAATGCTAAAAATGAAGCTGCAATTATTCTATCGTAATTAGAATTCCAAGTGATTTTTTTATTTTGAAAATATTGTATGATTAAGGGATAATAATATGTCAAAATTAAACCTAGTTGTACTAAAATATTAATTAAAATTGATACAACAATAATGTAGCTTATAATTTCCATTCTTTTAATTATTAATGTTAGGGATTAGATTAGCGGCTTCTTTCATCTTAGAATCAATGATTTTAGCATAAATTTCGGTTGTTTTTAATTCTCTATGACCAAGCCTTTTTGAAACGGTGTAGATATCGGCTCCGTTTTCTAAAAGTAAGACAGCATTGGTGTGTCTGGCGCTATGAAATGTGATGTGTTTTGTTAATCCAGCTCTCATACACCATCTTAATATTTCAGCATTAAAATGAGCTCCATATTTCAAGCCTTTAAAAACACGTTCTGAAGGACTTTCTCTTTCTCCGAGTAGTTTTCTTGCTTCATCTGAAATATATAAATATTCTACACCATCTGTTTTTTCTTGTCTAAAATTTACTCGGCTAATATCTCCTTCATCTCTTACTTCTTTCCAAACAAGTGTGTTTATATCAGACCATCTTAAACCAACCAAACATGAAAAGATAAAAGCTCGTTTTAAAACATCATATTTACAAGTGGCTTTATTAAGGGCTACTAACTCATTATAAGTTAGATACTCTCTTTGACTTTCTCCTTGCTCAAATCCTTTTACTTTTTTGACGGGATTCATTGTAAGATAGCCATCTTCAAAAGAGGCTCTTATTGCAGCTTTGAATTTATTATAATAAGAATATTTTGAATTCTGAGCTAATGGAAGATCGCTTTTAGTTCTAGCATCTTTGTCTAGATAATTTCTGTATGCTTTTACGAATTCTTCATCAACTTCATCAAAAGTTATATTTGGATTGCAGAATCGTTTAAGATGAAGAAAGGAAGCTGTCCAATTCCCATAATTTTTTGGAGAATCAACACGTTCTTCCGCTTGATTACTATAATATTCTAAAAATAAGGTTTTAGATTTTGTATTGTTTTTGATGTCAAATTTGCCTTGAAAGTATTCGGCTTTTCTGATTGATAATATCTGTTCGCTTAAAGTATCAATTTCTCTATTCTCCTTTTTTTCACCGGCAATTTTCGGATCTTGATGTGGATATAACTTTAGATACTCAAAGTCTCTCAAATGAATACGTTTGCCAGCTGCATTAACAGTTGATCCTTTGTAGTATTCAAGATATAAACTATATCTACCATTTTGCAATTTCTTCTTCTTTAAACTAATTATCATAAGGTGTACATTTTTACACCTTATTTTTGATAAGGTGTACTTGAAGTGTAACAAATGTATAAATTAAAGATAATATAAGAAAGTAAAAATACTGCTAAATCAATAGGAGTCAACTAAGAGAAAGTATAAGAAACTTAAAGAAAGTGTGTTTATTTCCCGATACAGAAATTAGCAAATATATTCCCTAACAATTCATCATTAGTAACCTGACCGGTAATCATCCCAAATTGATACAATGCTTCTTTAATATCTAATGCCATCAAGTCGCTGGATAGATTGGTTTCAAGACCAAATTTGACTTTTTGAATTTCGTCTAACGCTTTTAGTAAGGAGTCGTAATGTCTTGTATTAGTTACGATTGTTTCGTTATTTCGTAATGCACCGGTATTTACAAACGAGAGCAATTGATTTTTTAAATCTTCAACGCCAAGTTTTTCTTTTGCAGAAATAAGTAAGATTTCTGGAATTTCAGATTTTAGATTCAGGATTTCATTTTTTTCTAATTTATCGGCTTTGTTGCCAATAATAACAAGCGGTTTCAATGGAAATTGATTTTTAATTTTTTCCAGTTCCACTTTCAACTTTAAACCTGAAACTTTAAACTGGGAACTATCAAAAAGAAAAACGACAACTTGCGCTTGTTCAATTTTTTCGAATGTTTTCCGGATTCCAATGCTTTCCACTACATCTTCGGTTTCCCGAATTCCGGCTGTATCGATGAATCGAAAACCGATTCCGCCAATAACCAATTCATCTTCGATTGTATCACGCGTAGTTCCGGCAATTTCCGAAACAATGGCGCGCTCTTCATTCAATAAAGCATTCAGCAGCGTTGATTTCCCTACATTGGGTTCACCCACAATTGCCACAGGGATTCCATTTTTTATCACGTTTCCTACCGCGAACGAATCGATTAATCGTTTTAGAACAAATTCAATTCTATTTAATAATTCATGAAATTGGGTTCTGTCTGCAAATTCTACATCTTCTTCGGCAAAGTCGAGTTCGAGTTCAATTAGTGAAGCAAAATTCAAGAGTTCTTCTCTCAGTTTAGCTATTTCATTAGAGAATCCACCACGCATTTGCTGCATCGCAATTTGGTGGGAGGCTTCATTATCACTTGAAATTAAATCTGCAACAGCTTCTGCTTGAGATAAATCCAGTTTTCCATTTAGGAATGCTCGTAATGTAAATTCTCCCGCATTTGCCATACGGCAGCCTTTTCGAAGCAAAAGCTGGATAATTTGCTGTTGGATATAGGTAGAACCATGACAGGATATTTCTATTGTATTTTCGCCTGTATAGGAGTTTGGACCTTTAAAAATAGAGACTAAGACTTCATCCAAAGTTTTGGTATCATCAATAATATGGCCTAAATGTAATGTATGGGTTTTTTGCTGTAATAAACTTTTGTTTTTAATGGATCGAAAAACAGAATTACCAATAAGTATGGCATCTTCGCCAGAAATTCGAATTACGGCTATCGCTCCTGCTCCAGATGGAGTTGCCAGTGCCACTATAGAATCGTGAGGTATCATATTTTTATATCAATTTTATGCAAAAGTAAGTAAAACATAGAAAGCAACAAGATTCCATTATAAAACCATTAACTTTATTTCTAGTTAAAACAAGAGTATACAATAATTACTCTAATTAATTTATTTTTTTATTGTAATTTTATGTAGATAATTGGCTAACAATTAATTAATTGGTATCATGAAGAAAATTCTATTTCCAACCGATTTCTCGGATGTTTCTAAAAATGCATTCATTTATGCATTAAAATTAGCTGATTCCATAAATGCTGAAATTATTACCTTGCATGTGTATCAGTTGCCACAAGCTAATTATATTAATATTTCGAAATATTTGCATGAAGTTTATGATGTCGCTGAATTGAGTAATTTTGAAAATTACAAAGATGAGGTTCCTGTTTTAAGAAGCATTGCCGAAAAAAATAATTTGCATCATGTTAAAATTAGCCATGTTTTGATTTTGGGAAATTTAATTCATGAAATCAAAAAAATGAGTAAGGAAGACACTATTGATTTTGTGGTTATGGGAACTAAAGGTGCCACCGGATTAAAAGAAACTTTTATGGGTACGGTTGCAACTAAAGTTATGAATGATGTAAAAACTACGGTTTTGGCAATACCGGAACACTGCCAATATCAAGCCATAAAAAAAATACTTTTTGTCACTCAATTTAGAACCGAGGATATTGAATCATTGAAAAGGATTGTCGTATTATCTAAATTTTTTCAAGCACACATTGATTGTTTGCGCGTACAAACTTCCAATCATGAAAACAAAAATGACACTATGGAAGACTGGAGTCAAATTGTTAAAAATCAGAATATTTTGTTACATTCCATAATTGGAAATGATGTAGAAGGAATTATTTTGAATTTTATTGAATTGCATAAAATCAATATGATTGCAATGCATGTCTATCACCAAAATTTCTTTGAAAAATTATTTAAAATTAGTCTTTCTAAAAAATTAGCATTTCATATCAATGTACCTATTCTTGCTATTCATGAATGAAATTAATTTAGATCACTTGATATAAGTGTTGTCTTTATTTTTTATTATAAATACCCGATAATTATTATAATTAGCTTTGATAAATAAATCATTTTAATACTAATCGATAATGAAAAGAATTCTATTCCCAACAGATTTTTCTGAAGTGGCTAGTAATGCCTTTGTACATGCTTTAGAATTTGCAAAAATAGTTCAGGGTGAACTCATTTTATTGCACACGTTTGAATTACCTGTTTTTGATAATCAGTTTTTTCCTGAGAATTTCATGGTCATTTATGATTCATTAGAGTTATCCCAATTTAAAATGTTTAAAGAGGAGATTTCAAAGCTTCGCGCTATAGCTGAAGAAAGACATCTTGATAAAATAAAGATGACCCACAGACTTATGGATGGTGATTTGCTTTCTAATATTAAAAAAGCAATTAAAGAAGATAAAATAGATTTTGTTGTGATGGGTACTTCCGGAGTTACTGGATGGGAAGCTTTTTTTGTAGGAAGCAATGCAGGTTCTGCCATAATAGGGATTGATGTTCCTATGTTATGTATTCCATTAGAGGCTAAATTCAAAAAAATTGAAACTATTGGATTTACGACACGCTTTAGAAATAAGGATAAGAAAGCACTTAAAACCATATTGGATATTGCAGAAAAGACAAAAGCTAAAGTAAAGTGTCTGTATGTAAGAACCAGTGATTCAGATGTTTCAAAAGATACAATAGAAGAATGGGAAGCAGAGTTTATGGAAAAACGAATCGAATTTTTTATAATAACCAGTGATGAAATAAAGGAAACCATTTTGGACTTTGTTTTGTATAAAGACATCGATGTGCTAACGATGCTTACCTATAAAAGAGGTTTTTTTGAAGGGTTATTTAAACCAAGTTTTACTAAAAAAGTAGCAACTAATTTTGATATACCAATTTTGGCCATTCCTATTGATTAAAGAACTCTTAATTCTAATCTTTGAATAAAAATAGTATCATTTGTCGAATATTTATAGTTGAGTATTCTAATGTTCCAGCAAATTATTTGTTGCAGTAAGCACTATATTTGTAGTTCATTAATTCAATTATGGAAGTATACAAAGCAAAAAAGACACGATTTTCGACAGAATTAAATACAATCAATAAAAAATACAATAGTATCAGCTTTTTTAGGCTTTTTACTATTGTATTTTTTTTGGTGTCCATGTATTATTACATTAAAACTAGCGAAGTTCTTTTTGTAGTTTTAGCGGTGTTCCTTTTCGGATTATTTATAGTTTTGATGCGTTTTCATTCCAAGTTAGTATTTCAAAAACAAATCAAACAAGCGTTATTGGATATTAATGAAAATGAAATATCCTTTTTGGAAAGAAAAAATATTCCATTTGAAAACGGACAGGAATTCAACGATTTTCATCATCCTTATGCCTATGATTTGGATATTTTTGGGGACCATTCTTTGTTCCAAAATCTAAATAGAACGGCCACATTTATTGGTAAAAAAACATTGGCAAATCAACTTTTAACGCTTTTGCCAAATGAGGAAATTATCAGGAATCATGAAGCTACAAAAGAATTATCCGAAAAATTAGATTGGCGTCAGGAGTTTTTAGCTTTCGCCAAAGTAAGTCAGGACACACAATCGAGTTATGAGATTTTGCTTAAGTGGAGCAAATTTAACAGTACACCTTTGTCTAAAGCCAGTATTTTTATTTCCTATTGTTCGCCAATTCTTTTTCTGGGACTTTTCATTACTTATTTACTGACTTCAAATACTATTTTTGCTTCTGTTTTGTCGTATTTGTTTATTTTTAATTTAATTGTTTTAGGTCGGTTTATGAAGCGAATTCAAGTTGAAATTGCTAATTCATCCAATATTGATAAAATCATCAATCAGTATAGTTTGTTGTTACTAAGAATCGAGAATGAATCTTTTCAATCTGAGAAACTAATTGATTTACAACAAAAACTAACCCTTAAGAATGAAAATGCCAGCATCCATTTGAAACAGTTGGCTTCATTATTTTCGAAAATGGACAGCATCGGAAATTTCGTAACTGCAATTGTATTCAACGGAACATTTCTTTTTAATCTGCATGTTTTAAAATCATTAATTCAATGGAAAAAAGACCACGCCGAAATACTGGAAGATTGGCTGGAAGTAATTGGCGAATTTGAAATGCTGAACAGTTTAACAAATCTTTCCTATAACAATCCATGGTTTGTATATCCAACATTGAACACTAATTTTGAAATTGATTTTGCCAATTTAAGTCATCCGTTATTAAATGAAAAAACTAGGGTAGGGAATGCCGTGAGTTTTCATCCCGAATCCTTTATGATTCTTACCGGTTCTAATATGTCGGGGAAAAGTACGTTTCTAAGAAGTTTGGGAATCAATATGGTTTTATCAGGAATAGGGTCGCCCGTTTGTGCCAGTCAGGCTAATGTGCATCCGTTACCCGTTTTGGTTTCGATGCGATTATCGGATTCATTATCGGATAGCGAATCGTATTTCTTTGCAGAGATTAAGCGCTTAAAGCAAATTATGGCCGAATTGGATAACAGACCCGCTTTTGTATTATTAGATGAAATATTACGCGGAACCAATTCAGATGATAAACGCAATGGAACTATTGAAGTAGTTAAAAAAGTAATTGGTAAAAAAGCAATTGGAGCTATTGCAACGCATGACATCGAAGTTTGCCTGACTACAAATGAGTATCCAAATGTTCTCACCAACAAATGTTTTGAAGTTGAGATTATCAATGATGATCTGCATTTTGATTACAAACTACGAGACGGTATTTGTAAAAATAGAAGTGCTACGTTCCTAATGAAAAAAATGGGGGTTATATAGAATAAATAGAAGTATTAGAAATCATTAGAAAACAAAAAACCGCAATTTCTTTAGAAATTGCGGTTTTTTTAAATATAAAAATGGTTTGGTTAATAGCGTATTTGTTATACAATGGTAAGTATTATATTTGAATTTTAAAAATCTAAATACAACAAATCAAAATATAATATTAACTGTTTAGCATTACCGGCATAACAAGCATGGTTACAGTTTCACCTTCTTCTAATCCATCAACTGGAGTAAGGATTCCAGCTCTGTTTGGCAATGACATTTCAAGCATAATCATATCCGATTGTAAGTTGGTCAACATTTCAATTAAGAAACGAGAATTATACCCTATTTGCATATCATCACCTTGATAATCACAAGTCAATCTTTCCTCAGCTTTATTGGAGTAATCAATATCTTCGGCAGAAACATTCAATTCAGCACCAGCGATTTTCAAACGAATTTGGTGTGTCGTTTTATTCGAAAAGATAGCAACACGACGAACAGAACTCAAAAATAGAGAACGGTCAATCATTAATTTATTTGGATTTTCTTTCGGGATCACTGCTTCGTAATTTGGATATTTTCCATCAATCAAACGACACATTAATACATAATTATCGAAAGAAAAAGTAGCATTCGAATCGTTGTATTCAATTTTAATTTCTGCATCCGAAGTACCAAGAATATTTTTTAAGATGTTCAAAGGTTTCTTTGGCATGATAAAATCAGCCACTTGCGAAGCGGTTACATCGGTACGCGCATATTTTACTAATTTGTGAGCATCAGTAGCAACGAATGTCAATCCTTGTGGAGAAAACTGAAAAAAGACACCAGACATTACCGGACGTAAATCATCGTTTCCGGCAGCAAATATTGTTTTGCTTATGGCTGTTGCTAAAACATCCGCAGGAACAAGCGTTACAGATGGATCGTCTAAGTTCACAGATTTAGGAAATTCATTACCAGGAGCATAAGCCAAAGCATATTTTCCGGAATTTGAACTGATTTCAATCGTACTGTTTTCTTCAACTGTAAAAGTTAATGGTTGCTCAGGGAAGGTTTTAAGGATTTCCAAAAGTAATTTTGCAGGAACTGCAACACTTCCTTTGCTCTCCGAATCAATTCCTAAAGTAGCAGACATTGTAGTCTCTAAATCAGAAGCAGAAACCGTTAATACGTTGTGGTCTAAATCAAATAGAAAGTTATCTAAAATAGGCAAAGTATTACTACTGTTGATAACGTTACCTAAAACTTGTAATTGTTTCAATAAGTACGAACTCGATACTATAAATTTCATCTGTTTTATTTTATTTTTTAACGTATTTCTCTTTATTTAAAATACGATACATTTTACAAATATATCGTAAACAATTCTAGTTTCGAAACTTTTTTATTAACATCTACCTGCTGTATTTTCTTTTTCGCAGGAAAGTAAACACCACACCAAAAAGCAACAAAATTAGAATTGGAAGCCCGATAGTTATGAATTGCATAGCGGTATAGTTTTCATAAACTTTTTCTTTATCCAATAATGGCAAATCAAGATCCTTGCTTCGAATGTTAATAAGTCCGTTATCATCCAGCAGGTAATTTACACAATTTATTAGGAAATCTTTATTGTCATACAAATTTCCGGATCTTTGATCGTAACCTAATTCTAAGGGTTGCATGTTTTTATCCAATTGATTTTTAATTAAATCTCCGTCAGAAACCACAATCATTTTATTCTCTTTTCCTTTGGTTTCAAATGTTTTTTGGTCAAATGGCAACACTCGATTTTCAAACATGGAATGAAACGAACCTTCCAATAAAACGGAAAGAGGAATATTTCCTTTATTCAGGTAATCAGTAGGCGAAGTTTCTTCGGTAACGCTATTTAAATTTATTTCTGTAGGAGTGCCTATTTTCCTTGAATATTGGGATGATTGTAGTAGAATCGTTTTCTTAATTCCGTTTTTCAAAGTATCAATTGGATTGGCAAAATCAAATTTAATTCCGCCTAAATTTTTCACAATCGGATGCGTATTGTTTGGATAAACCTGAGGTGCAAATTTCCAATTAAACTCTTGAAATTGAGTAGCACTTCCTTGTTCTCCAGTAGCCAATTTTATGGGACTTCCTCGTTCGTCTTTTACTAAATCAGGGGTGATTCGGATACCATATTTGAAGAACATATCATTCAGATTCAAATCTCTTAGATATGCCAAAGTTGCTCCGGATGAGTTGTATAAACTGTCCATCTCAACCGCTACTTGATCTACAAGCCACAATGTTTTTCCGCCGTTGATAATGTATTGATCTAAAACTTGTTTCTCTTCCTCCGAAAAAGTTTCAGTTGGTTTGGCAATAACTGCCAAATCGTATTTTTCTAAAGCTTCTAAACTTCCTAATGGATCTTTTGCAACTGAATCTAATGTAAATGGACCGATGTGATAACTTTCTCTCACTTGCATCAGAAACTTAGCTATTAATACATCTTGAAGCTCGCCGTTTCCTTTTATTACAGCGATTGTCTTTTGTTTGTCTTTCGTAATTTTATTCAAAGCATCAGCAATCGAATATTCCAGATGTTGTACCGAACCAATCACTTTTTGGGTAGTGGAAGCGCCCATTCTGTTTTTCAACAAAGGAATATTTACTTCTTTATTATTGTAAACTGCAATTGCCCAAGGAAAAACCATTGCTTGGGATTGTTTCCCTTTGTCGTCAACCGTTATGTTTATAGGAATCAACCCTTTGCGATACAATTCTTTTATGTTGTCCATACTTTCATCTTTGTTTTCCAATGGATCCACAAATTCGAAAATGATATTCTTGTTGTATGCCTGAAATTCTTCCAGTAATTGTCTGGTTTCTTGCTGTAATCGTTTGAATTCAGCCGGTAAATCGCCTTGCATATATACTTTTATAGACAAAGGATTTTTTACTTGTTTGATAATATTCAACGAAGTAGCCGAAAGGGTATATCTTTTATCTTTGGTTACATCAAAACGATGAAAAAACGAACTGCCTATTATATTTAAAAGCAATAAAACCGCAATAGTAATTGCAACAGATTTTATATTGTTTTTTTTAGCTGTATTCATTACGATTTAAGAGATTTTAAATTATAAACAGTAAACGAAAGAAATGCGACTGTAATGCTTACAAAATAGATTATATCCCTTGTGTCTATTACGCCTCTACTCATACTTTTGTAATGATCTTGCATTCCTAAAGCCGAAATAAAGTTTGAAATTGTTGGTGCAACAGTCGCTAAACCTTCAAATCCAAAGTACAGAAAAAAACATAAAAATACAGCCACAATAAACGCTACAATTTGATTATCGGAAAGGGTAGAAGTAAAGATTCCAATAGAAGAATAGCCCGCAATTAGGAATAATAATCCAAAATAAGAACCAATCGTACTTCCCATATCGATATTTCCTTCCGGCATTCCTAAACTGGAAATTACTTTTACATAAATAAAGGTTGGAATAATTGCTATTACAATTAAAAGCAAGGCTCCAAGAAATTTCCCGTTTACAATTTGCCAAACACTCAAAGGTTTTGTCAACAATAATTCTAATGTCCCTTGTTTTTTCTCATCCGAAAAACTGCGCATCGTAACGGCCGGAATAAGGAAAATGAAAATCCAGGGCGCCAATGTAAAAAACGGAGTTAAATCAGCAAAACCGGTATTTAAAATATTGTAATCTCCTTCGAAAACCCATAGGAACAATCCGTTGATAATTAAAAAAATGGCAATAACCAAATAGCCAATGGGCGAGCCAAAAAAGGATTTTATTTCTCGTAATACTATTGATTTCATTCTTTATGTTTATTCGTTGATTTGGTTATTTGTGGATTGAAAATTGAAAACTGATTACGGTAAACTTACTAATTTGTCAACGCTCCAAGCTTCCGGTTTATCATTGAATAATTTCTTGGTAAATGTCCATACATCATAAAATAGTTCAGAATTTCTATAATTTTCTAAATCGGCTTCGGTTTCCCAATAACTATAAGTTAAGAAAATACTTTTGTTGTTTTTATCCTGATACAGTTCTAAGAAACGATTTCCCGGAGCATTTCGTATTTTATCTTTCATTAACTCAAAGTTTTCTAAAAAAGCAAGAATATGTTCCTCGTGAAAACTCAATTTTACAATTCGTACAAACATTTTTGATTTATGATTTTAGATTGAGGATTAACGATTTTAGATTTTTAAACTGATTACTGAACACTACTATCTAAATACTATAGTTATAATATCTCTATAATTCAATCCCAATAAGCTATTCGCAGAACCAACTTTGGAGGGATTGCCTCTGAAAATGGCAATTTCGAGAAAACCGGCTTCATTGAAAATGGCTAATTTTTCCCCTTCATAGTATTTAATCGGAAATTTATCAGAACTCGCAATCGCAGAATAATTTGGCAAAATAGTTTTGATATTTTTGGTTTTCAACACAATCTCATAAGGCCGTCCTTTGGCAACTTCAATAAAATATTTTTTTGAAATATTGGTCACCACATTCCCAAAATGGTCAATATAAATAACATTTCCTTTCAAAGAATTGCTGTCAAGAGCTATTGTAGCCTGTAAGTCCGTGACTTGCTTAATGCTGTTTATTTCTTTACCAATAACGTTCATTAAACCACCTTTGGCAATGTGGCAGGCTACTTTTATAAAAACATCAATATCAGTGGCTTCATTATGCAAACGGTCGTGAATATTTATTGACACCATTTTTTGCGGAACAATTTTTTGCGAAAGCATACTTAAAATGCCATTATCAGCCGCAATAAAATAATGATCATTCCATTGCATGACAATATGTTGATTCTCTTTATTGGATTCCAAATCTACTCCAATGAGGTGAACAGTACCTTTTGGAAAACTTGCATATGATGCGCCAATTATGTAACTTGCTTCTACTGTATTGAATGGATCTATGTCGTGTGAAATATCAATAATGGACGCCTCGGAATACTCAGATAAAATTTTCCCTTTCAATGCACCTACAAAGTAATCTTTCAAGCCGTAATCGGTAGTAAGGGTAATTATTGACATAAATTTGTTTATAACTATTGGTGTTATGTAAACCTTATTTTATTAAATTTGAGAAGTGCAAAGCTAATAATAGTAAACTCAAAAAACGAAAAACAAAAAACAAATTCTATTTAAAAACTAGAAATATACCCGACAGCCAATTGATTTATAAAAAAAATTAATTCTAATTTAAAAACTACCTCATTTGAACGAAAGAATAATCGAGCTCATAGACATCGCTCCAAAAGACTTTTGGGGCGCTCAAGACACTCATCTTGAAACAATTAAAAAGTACTACCCAAAATTGAAGATTGTTGCTCGGGGAACAACCTTAAAAGCTTTTGGAGAAAAAGAGGTTTTAGACGAGTTTGAAAAACGATTTCAACGGTTAATGGTGCACTTTTCACGATACAATAATATTGATAATAATGTTATTGAACGTGTTATCCTTGGAGATGGTCAAGAAGAAAGGAAATTCCAAGGACAAGATAAAATATTAGTGCATGGTGTAGGAGGGAAAATTATTAAGGCAATGACTGCCAATCAACAGTTATTGGTGGATACCATGGAGAAAAATGATATGGTTTTTGCCGTAGGACCTGCTGGAACTGGAAAAACATACACAGGTGTTGCCATGGCAATTAAGGCACTGAAAGAAAAGCAAGTCAAGCGTATTATACTCACGCGTCCAGCAGTAGAAGCAGGGGAGAACCTTGGTTTTCTTCCTGGTGATATGAAGGAAAAACTGGATCCGTATATGCAGCCTTTGTACGATGCATTACGTGATATGTTACCCAACGAAAAATTGGAGGATTATATTCTAAAGGGCATTATTCAAATTGCACCTTTGGCATTCATGCGTGGAAGAACATTGGATAATGCCTTTGTAATCCTGGATGAAGCCCAAAACACAACACATTCCCAGATGAAAATGTTTCTGACACGTATGGGAAAAAGTGCTAAATTCATGATTACCGGTGATCCGGGTCAAGTTGATTTACCAAGAAGAACCATTTCCGGACTTAAAGAAGCTTTGTTGGTTTTAAAGGATGTCGATGGAATTGGGATTATCTATCTTGATGATAAAGACATTGTAAGACATAGATTGGTCAAAAAAGTAATTGATGCGTATAAAATGATTGAGAATAACGATTAAAACAAAAAGGGCTTTTTATAAAGCCTTTTTTTATGAATTTTTTTTTATATGTATTAAAACATAGCACTCCAATTTTTAAATTCGATATCAGAAAGTTTATATTGATTTAAACTTTCGATAAAAGTTAGATAAGCGGTATTGAATAATGATTTTAGTTTGCAATGGTGTGGTTGAAAGATACAAGGTTTCGAATCACAATTAATGATAGGTGTATCGTCTTGTTCTAATAGATGAATTAAATCACCTAACAGAATTTCTCTTGCTTTTTCAGTAATTAGGATTCCTCCATTCTTTCCTCTTTTAGTGAGAATTAATTGATTTGCCGATAAGAATTGAACCACTTTAATGAGATGGTTTCGCGAAATTTTAAAAGTATCAGCTAAATCATCCAAAGAACTTTGTGGAGTGTCTTTTTTTTGATTCAGATACATCAAAACGCGCATACTAAAATCGGTAAAATGATTCAATTTCATATTGAAATGTGCTAATTAAGGCTTAATAATTGGGGACCGAATTCTTCGTAAAGTATATTTTCTCTATTTACGCCAAGTGCAACCAAAGATTGATATTGAACTTTTATAAAAATTGCCGGTCCGCAAATATAATATTTTGCATCTGCAATAAGGATTTCTTCTTTAATTTGATGTAAATCAATTCTTCCTTCAATAGCGTTTGTTTCGGATTCCGGTAAAGTTTCATAAAAAACGAAAGAGGTTAACCACGTATTTTCGTTGTTTAATTTCTCGATAGTCTCTTTAAACGCATGAACATTTTCATTGCGACAACTGTGAATCCAAACCGTTTGATTTTTTTGAAGGGCGTTTTTATTGGTTTCTACCATACTCATCATAGGAGTAAGTCCAACGCCACCACTAACTAATACTAAAGGATTTTTTGCCTCTGGATCAGCAAAAAAAAGACCCGCTGGTGCACTAACTTCAATTACATCACCTTCCTTTTTGTTATGCAATGCATTGGAAACAATACCGTCAGGAGTTGTATTTTGACTTATTTCTTTTTTTACTGAAATTCTGTAATATTCATTATTAGAATAGGAAGACAAGCTATATTGTCTGGGCTGTTTATGTCCTAATTCAGGAATAAACGCGCTCACTGATATGTATTGTCCGGGATAGAAATCGGCAATTTCTTTGTTGTCTTCCGGTTTAAGGTAAAATGAATTGATTTCATCGCTTTCTTTTACAATTTTAGAGATTATAAAGGTTCTCCAGCCTTTCCAGCCCCCTTTTTTATTGTTTGTTTTTTGATACATTTCAGCTTCAATACCAATCATTATTTGAGCCAGTTCATTATAGGCGCAGGTCCAAGCGTCAATTAATTCAGTAGTTGCTAAATCTCCCAATACTTCTTTTATCGATCCGATTAAATGATTTCCAACGATGTCATATTGCTCTGGTTGAATATTTAAACTTACATGCTTATTTCCAATTGATTTCAATGTGTTGATTAAAACACTAGGATTTTCTATGTTTTCAGCATAAGCAAGAACAGCGCCACTCAAAGCGTTTTGTTGTTTTCCATTAGCTTGATTTGCCATATTAAAAATATTTTTCAGCTCGGGATTATTTGATAGCATTCTTTGGTAAAAATACGTTATCAAATCATTTCCATTTGTTCTTAAAATCGGTACAGTTGCTTTTATTAATTCTTTTTGATTTGTATTCATGATATATAAAATTTAAATTTTTACAAATATAGCAATCATTTATATTTGTTGTATTTAAAATACAACAAGTATTTTAAATCTATTTTTGAAAATATCGTCGAGAAAGATTAACCTAAACTTTTTATAAATTTTTGCGTTTCTCTATAAAATAGAATAAATTTGAAATTATTAAAAATGACAGTGAAAAACGAAAGATGATACAAGAAAAAATAAAAGTCGTAATCAGCGATTTAGACGGAACTTTACTCAATTCAGACCACAAAATTTCAGAATATACAAAAAGTATTTTTCAAGAACTTTACAATCAAAATTATTTAATTATTGTAGCTACAGGTCGCCATCACTTAGATGCAATGGCTATTGTTGAATGTTTAGAGATTCCTCTTTATTTGGTTACTTCTAATGGAGCGAGGATTCATTCCCCTGCAAAAGAACTCCTTTTCTCAGTTAATATGGAAAGTGAGGCTGTTAAGTCTGTCTTGTCTTTAGATATTGATCCTGAGATTACAACCGTTTTGTTTAGAGAAAATGTTTGGCAAACCAATAAACATAACGAAAAACTAAATAGTTTTCAAACGGAATTAAATTATCATCCGGAACTGGTAGATTTTAGTACAATTAAAGATTTCAGTGCTATAAAAGTATTTTTTACTCATGAGACCCATTCAAAATTATTAGAACTCAGAGAACAAATCTTAGAAAATCATGCGTCACTTTTTAGTCATGCTTTTAGTCTTCCGCTTTGTTTGGAATTTATGGACAAATCAGTAGACAAAAGTGTTGCGATAGCAAAAATTCTAGAAAAAGAAAATCTGCTCTTTCATCAGGCAATAGCTTTTGGCGATGGATTCAATGATGAAAACATGCTTAAATTAACCGGTAAAGGTTTGATCATGGGAAATGCTCCTAAGAGTTTGAAAGATAAACTTTCTCATTTAGAAATAATTTCAACAAATGATAATGAAGGAGTTGCTAAATACCTATCTAAAGAATTATTAAAAAAACATACTTCAGAAGTAGCCTAGGTCAAAGCATAAATTTGTTTTATTTTGAATTTTTTGATTTTTTTTAAAAGTACTATTTATTATCCTTTGAGAATAAAGGATTCTTTGCTTTTCTTTCCAAAATTATCATAAATTTGCACTTACTTAAAAAAACAACACAACACTAATAATAATGAGTAACACCATCACAACTACTAATTTTAATTTTCCAAATCAGAAATCTGTATACAGAGGTAAAGTAAGAGAAGTTTATAATATAAATGATGATCTTTTAGTAATGGTTGCAACGGATAGGCTTTCGGCTTTTGATGTCGTTTTACCAAAAGGAATTCCTTATAAAGGTCAAATCCTAAATCAAATTGCTACTAAATTCATGGAATTGACCCAAGATATAGTTCCTAATTGGTTAATTGCAACTCCTGATCCCAGTGTAGCTGTTGGCCATTTATGTGACCCTTTCAAAGTTGAAATGGTAATACGTGGTTATGTTTCAGGTCATGCTGCGCGTGAATATGCTCTTGGTAAAAGAGAAATTTGTGGTGTTAAAATGGCGGAAGGTTTGAAAGAAAACGATAGGTTTCCGGAACCAATTATTACACCAACGACCAAAGCAGATAACGGAGAACATGATGCTGATATTTCAAGAGCCGATATTCTTTCGAAAGGAATTGTTTCTGAGGAAGATTATTTAGTTTTAGAGCAATATACCCGAGCATTATTTCAAAGAGGAACGGAAATTGCTGCTAGTCGTGGATTGATTTTGGTGGATACGAAATATGAATTTGGTAAAACTAAAGACGGAGTAATTGTTTTGATTGATGAAATTCACACACCAGATTCTTCGCGATATTTCTATGCTGAAGGATATCAGGAAAGACAAGACAAAGACGAGGAACAAAAACAATTATCGAAAGAGTTTGTTCGTCGTTGGTTAATTGAAAATGGTTTTCAAGGACTGGAAGGACAGCAAATTCCTAATATGACTGACGAATATATTGAAACGGTTTCTGAAAGATATATCGAATTATACGAGAATATTCTGGGCGAGAAATTTGTAAAAGCTGACCTTTCAAATATTGATGAAAGAATTGAAAAAAATGTCTTGGCATATTTAGCGAATAAATAAAAAGTTTTTGATACAAAATGAAAACCGCAATTCTAAATTGGAATTGCGGTTTTGTTATTAAAAACAGTGTTATTTTTCTAAAATTGCTTTTACATTATTCAGTCCATCTTGTAAATCTTTCCCAAGCATTTCTTCCATATTCATTATGGGTAACATTAAATTCATTGGATACGGCATTTTTCCGTTAAATCCCCATTTTACTTTAGTTTGATTTGGAGAAATAGCTTCCGTTATCATGTAAGCATTATCGGTTGATTTAAAAGGAACTTTAAAGCGTATTTCAAAATCGATTCGTTCTCCTTCACTGATTTTTTTAATTTCCTGTTCTCCAACACCTACGTTTTTATCCTGACTATTCCATGAATATACAAATCCTACCGTGCCGTCAGTTCCTGAAAATGTTTTAATCATTTTAGGATCTTTTCTATTCCAGACGCTAAAATCATCTTGATTTTTAAGGTATTTGATATAATTAAAAACACTGTCTTTGGGTTGGTTGATAGCGATTTCTCTTTCTACGGCATAGTTTTTTGGCAGGAATAAAGCAACAATCAATGCCAGAACAACAATTGCTAATAGTCCTAAAATAATTTTTTTAATAATGTTCATAGCATACATAGTTTAAGGTTAATAATTATTTTATTTTTTAATTTGTGACTCGTAACAATTAATCCATTCGTCAACAGACATTTTTTGCATTAGTTCTGCAATTAAATCAAAAGGGATTTTGTCAAACTTTTTAAATCGAATGCAACTTTTTCCCATATCGAGTTTTTGATTACTATATTTTGGATATTCTGAGATAAACCATTGCAATAATTCTGGATTAGCATAAATTCCCATATGGTATAGCGCAATAAAATTCTTTTGGGAGGCAATGTTTACAAAAGGTAACGGTAGTTTTGTATTACAGTGATAGCCTTTCGGATATAAATCATGTGGCACGACTAAACCAATTGTTCCATAGGACATTTGTTCAACAAATCCTTTAGGAATAGTAGCAACTATTGTTTCTCGAAGTTTGATAAATACTTGTTGTCTTTCCTCAGGAATTTCTTTTAAATAGGCTTCGATTGATGTAGCTGATGCGTGCATTTTAAGAATTGTTTAAGTAAATTTACTAAAAAAACCGCAATTCATAATTTGAAATGCGGTTTTTTAACCCAGATTTACTTCACGTTGTTCCTACTTTCAGCGGAGTTCAGGTGAACTTCGTTTGAAACGGATAGCGGGATTAGCTGCTAAAACTATTTAAAATAAGAAAATGTTTCCTCATTTTCTAACTTCAACAAGGTTTCATATATCAATTTTATCACATTTTCAACATCATCACGATGAACCATTTCAACGGTTGTATGCATATAACGCAACGGCAATGATATCAAAGCAGAGGCAACACCGCCATTACTGTAAGCAAAAGCATCTGTGTCAGTTCCGGTTACACGAGAAGAAGCCAATCGTTGGAATGGAATTTCTTTAGCCATAGCAGTTTCTAAAATCAATTCTCTCAAATTATTCTGAACAGCAGGAGCATAAGTAACCACAGGACCTTTACCAATTTTTGTTTCTCCCTCAATTTTCTTTTCGATCATTGGAGTAGTAGAGTCGTGGCAAACATCGGTAACAATCGCTACGTTTGGTTTGATGGTTTTGGTAATCATTTCAGCACCGCGAAGACCCACTTCTTCCTGAACAGAATTCGTAATATACAATCCAAAAGGAAGTTTTATTTTGTTTTCATATAACAAACGAGCCACTTCGGCAATCATGAAACCACCCATACGGTTGTCAATAGCGCGGCAAACAAATTTATTTTCGTTCAAAATCATAAATTCATCAGGATATGTAATTACACAACCTACGTGAACGCCCATTTTATCTACTTGATCTTTAGTTTCACAACCAATATCAATAAATAGATTATCAACTTTAGCAACTTCTTCATTACTCCTGTTTCGGGTATGAATCGCTGGCCAGCCAAAAACACCTTTTACAATTCCGTTTTTAGTATGTATATTGACACGTTTTGATGGTGCAATTTGGTGATCTGAACCACCATTTCTAATCACGTAGATTAATCCGTCATCAGTAATGTAATTCACATACCATGAAATTTCGTCAGCATGACCTTCAATCACTACCTTATAAGGAGCATCTGGATTTATAATTCCCACGGCAGAACCGTAGGTATCTGTTATAAAAGTATCAACATAGGGTTTCAAATAATCCATCCATAATTTTTGCCCATCACTTTCGTAACCTGTAGGCGATGCATTATTTAGATATTTTTCTAAAAACTCAAGTGATGACTTTTTTAATATTGATTTTGTACTCATAAAAATATTTTTTTGCTAAATTATAAATTTGGCATCACAGTTGTATATATAATGTATAATTTTGGCAATTAAATTTATTGGCACATGAAGATTATTCAGCTTTTGTTTTTTTTACTTTTTACAGCTATATATGTCAATGCACAAGTAACTCCAAAGGATACCACTAAGATGGGGTATGTATTGACCGAAAATGATTCTATACTTAACGACACCATACAATTAGAAGAAATAGTAATTCATAAAGAAAAACTTGATCCCGAAGCAAGAAAGCAATTTCTGATTCTTCAAAACCGAGTATACAAGACCTATCCGTATGCAAAATTGGCTGCTGAAAGGCTAACAGTGTTGAATAGAGGTATGGCAAATCTTAAAACTAACAAAGAGAAAAAAAGATACTTTAAGATTGTAGAAGGGTATCTTAGTAATGAATTTGAAGCAAAACTAAAAAAACTATCACGCAAGCAAGGACAAATACTCGTTAAGTTAATCCATCGTCAGACTGGAATCACAACTTATGAGCTAGTTAGAGATCTCAAAAGCGGTTGGAAAGCTTTTTGGTCTAATACCGCAGCCAGCCTGTTTGATATTAATCTAAAAACAAAATATGCGCCTTACGATGTCAATGAAGATTTTTTAATAGAAACCATATTAATTAGAGCTTTTGAATCAGGAAGATTACAAAATCAAAAACCTGCAACACCTGTTGATTATGACAGTCTAACCGATACTTGGGAAACCAGAGCTGCTAACTTAAAACAGTAAGTGTTATTTGGGCGTTCCCCATTATAAAAAAAGAGGCAATTATCTTGATGAGTAGTTGCCTCTTTTTATAATGGGTCGGGCTATACGCTGCAAGTCCTCGTCCCGCAAAAAAAGGCGGGACTGCGGGCTTTCCGCTGCTATCCCTAACGCGGGTAGCGTTTCAATCGACTTGTCATTTAGTCAAAGGAGAAATCTCAGTCATTAGTATTCATTTGCTATCTTATATATAGAGTGAGCTGTCCTTAGAATGTTATATTTCTACTGTCTATATATAATAACATCCATGTTTTTTATCCATTTAGTCACCCTCTCCCTCTGAGAGGGTCGGGGAGAGGAAAATAGTTTTATTCCAGGAGTCATGTTTTCAGGTATTTAAAGATAAAGTTAAGAAAAGGAGAAAAAAAAGGGATTAAAAAGCTTGATAAAGCGAATAAAGGGTGTAGTTTTGCACCCGCAATGACGCATACGTTCTTTAAGAAACTGGCAAGTAATAGTAATGGAAAGGGAAAATTTATTTTCAAAAAAAGATTTCGAAAAGCTTGTGAGATTAGAAAACGCTTACTACATTTGCACCCCGCAAAACAGGTAAAGTTCCTTGATAAACTGATAAGAAAAGAAGAAGTAATTGGAGGTAAAAATTTCCAAAAAAAACTTCAAAAATTTCTTGCCGGTTAAGAAAAGAAGTTGCACTTTTGCACCCGCTTTGAGAAACACTTTAATGAGTGTTGCGATGAGTAAAGAAACTGAAATAAAATTTGGTTTATAATACAGAAGAACACGTTCCTAGACATATTGAATTGACAGCCGTTTTAAGAGTGATCTTAAGACAAAAGAATAAAGAGTAATAGAATCGAAAGATTTGAAAAAACCACTAGAGAATTTAGTCGAATAAACAAAGAGAACAGATTTATCTGAACTCACACAATATACGATGAAGAGTTTGATCCTGGCTCAGGATGAACGCTAGCGGCAGGCTTAACACATGCAAGTCGAGGGGTATAGTTCTTCGGAGCTAGAGACCGGCGCACGGGTGCGTAACGCGTATGCAATCTACCTTTCACAAAGGAATAGCCCAGAGAAATTTGGATTAATACCTTATAGTAATACGACTTGGCATCAAGATGTATTTAAAGATTTATCGGTGAAAGATGAGCATGCGTCCCATTAGCTAGTTGGTAAGGTAACGGCTTACCAAGGCAACGATGGGTAGGGGTCCTGAGAGGGAGATCCCCCACACTGGTACT
>NZ_JBLNKY010000004.1:0-305280 GCF_048158655.1 Flavobacterium algoriphilum
AAAGCATAATTAACATGAGAACCTATAAAGCAAAAAACAGTAGCAAAAACATTTTTGCTACTGTTTAATATTTAATTTTATCTAATAATCTGTATTGTTTTTTCAGGACGGGACAAACAAAAAAAAGTTTATTTTTTGAATTTAGAGGTTCCGGTTTTTAGCCAAATCACATATTCTTCCACTCCAACATAACTTATGGTTGGAATTGTTTCATTTAAATTATTCCCTTCTAAATCTGTTAAAACATATAAGGGTTGTGTATTGGTTTTATATTTGGAAATCATAAAATCGGTCCACTTATCACCAATGGTTTCAATTTCAGCCCCGGTAGTTTTAGAAATAGTGTGTTCGTTTTTAGGCAATTCGCGCTTATCATCAACATATAAAGAAATCAAAACAACATCGTTATTCAAAATAGAAAAAACACGCGCGTCAGACCAAACATTATTTTCCATTTTTCTGCAATTCACACAAGCGTAACCTGTAAAATCTAACATAATAGGTTTGTGTATTATTCTGGCATAAGCCAAGCCTTTTTCGTAATCATCAAAAACTACTAATCCATGTGGCCCGCTTTTGGCACCTTCGGGTAAAATGGCTATTGAATTTTCAACTCCTGAACTTCCAAAACCCATTGGACTTTCGCTATATTCCATTGGTGGCGGAAAAGCATTAATCAGTTTTAAAGGCGCTCCCCAAAGTCCCGGGATTAAATAAATGGTAAACGTTAAAACCAGCAATCCCATTAACAATCTTCCTACTGAAATATGAGTCAAAGCACTATCGTGTGGCAACGTGATTTTCCCAAATAAATAAAGGGCTAATGCTCCAAAAACAGCGATCCAAATCGCCAAAAACACTTCTCTTTCCAACAAATGCAATTGTAAAACCAAATCAGCATTCGATAAAAATTTGAAAGCCAAAGCCAATTCCAGAAAACCCAAAACTACTTTTACTGTATTTAGCCATCCACCAGATCTTGGTAACGAATGTAGCCAACCTGGGAACATGGCAAACAACATAAAAGGTAAGGCCAAAGCTAATGAAAAACCTAACATTCCGATTATTGGTGCAATACCACCTTTCGAAGCAGCGTCAACCAGCAGGGTTCCTACAATAGGTCCTGTACAAGAAAAAGAGACAATCGCAAGCGCTAATGCCATAAATAATATCCCTATTATCCCACCTCTATCCGCCTGGCTGTCTACTTTATTTGCCCACGAATTAGGCAGCATAATCTCGAATGCGCCAAGAAATGAAGCCGCAAAAACAATCAATAGAATAAAGAATATTATATTAAACCAAACATTGGTAGACAAGGCATTCAGCGCATCAGCACCAAAAATCCAAGTCACTAAAAACCCCAATACTACATAAATAAATATGATAGAAATTCCATAAATAATGGCATGTCTGATTCCTTTCGCTTTTGATTTACTTTGTTTGGTAAAAAAGCTCACGGTCATAGGAATCATCGGAAAAACACAAGGCGTAAGCAAAGCGGCAAATCCCGACAAAAAAGCAATGAAGAAAATAGACCATAATCCTTTTTGAGTAGCTGGTTTAGCAACTGTAACTGCTGAATTTGCAGGACTAGCAATTGCTTCTGTTACTTCTTGTTTTGAAGGTATAGTGTCTGCTTTTAATGTTTCGCTTTTAATGATGTTGGCATCGGCCTTTGAAATTGTAGGAATTGCAAAAGTGAATTTTTTCTCTAAATTAATGCAGGCATCTTTACAAACCTGATAATTTAAATCGACTTCTACTTTTAGAATCTTTGGATTTGTTAGTATAATCTCTTGCTGAATTTGGGCTTTCTTTTCAAAAAAAGTCTCGTTCACTCCAAAAACATCATTGAAAGCTGTAGTTGTTTTACTTTCTTTGGCTTTGCCAACTAAGGTGAAATTTCCTTTTTGATTTTTAAAAATAACCTCTAATGGCAATGGTCCTCCATCCGGTGTAAACTGGGAATACATATGCCAGTCTTTTTCAATAACGGCATTAAAAGTTAACAAATAAGTATTCTCTGATTTTTTTTCAATTTTTGTTGTCCATTTTGCAGGATCAAGAATTTGTGCATTTCCTTTGGCGAAAGCAAAAAAAGCAAAAAGTATAAATAGTAATTTCCTCATTATTCTATATCTATTTTAAGTATATTTTGTGTGTTGTTTTCTATTCTATAACGGTTATCTTGACGAATCCCAACAATCCAAACAATTTCATTTTTGGAGCATAAAAGCCAAGTGTTTTCTTTGTCAATCAATGATAATTTCTCGTCTTTAAATAATTTACTCACTTTCTTAGATTTGCCGTCCATCCCAAAAGGTTGAAAAACATCTCCTTCATGCCAATGGCGTAAAACTAAGGGAAATTGTAATTTATTGGCGTCAACAAAGATAGTTTTATTTGAAACGATACTCATCTCGGATACTTTGCAAAACGAAAGATTTATGGGAATCTTAACTTCTTCCTGATTTTCTTGAATTAAAAACTCTTTCTTTTCATTTACGAAATTTATTGGACTTAGGATTAAAGAATCTCTGTCTTTCAACAATCGAAACTCAGGTGAATAAATCTGCTTACCTGATTGACTTTCGACCAAATCATAAATATCATCCCAAGCCGAAAATTCAAATTCTTTCAACCATTGGTACAAATACGATTTGTAATTGGGCAATTTTTTCAATTGATTCAAATCAAAAAATATGTTTTCCTCTTCTTGCTTTGCCACTTGTTGATACACAATAATTGATGCATCCTCAACCATAGCTTGCGCTTCCTGCAAATATGTTTCTGTTTTATGAAAAGAGGAAAGAAAATTTGGATTTAATTCTTTTAACATCGGAACTACATGATGGCGAATTTTATTTCGAAGGTATTTATCCGATGCATTACTGCTGTCTTCTCGCCATTGAATCGCATTTACTTTTGCATATACTTCAATTTCTTGTCTAGAAAACAATAAAAATGGCCGAATCACATTTTCATTTTGTTCCGGAATTCCAGTTAAACCTTCTAATCCTGTTCCTCTGGTAAGATTGATGAGAAAAGTTTCTATATTGTCATCAGCATGATGTGCGGTAAGAATATAGTCAAATTTTTCGGTTTCTAATAATTCATAAAACCAGTTGTAACGCAACTCGCGAGCGGCTACTTGAGTTGAAATTTTATAATCTTCCGCAAAGGATTTGGTATCAAATTGTGTTATGAATACCTTTACATCATTTGCGACAGCATATTCCTGAACAAAATCTTGATCCCCGAAACTTTCCATTCCGCGAAGTTGAAAATTGCAATGTGCGATTCCAATCTTATAGTCTAATTGCTGAAATAAATGCACCATAACCATACTGTCAATACCGCCACTTGTGGCAAGAAGCAGTTTTTTTCCATTCAAAAATTGAAAATTGTGAAGAAGATGGTTTTGGAATTTCTGTAGCATATTCAAAAGTAATTAATTCATTTTGATTTAGCTTAAAACTTCTCGCATAGCTTTGGCTTTAAGCAAACATTCCTCATACTCCTTTTCAGGAATTGATTGCGAAGTGATGGCACTTCCCACTGAAAAAGAAACATATTTTTTCTCCTGATTGTACAAAATACTTCGGATTACAACATTGAAATCAAAATCACCACTTGGCGTAAAATATCCTACTGCCCCACTGTACAAACCCCGTTTTGTTTCTTCAAGGTTTTCGATAATTTTCATTGCCGAAATTTTTGGAGCTCCGGTCATACTTCCCATCGGAAAAGTGGTTTTTATAGCATCAACCGCTTTGTATTGAAGATCTAATTTTGAAGTAACCGTAGAAATCATTTGGTGCACCTGTATAAAAGAATAAATTTTACATAATTCTGTTACTGCCACAGAACCTTTTTGTGCGGTATGCGACAAATCATTGCGGACCAAATCCGTAATCATAATATTTTCGGAACGCTCTTTTGGGTCCAAAGCCAATTGTGTTCTCGATTTTTCATCTTCCATTGGATCTGAGAATCGTCTCGCAGTTCCTTTAATTGGTTGCGAAATAATCAATTCCCCTTCCTTTTTCAAATAGCGTTCTGGAGAAGCTGAAAGTAAAAAATGTTTATTATTCTTAAAAAAAACGGCAAATGGCGGAAGAGAAATTTCGTTCAACTTTACAAACTTTTCAATAGGCTCAATCGTTGCATTTTCTGCAAAAAACTCCATGCAAAAATTCGCTTCGTAAATATCCCCGTGATGAATGTGTTCTAATATTTTGGATGCTTTTTCAAGATAATTCTCTTTTGAAATCCGTTGTTGAATTGTTATTTGTGAGTTTTGAACACTAGATGTTGAATACTGAACACTAATTTCCTCAAAGTCTCCCTCCGCTTCATCTTCGCATACATTGAGATATTGAATTTCGAGTTCATTTCCTTTCAATAAAAATAATTTCTTAGGTTGAAAGAAAAACAAATCCGGAAAACCCAATCCATCAAAATTATTGGATTGCAAGTGCTCCACATCATTTTTTAAATCATACGATAAATAACCAAAAAGCCAGTCCTTGGTAATTTGCTGGTATTGTTTTAAATCCTCGAAAGCATTATTATAATCCGTTTTTATGGAAGTAAAAGCATCTACTGCAAGCAGACAGTCATAACTAGAATATTCCTGTGGATAATGATTACTATCCATGAAAATTACTTCGCGGAATTGTTGCGACCAAAATAAAAGTTGTTGTTTAAAGGCTGCAGGATCGGATATTTGCTTATAAATTGAAATTCTCAAAAACGATTTATTTTAAGATTCAAAATTACAATAAAAAAATTCCAACTAAGAGTAGTAACGAAAAATTAATGAAACGATTTTAATCAATATTTAAAATCAATTCGCTATTCGCTAAAGTGATCGTTTTTATCTTTAATCTTGGGCAATCATCCTATTTGGAACTGGTGGTTTTGTTGTTTATAAGAAATATTTGCATAAATAAAATTAAAACTGTTAAAAATCAATCGTTTTCGTTTTAAAAAATTAATTATCTTTATATCATAAAAATGAAATCAGAGTGATCTCGATTCGAAAATACTTGTAAAATTAGGGCCGTAACAAAACCTGAAATTGGTTTTAAATTCAATCTAAAATTCACAGTTAAGAATCCAAGAACTGATTGGTGGTGATGTTAAAAGTAAAGAAAAAAGGAGATGAAATGATTAAAAATGCAATTGATACTGGCGGTTTCTATTTATAAAACGACAAGATCATGGATGGATTTACGGACTTAGCTGATTTAGACGAGCACCAATGGAAAATATTGTATATGAATAAAATGCTATGCGATAATAGTATATTTTAAATGTGTAACCTATAAAACCAAATATCATGAAAATTGCAATCATCATTATTCGATCTTTACTTGGACTCCTTTTTCTTTATACTTCAATTAGTTTTTTTTTACACCTGTCGCCTGAGGCTGAAACAACTGGGAACTTCAAAGCATTTAATGTCGGTTTAATGGCATCCACTTATTTGATACCTTTAGCAAAATCCTTAGAATTTCTCTGTGGAATTTCATTTATTACTGGTCGCTATGTAACTTTGGCTAATCTCATTATTTTACCCGTTACTTTAAATATATTATTGATCAATTTTTTCTTAAGTCCACAAAACTTACCAATTGCATTATTTGTATTTTTTGGAAATATCTTTTTAATTTTTAGCCATTGGGAAAATTATAAAAGTGTATTTGTAGCTAAATAATAAAAATATAAAAAAGAAACCCGCTTAGATAGCGGGTTTCTTATTTTATATATAGTCTTTAATTATACATGTAAAGCTCTATTATCAGTAGCAGCTAATGCAGCTTCTTTTATTGCTTCTGCAAATGTTGGGTGCGCGTGAGACATTCTTGAAATATCTTCGGCAGAGGCTTTGAATTCCATTGCCGTAACCGCTTCAGCAATTAAATCCGCACAACGGGCTCCAATCATATGAACTCCAAGAACTTCATCTGTTTTTGCATCAGCAAGAATTTTCACAAATCCGTCTAAATCACCTCCAGCACGAGCACGTCCTAAAGCTTTAAAAGGGAAACTTCCTGATTTGAAATCTACTCCAGCAGCTTTCAATTGCTCCTCAGTTTGCCCTACAGCAGCCACTTCTGGCCAAGTGTAAACAACACCCGGAATTAAGTTGTAATCAATATGTGGTTTTTGACCTGCTAATATTTCAGCAACCATTGCTCCTTCTTCTTCTGCTTTGTGCGCTAACATCGCTCCACGAACAACATCACCAATAGCATAGATATTAGGAACTGAAGTTTGTAAATGATCGTTTACTTCTACCATTCCTCTATCCGAGATTTTTACTCCTGCTTTATCCGCATTCAATCCATCAGTATAAGGACGACGTCCCACAGAAACTAATGAATAATCTCCTTCCAGCGTAATTGTTTCTCCTTTTGCATTTTCAGCTTGAACTACAACAGCTTCGCCATTTCTTTCTACTGATTTCACTTTGTGTGAAACGTAGAATTTCATGCCTTGTTTTTTTAAAACCTTAGTCAATTCTTTAGATAATGAAGCATCCATTCCTGGAATAATTCGGTCCATGAATTCTACTACAGAAACTTGCGCTCCCAATCGTAAATACACTTGACCTAATTCAATCCCAATTACGCCACCTCCAATGATAACTAAATGTTTTGGTACTTCTTTAAGTTTCAAAGCTTCTGTAGAAGTGATGATTCTTTCTTTATCGATTTTGATAAATGGCAAAGAAGATGGTTTTGAACCTGTAGCGATAATGATAGTTGTAGCTTCGATAGTTTCAGAAGTTCCATCCGCTTTTGCAACAGCAACATGAGTAGTGTCAACAAATGAACCCAAACCTTCCAGAACTGTAATTTTATTTTTATCCATTAAAAATTTCACACCACCTGAAGTCTGATCCACAACGGCTTGTTTGCGCGCTATCATTTTTTCAAGGTTCACTTTTATTTCTCCGGAAACTTCAATTCCGTGATCTGCAAAATGGGCAATTTCACTGTAATGATGAGAAGAAGCAAGTAATGCTTTTGATGGAATACAACCTACATTCAGGCAAGTTCCTCCAAGAGTGGAATATTTTTCTATAATTGCTGTTTTGAACCCCAGTTGTGCACAACGAATTGCCGATACATATCCGCCTGGCCCAGAACCTATTATGACTACGTCAAATGAACTCATAGTATATTTTTTTATTGTGTTTTATAAAATCTTGCACAAAATTAAGGAATTAAGTTTTGTTTAAAGTTTAATTTATAAGGTTTTTTGTTATGAATTTTTAGCAATTAGTGTTTACTAACCGTTGAATAACCTACACAAAAAACTGCCTACTAAATATCAACAACGGTCGTGCTTTTTACTTCACTAATCATAAACGTGCTGTGTGTGCTTCCTATATGTTGCAGTGTAGTCAGTTTTGTAACCAAAAATTCCCGATACGCTTCCATGTCTTTTACTACTATTTTCAGGATATAATCGTAATCGCCGCTCACATGATGGCACTCCATCACTTCTTTTAATTTTACGACTTCACTTTCGAATTTAGCGATAAACTCTTTGGTATGCTGAATCAATTTGAGGTGACAAAAAACAACAAAACCTCTCTCAACTTTCGATCGATTGACTAACACGACGTATTTATCAATAATCCCTTCTCTTTCTAATTTTTTAATGCGTTCGTAAACGGCAGTAACCGAAAGATTGAGTTTTAAGGAAAGTTCTTTGGTTGTTTTCTTGCTGTCGGATTGTAATAAAAAAAGCAACTTTTTATCTGTTGAATCTAATGTCATTTTATTGAAAAATTGGAATGGATAAATAATCTATAAAATTCTTATTTGAGAGGCTAATTTAGAAAAATAAATTACATTATCTATATTTAATAGTTTTAAAATCTAATATTCATTACCATGATTGATTATTAATCTAAAACACTGTTGTTTTGAATAGATTTCATCAAAGAACGAAATTCCCTAGCCCTGATAGCAGTGAAAATCCTTCTCTTTTTTTCTTTAAAAAAGAAAAGATTGAAACGAATAGCAGGAATAGCTTCGAATACTGAAATAAATTCAGCATAAAAAAGATTAAATATAAATTATGAAAAACTTCAATCCCGCAGATAACATTCAGGATTTACAGTACTTTGGTGAATTTGGCGGCGTAAACCCCTCTATTTCTGATTCCTCAACCTATACTTTTTTATCAGCAAAAACGATGTTCGATACTTTTGAAGGTAATATGGAAGGTTGTTATTTATATTCACGTCACTCTTCACCGAGCAATTTATACTTAGACAAAGCCTTGGCAGCGATGGAAGGAACAGAAACAGCGAATGTCTCCGCTTCAGGAATGGGAGCAATTACACCTACGCTAATGCAATTGTGCAGTGCAGGAGATCATATTGTTTCGAGCAGAACTATTTATGGGGGAACGTATGCTTTTTTGAAGAATTTCTCGCCGAGATTAGGCATCACAACCACTTTTGTTGACATCACGAAATTAGACGTTGTGGAAGCTGCCATTACTCCCAAAACCAAAGTCTTGTACTGCGAGACGGTCAGTAATCCTTTACTGGAAGTGGCTGATATTGCCGGATTAGCAAAAATCGCAAAAAAACACAATTTGAAGTTAGTGGTCGATAATACTTTTTCACCATTATCTGTTTCTCCTGTAAAATTAGGTGCTGATATTATCATTCACAGCTTAACGAAATACATCAACGGAAGCAGTGATACCGTGGGCGGCGTAACGTGTGCTTCACAGGAATTTATTGATAGTTTGAAAAACGTGAATAGTGGCGCCAGTATGTTACTTGGTCCGACAATGGATAGTTTACGTTCAGCCAGTGTGATGAAAAACTTGCGCACGCTACATATCCGTATGAAGCAACACAGTTATAATGCAATGTATCTGGCGGAACGTTTTGAAAAAGACGGATTAAAAACGGTTTATCCGGGATTAAAAAGTCACCCAAGCCATGAATTGTATGCTTCGATGATTAATCCGGAATATGGCTTTGGCGGAATGATGACATTGGATGTTGGAACTTTGGCGAAAGCCAACGAACTAATGGAATTGATGCAGGCAAAAAACCTAGGGTATCTTGCAGTGAGTTTAGGATTTTATAAAACCTTATTTAGCGCACCGGGGACTTCTACTTCAAGCGAAATCCCTATGGATGAACAAATAGAAATGGGATTGACTGATGGTCTAATCCGATTTTCTATAGGTTTAGACAACAATATAGAAAGAACGTATCAGATCATGAAAAAATGCATGATGGAATTGAATGTACTAACGTCAGAATCCGTTTTGATGGAATAGTTTTTTTTTAGTTTTTGTAGTTTGTTGAATCCGTTTGAAAGTATATTTCGAACGGATTTTTTTTGCTCTAAACCAAAAAAACCGTCTTGATTGCACAAGACGGTTTCCTATATAAATATTAAATTTAAACCTCTTTCAAATTCAACTTACTGTTGTTACGGCTGAACCCAAAATAAATCGTCAAACCGATAAGCAGCCAAATAGTAAAATAAATCCAGTTCCAAACACTTAGTTCTGCCATCATGTACAAGCAACAAATCAAACCCAATAATGGAATCAGTGATAAATTTTCCTTGAATGACCAAACCGATAATCCAGCCAAAACAAGCAGAAAAATCCACATTGGGATTTTGTGTTTGAATAAACTAAAACCACTTTCATATTTAATAGATTCCGCTACTGGTAAATTTGCAATTACACTAGCATATTTTGCGTCATCTTGTTGGTATTGACTTAGTAAAAATTCTAAATCCGGAGTACCTGTTGTAGCATTTTTAGCATCAACACTTACTAAATACTCATATACTTTTTGAGTTTCTTCTTTATTTAATGAGGTTACAATAGCCTCCGAGCTATTGATTTGAGTTTCATTAGTAATGAAATTCATTGTATTTTTTTTATTATAACCAAACGCAAAGACCAACCCAATACAAATTAAAACAGGCATGATAAATTTTGAATTCATGTAAGGCGTTTTGAATTTTCCACGAGGAATATCGGTTCTATTTTGCAAAGCCAAAACTCCGGCGCATACCAATACAAAGGCAAATAAAGTCCCTATACTGCACAAATCCGTAACCATGGTTAAATTCAAAAATAAAGCAGGTATTGCTACTACAAAACCGGTAACGATTGTAGCATAAGAAGGTGTTTTAAATTTAGGATGAACTTTAGAAAATCGTTTGGGTAATAATCCATCCCGACTCATACTCATCCAGATTCGCGGTTGCCCCATTTGGAACACCAATAAAACACTAGCCATCGCAATTACTGCACTCACGGCAATAATTCCCGACATCCATTTTAAATGTAGTTTATCAAATACAAATGCTAATGGATCTCCTACATTCAATTCATTGTAGCTTACCATTCCTGTTAAAACCAATGCGATTGCAATATATAAAATAGTACAAATAATAATGGCCCACATCATTCCTTTTGGCAAATCACGTTGTGGATCTTTACATTCTTCGGCAGTTGTAGAAATTGCATCAAACCCGATGTAAGCAAAGAACACAGCCGAAACTCCTTTTAAAACCCCTGAAACTCCATTAGGTGCAAACGGATGCCAATTATCAACATCTACATAAAAAATCCCTACAGCAATTACTAAAAGTACGATACATAATTTAACAACAACCATTATATTGCTGGCATTACGAGACTCTTTCATACCACGATAAACCAAAGCTGTAATTAAAACAATAATTAATAAAGCTGGTAAATCAGCCACAAAGTGAAAGGAACCAATAACCGGTGAAGTGGTCCATGCTGTATATGCCGCTTGTGTTGCTAAACTTAAATTTTCAAATGTTTTGCCACTTTGCATCAAAGCAGTTGCATCTTTAAAACCATTGGAAGCGGATAAATAATCCATTTGAGCATATTGTGGAAGATGAATCCCCATACTATCGAGTAATCCGGTAAAATAATCGCTCCACGATATCGCCACCGTTATATTTCCTACTGCATATTCCATTATTAATGCCCAGCCAATAATCCAAGCGATTATTTCTCCAAAAGCTACATAAGAATAGGTGTAAGCACTTCCCGAAACAGGAACCATAGAAGCAAATTCAGCATAAGCAAAGGCAGCAAAACTACACGCTATGGCTGTAAATAAGAAAAGAAAAATAACTGCAGGACCTCCATCAGCACTGGCTTTACCAATGGTACTAAAAATACCTGCTCCAACAATAGCTGCAATTCCAAATGCCGTTAAATCACGAGCCGTTAAATGCTTTCCAAGTGCATTATGACCATCCGCATTATTTTTTTCAACCTGTTTTAAAATATCTTGAACTGTCTTCTTTCTGAATAAACCCTTTAATGCCATATTGTAAATTTTATCATTAAAAATTAATTTATCGTAAATTTTACGATTTAATTCGAAAATAACGTAAATTTTATAAAAAATCAAATATTTAAAACATTTTAAATATTAGAAATTTTAAGAAAACTATTTTGTTTTTAATTTCACATCCCATTCCATATTTCATTTTTTTAACTATTATAAAATATCAAATCAATATTTAACAGCTCTATTTTTTATGAAATAATAAATATAAGACGCAGTATTTAACCTAAATTCATTTTTTACAAATATTACACATTTAATATTCCAAAACAAGCACATATCTATTTTAAATATGACTTTAAAATAGATACCGGATGGAGCGCTTTTCTATTGGTTCCATCAAAAATTTGATGACGACAACTTGTTCCTGCAGCAGCAATAGTTGTAGTGGCATCAGTAGCTCTAATTTTTGGAAACAAAGTATCTTCTCCCATTTGCATACTGATGTCGTAATGCTCTTTTTCGTATCCAAAAGAACCAGCCATACCGCAACATCCCGAATTGTAAATCGTAACCGAGCTATTTTTTGGTACATTCAACATGGCAAAAGTCGCTTCAATAGAACTCAATGACTTTTGATGGCAGTGTCCGTGAATTTTTATCGTTTTTTCCAAGTCAGAAAATTGCTCTGCATGAATTTTTCCTTTTGTAATCTCATTTTTAAAAAACTCTTCAATGGTGAATACATGTTCGGATAATTTTTCGGCATTTACTTTATCATCTGCCAATCGGATGTATTCGTCCCTGAAAGTCAATATCGCCGATGGTTCGATTCCTATCAACGGACAATCAGCAGTAATATAATTCGAAAAAATATCAATATTTATATTTGCAATTGCTTTTGCTTCTTCGAGAAAACCTTTAGAAATAAAAGCCCTACCGCTTTCTTCATGATCTACCAGAATCACTTCGTATCCTAATGCCGTCAATAACTCATACGCATCGATTCCAACTGAAACATCATAAAAATTAGTGAATTCATCACAAAACAAACATACTTTTCCATTTACAAAAGAATCACTTGGCGCCTGATTCCAATTTTTCTCATACCATTTTCTAAACGTGATTGGAGCCAAAAGCGGGACTTCTCTTTTTGGAGCAATTCCCATACTCTTTTTCACCAAAGGCAAATTCACCATAAAATTGGTAAACGATGGAGTAATACTTCCAAGGTTATTTAGCTTAGAGTTAAACGCAAATATTTTATTTCGCAATGAGAATCCGTTTGCTTTTTGGTATTGGTACAAAAACTCCGATTTTAAAGCAGCTACATCCACATTACTTGGGCATTCGCTCGCACAAGCTTTACAACTTACACACAATTCAAATACTTTATATAATTCTTCGTGATCGAACTTATTGTCTTTTTCTGAATGCGTCAAATATTCTCTCAGCGCATTGGCTCTTGCACGAGTGGTGTCTTTTTCGTTTCGCGTGGCGCGATAACTTGGACATAAAGTACCACCAGCCGATGGTAATTTCCTGCAATCGCCGGAACCGTTACATTTCTCTGCAGCACGTAAAATCCCCATACTATCCGAGAAATCCTGAATCGTTTTGATATTCGGTTCTACCCTGCCCGCTTCCACCCTAAGATTTTCGTCCATTTTGGAAGCATTAACAATTTTTCCAACATTTAAAATTGTATTCGGGTCAAAAGCTTTTTTTACCCGTTTTAATAATTCATAATTCTTGTCCCCAATCATAAAAGGCAAAAATTCTCCACGCACTATTCCGTCTCCATGTTCCCCGCTCAATGAACCTCTATATTTTTTTACCAAAATAGCCACTTCGGTCGCAATGTTTCTAAATTGGTGTAATCCTTCTTTTGTTTTTAAATTTAAAACTGGTCGCAAGTGAATTTCTCCGGCTCCGGCGTGTGCATAATAAATGGCACTTTGACCATGACGCTGCATCATCGCCGAGAATTCAGCAATATAATTTGGTAAATCACTCAACTCAACTGCGGTATCTTCAATGGAATCAGCTGCTTTATTATCCCCTACTATACTTCCTAAAAGTCCAAGACCTGCTTTTCGTAACTCATTTATTTTATCAATGTCCGAGCCATAAATTTTAGGTAAAGCATACCCGAAATTATGTAACTCAAGATCTGCTATCAAAGCATTGGCTTGTAATTCGGCATCTTCCATACTATGATGAGACGCCACTTCAAGCATGATAACTGCCTTTGGATCCCCTTGTATAAAAAATCTGTTTTTAGCTTGTTCCCTGTTCGTTTTTGTACAATCCAGAATGGTATCATCCATCAATTCACAGGTATATAAATGATGTTTCATCGCTGTAACTACAGCTTCTAAACTTTCTTGAATGGTATGAAAATGCGCTACCACCATGATATTATTTGTTGGCGGTAAATCATCTACTTTCAACGTGATTTCGGTGGTAAATGCTAAAGTCCCTTCGCTTCCGCAAAGGAGTTTTCCTAAGTTTATCGTTTTTTCTGTTCCTGAAAACAATTCTGATTTTAATAATAAATCTATCGCATAACCCGTATTTCGCCTGTGAATTTCGGGTTTTGGAAACTCCTTTACAATTTCTTTTTGGTTTTCTGTATTCGAAAGTTCCTCGTAAATAGTATTGTAAATGGTATTTTCAAGTGAATCTCCTTTTGTCTTTTCAATAAATTCTTCCGAAGTCATATCTTTGAATACTGTTTGACTTCCATCACTCAAAATAGCTTTCAATTCCACTATTTTGTCGCGAGTTACGCCATAACGTATCGACGTGGTTCCTGACGAATTATTACCCACCATTCCTCCTATCATACATCGACTTGAAGTGGAAGTATTGGGTCCAAAAAATAATCCATGTGGTTGCAAGAATAAATTCAGTTCATCCCGAATCACTCCTGGTTGTACCGTAACCGTTTTTTTAATGGGATCAAAAGCAACAATCTTGGTGAAATGTTTCGAAACATCAACAATAATACCGCTACCTACCGTTTGCCCAGCCAAAGAAGTTCCGGCAGTTCGAGGAGTTATTGAAATCTTATTTTTTGCTGCAAAGCGAATAATTTTGACAATATCTTCTTCTGATTTTGGAATAGCCACAGCAAGTGGCATAATTCTATAAGCAGAGGCGTCAGTAGCGTAAATCGTTTTATGAAGATCATCAAATAAAAGTGTTCCTTCTAATGATAGAGATAATTGTTCTAATTCAAGTGAGGTTAACATGGCTTATACATTATTTTATATAAAACTGACAATACAGTATTATTTGACAAATATAAATATATAGCCGATTATAAATTAAAAAATCAAATAAGAAAAAGTCAAAAAGTTTTTAATATTTGTTAGAAAATTCAATTTAAAAAAATTTTGGCAAAGAAATTGCGTTAGTAAAATATGTCGAATTTTATATCCTTTTATCGGGTAAATTTCACTAAAAAAACTATTTTTGAATACTTTATAAATAAGACCTAATGAAAAAATGCAAGCTTGTCCTAGTACTTATTTTGTTCTTTTTAATTTCTTCTTGGAATGGGAACGCACAAATGATGGCCACAAACCCTAAAAATGAATTTAGAGCCGTTTGGATAGCCACAGTTGTTAATATTGACTGGCCAAAAAGTAGTACCGATAATGTAAATAAACAAAAATCCGATTTTATTGAAATTTTAGACGCTTATAAAAAATTAAATTATAACGCCGTAATTGTACAAATTCGAAGTGTTGGTGATGCCTTTTACCCCACAGAATTAGCACCGTGGTCTCGCTTTTTGACCGGAAAAGAAGGGCAAACGCCTAAACCTTATTTTGACACATTGGCATGGATGATAGAAGAAACGCATGCTAGAGGGTTTGAATTTCACGCTTGGTTAAATCCATATCGCGCCACAATGGACCTGAACACGGCTATTTTAAGTCCAAAACATGACTTTTACCAACATCCGGAATGGATGATTAAATATGGTGGGAAATACTATTACAATCCAGCGCTACCGGAAGTACAAGCTCATTTAATAGATATTGTGGACGAGGTGGTTAAAAATTATGATATTGATGCTATTCATTTTGATGATTATTTTTATCCTTATAGAGTAAAAGGCGAAGTTTTTAATGACACTGCTTCCTACCAAAAATATGGAAATGGATTAAGTGTAGAAAACTGGAGACGATCTAATGTAAATACCTTGGTAAAAAATATTTCAATTTCGATAAAAAACATAAAACCATGGGTACAATTTGGAATCAGCCCGTTTGGAGTTTGGAGAAACAAATCAGTAGATCCAAAAGGTTCTGAGACAGAAGCTGGTCAAACTAATTATGATGATTTATATGCTGATCCAATAGCATGGATGCAAAATAAATGGATTGATTACCTCGTTCCACAATTGTACTGGAGTATGGATCATCCTAAAGCTTCCTATTCAAAATTACTGCGTTGGTGGTCGGAAAACTCAACTAATACAGCTATTTACATAGGGAATGGAACGTATAAAATCAATGCAGATTCCGATAAAAAATGGAGCAATCCTAATGAAATTCCTAATCAAATTGATATTACCAGAACCTACAAAAACATTCAAGGAAATGCTTTTTTTAGTGCCAAATCATTTTTGAACAAAAATCAAAACGTTGCGCAACTATTGATAGAAAACCAGTACAAATATCCTGCACTACCTAATGTGGTTCCAAATTCTATTAAAAAAATGGCTATTGTACCCACAGCGAATAATGTTTTAGTAAATCCTATTTCTTCCAGCTTTAATGTCAAATATCCATTGTACAGTAAAGTACGTTATGTTATGGTTTATGGCGCTAAATTTAATTCGAAAATTGACATCAACGATCCAAGTCAAATTATTGATAAAGTAGCATTTAAAGAGAATATTGATACTGTTGAAGTTGTGATTCCAACCTACAAATTAGATAAAAATACAACCTGCGCCATTACATTCATCGATTTTTATGGTAATGAAAGTCAACCAACTTTAGTTAATTTCACACTATAAAATTTGAATTGAATATAATATGCAACAAACAAAAACAGACACCAAACCTTGGTTTTGGATTCCATTATTAAATTTTGCGTCAGGATTTCCGTATGCCATCATCATCTCCGTATCGGTCATTATGTACAAGAGTTTAGGCATCAACAATGAAGACATTGGAGTTTACACCAGTTTATTGTACTTGCCTTGGGTAATTAAACCACTATGGAGCCCTTTTATAGATTTATATGCAACCAAAAGAAAGTGGTTTCTGGCGATGCAATTGGTTATTGCAATAGCCTTTTTGATTGTGGGATTAACCATCCCTATGAGTAATTTTTTTGTTTTGAGTCTGGCTATTTTTTGGGTTGCGGCATTTGCATCAGCTTCAAATGACGTTGCAAGCGATGGATTTTACATGTTGGCTTTAGCCAAGGAACAACAATCATTTTTCTTAGGAATCCGAAGCACTTTTTACAGACTCTCCATGCTTACCGCCAATGGATTAATCGTAATACTAGGTGGTTTTCTGGAGCAAAAATATGGAGACAAAAGCAAAGCTTGGTCCTATACTATGATAATTGTGGCCTTGGTTATGACTTTTTTAACTATCTATAACTTTTTTACCACTCCAAAAGTAGAAGAAACTAAAACTAAAACTGAAACTGAAACTGAAAACAAACAGAGTTTCGGAGTAGTCTTTAAAACCTTTTTTCAAAAAAAACAAATTGGAATTGTATTAGCCTTTATATTACTTTTCAGATTAGGAGAATCGCAATTATTAAAAATGTTGACCCCATTTTTAATAGATGAAAAAATCAAAGGCGGTATGGAATTAACCACTGAAGATGTCGGAATTATTTATGGCACCTTTGGAGTAACAGCACTTGTAATCGGAGGAATTCTTGGCGGAATAGCCATTTCAAAAGGAGGACTCGGCAAATGGATGTTACCTATGTTTTTAGCTATGCACTTGCCTATCATAGGATTCATTTTGCTTTCCCACTTTCATCCTGAGTCAATTTTTTATGTTTATGCGACTGTGATTGCAGAACAATTTGGATATGGTTTTGGTTTTGCTGCTTTCATGATGTATTTAATTTACGTTGCCGATGGCGCATCAAAAACATCCCACTACTCCATCGCAACAGGATTTATGGCTTTGGGAATGATGCTTCCAGGAATGTTGAGCGGATTTATTCAGGAATATTTGGGTTATGGCAATTTCTTTATTTGGGTATTTTTAGCGACAATACCAGGATTAATCCTTTCCAGATTTTTAATTTTTCCTGGCGATTTTGGAAAGAAATCAACGCAAGAATAAAAACATATCATTTTCATTAACATATAAGGCATATACGTGAATACATAAACTATTTAAAGTAATTATTTTAACCAACCAATAAAATCTGTACAATAATTTACATGCCTTAAATGGTTAAAAACTACTCTTATCACTATTTCAAAATGACATTAGAACAAAAAATAGGACAATTTTTCTTTCCTGCCGTTTTCATCAATGATACCGAAGAAAACATACAGGCAACTGAACGATTAATTAAAGAATATAATATAGGTGGACTGACTTTTTTTCATAGTAGAGCCAGCGCCGCAACCAATTATGAAACCAAGAAAAAAATAGTATTAAATGACGATAGCTTTCAGCGTTTGAAGGAACTTATCGTAAGGTATCAAAACTGTGCGACGACTCCATTATTGATGAGTATTGATGCCGAATGGGGATTGGCCATGCGCGTCGAAAAAACACCACAATATCCTTATGCCATTACCCTTGGCGCTTTACCGAACAGTGAAAAAAAATTGGTTTACGAAATTGGGAAACAAATAGGTCTAGACTTAAAATCGGTTGGAATCCATTATAATTTAGCACCCTTGGCGGATATCAATAACAACCCAAATAATCCCGTAATTGGGTATCGTTCCTTTGGTGAGAATAAAGAAAAAGTAGCTGATTTTGCCCTCGAATATTTGAAAGGAATGAATGATGCCGGTGTATTAGGCTGTCTCAAACATTTCCCAGGACACGGAAATACTAATGTTGATTCCCATTTAGGACTACCCGTTTTAGAAGAAACGCTGGAAGAATTATTAGCCAATGAATTCGTTCCTTTTATAAAAGGTATCGGAAATAATGTCGATTCCATTATGATTGGCCATTTAGCTGTTCCCGTTTTGAACGACGGAAATGATACATCAGCAACGTTATCAAAATCCGTAATTGAAACGCTTTTGCGAAAGCAATTGGGATATGATGGTTTGGTGATTTCGGATGCATTGAATATGCATAGTGTTTCCAAATTATACAAGAAAAAAGGGCAACTGGAATGGGAAGCTTTTAATGCCGGAAATGATGTTTTGTGTTTTGCCGAAAATGTGCCGGAAGGAATTCAAGAAATTCTCCAAAATGCCACACCGGAAAGAATTGAAGCCAGTTTTAATCGATTGTGGAAATGCAAAAATAAAGCAGGAATTCTAGACGGAAAACTTCGTTTACCAAACCTTGCGGAAAGTGATTTTGATTTTGAAACTACCTCCGTTTTAAATAGAAAAGTTGCTCGAAACTGTATTACAAAAATAAAAGACAATCACAATACAGTAACCGTTTTTGATGCTAAAAACAGAGAAGATCTTGCCAAACTCAGCTTTTATAAAAACACCGATAATGTATTTTTCAAGAACCTATCTGCCGCTTTACCTTCACCTGAATTTAGTTATGAAACTGGCGATGATTCTGTTCTAAATGAATTAGAAAATACATTAACTCGTTTTGACACTCTTATTATTTCATTGTTTGTCCCAAAGGCTAAACCTTTACATAATTTTGATATGGACGATTCAGTACTTCGGTTTTTGGGTACTTTATTACAAAACAAAAAATGTGTTTTGTATGTTTTTGGAAATCCGTATGCCCTTCAAGTCATACCAAATTTAAAAAATGCTTTAGGAATCGTTCAAATGTATCAGGATTTTAAAGAATTTCAAGAAACCGCAGCGGAACAACTTTTAGAGAACACCGCTTGCAAAGGAACTCTACCTGTGGCGGTTAGTGGATTATAATTAACTGCTATTTCATTTTAAAAAATCTTGATAAGAAATAACTATTTATAAATCACTATTTATAATCAACTGTTATTGCATTTAACCTTTTGTTTAGACTACTTTTGCACCGTCAAAAAAAATTAATTAAAAAGTAAATAAATGTCATTAGTAGGAAAAAAATTCCCAAGCATTGCAGTAGATGCTATCTCAGAAATGGGTGATAATTTAAAAATCAATATATTCGAAGAAGCTACAAAAAACAACAAAAAAGTGATTTTGTTTTGGTACCCTAAAGATTTCACATTTGTATGTCCAACTGAATTACATGCTTTTCAAGCAGCCTTACCAGAATTCGAAATAAGAAATACAATTGTTATAGGAGCTTCTTGTGATACAAATGAAGTTCATTTTGCTTGGTTAAACACTCCAAAAAACAATGGTGGAATCGAAGGAGTTACCTATCCAATTCTTGCTGATACTAACAGAAACTTATCAAACATTCTAGGAATTCTTGACATTGAAGAAACGGGTTACAGTGAAGAAACCGATTCTATTATTATCGAAGGATCTAATGTCACTTATAGAGCAACTTACCTTATTGACGAAACTGGAAAAATTTTCCACGAAAGTGTAAACGACATGCCATTAGGTCGTAACGTAAATGAATATTTACGTATGGTTGATGCATACACACACATTCAAGAGAAAGGTGAAGTTTGTCCTGCAAACTGGGAATCTGGAAAAGAAGCAATGAGTGCTGACAGAAAAAGTACTGCAGAATACTTATCTCTAAACTAATAAAACAAATTCAATGGCAATTTCAATATTTTTTTAATTGCCATTAAATTTTAAAAATAAAAATTATGTTAATCGAATTAAACGAAGATACATTAGCAGATTTAATTTCAAAAAATGAAAAAGTTGTAGTTCAATTTTCGGCTTCATGGTGTGGAAATTGTCGTATTATGAAACCAAAATTCAAAAAATTGGCTTCAGAAAACGAAACAATTACTTTTGCTCTTGTCGATGCTGAAAATTTTCCAGAATCAAGAAAACTAGCTAATGTAAGTAATTTACCCACTTTTGCCACTTTTGTAAATGGGAAATTAGTAAACGAAACACAAACTAATAAACAAGAAGTATTAATAGAATTGGTGAACGAGATAGTTTAAAAGTTATGTTGGTTAGTCGTTAAAAAACGTTTGACCACAAATGAACAAATCAACGCATAAACAAATAAAGATGAAATTACCGGTAATCAAGCATTTAACGCAGTTTATAGAAGAAAATGATGAAGATTATATCATAGAAACAATTGAAGTTTTGGAAGCAATGACAGAAATTACTTCATTGAAAGATGAAGAGTTAGATGTAATTGGTGAATTGATTTCAAATATGTATGGCGCTTTAGAAGTGAACAAACTGGTAAAAACTGGAAGTGATAAAAAAGAAGCTTTAAACAGTTTCATGAAACGTGTTCTGGGTTCTATCGATAAATAAAAAAGAATTTTTTAATTCAATTGTTCTAAAACGCACTCTGCAATGAGTGCGTTTTTTTATTTAACAATCCAAAACCACATTGGAATCTTCCGGTTGATAATTTGAGCCAAAATGGTAAACTTATCCCGACATTTGAGGACAAATTCTTAAATAATTTTCATACTTTTGAACCTCATTAAAAACAAACATTATGTCTTCAATAACATTAGGGGGAAATCCAGTACAGACTTCAGGAGAATTACCAAAAGTAGGAACAAAAATTGCTGATTTTAAATTAGTTAAAACTGATCTTTCATACACTTCACTTGCAGACTTTGCAGGAAAAAAATTAGTATTGAATATTTTCCCAAGTGTTGACACAGGAACTTGTGCTGCTTCAGTTCGAAAATTTAACGAAAGTGCCAGTACTTTAGAAAACACTACTGTTTTGTGTATTTCAAGAGATTTACCATTTGCCCAAAAACGTTTTTGTGGTGCAGAAGGTCTCGATAATGTCGTTAATTTATCTGATTTTTCAGAAGGAAGTTTTGGCAAAACGAATGGTTTAGAAATTACCGACGGACCTTTGGCTGGATTGCATTCAAGAGTTATTATTGTTGTTGATGAAAACGGAACAATTACACATACGGAACAAGTTGCAGAAATTGCAGATGAACCAAACTATGAAGCTGCATTAGCAGTACTTTAAAAGCAGCCGAATGGAATTTCAAAAAGATAATACTTTCTTTACCGGAAGATTAAAAAGTGTCACTTATGCTTTTAAAGGTGCTGTAAAATTAATTACTACAGAACACAGCATAATGGTACAATTTTCATTAGGTATACTAATGACTATTGCTGGATTCTATTTTGGAATAACTGCGACACAATGGCTTTTTCAAACCATGGCCATTGGTTTGGTTATGAGTATTGAAGGTTTAAATACAGCTGTTGAAAAAATAGCAGATTTTATTCATCCAAATTATCATGAAAGAATTGGATTTATCAAAGATATTGCTGCCGGAGCTGTATTTTTTGCTGCTTTAACGGCAATAGCAATCGGTTTAATCATTTATATACCAATAGTTCTGTAAGATATTATTACAATCAAGAATGGCAAAAACTACAAAAACAGTATCTTTAGATAAAAAAAAGGATTCTAAAACAGAGGGAAATAATCCAATTAAGATAACTAAACAGCACAAAATCGTTTTTGGTTCTCTTTTGGTATTATTTTCAATTGCTTTATTATTTACATTTATTTCCTTTTATATTTACGGACATCAAGATCAAAGTGCTGTAGGTAAGTTGACTGACAGAACCGAAACCGTTCACAATTGGTTAGGAAAATTTGGTGCCTTTTTAGCTGACTTACTTGTTTATAAAGGTTTTGGACTTGCTGCATTTATATTCGTACGCTTGTTTTTCCTGACAGGAATGTATATGGTTTTAGGTGTTTCCTTAAAAAAATTGAAAAGTATTTGGTTTTGGAATTTATTCGTAATTATCATTGTATCAATTTTATTTGGATTTTTTGCTACTTCCGCACCCGAATTAGGAGGGACAATTGGATTCGAATTGAATTTATTTTTGCAAGATTATATTGGAAAAACAGGAACTTTATTGGTACTGTTATTTGGATCAGTTGTTTATATAATTTTCAAAGTCAAAATCTCCCCAGAAAATATTCAATCCTTTTTTGATAATACAAAAAAAGAAATTAAAGCTGATTTAGCCACTATTCCGCTAAATGGTGCAAAAAGCAGCAGTTATAATTTAGAAGAATTTGCTGTTTTAGAAGAGGAAATTGATGACATTCATTTGAAAATAAATGGTTCTCAATTCGAAATTAACAAAGAGGCGTTGAAACCAACCATTAGTAATTCATCGGATATTAATAGAGATCCCATTGTAAAACCACTTGCTATGCAAGTTACGCCAATAGTATCTCCTGAAATTATTTCAAATCCTGTAGATACATTTGTTATAGAAACAGCGCCGGAAGAAGATATTATTGAGGAAAATCTAGCCTCGCGGTTGGTAGCTGATTTTGGATTATTCGATCCAACTTTGGATTTATCCAATTATAAATTTCCTACGATAGACTTATTAAAGGAATATTCAACCGGAGGAATCACAATCAATCAGGAAGAATTAGAAGAGAATAAAAACAGGATTGTTGATACGTTGCGCAATTACAAAATTGAAATTGCACAGATAAAAGCGACAGTCGGACCATCAGTTACTTTATATGAAATTGTACCGGAAGCGGGAATTCGTATTTCAAAAATTAAAAGTTTAGAAGACGATATCGCTTTATCACTTTCGGCTTTAGGAATTCGTATCATTGCCCCTATTCCCGGAAAAGGGACGATAGGAATCGAGGTTCCTAATAAGAATCCTACGATGGTATCGATGAAAAGTGTTATTGGCTCAACCAAATTTCAGGAAGCGGAAATGGAATTGCCTATTGCTCTTGGAAAAACAATTTCGAATGAAACTTTTGTGGTTGATTTAGCGAAAATGCCTCACTTATTGATGGCGGGAGCTACCGGACAAGGGAAATCAGTTGGATTAAATGCTGTTTTGACTTCGCTTTTGTACAAAAAACATCCAGCCGAAGTTAAATTTGTTTTGGTCGATCCCAAAAAAGTAGAACTAACCCTTTTTAATAAAATTGAAAGACACTATTTAGCGAAACTTCCAGACATGGATGACGCTATCATTACTGATAATGCAAAAGTGGTCAACACCCTGAATTCACTTTGTGTAGAAATGGACAACCGTTATTCTTTATTAAAAGACGCAATGGTGCGTAACATCAAAGAATACAACGATAAATTTAAAGCTCGAAAACTGAACCCAGAAAATGGACACCGATTTTTACCTTATATCGTTCTTGTTGTCGATGAGTTTGCCGATTTGATTATGACTGCAGGAAAAGAAGTAGAAGTTCCTATTGCTCGTTTAGCACAATTAGCGCGGGCCATTGGAATTCACTTAATTATAGCTACACAAAGACCTTCTGTTAACGTAATTACAGGTTTGATAAAAGCCAATTTCCCGGCGAGAATTGCTTTTAGAGTTACCTCTAAAATTGATTCCAGAACCATTCTTGATACCCAAGGTGCTGATCAATTGATAGGCCGAGGCGATATGCTTTACACCAACGGAAATGACGTTGTTCGGGTACAATGTGCTTTCATAGACACACCGGAAGTAGAAAAAATAACTGAATTTATTGGATCTCAAAAAGCATATGCAACAGCATATTTACTTCCTGAATTTGTAGGAGAGGAAAGTGGCATCAATCTTGATATGGATATTTCCGACAGAGATACTTTGTTTAGAGAAGCCGCTGAAATAATAGTAAACGCACAACAAGGTTCGGCTTCATTGTTACAAAGAAAACTAAAATTAGGCTACAACAGAGCAGGTCGATTGATTGATCAACTCGAAGCTGCTGGAATTGTTGGTCCATTTGAAGGAAGTAAAGCACGTAGTGTAAACATTCTGGACATGAGTTCTCTTGATCAATTTTTCAACAATGAACAAAACAATTAACATCATGGAATCAAAGATTCAAGAATTCAAAAAAATTAATATAAAAAAGATGGGTAAACGATTTTTTCAAATGGCAGTTTTGCTATTTTTTAGCTTTTCAATACAAGCTCAAGATAAAAAAGCGAAAGACCTTTTAGATCAAGTTACAGCAAAAGTTAGAAGTTATAATAATATCGTTATCGATTTCAAATATTCTTTAAACAATGCCAAAGAAAACATTAATCAGGACAGTAAAGGAAATGTAATCATGAAAGGCAATCAATTTGTATTGAATTTCATGGGGGTTACTAAAATTTTTGACGGTAAAAAAAGCTACACCATTGTTCCTGAAGATGAAGAAATCACTATTTCTAACGTAAATGATAAAGACGACAATGCCATTACTCCTTCAAAATTATTGACTTTTTTTAACGCAGGTTATAGATACAATATGGATATTTTACAAGATGTAAAAGGAAGAAAAATCCAGTATATCAAACTTATACCTACCAATTCAAAAGATCAAAGAAAAGAAATATTATTAGGCATTGATGTACAGACCAAACACATCTACAACTTGATTGAAATGGGTAAAAAAGGCACAAAAACTACTTTGACGGTTAATTCTTTTAAAACCAACCAACCTTTGTCAAAAAATCAATTTACCTTTACCGAAAGTAAATATCCAAATTACTACATCAATAAATTAGATTAATTCTTAGGTGAAAATTCTTGACAAATACTTATTAAAAACATTTCTGATTACATTTACAACTGTATTTGTAATACTCTTTTTCATTTTTATACTTCAAACTGTTTGGTTATTCATTTCTGAATTAGCGGGAAAAGATTTGGATTTACTAATGATTATCAAGTTTTTGGGATTTTCAATGCCCCGAATTATTCCACTGGTTTTACCGTTGTCAGTATTATTGGCATCGATAATGACTTTTGGAGATTTATCCGAAAATTACGAATTGGCGGCTATGAAATCAGCGGGGGTTTCGCTTAAAAGAGCCCTAAAAAGCTTAACAGTTTTTATTGTTATATTAGGATTCATCGCCTTTCTTTTTGCCAATAATGTAATTCCTTTTGCGGAATATAAATTCATCAATTTCAGAAAAAACATCGCACAAGCTAAACCTGCTCTAGCAATCGCCGAAGGTCAGTTTAGTGATGTTGGTTTTTATAATATCAAAGTGAATAAAAAATCCGGAGAAAACGGAAATTTCCTTACCGGTATCACAATCCATAAAAAATCAAATCTTGGTGACGGCAGTAAAACAGTAATAAAAGCCAAAAATGGAGAACTGATAAGCAGCGAAAAATCTAGTATTCTGCAATTAGTACTAAATAATGGTTATTATTACGAAGATATCGTTCCCAAAAAATATGAAGATCGAAGTAAATTGCCATTTGCAAAAAGTTCATTTAAAAAATACATCATCAATATCGATTTATCACAATTGAATAAAGTCGATGTAAATGATCAAAGCATTGCTAATACCAACACGATGCTGAATGTGAGTGAATTAAATTACACGCTAGATTCCTTACATAAAAATTTAAAAACAGATATTATTTCGTTTTCAGAAAACATGAATCAGCGAATTGTAATTCCTAGGGATAATAAAATAAAACAGCTTAAAAAAAATAAAACTCTTCCAAAAAATATATTATCATTATATAAAAATGAAGAAAAATCTAAGATTTTAGACCTTGCAATCAGTAATCTGGGAAGTTTAAAATATTCTATTGATGCCAGTCAAACAGAATTTAAAGCGAAGCGAAAAAATATCAACAATCATTTATTGGCCTTTTACGATAAATTTGTTATCGCTTACGCCTGTTTTTTGATGTTTTTTATAGGAGCACCTTTGGGAGCTATTATTAGAAAAGGCGGACTTGGGCTTCCAATTATTTTTGCCGTTTTGATTTTTATAACATTCCATTTTATAAATACTTTTGGTAAAAGAATTTCACAGGAAAATGGACTTACTCCATTTATGGGTGCTTGGCTATCGTCGATAATTCTATCACCTTTGGCTATTTTACTGACTTATAGAGCCACAAACGATATCGGATTAATAAATATGGATGTTATTTTAGCTCCATTCCAAAAATTATATAAAAAAATATTCCCAACACCAAACTAGACACCAATCATGGTTACAAATAAAATACACCTAAACACAATAGAAGAAGCAATTGAAGATATTCGACAAGGAAAAATTATTATTGTTGTTGATGATGAAGATAGAGAAAATGAAGGTGATTTCTTGGCTGCAGCCGAAAAAGTAACGCCCGAAATGATTAACTTCATGGCTACTCACGGCCGTGGATTAATATGTGCTCCATTAACAGAAAGCCGCTGCAAAGAATTAGGACTTCATGTAATGGTTAGTAACAATACGGATCCTATGGAAACTGCTTTTACTGTCTCAGTAGATTTAAGAGGAAATGGAGTTACTACGGGAATATCCGCTGGAGATAGGGCAAAAACTATTTTATCTTTAGTTGATTCTAAAACAAAACCTCATGATTTAGCACGACCAGGGCATATATTTCCTCTTATAGCTAAACAAGGAGGAGTTTTAAGAAGAACTGGACATACGGAAGCTGCAATTGATTTTGCGCGACTCGCAGGCTTTAAATCAGCGGGTGTGATTGTAGAAATCATGAATGAAGATGGCTCAATGGCGCGTTTGCCACAATTACTTAAAGTGGCTAAAAAATTCGATTTAAAATTAGTTTCTATTGAAGATTTAGTTGCTTACAGAATGCAACATGACAGTCTTATTGTAAAAAAAGAAGATTTTGATATAGAAACCCGTTTTGGTACATTCAGATTACGTGCTTACCAACAAACAACCAACAAGCAAATTCATATTGCTTTAACAAAAGGAACTTGGAATTTGGGTGAGTCCATTTTGACCAGAATCAATTCCTCTCAGGTAAATAATGATTTATTAGGCACATTGACTAATAATGCAGACCAACAGCTTGATGATATGTTTAAAGTAATTAATGAGCAAGGAAAAGGTGCCGTTATTTTCATCAATCAGGATATGCAATCGATTAATTTATTAAGTCGTATCACGGAACTTAAATTACTACAAAGTGAAGGTGTAATGAAAGCACCAAAAATTGTTATAGACAGTAAAGATTTTGGTATTGGTGCTCAAATATTACATGATATTGATATCTCAAAAATAAGATTGGTATCCAATACTGAGGGGACAAAACGTGTTGGAATGATTGGTTATGGACTGGAAATAACAGAATATGTAAAGTATTGAACCTAAATTTTAATTTTTTTAGAAAATAAGTTTCGTCTAAAGTATAGAAAATGAAACATTTAAAAATTCTCACTAAAAATAGATGCTTTTTTTATAAAAATAGATTTGTATAACCAAAAAAGGTTCTTATATTTGCACTCGCAATCAGGTAATGAAGGCGACAGACTGGAGAAATGGCAGAGCGGTCGAATGCGGCAGTCTTGAAAACTGTTGACTGTTACAGGTCCGGGGGTTCGAATCCCTCTTTCTCCGCTTAAATTCGGGAAGCACTACAAACAGTGACTTCCCGTTTTTTTTTGACCAAAAACTACACAAAATGCACACAAAATATACAATACCTAAATTATCTAAAAATAGTAAAGGCTGGTACGTTGATTATAGATAAGAGCGGAAACAGTTTAGAGAATCAAATGGATTAAATAAAATAATCGATTTTCAAACTATAAATCAAAATTCGTGAAGTCGAAAGAGATTATCTGATACAAGAAGAAGTTCAGGATACTTCACTGGCTTGGCTTCATCGATGTCAAAAACTTAACGGTATCAAACATCAGAATTGGTATTGATGGCGGAAAATGGATATTTACAGATTCGTCAAAAAACAGAAACAGCTTCAAGAATCCCCTCCTCCCTATTCCGGAAGAATTAATTCTGAAATATGCCAATCACCCACAATGCATAAATGAAGATAAACTGGCACCTATTTTGAGTAACCAAAAAATGAATAGCTACTTAAAGGAAATAGCGGATGTTCGCAGTATTAAAAAAGATTGAACCTTCCGCATTGCTAGACATACTTTTGCGACGACTGTAACACTCAGAAATGGTGTTCCCATAGAAAGCGTGAGTAAAATATTAGGGCCTAAAAGTTTAAGAACCACGAAACACTACGCTAAAATATTAGATAAAAAAGTGAGTGAGGATATGGAATTATTAAAATCAAAGCTAGGTAATTTTAAACCGAATAATAATGTTTCGAATGGAACTAATTCATGAAAAGGACTTTGAGTATCATAAACCTAAATGTTTGTTATTTTATACAAATAAGCCAATTTTATCTGAAATAACAATCAAATAAAAGTAATCCATCAACTCTAATTACCAAAAGATTTTGGAACGGATGGTAGAAAAACAGCTTGGAAATTAAAGAGTAGAACAAGTACTAATGGAAAAAACAAACCTCACTTAAAATGACTTAAGCGAGGTTGTTTTTATGTGTTATTTCAATTTTTTTTAAAGTTTTAGTGGGGTACACAACAGTTAGCCGTATTGCAGGAAGTACAAATTTATGGTGATGATTAAAGATATTTTGTCGTTTAAGCAATAAATATGTCAAGACCTTTGTTTCTTATTTCCATAAATAGCTAAAATGTCTGTATGCCACGTAAAAAAGTGCTAGCCAAATAATAACTATTACTGTTGCAAAAATCCAATTGCTCTTTTTTAATTTTTGCGGATTGTTCTTTACATTTTTTCTGGCTTCTATCAACACGGCAGCAGGAATTAATTTAATAGAAAGTCTAATTAAAAGAGGAACAATAATTAAGTCGTCAAGATATCCTATAACAGGGATAAAGTCTGGTATTAAGTCAATCGGACTTTACAAATAGCCAACTGTTAGTCCTATCATAATTTTTGCAGACAGTGGTGTCCGTTTGTCAGAATAGGCTAAAATCAAAACTTGTACTTCCGATTTTATTTGTCTTGCTTGTTGCTTTAGTTTGTCTATTAATTGCATTGTCGTTTTTTTTTAGTTTTCCGCAACAGCCGATTGTACTTTTTGTCTCGTAGGTTATGAGTTTGCTATCATTACTGATTTAGTAAATCTAACTTTGATATCAATAATAGAATCCCAGTCCCAAAGTTGTATTTTTTTCAATAGAAAGTTCCTCCAGAAAACCCTATCCACTAGTAACCTTCATGCTCATCAGATAAATAAAAGGTATCTGTCAGCATCTCACTAAAGTATATAAACCCGTAATTTGACATTTATCATTATGCATATAATTCCAAGTATCAATCACTTTAAATGATTTAATTTCAATATTCAGTTCTTCAAATATTTCTCTTTTCAGAGTTTCCTCGGCAGTTTCACCAAATTCCATTCTACCACCGGACAAGTCTCATAATTTTCGACCATCTTTGAGATTATAAACCGCTAAAAAACGTATTATTTTTATAATTAAGGTTTTTCAGAAAAGAATATTTTTTTATCCTTTTAAAATTTAAAATGAAAAGCTATAATGTTTTGATGTCCGCTATTAAAGTTCAAAGCTACTTTATTTTTTTTGTTGCAGATAGTAATTGTTTCTACTTATAAATTTCAAGACCAGAACAAGAATTATTGGAAGGAGCGTTTATGCGTTATGAAATCAAGTGCTAAAGAAACATTGTTCCAAAAACAAACCTCGCTTTAAAGTCCCGAAACTTCGGGATAAACGGGCTCTTGAACCAGCCGAAAGATTAATAAATGTTTGTGCAATCAAATTGGACAGCCATTCATTAGAACCTAAAACTTATTTTTCAAATGAGTATATTTTAATAATCTCCATTACAATTTAAAACATTGTTCCAAAAACAACTATCAAAATTAAGAAACTTGCTGCTCTGGGGGCAAAGTAAACTAACAAAAAAGCAATTCATATTTCTATCAATTACAAATTCATGTGCTTTTTTATATATTGAATAACATTAAAATCAATTTTGTGGTACTTTTTATTAAAAAAGTATTAATACGCATTTGCTATTTCTGCTGAACTATTAATCACAAACGAATCTTCGGCAACGATAAGTCTGTATCTTTTTGTCCAGCAAAACAAAATCTTATCCCAAAAATTATTTTTTTTGTAAAATATTGAAATTCAAAACTGTTAAAATTAATTTAAAGTATTATTAATATTTAGTCTAAATAAGTTTGTCGATGTAAAAATGGAATTTTATATTTGCACCGTTATTTTTAACTATTCTAAATTAATGAACAAAAAATACTTTTTAATTGGCTTAGTAGTTATAATAATTCTATCCAGTTGTACTGATGATTCCGAATATGTACCTGTTGTTAGCAATAAAACAGCAATAGGAAAATTAATTTTCTTTGATAAAAACCTATCCAATCCTATAGGTCAAGCATGTGCTTCCTGTCACGCAGCAGAAACTGGTTTTAGCGACCCTTTGCACAGAGACATTTCGGAAGGTGCTGTAAAAGGTACTTTCTCAAACATCAATTCTCCAAATTTAGCTTACAATGTATTTTCTCCTGAGCGTACCTACAATACTACAGATCAGACTTATGTTGGAGGCCTTTTTTTTAATGGACGATCTCTTACTCTAAAAGAACAACTCATTCATCCCTTTATTGGTGCAGTAGAAATGAATAATGGCAGTATTGCAAATGTTGTTTCCAAGATAAAAAATGCGTCTTACTTTTCTGAAATAGAAAAGGAGTACGGGTTAGCAAAGACCGACGAAGAATTAATGTCCTACATCGCTGATGCAATAGCAGCTTTTGAGACATCAAAAGAAGTGAATTCTTTCACCTCAAAATTTGATTATTTCAACAAACAATTGATCAAATTTACTGATGATGAAAAGAAAGGATTAGCCGTTTTTCAAGGAAAAGGAAAATGTGCACAATGTCATGTTTTAGAACCTGACGAAAGAACCGGGAAAATTTTGTTTACGGATTTTAGCTATGATAATATAGGAGTGCCCAGAAACGAAAAAAATCCATTTTACAACCAATCTACAGCCGTAAATCCTGCAGGAATCAATTTTATTGATTTGGGTATTGGAGCTATTGTTTCTCAACCCGAACACAATGGAAAATTTAAGGTACCAACATTACGAAACATTGCTATTTCTGCGCCATATTTTCATAACGGATCTTTTAAAACCTTAAAAGAAGTTATTTATTTCTATAATGTTCGAGATGTAAATCCAAGTGAATTTGCTACTCCAAAAGTACTTAAAAACGTAAATAGAAACGAATTAGGCAATTTAAAAATGACAACCCAGGAAGAAAGTCAACTAGAAGCATTTCTTGGAACGCTTACCGATCATTACCGAAAATAATTTTTAATACTACAAAAACCACAATATGAATTTCAATAAAATAATGTTTACCCTTCTCACTTTAGCGGGATTACAAACCATAAAAGCACAAGAAAATACCGAAAACTCCCTGAAAGAAGTTATTGTTAAAGGCTTTAAAACAGTAAATGGGATAGGTCACTTGCCCGATAGTAAAGACGGAATCATTTATGCTGGTAAAAAAAGCGAAATCATTCTTGTTGACAGTCTCGATGCCAATAAAGCAGTCAATAATACCAGACAAATACTAGGAAGAATCCCAGGTTTAAATATTGTAGAAACAGAGAGTAGCGGGTTTACTGCCAACGGAATTGCAACACGTGGTCTTAATCCGTCACAAAGTGTAGAGATGAATACCAGACAGAATGGGTACAACATCAGTGCTGATATTTATGGTTATAATGAATCGTATTACATTCCGCCAATGGAAGCTGTCAATCGTATCGAATTGGTTAGAGGTGCCGCATCGTTGCAATTTGGATCACAGTTTGGGGGTTTAGTCAATTATGTTATTAAAGATGCTCCAAAAAACAAACCTTTTGAATTTATTACCTCACAAACAATAGGAAGTTATGGATTGTTTAATTCCTTTAATTCTGTTGGCGGGAATCATAAAAAAATAGGCTATTATGGCTTTTTACAATACCGTAATATGGAAGGGTATAGACCCAACAGTCAGCAATCGCAAGTTTCCGGATTTGGAAAAATACAATACAATCATTCTAAAAAATTAAATTTTGGCATTGAATATTCTTTGCTTCGAAATAAAATAAAAATGCCTGGAGGTTTAACTGACAGTTTATTTTATGCTAATCCAAAAGCTTCTACAAGAGCACGAAACTGGCTAAAAAGCCCTTGGAATATCATTACAGCTTACGCCAATTATACGCCTTCGGAAAACAGTACTTTGAGCATTAAATCTACCTATTTATTTAGTGGTCGTTCTTTGGTTTGGAGAAACGAAGACGGAGGAGCCGGAGCTACAGATGGCATAGACCCAATAACGGGAGCGTATGTACCAAGAGAAGTAGGTATCGAAAAAATGAATAATACCACAACTGAAATTCGCTATTCCCAAAATTATTCTTTGGGGAATCAAAAATCAACTTTTGCAAGTGGTGTGCGCCAAAGTCATGCTTGGTTTAAGCGTCAAGGCGGCGGAGAAGGAACCACAAATAGTGATTTTGATTCATCCATTATAGGAGATTGGGGATATGATTTAGATTTTACCACCACCAATTTAGCTCCGTTTGTAGAAAATATTTTTAAAGTTTCCAAAAATTTTACCGTCACTCCCGGTTTTCGATTTGAATATTTAAGAAGTACTGCCAAGGGCTATAAAGAAGTAGAAGGCGACATACAGCTTACAGATGAAGTTAGAAATAGAACTTTTGCATTAGCAGGAATTGGATTGGAGTTAAAACCAGGAAAAAACACCAGTCTTTATGCCAATATTTCTCAGGCATACCGTCCGATAGATTACAGCCAATTAGAACCTTTTGGAACTAGTTCAAAAATAGACCCTAACCTGAAAGATTCAAAAGGATTTAATAGTGATTTAGGTTACAGAGGAACCATCAGGAACTACCTTAATTTTGATATTGGAGGATTTTACATGGCTTACAACAAGCGTATCGGGGTAACATTAGCAACCGATCCAATTACTGGAGATTATTATTCTATTAGGAAAAATATAGCCAATAGTGTTCATCAAGGAATTGAAAATTATATCGAGTTTAATATTCTAAAATACTTTAACTCCCAATCTGATTTTGGTTTAAGTATTTTCAATTCCTTTTCCTATATAAATGCCAAATACACCACTGGAGAATTTAAAGGGAAAAGAGTAGAAGCAGCCGCCGAAACTATAAACCGTGTAGGTTTAATTTTTAGCACTAGTAAATTATCGACAACTTTACAGTACAATTATGTTGGAGATGCTTATGGAGATGCTTCCAATGTCATGACTAGCGAAGATCCAGTAGCGGGCCATATTCCTTCGTATACCGTTTTGGACTGGAGTGCTTCCTATAAATTAAATAATTTAGCAATCAAATTGGGCGCTAATAATTTGGCAGACAAATCCTATTTCACTCGTAGAACCGATGAATATCCTGGGCCAGGTATTATACCCGCCGTGGGACGAAGTTTTTATCTTGGATTTACAGCTAAATTTTAGTAAACAAAGTACTTATATTTCAATTTTTAAACACACATTTCTTTTTTGATATGTGTGTTTTTTATTTCAGAAAGGTATTAATAAAAAACTGTAAATGAGCAATACTCGTCCGTCAAGTGATGCATATACTTGTCTAAAGGTTGGTATATCTGTTAGTGGAATTACAATGTTTTCAAATCGAGTTTGCCGAACATCAATCAAATTTTCACCATTGGCGATGATGCTGAAATATTTGAAATGTTTTTATCCAATCAACACAAAAGTTACACAATCCTTTTTGATAAGTATTCATTATCGCTTCAATATCACCTAAAAGACCGACGCCTTTATCTAATTTTAGAGACAGTTGTTCTTGGGCAGAATTATTGGCTTTTCTTATTTCTTTAACCCTTTGAATAATATACTATTCTGTTAAGTTTTTTTTCATAATATTACAAATATACAGTGAGCGTCTCATTTTCATGTGTTTATATTTATAAAAATATAAGGTCGTAAACAGCTGATCTTTTCGATGATATTACTTTTTGCATAACAACAGAGCGCACTTATTAAGTAACGCTCTTTTGTTTTAGACAAGTTTTTTATTTTTTTAATAAAAACTATTAACTAAATAAAAAGAGCCATATAAAAATGAATTCTGATGTTTTTTTTAACCGGGATAACTTTTACTTACACAATAAATAAATTGGCAATATAACCGTTTCTTGGGTTGTTAATGGCTAGTCATAAGCTTCTGATCCTGTAGCGACACCAAATAATTCGGATGTGTCATAACCTGCTTTGATTATAAGCTTTTCACCTTCGTAAACAGCTTTGAGTCGCTGCCGCCATTCCTGCTCCTCTTTCATTTAATGTAATCCAGTCTTTGAGTCCACGTAATCTTCTTACTTCAAAGATATAGCGCACTTCAACGGAATGAATCTGCAAAGCGGCTGTCAATAAATTACTTTTCATGTCTCAAGACATACATCTGCAACATCTATTACGCTTGATTGAATTGGGTAATCCAAGTTTAACAATCGAGTCTTCTTACAATTTGGTAGGGATTAATGTTCTTACAAGCAATGTAGGTTTAATAAGTTATTCTAAAACTTAAATTTGGAGTTCGTCGAAGTGAAAAAATTTTTACATCTTCAATAGAATTGGTAATCGTATTTATTCTATAATATTCATTAATTTCATTTTTTCGATTAAATACATTCAGTAAAGAGAACCCCAATTTATATTGAATTTGATCTAAGCTTTCCCATTTGTATGTTGTCGAAAAATTAACTTGAAAAAAGTCATCAAGTATTTTATTGTTTGGGGTATTGTAATCAATCTTTGGATTGGAGAAATTACTGTAATTAATAGTTGAACTGATAGGAGTGGTCTCGGGTTTTCCAGAATACCACTTTGAACCCAATGCTATTTTTAGATTTTTTCTTTCATAGATTCCAGCCCAAGAGATAATATGGTCTAATTTAAAGTTATTTGGAAATACAGGTTGTTCTAAATTTGGAAAGTGATAATTGTTAGTATTATAAGTATAACTCAACCAAGTAATGAAATGATTTATTTTTTTTTGAGCTAGCATTTCAATTCCTAAGACTTCATAATCGCCATTAGTTTTTACAAATTCTAATTGGTTTTGAAATCCTTGGCTTGAGCTGTTAATTCCAGTTACTTTTTTATAAAAATTTTCTAAAGTAAATAACCAATTGTTTTTAGTAAAAAACAAACTAATTGACGCTTGTTTACTTTTTTGAATAGGAATAGTAGTGTTGTTTGCCAATATCCACCTTCTTTTTTCTATTCCAAAATAATCTTTCTGTAGATCAATAACCTGATAACAATTTTGACTTTTGAATTCACCTAATACTTCTAAATTAAAATGTTTTGTGATAGCATAATTAAACTGTAATCTTGGTTCAAAAAAGAGTTTTTTAAATTGTTCTATATAGTTTAACCGCAATCCTGTATTAAAATATATTTTGGATAAGGTATCGTTGTATTTTCCTTCAACAATTAGCGCATGAGTTCGTAGAACTTCTTTAATTCTTCGATAAAATATTGGACTATTTACTTCATCCAAATTTATAGTGCCAATTTCGGTTGATTGATATCCATTATTAAAAGTAAATTTTGAAGTGATTATATGACTATTCTCAAACTTAAAACCATTGTCTAATACTTTATTTTCCTGTTTTACAGTTTGATTATCCTGTATTTTGTTTTTTTCTGCATTAAGTTCATAAGACGAGGTGTAAACATTGAAATTACTACTATTTTTTGCATTCCAGTTTCGTTTCCATGAAAGATTACCTCCGTAATTTTTTTGATATAAAATATTATTTTCAGACTGAATTATAGTATTAACTCTGGTTGTTTGAAAAACTTTAAGTTGATCATTTATAGTTATAAAATCTAAAATGAGATGGTCTTTTAGTCCAATTTTTTGAGAATATTTAACCGTAATATCGTAAAAATTAAATTTCTCGTCACTTGAATAATCCACATTCTGATTATTGGAAAAATTAGTAATACTTGTATTTTGAAAAGCTTTATTATAATATTCTTTATAGGTAGGCGTTTTTACTAAATCGGTTATGGATTTTCTTCCAGCAATTTCCAAGAAACCTTTTTTGCAGATATTAAACTTTGAATAAATGTCAGCATTAATCATATTTATTCCAGCACCAAAACTGTTTTCTTCAAAGTTATTTGGGTTAGAGGAAATATCCACAACACTCGATACACTTTCTCCAAAAAAAGCAGAACTTCCGTTTTTAGTTATGGAAATAGTATGGGCTAAATTAGGATTGAAAGCAGAGATTAAACCAAAAAAATGTCCAGTTTGATACATTTTAATCCCATTCCACAAGAATAAATTTTGATCATGTGTACCGCCTCTCACATTAATACTAGAAATACTTTCATCAGTACTATAAATACCGGGAATTTGTAACATGGTTTGTAAAACATCAGATTCAATTAAACCAGGTAATATTCCAAGTTTTTTTGGTTTAATTTCAAATATTCCATTAATTTTTTTTGAGATTCCAGATGTTAAAAGATGGTTCGCTATTATATTATTTAATTCAGAAACTTCTACTTCAAGGTAAATTTTTAAACAATTTTTATTTTGTAAATCAGAGCCAGAAATTTTTTCAGTAGTATACCCAATGTTAGTAATTAATAAATCCGTTGACTTTTCTTTTTTTAGTTCAAAATATCCTTTTTTATTGGTTGAAGTATTGAAACTATCTTCAAACTTAATATTCACATTTTCCAGTGGAGAATTATCTTCTTTCGAAAATACATATCCACAAATATTCTTTGTGTCTACCCTATTATTGCTATAAATGGTAATGAATTTATTGTCTATATTTTCAAAAAATAGATTGGTTTTTTTATGAAGATAATTAATCTTCTTGTTCAAGGACAACGATTTTTTTGGAGGTACAATTTTAAAAACAACTATCTCATTGTCAATATAATTAAAATAAATGACATGTTGTTTTTCAATAGATTGCAGAATATCTTTTAATGCAATTGTTTTGCTTCTATCTTGAGCTGTCAAACTCAAGGCAAAAACAAACCAAAAAAATAAGACATAAATACGTTTAATAAAAAACATTTATTTTCATTCAAAAATTATTTTGTTTAGAGCAATTTTATTCGGTTCTAAATGATAGGTCTTCGCAATAATTTGAAGGGCAACATCAAGATTGTCAATAGGAATTTTACCTGTAAATAATTCACCCGAATATTTTGCTTTCACTTCAATAGATACGTTGTACTGCCTTTGAATTTCATCTAATATGTTACGTAAATTTTCTTTATTAAAAGCAATAGTATTTTCTAGCCATTCCGGTTTAGAAGCATTAACGGTTGTATTTATCTGCTTTCCATTTTCAAAAGTAACACTTTGCCCGTGGGTTAAAATCACCTCTTTCTCTTTGTAATTTACTTTTACCCTTCCTTCAAAACAAGTTACATCAAAACGACTTTTTCTTACTTTTACATTAAATTGAGTTCCAAGAACAGCAACCTTTCCAAGATCAGTTGCAACTTCAAATTTTTTGCCTTTTGCTACTTTAAAATAAGCTTCACCATATAACTCAAGGTTTCTGTTGTTATCCCAATTCCATTTTCTATATTCAATTTCTGAACCAGCATTCAAAACTACTTCGGAGTTATCAGGCAACGAAAAAGAAACACTTTTGCCATTAGGAGCATATTGGGTTTGTGAGGCAAAGTTTTCTTCCATAAATGTAATTCCTAACCCGATAACTATAACAGCAGCCACTTTAAATAACCAATTTTTATATAAAGGAATAACTTTAGGTGTTGTTTTTTTATGACTTATAACATGTTCTAAAACTTTCGTTTCATTAAAATTGGGTACCTCTAAATGAGCAGTATAATTTTTAATTTTTTCATATTTTTCATAATCCGGATTAGCTTTAAATTCAGCTAATTGGGCTTCTGTCAAATCGTAGTTTAACCACTTTGCTAAAATGTAATTCTCTTTCATTGTATTAATCTTATTATATTTAAAACAAGTAAAAACAAATTTACCCTACTTTATACTATCAATTTCTTTTCTTAGTTCAACTAAAGCCAAATGTATACGCTTTTCAACTGCTTTAATACTTATATTTAATTCTTCCGCAATTTCGCTATATTTTTTACCATCAATTCGATGCATCAAAAATGCAACTCGTTGTGTTTCATTCAAATTTTCAATTGATTTTAAGAGCTTGATTTTGAATTGCTTTTCTTCGAGTATAAATTCCGGAGTTTCATTTGTTTTATTAAGACTAAAAAAATTATTTTCATATTCCAAAACTACTTTTTGATGTGCAATTTCGTTAAGAAAGTTATTATTGGCAATTATATAGATATAGGATTTAGCTTTTTCAATGGGAACCGAAGCACAATTTTGCCAGAGTTTAATGAAAGCTTCTTGGGCTATATCATCGGCTTGGTCTTTATTTCCATATTTATAAAAGAGAAAATTGCGAAGTGACTTTGCATGAGTTTTGAAAAAAGTTGAAAAAACAATTTTATCACAAGTTTCTGATAATGAATTTATTGTCATTTATTTCATAATTTTTTTACCTTACAAAGATATATTTATTTTTAAATTTTGGTAGGGTAATGTTGATGTAAACTGTTTTATTATTACAACCTCTATTTTTTATATGAAATGAGTACAATGAAAACTCGATACAACTGCGAAGCAATCACTGAACACAAATAAAAATATTATCAGTGAAGTAAACACTAATTAAAGATATACGAAACGGGGTTCGATGACAAAAAAAAGTCACCGATTCCAGATTCCATTAAAAAATAAATATTAGCTACATATGAAAACGATTAAATATTTATTAATGAGCGTTACGGCAATAATATTTATTTCTTGTCAAAATGAGGAAACATTGGTTATTCAAGATCCTACTCAAAACTTAAAGGCCATCTCTCCTCTTACGGATTTGATTTCTAGGGTATCACAAAACCCTACTTCTAAGGATAATATTTTGGACAATTCCAGTTGTTTTAATGTTCAGTTGCCAGTTATTGTTATTGTAAATAGAACACATATTACCGTATCTAACCAAAATGATTATATAAAAGTTCAAGCTGCATTAGATGCCTTTTCAAATGATGATGATATAGTAAACTTTGTGTATCCAATAACAATTCAGTATCAAAATTTCAAGACCGAACTGATTACAAATCCGGATCAATTAAAGAATGTTATTGATAATTGTGATGATGATGACGGGTTTGATGAGATTGACTGCCTACATATAAATTATCCAATAAAGATTAATATTTATAATGCAGATAATCAAATTGCAAACACTATTACTATTCAAAACAATAAAGATTTATATAATTTTTTGAAAGATATAGAAAGTAATGTATTTATAACGATCAATTATCCGGTTTCTATTACAAATTTTAAGGGTCAAAATGTTGTAATTACAAACAACTCTAATTTTGAAAGCAGTATTGAAGATGGGATTAAAGATTGTAATACTAATTCAGGCTCTGGAGGAAACAAGAATTTCACTTCGATTTTAACAAATGGAACCTGGCGTGTATCTTATTATTTTGATGATAGTGATGAAACTTTAAATTACAAGGGATATAGTTTCACTTTCAATTCTAATGGAACTGTTGTGGTTGTAAAAGAAAAAAATACTATCGCCGGAAATTGGTCCACTTTTGTAAATAGTAGTCAAGATATATTTCTGTTAAAATTTGATGACAGTAAATTAGATAATTTAGAGGACAATTGGAAAATTACAGAATTTACAACCACAAAAGTTAGATTGAAAAATAAAAATGCTAGCGATGGCGCAACTGATTATCTTTATTTCACCAAGAACTAATTAAAACGGAACACAAACCTCTTACTGTAAATTTTAAAGGATTTTTTTTTTTATAAATACATTAATTAAAATTGTATTTCAAAACCATTAATTATTAACCCCTAATTATATATTACTTAAACTTAAAAAAATGAAAAAAATGAAAAAAACATCGATTTTAGCAATACTTGTCATTATGATAAGTTCTTGCACGGATAATCCATCTACAAGCGGTAATGTGACATTAAAAGCTTCGTCCGTTTCTACATCTGGAAAAACGTTTACCACTGCTCGTACTGCTGCATCAACAGTGGTTTTCACGGAATTTAAAATAAACATTGCTAAGATAAAATTTGAACTAGATGAAGCAGAAGATAAGTATCTTACAAATCCTTTTTATGATAATGATGTAAAACTTGTAGGTCCTTTTTTAGTTGACATCCTAGATCCAAACAAAACTTTGACCCAATTTATTACTTCTGTTAATATTCCAAATGCCAAGTATGAAGAAATTAAATTTAAATTTGAAAAAAGTATTATGCCTGGCGAAATGGAAGGTAAAACTTTTTTAATTAAAGGGACAATAAACGGGAAAAACTTTATCATCTGGAGTGGCAAAGATGCTGAACTTGAAATGGATTTTGCAGATCCAGCTAAAGATTTCACGATTAATGGTAACGATATGACTCTTAATATAAAAATACATCTTGATGCCATAATGGCGAGATTAATAACGTTAGACAATCAAAATTTACTTCTGGATACCGATGGAGATGGAGTTATCGAAATTAGTACTGATAACGACGATGGACATCATGATCTTGGAGAGCAAATAAGAAATCTGCTTGAAAATGAAACAGACTTAGATGACAAGGACTAATTAAATTAAAACAGATTTATTAAAAAAGAGGCTATCTTTAAAATGTAGTCTCTTTTTACTTCTATTCGATAGTGTCTCACAAGTCTTCTAAATAAGCCATTCTACCCTAACCTCTTTTAACATCATTAATTATGTGCAAAGAAGTCCTCGCTTCGTTACGCTAATGCTTTAAATAGTCGACTAAGTGTTTAGAAAAACTTTATAACATTTGCTTTTTTCCAATTTCTTTATCTTTCTTATGAGGGAGTCCGAGGCAATTGGTAGTAAATTTGTCTATATATTTCCAAAGCATTTTCGTTTTGTAAAATTGTTTTTAAGACTTTAACACATTATTTAAGAAAAGAAAACTACCTTCTATTTAATTTACAACAATTTAAATACAAATAATTATGAGAATGGAGATATTTTTTTATTACTATAATTTCTGTTTTAGCAATCGGATTATTTTTGAATTCATGCTCAAAGGATGATGCTGCACTTCCAACAATAACTTTAAATCAAACCGAGGCGAGGGTAAAGCTAATTCACAAGGCGAATATACAGTGAGCGGCCATATCCAATCTGAGATTGCGCTTTCTAAGGTTGTAATTACAAAAGAGGGATCAAGCACTCCATTTTTTAACGGATGATACGACCGCAAAAAATAAAACCGACTATGATTTTGCCTATTTGATTACAGGTGTTACTACTAACACCTATCTAATAGTTGACATTTATAATCAAGCTAATGATAAAACAACAGTACGATTTTTAATTCGTCCATAATTAAAGTAATTCCATTTTATAATTATATTTGCTGGAGAATCTCACCAGCGCTATGCAAAAATGTACTTTCCAAAAAATATACATCCCTATAAGCTGCGCAAGGTAATAAATTTGCGTTTTTTTTATGGGATTAATCTGAACGAGTTGGAAAACTCCAAACAATCTTTTTTAAATTCTTGATTGTTAATTTTAAGGATTATTGTTTTAAAGACTGTTCGATTTCAGAACTGATATTTGAATAATGCGACATGCATTTTTTATACATGTACATCCATCAAACTATTAAAAAGTCCAAACACCTTGAGAAGCCAAACAATTACAACTATCAAAACCACAATGTTTAATAATTTTTTGATAAAAACAAACCTCGCTTAAAATGACTTAAGCGAGGTCGTTTTTTATGTTATTTGGTGTTGATTTAGACTTTTAGAGAAATTGGTAACGGCTGCCGCTGTTTTGTAGTGCTTATATCTAAACTATTATAGCCTAATCTTAATTCCTCCGTTCAATATAAATCCGTCTGTTGGGGTGTAAACTTCTCTAAATTGTGGATTTTGAATTGTTCCCGAAAACATATTTTCCCATTTCGATTGTCGGCTGTCCAAAAAATTTTCAAGATTCAAAAATATGCTGAAACACTTAAATTTGTATTCTCCTGAAACTCCCATAACCCAATAATCCCTAACTTTTTCGTTCTTTGTCAAATACTGATTCCCAACATAAAAAACTTCGTAAGCGATTCGCAATTTCTCTTCCCATTCATACATTACGTTTGCATTTATTCTATTTTTTGCCGTTAAAGGGTTTATAGTTCTTGTGTTATTAAAATTTCTATTTGCGTCAATATAGGTATAACCAATGTAACAGGAAATATCTTCAAAACGAAGCTTTACGTTTGTTTCAAATCCTTTAGTTTCTATATTTCCGTTGGCATTTTCAAAGGCATAATTTACCGTCAGTGGAACTGGATTAAGAACCAACGGGTTTTTGATAATGGTATAAAAAAACATTTGATTAATGGCAAAACTTACTTCGTCAAAAATGGTAGTTTTGTAATTAATATCAGCATTTAATCCATACGATTTTTCAGGATTGACTTTTGAAAAGTCCAGTGAATTTATATTTTGAAACGCCTTTTCTTCGGATTCTTCCGAGAAAATGGTAGGTGATTTGTATCCTAAACCACCGCCAAATCTTGAAGATAATTTTTCGTTGATTTTGTACAGTAACGACAAACGAGGCAAAACAAAAACATTACTTCTATTTGTAACGTCTAAACGCAAACCGCTTTCTAAAATAAATTTTTCGGTTATGTTAAGATTGTTTTGAGCAAAAAAACCAAAGGCAGCATTGTAATAATCTAACTTGTCAGCCATTAAATTCATTTGTTTGAAATTGTCCGAAACTAAATTCGCTCCCAAATTCCATTCTGATTTTTCGTTAGGGATTAGATAATTGGCTTCTGTAAAAGTGGCTATTTGTTGTCCTTCAAAATTATAAGTTTGTTTTTCTATTTTTCGGTTAAAATATCCAACGCTATTTTTAATGGTCAATATATTTTTATTGTCAAATGTTTTTTCAAATTTTGCTTGTGTCGAATATCGATTACTGTTATTTCGCTCAAAGAACATATGCGTAGCATCTGATTTGTTTTCTATTACTTGCATATCCCCACCTATTCGGTTTTCAAATCCTGCGTTTGCACCAAAACTAAAAGTCGTTTTCTCGTTTGGATAATAAAAAAACTTTGGGCTTATGGTATATCTGTCAAATTTTGGTATATCCGAGAAACCGTCATTATTCACATCATAAGCATTTTGAGAATTGCTTGAAGCATAAATTGTAAGTCCTGATTTCTTGTGTTTTCCAGCATAAAAACCACTTAGATCCAACGCTTGTGTTTGATTTATGTTTGCCAAAAATGAAATTTCTCTTGTGTCGGTTGGTTCTTTTGTAATCAAGTTTATCAATCCCGCAATGGCTCCGCCGCCATAAAGCGTTGAAGTGGAACCTTTGATAACTTCCACGCGTTTTAAATTCAAAGGTGGAATTTGTAAAATGCTCAAACCACTTGCGAAACCCGAATACAAAGGAAATCCGTCTTGTAAAAGTTGTGTATATTTTCCGTCTAAACCTTGAATACGAATACTCGCACTTCCTGAAACTTGGGAAGTTTGTTGCGTTTGAATTCCTGTACTTTCAGTAAGCAACATTTTTATATTCCCTGGTTGCATTGAAGATTTTTCTTCTAATTCGCCAGAAACAATCGCTTCGATTCGAGTTGGAGTGTTTTTTATTGTTCGGCTACTTCTTGTTGAAGTAACTTTAACTTCTTCTAATTCTTCCGATATTGGTTCTAAAAATATTTCAATAGTTTCATTTTGAGGAAATACAATATTTTTCTCCATTTTTCGGTAACCAAAAGAGCTGAAAACAATTGTTTGCTTACCGTTGGGAATGTTTTCAATTACTACAAATCCTTTTTCGTCAGAAGTAGTGAAACCGTTTTGATTTCCGGTTAGAAATACGCTAACGCTGTCAAGTACTTTTTTTGATTTTTCACCTTTGATGATTGCTTTAAAAGTGTTTTGGGCTGTTGCTAAAAATGGAAATAGCAAAAGAATGAATATTATTTTTTTCATTTTGGATTTAAATAGAATTATTCTGAAATAGTGAAACCGACAACTGCGTAGCAATTGCCAAAAAAGTAAAATCAGAAAATCATCAAATCAAGAAAGAAGAATATAGAATAAAAAGCTTATCCCGTTTTGGAAAGAAAAAGCTTTTGTAGAATGAATTGCATTTAGATACAGGTAGAATTCCATTTAAATGGAATTGAATTGGCGTGTCACTAATGTCGCAATGCGGAATACTTTGCGTTACGCTGTTTGCAAAGATTTGGTTACTAAATTGTTGAATATAGGCGTGACTTTCATTTTCAAAATTAGCCTTCTCCTCACTATCCGAAAATTCAAATACGGTATTGATATAGCAACACGAAATCAAAATTAGAAGTACTATTTTAATATATCCTTTCATTGTTGCAAATGTACAAACTATAATTCTGTTTTGTGGGCAAGTTAACTGTAATTCATTAATGAAGGATTAAGTTGTAAATTACAAAGGATTTCTAATCATAACAAAAAGACACTTCTGAGCATCTTTCTATTTCTTCCCCCTACTCTTCCAGCTACTATTTTTATTAAAACCTCTAAGCTCATAACTCTTCGCTCTCATGTAAAGACTTAAAAACCAAAGCACAATAAACCCTATGGTATTCCATTGTAATAGAGGTATTCAATACGACATTAAGAAGTTTACCATCTGATTGATTCCTACAGAATGATCACAAGAAGTATGAGTAGAAAAGGGAATTGTTGGGATAACGCAGTAGCGAAGCGCTTTTTTAAGACTTTGAAAACGGAACAGATTTATAGTAACAATTGAAAAAGAGCAAATGGAACCCAATATATTCGAATTTATTGAAATCTGGTGCAACAAAAAAAGAAGGTATTCCGCTTTAAATTATAAAACAATTGAAGAATTTTGGAAAGAGAAAAATATTTTTAAAAATGTTGCTTAACTAATAGTGCGGGTTTATTTGAATATCCAAAACATGCTTCCATTACGGCTTTCATTACTTTTACTAAATCTGCTTTACGTTTTGAGTTGAAATATTTGTTCACAACCAAAGCTTTTTCAGGATAATCTTTCCAAATGTCTGGAGAAGCTACCTGTGTAAATTCAATTCCTTGTTTTACAGCAACACCTCTCCAGGGCTCTCCTACGCAATAGCCATACATATTTCCTACCTTCATATTAGCTACTATTTGTGGAGGAGGTATCGTAATATTTTCACTTCTTTTTGATTCAAACTACCGTTTGACATCCAGTTACGCAACCATAAATCGTGTGTTCCTCCGGGGAAAGTCATGGCAAATGTCACTTCTTTTTCGGCTTTTAACTTGGCCGCAACTACTGGAGTTATTTTATTCATTTGTTTAAAACCCACTTTTCCACAAAAATCATTAGAACGTGTAATGGCCCGACTCCTGTGTATACTGAAAACGGCATAGAATACAAACAATGTGCTCCGTCTAATTCTCCTGTTAGGATTTTGTCACGAACATTCGCCCAAGAAGATTCTTTGGTTACAATAACCTCAACTCCGTATTTTTTAAATAACCCAAGTTCTTTTGCCATAACAATTGGCGAACAATCCGTAAGTAGAATGAAACCTAATCGTACAGGATCACTTTGAGTATTTATTGTTGTAAAAGCGGACAATACTATCAACAAGGTCAACACAACTCTTTTGAAAACCTTTGTTATTTGTTTATTTGAATTTTTCATTTTATTTGTTTTTAAAAATTGGATACTTTAATTTATTTTTTTGCTAAAAAGTTAGGCTTGATATTTAGCATTAGATAAGCAAATTGTGGACTAAGATCTGGTGTTGTAACATTTTTAACCGCTGCTGATGCCATTGAATTAGTTGCTTTCATGAAAGAATATCCTGCTTCAATAGTGATCATTTTAGTTAAATTGTATCGTACCATTAAGTCAACCTCAGTCCCTAAATAAGAATCTAATTCTCCTCCTGTTCCATTAGACAATTTATTTGCTGCAGCAAAACCATGTATGTCAGCAAAAAATGTAAGGTTGTCTTTTGCGTTGTATTTCATTTTAAAGAAATAGTTCAACAATCCTTGTTTTCCAAAACCATTCGCAGCATAGAAATAATCCATACTTCCCCAGAATTTGTGCGGTGTTCCGTATAATGGATCAAAAAGATTGCTTTGTGAAGTTGCTGTTACTGCTTTTGTTCCGTCTGTTCCTGATAAATAATCAATTCCAGGACCTACAAATAATTTTCTTCCTACTTGCAAAGTGGATGTTATGGAAGCCAAATTAGCGCTTATAGATCTGCCGTCTTTGTCCTTACCCCCTTGATGGTATAAGCTTCCTGTAAGATTGAATTTTCTGGTAACATTAGTGTTGAAATAAAATCCTGTAGTATTGCGACTCCAAACACCTTCACTATATACTTTACTAGTTACAGCCGGTGTTCCAGAAGTAACATTCGTATATTTATTAAAATCATCTTTAAAGAATAAAAACGAGATATCACCAAAGGAAAGTTTCTTTCCTATATAAGCATACTGAAATGATTTGTACATGGTACCAATTCCGTTTGTCCCGGCACCATAAGCAGTAGGAACTCCATTATAAACTGTCCCAGCGTTACCTTCTTTATTTTGGTTAAATGCTGCTCCAAGATCAGCAATCCATCCTTTATTTACAAATTTGAAAACGATCGCATCATGTCTTCTTCCTTGTTGCAACCAGTCTAAACCTCCTAACACTTTTTGGTCATCATAAGAGATTTCTTGACGTCCTATTTTTAAAGATAAATTTTGAATGGTGCTTATCGTGTCATTTAACATGATCTCTCCCCAAGCTTCATGAAGCATGATCCCATTATTTGCTTCTGTAGTTGTTCTATTTATGGAAGAAGCATCTTGTCCCCACACGCGCACATCTTGTAGCGCCATAAATACTTTAAACCGATATCCTGTAAATCCTATATTTAATCGTGCTCTTTGAGAATTGAATAATGCTGCTTTGTCTGCCTCTTTTTGCAAAGTCCCTTGTCCTGCTCTAAGTTCCGTTCTTTCTCTAATTTGTCCTGTTGCGGTAAATTGTCCTTTTGCTTCATTTTGGCTTAATAAGGTTAAGGCGATTCCCAAGAAAAAAGATTTTGAAAGATTTACTTTTGAAATTTTTCTCCTATTCCATCCTTGAGTGCCTCGTAATGTGGTTTTAAACTTTTGCATAATCTTATGTTTTATTAGTATGACGCAAATTTAAGTAAGTACTTATACGTATATACTATATAAAAAACAGACTGAAATAACTTTTTAGTACCAAAAAACCGTAATTAAGGTGGTTTAACTCCTGCCTTTTGACAGACATTAGAACCAAAACCAACAATAGCGTGGCTTAAGCAGTATTAAAAACGTAGTGAAAAATACGTATAGTAAAAATTTATTTGGGGAAATATTGTCAATCGGCTTTTAAAAAACATAAAAAGCGATTATTTATTCGAATAAAACAGTTGGGAGATTACATTCTCCAAAAGGAGAATACGTATCAGAATAATAAATAAAAGAAGAAAAAATGCGAATATATTGTGTAACTATTTATGTTCTTTAATTTCTAATTTTAATTTATCGGTATGAACTAATCCTATTTTCTTACCGACAGTTTTAATGAGCATTTCTTTTTTTAAACTTGAAATCACTCGTATTACCTGCTCATCAGTGGTTCCAGCAAAATCTGCAATTTCTTTTCTGGACAAATCAAGCTCTATTACGCCATTTATCTGACCGAATTTTTTATGTATATATAATAAGGTATCAATTACCCTTTCCCGCACATTCATTTGTGCAATTTTGCGAATATTATTCTCACTTTTATTAAGCTCTTCCGCATAAAACAACATTAAATCAAAGGTAAATTCAGGAACATTATGCAGTATTTCCAGCATGTCTTCATTACTGAAATCACATAATGTAGTATCCTCCAATGCATAAGCACCAATTAGGTAGCGCTTACTGGTACCAAAACCTCTGAACCCAACCGTGTCGCCATCTTTAGTTAATCGTACGATTTGTTCCCTCCCATTAATACCAGTTTTTACCGTCTTTACTTTTCCTTTGTAAATAAAATATAAACCTTGAATTGGCGCGCCTTCAATGATAAATTGCTGCGCTTTTTTACAAGTAAAACTACGTTTCCTGTTAATATAGTTTTTCATTTGTTCTAAATGAAGGTGCTTTTTAATGAAACAATTTTCATTTATACAGCTGTTACAAGTGGCTAATTCTTCTTTCATACGAAGCTACTATTTATTTTACTCAAAAATATAAAATAAAATTCATTTAATACGTATAAATACGTAAAAATACTTATTTTTACACTTTAGTAAGATCTGAAACAGATCCATATATAACCCTTTCATTATTAATAAAGAAATTCAATAATGCAAAATTCAAAAATCAAAACCACGTGTTCCTATTGTGGAGTAGGATGCGGAATTATAGTAACCAATGATTCCAAAAATGGAGTCACCGTTACAGGCGATAAAGACCATCCGGTGAATAGAGGCATGCTTTGTTCTAAAGGGATGAATCTTCATTATGTGGTCAATGATACTTCAGACAGGATTCTTTATCCAGAAATGCGATGGAGTAAGTCCCATCCTATGGAAAGAGTGAGCTGGGATACCGCTTTGGATCGTGCAGCAGCAGTTTTTTCGTCCATAATAAAAAAACATGGTCCTGACAGTGTTGGATTCTATATTTCTGGACAATGTCTTACGGAAGAATATTATTTGGTAAACAAACTGGTAAAAGGATTTCTGAAAACCAATAATATCGACACCAACTCCCGTTTGTGCATGAGTTCAGCGGTTGCAGGGTACAAAAAAACATTTGGAGAAGATGCTGTGCCAATCGCTTACGACGATATTGAACTGGCAGATACTTTTTTGATAACAGGAGCCAATCCCGCTTGGTGTCACCCTATTCTTTTTAGACGAATAGAACAACACAAGGAAAAAAATCCTAAAACAAAAATCATTGTAGTCGATCCCCGAAGAACGGATTCAGCAATAGCAGCTGATTTACATTTACAAATCATTCCGGGTACTGACATCATTTTATATCATGCTTTGGCCAAAAGGCTAATCGAAAAAGGATACGCCGACAATGATTTCATTAAAAACCATACTGAAAATTTCAAATTATACAAAGACCTTGTTCTTTCCAGTTCCTTAGAAAAAGCATCTAAACTTTGTGGCGTTCCCTTAAATGACATCAAATTAGCGGCTGAAATCATTGGTAAAGCCAAAGGATTTCTTTCGCTATGGGCAATGGGACTCAATCAAAGTGCTATTGGCGTAGACAAAAATACTGCTTTACTGAACCTTTCTTTATTAACAGGACAAATAGGAAAACCAGGCTCCGGGCCTTTTTCATTGACGGGACAACCTAATGCTATGGGTGGTCGTGAAGTAGGTGGAATGGCTAATTTATTGGCTGTACACAAAGAATTAAACAATCCGGTACATCGGAAAGAAGTAGCTGATTTTTGGGGAGTTGAAGACCTATCTGAAAAACCGGGATTAACGGCAACAGAAATGTTTGAAGCTTTGGAATCTGGGAAAATGAAAGCGATCTGGATTATTTGTACCAATCCGTTAGTGAGTTTGCCTGATTCTCGCAGAGTTGAAAAAGCTTTAGCTAATGCCAAATTTGTGGTGGTTCAGGATATTTCACATAATGCAGATACGTCAAAATTTGCCGATTTATTATTGCCGGCAGCAGGTTGGTTAGAGAAAGAAGGAACCATGACCAATTCTGAAAGACGAATTTCTTATTTGCCGAAAGGCATTAATGCACCGGCAGAAGCATTACCGGATGTGGAAATCCTGACTCGTTTTGCTAAAAAAATGAATTTCAACGGCTTCAATTTCAACAGCACCGAAGATATTTATAAGGAACATTGTCTAATGACAAAAAACACCAACATAGATATTTCCTTTTTAAATTACAATCGTCTAAAAAACGAAGGCACTTTTCAATGGCCCGTTCCTGATTATGGACATCCTGGAACCCCCCGTTTATTTACCGATAAAAAATTCTATACGCCTTCGCAAAAGGCCATTTTTAATATACCGACGGCTATTGAGAATACTTCGGAACAACCAAATGATCAGTTTCCTTATATTCTAACCACGGGTCGTATAAGAGACCAATGGCATACGATGACTAAAACCGGTAAAGTGTCCCGATTAATGACGCATATTCCGAGTCCTGTGCTTGAAATAAATCCTATTGATGCCTACAAAGCGTCCATAAATAATGGAGATATTGTTGTAGTGACCAGTAAAAACGGAACTGTTCGTGTAAAAGCGAAAGTTTCCGACACTATTAGAGAAGGCGTGTTATTCTTGCCGATGCACTGGGGGAAACAATTGGAAAATGATTTGAACAGAACCAATAATTTGACTAATACGCTGGTAGATCCTGTATCGAAAGAGCCTGACTTTAAATTCACCACTGTCGCGGTTGCTAAATATGTAAAACCTTTCGAGAAAATCGCGGTTGTAGGTGCTGGAGCAGCTGCTTTCCGATTCATTCAGAACTACAGGGAAATCAATACTTCAGACGAAATTATTGTATTTTCAAATGAAGAAAACCCATTTTACAACCGGGTTTTATTACCGGAATACGTAACTGCAGAACTTTCTTGGGAACAGCTTTTAAAAATAAAAGATGAAGCGTTAAGCAAGCTAAATATCACCCTGAAATCGGGTGTTTCAATTGATAACATCAACACCAAAGAAAATATAATTCTAGATAGTGACGGCATCGCCCATTCTTTTGATTCTTTAATTTTAGCCACAGGAAGCCGACCTTTTATTCCTGAAAATGCACAATTACATTTGCCGGGACGATTCACCATTAGAAAAAAAGAAGATGCTGACCGATTAAAAAACTATTTGAATAACACTAATTTAGTTGCAGAAAAGCAACATGTAGTTATCGTGGGTGGTGGATTATTAGGATTAGAATTGGCGGCAGCCCTAAAACATAAAAAAGTAAAAATCACTATAATTCAAAGGGCTTCCCGATTAATGGAACGTCAATTAGACCGAATTTCGAGTAAATTATTGGCCGAAGAAGTACAACTTCGTGACATTCAAATTTATTTTGATAACGAAGTCAGTACCGTATTCGAAACCGAGAATCCAAACGAATTAGAAATTGCCCTGAAAAGTGGTCGAATTATCACTGCCAATGCCATCGTATACACCATTGGTACTATTCCAAATATAGAATTAGCCAAAGAATCAGGGATATCCTGTGGACGTGGTGTAAAAGTGAATCAGTATTTACAATCATCGAATCCAAATATATTTGCTATTGGAGAAATTGCTGAATTCAACAACCAGTTATTCGGAATTACTTCGGCAGCTGAAGAACAAGCGGATGTATTGGCGAATTTTATGGCCGGCGATGTCAGCAGTTTTTATAAAGGTTCCGTTTTAATGAATATCTTGAAACTGGAAGATATAAATTTATGTAGTATTGGCGAAGTAGAAATTCCGGACAATGACGCTTACGAAGAAATTGTGTTTGCTGATTTAGGAAAAAGATACTATAAAAAATGTATCGTCAAAAATGACTTATTAGTAGGTGCTATTTTGATGGGTGATAAAAACGAATTTGCCGAATTCAAAACGATGATTGAAAGCAAAATCGAATTATCAGATAAAAGAAATACGCTGCTTAGAGGAAGTTCGAATACGAAACCCGTACTAGGCAAGTTAGTGTGTTCCTGCAGCCAAGTAGGAAGTGGGAATATTGAAGAAGCTATAAAAAGTGGCGTGACTAACTTTACCGAATTATGCAGAACCACGGGTGCTGGATTAGGTTGTGGAAGTTGCAAAACGGAAGTAAAAGAGATATTGGCGAAGATTAAATAAAATAGTTTTCAGTCTCAGTCTCAGTTTTCAGTTGCGTACTGAGACTGAAAACTGAGACTGAAAATTCTAAACTATAAATTATGGAATTGACAAGACTAATAGTAAAAGGAGGCGTAATTTCACCAGGTGAATTGCGAGTAATTGTAAATATGGCTTTAGAACAAGGACTTGATGCAATCTCCTTTGGTTCTCGACAAGATATTATATTCCCTAAAGGTTTTACTCCTATTGAAAAAGAAAAAACAGGTAAGAACTATTTTGTTTATCCCAATGAAAAAAGTGGAAACAACATCGTTTCTTCTTATGTATCTACCGATATTTTTAGAAATACCCCTTGGCTTACGGGAAATAAGTTTTTATATATTTTAGAGCAATTTAAAGAACAACCCAAGCTTAAAGTTAACATCACCGATCCAAAACAACAGTTAGTTCCTTTATTTACGGGGCACATCAACTTTATTGCTTCGGATCATGACGATTATTGGTTTCTCTATATCCGTTTGCCAAAATGGGATAAAATGGAAATGTATCCCGTATTGATTTACAGTTGGAATATCGCCGAAATATATTATGCAATAGAAAAAATACTCGAAGAAGAACCCGATTCTGTAGACATGATTTTTCAATTAGTCAATGATGCTTTGGGTACCAACAACAGAACCATTGACAAACCTTTAAATATTCCTTTCTATCCATTTCCATATTATGAAGGAATGAATCGATTGGGAATTGATCAATATTGGTTGGGGTTGTATTGGAGAAATAATCTCTATGATTTAGAGTTTTTGAAAGAAATGTGCGATTTATGTTTTGACTGCAAAATTGGAAAAATATGCATCACGCCATGGAAGTCCTTTATCATTAAAGGAATCCCAAAAGACAGCAAATTAGATTGGGAAAAATTCTTGGGTAAAAAAGGAATTAACGTGCGTCACTCTTTATTAGAACTTAACTGGCATTTACCGGTTGCCATGGAATGGGCTTTAAATCTTAAAACTTTTCTGGTTCGAACACTCGACCAATTTGACATCAGTACGTATGGACTTACCTTTGGAATAACAGAATACAATCGTGACGGACATTATTTCACTTCAATTATACTCGAAAAAAATGAATTACCAAAAGACTTGGAGTCCATCAAAATTAGGGATACATATAATGTTTTGTATGCTAAAAATTTTGATCCGAATACCAAAGAATATATTGTTCATGCCCAAGATGTAGACAAACTGGAATTACCAACCATTTTGATTGAATTGAGTAGAAAATATTTTGAAGATTTAGGAAATTTAGTTGTTCAAGTTAGTAAAACAAACACCAAAAAAGAAAAAGCAGCACAAGATGTTCATCAATGTCCGGAATGTTTAACGGTATACAATTCAGAATACGGTGATGGTATTCAAGGGATTGAAAAAGGGGTTTTATTCAAAGATTTACCCGAAGAGTACTGTTGCTCACTATGTGAATCTCCAAAAATAAATTTTATAGTATTGGCAGGAGAAAAACTGAATACTTTATAACTTAAGCTGTAAAAGAAAATACTCTTTTTAAAAACAATAAATTCAACAGATGAATACTGGTTTCAAAACGGTAAGTTCTTCTTACATTACAATTTCCGAATTAATGCTGCCTTCACACACAAATTTTAGTGGCAAAATACATGGAGGTTATATTTTATCATTACTCGATCAAATTACTTTTGCTTGTGCTTCAAAATTTTCCGAAAATTATTGCGTAACGGCATCGGTAGATACCGTGAATTTCTTAAAACCTATTGAAGTGGGCGAATTAGTAACGATGAAAGCCAGCGTAAATTACGTAGGAAGCAGCTCCATGATTGTGGGTATTCGTGTGGAATCAGAAAATATTCAGACAGGAACCGTTAATCATTGTTATTCGTCCTATTTCACAATGGTTTCCAAAGACAAAGAAGGAAAAAAAGCAGCCGTTCCCGGATTATTACTTACTAATCTAAAAGAAGTGAGTAGGTTTCAAAACTGTGTAAAACAAATTGCTTTGAAAAAAGAAAGAGAATATCAAAAGAGTATTGCAACTTTTGGATCTAGAGAAAGTATTTTGAGTTTAAATCAATATAATATTAAGGTGGAATTGCAATACTAATTAATATGATTTGCTAATATTAAAACAATAACGTCTTCTGGCTTGCCAAAGTTCTGGTTTTGAATTCCGTTTGCCTAAATGTAGCCCAAGAGTTTATTAGAATTACTCCTTTTAAAGTTATACCATCTGCCCTCATTTTGATAAACGCTTGTCGCTATTTTGTTTGCAGAACAAACATCATTATATTATTTTTCAATCTCTGTGTATCCAACTCTTGAAATCCAATTCAATAACACCAAGAACTACATTGCTATTCATACCGTTAGTACTACCACACGAGCAAATCATATTGATTTTTAATAATTAATTCACTTAAGATTCTTCTTGATATTAAAGTATTTAGGCAAGAAAACTCACTCTCTAAAGCGTTGCAGTAATAGAAAGTAAAGATCGATCAAACATTTAGCTGAATGTCGAGTTTTTGGGCTCAATACTAACAGAACGATCTCCAAATGCTATCACACCATTTAATTAAACATTTTTCTGTAAGTTGACTGTATAACGGATTTTAGAAAAGGACTATAGTTTTTATCTATTAAAAATAAATTTCGATAAGAATGTTTTTATGTAAATTCGTACTCTAGAAAATAATATAAAAATACAATATGGAAAATAACACAAATCCGACCACAGCGCCCTACAATGTGAACAGTGAAAGTAAATGTCCGTTTAATCATGGTGCAAGTGCTGGTACTCCGGCAAAGCAAGGTGCTGGTTCTGCTCCGGCAAATCGCGAATGGTGGCCAAATCAATTGAAATTAAACATCTTACGCCAACACGGAGCGTCATCTAACCCAATGGGAGAAACGTTCAACTATGCGGAAGAGTTCAAGTCTTTGGATTTTGCAGCCTTGAAAAAGGACATCATGGATTTAATGACCACCTCACAAGACTGGTGGCCGGCAGATTATGGCTTTTACGGAGGTCTATTCATCAGAATGGCTTGGCACAGTGCAGGTACGTATCGCATCGCAGACGGACGTGGTGGGTCTGGAGCTGGAACGCAACGCTTTGCACCATTAAACAGTTGGCCAGACAATGCCAACTTAGATAAGGCTCGTTTGTTACTTTGGCCTATCAAACAAAAATATGGTAGAAAAATTTCTTGGGCTGATTTATTGATTTTAACAGGTAACTGTGCTTTAGAGTCGGCTGGTTTTGAAACTTTTGGTTTCGCTGGCGGACGTGAAGATGTTTGGGAACCAAATGAAGATATTTATTGGGGCTCTGAGCGCGAATGGTTAGGTGACAATCGTTATAATGGAGAACGTGAATTAGAGCAACCTCTTGCTGCAGTTCAAATGGGATTAATCTATGTAAATCCAGAAGGACCTAACGGAAACCCAGATCCAGTATTAGCAGCGCATGATATTCGTGAAACTTTTGCCCGTATGGCAATGAATGATGAAGAAACTGTTGCATTAAGTGCAGGTGGACATACATTGGGTAAAACCCATGGCGCCGCAGATCCAGAGAAATATGTTACTGCAGAACCTGCTGGAGCACCTATTGAAGAACAAAGTCAAGGTTGGAAAAATAGTTTTGGTACTGGTAATGCTGGAGATACAATTACTAGTGGTTTAGAAGGGGCATGGACTACCACTCCGTCAAAATGGAGCAATAACTATTTCGAAAATTTATTTGGTTATGAATGGGAATTAACCAAAAGTCCCGCAGGTGCGCACCAATGGAAACCAAAAGATGGTGCAGGAGCTGGTTTAGTGCCAGATGCTCACGACCCATCAAAAAGTCACCAACCCTTTATGTTGACGACAGACCTTTCACTGCGATTTGATCCTGCTTATGAAAAAATCTCAAGACGTTTTCTAGAGAATCCAGCCCAATTCAATGATGCATTTGCTAGAGCATGGTTCAAGCTAACGCACCGTGATATGGGTCCAAAGACTCGCTATTTAGGACCAGAAGTGCCTGCCGAAGAATTAATCTGGCAAGATCCTATTCCTGTGGCTACACATCAATTAATTGACAATCAAGATGTTGATTTTCTAAAAGCAACAATTTTGGCTTCAGGATTATCAGTTTCTCAATTGGTATCAACTGCATGGGCTTCCGCATCAACTTTCCGTGGGTCTGACAAACGTGGTGGAGCAAACGGTGGTCGTATTCGTCTAGAACCTCAAAAAGATTGGAAAGTGAATAATCCTTCTCAATTGGAGAAAGTTCTAGAAACACTTGGTCAAATTCAAAAAGAATTCAACAACGCTAATTTTGGCGGTAAGCAAGTCTCCATTGCGGATTTAATAGTTTTAGGTGGTAGTGCAGGAATTGAAAAAGCAGCAAAAAATGCTAATCAAGATGTGAAAGTGCCTTTTACACCCGGAAGAACAGACGCTTTACAAGAACAAACAGATGTAGATTCATTTGCAGTTCTTGAGCCTCAAGCAGATGGTTTCCGTAATTACGTTAAGACAAAATATACGGTTTCAGCTGAGGAACTCCTTATTGATAAAGCACAATTATTAACACTATCTGTACCAGAAATGACGGCTCTAGTTGGTGGTATGCGTGTGTTGAATACAAACTTTGATCACTCGCAAACGGGAATTTTCACAAAACGTCCAGAGGCTTTAACGAACGATTTCTTTGTAAACTTACTTGATTTAGGTACAACTTGGAAAGCTGTTTCCGAATCGGATGACGCATTTGTAGGTACCGATCGTAAAACAGGTGCAATCAAATGGGTTGGAACGCGTGTGGATCTTATTTTTGGTTCTAACACAGAGCTAAGGGCCATTGCTGAAGTTTATGGCTGTGGAGACTCTCAAGAAAAGTTTGTTAAGGACTTTATTGCAGCGTGGACTAAGGTAATGAACCTAGACCGTTTCGACTTAGTTTAATTATAAACCTTGTAGTATATAGTATTAAAGGTGGCCTGTAATGGGCCACCTTTTTTATTTGCCTTTTGATCTGCTTTTTTCCATTTTTACCTAGGCGGATTGATATCCATACTTTTAGCGAAAAAGAAGCACTAAAAGCCTTATTCTATTTTGATATTTTCCTAGTTGACGCTTAATGCTTCGATTTGTTCGAATAGGTATACTTTTTTTATTAACAAAAATTCTAAATCACTAAAAAATTGTTTTCTATTTTTCAAAAAGCCATAAGACAAATTACTATTTATCTTATGACCATATTTTTTATCTTTATTTTTAAATTTTAAATACTCTTGTAGAGGAAGTTCCAGAAAAGCATACGAGAAAGTCTTAGCGAAACAGGACGAATTGAAATTATGAAAAGCTTACAGTTAAAATTAATAAAACCGCAAATTCGCAGATAAAAATAGTTAGCAACTGTTTCTATAATGTGCGAATTTGCGGTAATTTTTTTTACAAATTATCTTAAACTGTAGCTTCTTCTTCAGGAGCCGTTTCAAACTCCATGTGATCTACTATCTCAGCAGCTACTTCCGGTTTAGAACCTTTGAGCGCATTGAATCGTTCTAATTGTTCGAGTTCCCCTTCTTCCCCACTGAAATAAGGAAAAACATCCATAATAGGAGATTCTGATATAGCAGGAATAGTATAATCGCCCATTGAACCTTTCATCACACTGATCGTGTTATCATAAGCTTCTTTTACATCATTAGCTTGCACTAATAAATACATATTAGTCTTGCGTTCCTTGCCGCTTTCTTCGTCGTACGCCAATAATGAAACTTTTGATCTAAACCAACGATCTGCATTTTCGAAAGGATGAATCTCGGCATAATTGGCCACTTTTATATTCGTAATTTTAAATTCTTCACTGATATAAGCCGACATCTCTTCATTAATTCTACTTTCTGCTTCGGTATAGGATAACGCATCTATCAAGTACGGTTCTGTTGTAATCTTTTGTCCTCCCGTTTCATCCGTTTTTCTATATTTTACTTTGCATTCATACCACGTTGTGCTCATCTCTTTTTTTTTAAGGATGTCAAAGATAGATTTTAAAGGGAAAATAAATTCACAATTTATAAAATAGATATTCACAATTTCACATAGATTCTCCTATTGCTTTTTTTAACACTTTAGGTTCGAATTTCAATAAAAATTCTTTTTCGACGAAATTTCAACAAAATAAAAATCAATTTTATTGTGTTAAAATATTGTTAAATTAAATTAAACGACTGTTTAATTTAAACACTTGTTTAATTTTGTGCCATATTTAAATTTATGGGGGCAAATACTGATTTTAACGAAAAACAAATCAAAATACTTCAGGTAGCCGAAACGCTATTTGCTGAAAAAGGTTTTGATGGTACTTCAATCAGAAACATCTCAAAAGAAGCAAAAATAAACATTGCGATGGTTTCCTATTATTTTGGATCCAAAGAACGTTTGCTCGAATCCCTCATTTTATATAGAACTTCCGATTTAAAATCGCAATTAGATTCCTTAATAAAAGAAAACCTCGAGCCTATTGAAAAAATCAATAAGTTAATCGAGCTGTATATTAATAGAATCAATAGTAATAAAGGAATTTATAGAATTATACATTTTGAATTTGCCACTAATAAACGGGATTTGAATTTTGAATCCTTTACCGAATTAAAAAAAGGAAATCTAAAATCCCTTGAAGCTATAATCGTAGAAGGCCAAACGAAAGGCGTTTTTAGAAAAGACATCATAATTCCACTAATAACGCCCACAATACTGGGAACTTTTTTTCATTTTCATATGAATAAACCGTTCTTTCAAAATTTACTAAACTTGAAAACCGACGATCTATATAATAATTACATAAGAACCAATTTGACAAAGCACATCCAACAAACTATAAAAGCCCTTCTAATATATGAAAGTTAGTCAATTAATGCTCTTTGGGATTTTCTTTATAGGAATTTCTTCAATAGAAGCACAAGAAAAAACCAGTTTAACACTCGATGAAGCCATTCATATGGCTTGGTTAAAAAGTAATGACATTAGTTTAGCCAACACCAAAGTGGCGACTAAAAAATATGAATTACAATCGGTAAAAAACAGTCAATATCCTGATTTAAAAGTGTCGGGACAATACCAACGATTGGCAAAGGCTTCAGTAAATTTAAAAATTAATAAAAGCAGTACTGCGGAACCGATGCCTGTGGTAGATCAATTGATGATTGGTCAAGTTAATGCCAATGTTCCCGTTTTTGCAGGTTTTAAAATCCAAAACAGCATCAAATTTTCTGAGAATTTGTATCAGGCAGAAAATGCAACAGCTTCCCAAGCAAAAGAAGAAATTGCGTTGAAAGTGATCAATAGCTACGCTAATTTATACAAATCGCAAAAAACGATTGAGCTACTCAAAGAAAATCAAAAAAGTGCACAGCAACGGGTCGCTGATTTTAGCGATTTGGAAAAAAATGGTGTTATTCCTAGAAACGATTTATTAAAATCCCAATTACAAGTTTCAAAAATTCAATTGTCAATAGATCAAGAAAATAACAATTTGAATGTTGTAAATTTCTATTTAGTGACTCTTTTAAAATTACCAGTTACAACCAAATTAGAAATTAGAGAAAGTGATTTTGCTAATTTTCAAATGGATAACATACCTACTAATGAGGAGCCCGCATTACAAAATCGTAAAGATTTAGAAGCGATTCGGTTTCAGGAAAAAGCAAGTAAGGCTAATATAAAAATGGCAAAAAGCGCCTATTATCCTGCTATTTCCCTTATTGGCGGTTATACTGCATTAGACTTAAAAAATGTGATAACGGTTCAAAACGCAATGAATTTTGGTGTTGGTATTTCTTATGACATAAGCTCTATTCTTAAAAACGGAACTCTGGTAAAACTAGCCGAGAGCAAATCATTAGAAGTTCAAAATTCGCAAGCAGTATTGACGGATTATATTAAAATGCAAGTTGAAAAAGCGATAGAAGATTATGATTTGGCATTAAAACAAAATGAAGTTTATGCTCAAGCTGTAGAACAATCAACAGAGAATTACAGAATCATAAAAGACAAGTACGACAACGGACTTTCAGACACTAATGATTTACTGGAAGCCGATGTAGAACAATTGGGTTCAAAAATTAATAAAGCATTAGCTAAAGCCAATATCATACAGAAATACTACGAATTACTTTCTGTTACCGGACAATTATCACAATCTTTCAATCTTTCAAAAATATAATCACCACTCACATGGAAAAGAAAAAAACAAATACAAAATTCATTATTATTCTAGTGGCTTTGGTTGTATTAGGCGGAACTTATGGAACGTATAAATACATGCACTCCTTATCGCACGAAGAAACCGATGATGCGCAGATAGAAAAAAACATGAATCCAATTATTCCAAAAGTTTCGGGATATGTGGACAAAGTATATATAAAAGACAATGATTTTGTAAAGAAAGGCGATACGCTTTTTACGATTGACAAAAGAGATTATCAATTAAAAATTGATGAAGCAAGTGCAGCGTTAATGGCTGCTGAAGGGAATTTTGAAGTCTCAAAAGCGGATATCGGTAGCGCTTTGGCTAATATTTCTGTTTCTGATGCTAATGTACAATCAGCAGGTGGAAATATCGAAACTGCAAAAATTAGATTAGGCAGAATTACCAGTGATTACAATCGTTATGAAAATTTATATAAAAATCATTCGATAACAAAACAACAATATGAGCAAGCTTTAGCAGCAAAACAAGAAGCGGAAAGTCAAATACGTATTTTACAACAACAAGAAAAAGCAAGCTCCTATCAAAAATCAGTTATTGTAGCCAAATCAAAAGTTTCAGGTAAACAAACTGAAGTTGCTGCTGCCAATATCAAAAGAGCAGAAGCAATGCTTGAAGCTGCAAAATTAAATTTATCCTACACTTCAGTTACCGCGGCTATCGATGGGCAGGTTTCAAAAATTGATATCCAACCAGGACAATTGGTGCAACCGGGACAATCTCTTTTTTATATTATCAATAATTCTAATGCTTGGATAATTGCTAATTTCAAAGAAACACAATTGAACAAAATGATTATTGGACAAAAAGTAACTATTAAAGTTGACGCGTATCCTGACTACGATTTTGAAGGTACATTGACTTCATTTTCTCCTGCAACAGGTTCTCGTTTTTCTATATTGCCTCCGGATAATGCTACTGGTAACTTTGTAAAAACCATTCAAAGATTACCTGTAAAAATTAACTTGAATGCAACTAATGATGTTGAAAAAATAAAATTATTACGACCGGGAATGAATGTTGACGTTGACGTACATTTAAACTAAAATGGCACAAGTAAAAGTAGAAGATGATTTAGTAGAATATGGTTATAGACGAGTTCTAATTACGATCACAGCAGTACTTTGTGCACTGTTGGAAATCGTAGATACTACTATTGTCAATGTAGCTTTAACAAACATGAGAGGAAGTCTTGGCGCTACATTAAATGATGTTGCCTGGGTAATTACTGCTTATGCTATTGCAAATGTTATTGTAATTCCAATGACGAGTTGGCTTTCACAACAATTTGGAAGACGAAATTATTTTGTGACTTCCATCATTATTTTTACGATCTCGTCCTTTTTATGTGGTAATGCCAATAATATTTGGGAGCTTATCGCTTTTAGATTTATACAAGGTCTGGGTGGTGGCGCTCTATTAGTGACCGCGCAAACAATTATAACCGAAAGTTATCCAGTTGCAAAACGTGGTATGGCACAGGCTATTTATGGAATGGGTGTAATTGTGGGACCTACATTGGGTCCACCATTGGGAGGTTATATTGTTGATAATTTTTCTTGGCCCTATATTTTCTATATCAATATTCCTCTTGGAATCATTGCCACTATTTTGGCTTTGAGTTTTGTAAGAAGCCCTAAATTTGGTGAGAAATTAAAAGCCAAACAAGTCGACTGGTTGGGGATTTTCCTTTTGACAGCTTTCATCGGATCTTTACAATTTGTTTTAGAACACGGACAACAAGATGATTGGTTCAATAATAGAGTCATTACATTTTTAAGTGTCGTATCCGTTTTTGGATTAATTTTATTCATCTGGAGAGAATTAACGTATAAACATCCTATTGTAAATTTAAGTGTTTTAAAAGATGGAAATCTCCGAATTGGAACCGTAATGTGTTTCATTTTAGGATTTGGACTGTATGGTTCCACTTTAATTATTCCTATTTACACACAATCTATTTTAGGATGGACCGCCACAGATGCAGGTTTATTGCTTATTCCAGGTTCCATTACAACTGCTATTATGATGCCTATTATTGGTAAATTAATCCAGAGAGGCGTTCCTCAAGGGTATATGGTAGGTATTGGATTCTTAATATTCTTTTTCTTTACGCTGATGATGCATAATAATATGACACCAAATACTGGTGTGGAACATCTTTATTGGGGATTGATTTTAAGAGGAATCGGATTAGGATTACTTTTTGTGCCTATAACGACACTTTCCCTTTCCACATTAAAAGGAAAAAATATTGGTGAAGGAGCTGCTTTTACCGGAATGATGCGACAACTGGGAGGTTCTTTCGGAATTGCCATTATCACTACTTTCATCACAAGATTTAGCCAAGAGCATCGAGTGAATTTGGTTTCCCATTTAGACGGAAGCAGATTAGAAGTGCAACAACGCGTGATTATCTTGCAAAAGGGTTTTATGTCCAAAGGATTTACCAGTAATGAATCTTTGAAAAAAGCCTATCAGGTAATTGATTATTCAGTCATGAAGCAAAGTACCGTTCTATCTTATATGGATATTTTTCTTTACCTCGGAATTATGTTTTTATGTTGTATTCCTATTATTTTTTTAATTAAAAAAGGAAAGAACAAAATCAATCCTGCAGATGCAATGCATTAGATTTTTGATTGCAGATTAACGATTTTAGATTTCGTGTTGATAAATACGAGATATCTATTTTAAGAGGTTTAAAACTTCTGCAATCAAAAATCGTTAATCAACAATCTGAAATCATTTTATCGAGTGAATACCAAATGATTGTCTTTGGATAAATTAGCATCAAATTGATAGCCTTCATAATTGAATCCTTTCAAATCTTCAATTGTTTTTGCATTGGTATCAATGATGTAACGCACCATCATTCCCCTAGCCTTCTTGGCAAAGAAACTGATTATTTGTAGTTTTCCATTTTTATAATCTTTGAACTCAGGAGTAATTACGGGAACTTTCAAGGCTTTAACATCAATTACCGAAAAATATTCGGTACTGGCTAAATTGATAAATAATTCTCCTTTTTTAAGTTCTCTATTTAATGCTGTTGTAAGCGTTGCTTTCCAAAATTCATATAGGTTTTTGCTTTCACCAATAGGTAATTTTGTTCCCATTTCCAATCGGTACGCTTGTATTAAATCCAATGGTTTTAACAAGCCATACAAACCGGATAATATTCGCAAACTATCTTGTAATGTCTGTAATTTTTCTATCGGAATCGAATAAGCATCTAATCCAGTATATACATCTCCGTCAAAAGTAAAAACTGCAGGACGCGCATTTTCTATAGTAAAGGGTGTTTTCCATTCTTGATTGCGTTTCCAGTTTAAATCAGCGAGTTTTTCCGAAATACTCATTAAATCAGATAACTGAGCAGGCTTTTTTTCTTTTAAAACTTTATGAACTTGTCGTGATTCTTTTAGAAACTGGGCTTCTGTGTGAAGTGGACTGGGTAACTCTTTTTCAAAATTTAAGGATTTGGCCGGTGATATAACAATTTTCATATACTATACGCTTTCAAGTTCTTTTTATTAATTGTTTCAAAAGTACAAATTGAAAACAACAAAGTAAGAATCTATGAATTGATTTGTTTAATAGTATAATAGAAAATGAAAATAGCCACCAAAAATTTTTGTGTATTTTTGAACTTTGAAAAAAACCAATAGACAATTTACTATCATGAATCCAATAGAAATTAGAAAAGCCACACTATCTGATCTTGAAACCTTACAAAAGATAGGTACCCAAACTTTTATAGAAACTTTTGCAGCGGTAAATACACCCGAAAATATTGCTAATTATGTCAGTGAAAGTTTTAATTCAGAACAATTAGCTGCTGAATTAAACAATGTAAATTCCCAGTTTTATCTGGCCACTTCAGGCAACGAAATACTTGGTTATTTAAAAATAAATTTTGGCGATGCCCAAACCGAAACCATTAATGATAATGCTTTGGAAGTACATCGAATTTACGTTTCACAAGCTTTTCATGGAAAGAATGTAGGTCAATTGTTAATTGATAAAGTAAAAAAAATTGGACAAGAAACGGGTGTTGCTTCCATTTGGCTTGGTGTCTGGGAAGAAAATCACAGAGCGCTAAGATTCTATTCGAAAAATGGGTTTGTCGAATTTGACAAACATGTTTTCACATTAGGAAATGAAGAACAAACCGACTTATTGATGCAGCTTTTAATAAATAAATAATAACAAACAGCATAATCCGTAATTCCAATTTTAGCTTACAGAAAATTAGAAACATTTTCCATCAAAACAAAAGCTGTAAAATTTGTGTTTAAAAAACTATACGTTTAATTTTGTACTTGCACTTAGCGCCACAAATTACTTATCTTAAAATGTACAAAAATACACATTGGAACATCCTTTTATCTAATCAGGTAAATAAAAAAAAATTTATTGAAACCTTGTTATCAGGAGAAGCAAAAGGTGAATTAACTACTTTTAATGAACTGAAAGGGATTCTTTTTTCAGATATTGCTATTGAAAAATTCATCACAAGAGAAAATCGTTATGATATTGTAGAAGCTGCTCCAGAATCAAACAGAAAACTACGTACTTTTTCCTCTGGTGAACAAAAAAAAGAGTTTTTACGCTATTGTGTCAATCAAAATCCAGATTATATCATTTTTGATAATCCTTTTGATCATTTAGACCAATCCTCCAGAGTAACATTGTTTAATTCCCTCGAGAAATTATCGGCTTCTGTTCGTATTTTACAATTGGTAAACCGTGCCAATGATTTACTTCCTTTTATTGAAAATAAAGGGCAAATAATTGATAATTCTTTTACTTTAAACAAAATCAATGTAATTGAAACCAATGAGAAAATAGTCGCAACTTCTTTAATTCCAAAACCATTAAAATCTTTTGATTATAACGAAAGTGTTCTTATAAAAATGAATGGAATTTCCGTGAGTTATGAGGATAGAAAAATTGTAGACAGGATTTCCTGGACTATCAAACAAGGTGAATTTTGGCAACTTATTGGGCCGAACGGTTCTGGAAAAAGCACGCTTTTATCCATGATTACAGGGGATAACCCAAAAGGATTCGGACAAGAATTATACCTTTTTGGACGAAAAAAAGGTAGCGGTGAAAGTGTTTGGGAAATCAAAAAACAAATTGGTATTTTCTCAACGCCAATGATGGAATTATTCCAAAGAAATAATAGTTTAGAACAAATGATTCTGTCCGGTTTTTTTGACACTATCGGTTTATACACTGAACCAACCACTTTACAAAAACAAATTGTAGCCCAATGGCTTGAGGTAATTGAGATGAGCCATTTAAAGAATAAAATGTTTAATCAACTCTCTATTGGTCAACAAAGAGTCGCACTGATTATTCGTGCCGTTCTAAAACACCCGCCATTAGTTATTTTAGATGAACCGGTAGAAGGCTTAGACGATGAAAATGTAGCCTTGGTAATACAACTCATCAATATTTTAATCCAAGAAACTAAAATGACGATTATCTATGTTTCCCATCGTATTGAAGCAAAGCTCGCTCCTAATTCTATTTTTGAATTAATTCCAACGGAAACAGGATCAATTGGTAAAATAAAATTCCATTCCCAGCTTAATTAAGAGGTCTTGAATAGATACCGAAATCTATTTTTATTCTAAATTATTCAGAAATCACTTGATACGTTGGATCTTCAATAATATTGACTTCAATAACGTCGTCCGCATTTTTCAATAGCTGACGGCAATCAGAACTTAAATGACGGAGATGAACTGTTTTATTGCGTTTGGCGTAGCGTTCCGTGATTTTATTAACGGCTTCAATTGCACTCATATCGGTAATTTTACTTTCTTTAAAATCAATGATTACCTCGTTTGGATCATTAGAAATATCAAATTTTTCGGTAAATGCTGCTGTAGATGCAAAAAATAAAGGACCATATATTTCATAATGCTTCACTCCTTTTTCATCAACATATTTCTTGGCACGAATTCGTTTGGCACTTTCCCAAGCAAAAACCAAAGCAGAAATAATTACTCCAATTAAAACTGCCAAAGCCAAATTGTGCAATAAAATAGTAATTAACGCCACTACAACTCCAACAAAAATATCATGTTTCGGCATTTTATTGATGATGCGAAAACTAGCCCATTCAAATGTTCCAATAGCAACCATAATCATGACCCCAACCAAAGCAGCCATAGGTAATTGCTCAATTATTGGTGCACCAAATAAAATAATCATCAATATTGTCAACGCAGCAATAATTCCGGATAAACGGGCTCTGGATCCTGCGGAAAGATTCACTAATGTTTGCGCTATCATGGGACAACCGCCCATTCCAAAGAAAAACCCATTCAGGATATTTGCACTTCCTTGTGCGATGCATTCCCGATTTCCATTTCCTTTTGTTTCGGTGATTTCATCGACTAAATTCAAAGTCAATAAACCTTCCGTTAATCCTACCGATGCCATGATCAAAGCATAAGGAAATATCAATTGCAAAGTTTCAAAATTCAATGGAATATTCGGAATGTGGAATGGTGGAAAACCCCCACTTATTGAAGCTATGTCTCTTACTGTTTTGGTTTCAATACCAAAGAAAAAAACCAACGCAAAAACAACTATAATCGCTACTAATGAGGCTGGAACAGCTTTAGTAATTTTTGGCAAAAAAACAACGATTCCGATTGTCAATGCAACTAAACCAAGCATAATCAACATTGGGCTACCGGAAAGCCAAATACTCTGACCGTTAACAATAGTTTTGAATTGTTCCAACTGCGACATAAAAATAATAACCGCTAAACCATTGACAAACCCAAACATTACCGGTTGTGGCACCAAACGTATGAATTTCCCAAGTTTAAAAACACCAACTAAAATTTGTATAATTCCCGCTAAAGCAACGGCAGCAAAAACATATTCTAAACCGTTTGATTTCATCAAGGCAATTAATACAATCACCGTTGCCCCTGCTCCTCCGGAAACCATTCCAGGTCTGCCTCCCACTATTGCAGTAACCAAACCCATAATAAAAGCGGCATATAAACCTGTCAAAGGAGGAAAACCTGCCAATATAGCAAAAGACAGTGATTCAGGAATCATGGTCATGGCCACGGTTAAACCCGCTAAAAATTCAGCTTTATAATTTACAGCTTGCTTAAAATCAAAATATTTCTTCATGGGTTGTTTACTAGATGTGTAAAATGTTAACGTCAGGATTCATGAAATCAAAATCCCGAAAGAAATCAATACGTATAATACGAAATTGTACAAATAAATCAGTACAAAATAAACCAAAGTATATCAAATTAGAAAATGGCAAAATACTTTTTTATCGAATTGCAAAAGTAAAACTTTTTATTCGATGCATAAAATAGAAAACGGAATTGCTTAAATTTGAAAAAAATAAACCTTCGTTTAAAATGCTTATTAAACTTCTTAGTTTCTAAGCTAAATTCATTTTTGACGATTTAGCAAAGGTCATTAAACAAATCATCCAATTGAAATTACAATATGAAATTACTTTATACTTTACTCTTTACTGCTCTTTTGAATATCGGTTACTCACAATCTACTAACGAGTATTTTGAAAAGATTAGAAATAATGAAGCCAAATTAACCGCTTTCTTTTCTCAAATGCCTAAAGGAGGCGATTTACACCACCACTATTCCGGATCGATTTATGCAGAACCACTATTAGAACGAGCCATTGCTGATGATCTTTACCTCAATACCGAAACCATGCAAGTGCAAAAAGAAAAAAAATCCACTGGAAACTGGGAACAATTTTCTACACTGAAAAGTCGTGGGGAACTAGCTGTCTATAAACAAAAAATTATGCAAAGATGGTCTGTGAAAGATTACAATCATGTGGATTATCCTTCGGACAAGTTATTTTTTGAATCGTTTATGAAGTTTGAACCAGCAATCAAAGGTAATTTTGGACAAGGACTATTGGAACTAAAAAACAGAGCCATTACTGAGAATGTGAGTTATATTGAAACGCAATTAGCTACGATTCCTTGTGCTATGAACACCGATGATTTAACCCAATTCAACACCCGATTGCGACAATTAGCAAAAGTAAAAGATGAGATAGCAATTATAAAATCGCTGGATTCTATTTACAATGCTTTACTGCAAAAAGATGCTGCATCGTACGCCAATGATTTCAATACTAAATTTGTAGCAAAACTTCATAATGACCTTCAAATTGATGATGCCCGCTTTACAATGCGTTATCAAAATTTTGTTCTGCGTTTCATGGAACCGGTCGATTTATTTAAAAATCTGGTCATTGCTTTTATTTCGGCAGATAACAGTCCGCTTATGGCCGGTGTTAACATTGTTTCCCCGGAAGATGGCGAAACATCGATGAAAGATTATTGGTTGCACATGGTAATGTTTAAATATTGCCATTCTCGTTATCCAAATGTAAAATATACGTTACACGCCGGTGAACTGACCCTTGGTTTAGTGCAACCTGAAGACCTTACTTGGCATATCAATGCAGCTGTGTATATTGCCGGAGCAAATCGTATTGGTCATGGTGTGGATATCGCGTATGAGCAAAATTCTTATAATTTATTGCGGTATATGGCTAGGAAAACAATTCCGATCGAAATAAATCTGGTGAGTAATGAATTTATTTTAAAAGTAAAAGAAAACCGTCATCCGTTGACATTGTATAAAGAATTTGGCGTTCCGATAGTCATCAGTACCGATGATGCTGGCATATTAAGAACCAATATGACGGAGCAATATGTGCTATTAGCAAAAAGATACAAAGAAATAACTTACGTTAATATTAAACAATTTGTTTACAACAGTATCAATTATAGTTTTATAAAAGACACTTCTGTAAAAAAAAAATTGCTTAAAAATCTCGACACTCGATTTAAAACTTTCGAAGCAAATTATCCTTTAAAAAAATAATTTTAGGAACTCGTTAGAATGCATTTAAAAACAACTTAAAAGTCCCTTTTGGACCTTTTTATTTACTCTTAAACGGTTAACCAGAAAAAATAATTTTTAAATAGTTAATTTCACTATATTTGACATACCTACTTAATTACTAAACGTTTACAATTAAAAAAAATAATTTTTTACGTTTCATTTCTTTATTTTAATTGTTTAAAAACAGGATAAATTATTGAACAATGAGTAGATCTTTAATTTGGTATTTAAGAAGGCATCCTTTACTATACGAAGTACGATTTAGATTATTATCTAAAAATGCATCTGTTGATCGCGTAGAAAATTTTTGTTACAATAACATTAATAAAACAGCCGATATTCCTGAAATCTATTTTGAATTAAATCCATTAAATTTCGAAAAAACAAAAAACGTATTAAGTGACATCGATAAAGCAAAAAAAATAGCTATTTGGCTAAGAAACAACATAAAAGGCGGGGAGGGATTAGGGAAATCATCAGAAATCGCTTTAAGAAAAATGATGAACGGAGAAGGAGGTGTTTGCAGTGATTTTTCGCAAGTTTTCAATAATTTTTGTGTAATAAATGATTTAAAAGTAAAAGAATGGGGACTGAAAGTAATTTCAAATGACCCCAGTCTTAAAGGCGGTCATGCATTTAACGAAGTGTATTCCAGAGAATTGCAAAAATGGTTTATAATTGATGTTTCCAAATCACTACTTTTCTATCTTATAAATCCAATGATTCCATTATCCATTTTCGATTTGGTTACTCTAAAAAATGGAAATCAAAAAGTAAGCTTTTCGTGTTTTAACGAAAACACCGTACTTGACTGTAAAAGGATAACGGATATTTATATCACTTCTAATTCTTCTCCTTTTTTAATCACTAATTATTGTAATAAAACATACGACTCTTATTTAAATAAGCTAAATTTTCTTCCAGAGTCTATAGTTCATGGACTACTATTTCTTCTTGGTAAAAGCTATACTTTTGAGTTTCCAAATATAAAAAAAATTGTAAAATTGTAAATTTGACTCTATTTTGTAATTATAATTTACTTATAATAAATTACTTACATAGTTAGATCTCTTATCGAAAACTCCAATAATCTTACCGGTACGAAAAAATCATATCCAAAAACTACAAATTCAACAGACTCAATATAGAAAAAGCTTCTTGGAGTCCCAGTGGGATTTATATAGAAGCTATTGATCCATTTGGAAACCGATTAACTTTTTACAGAGGAAGAGTAATCACAATTTTGTACGAATAAATTTATTTTGATAAATGAATATTGACGTTTGTAAACCCTATTATAATCATACAAATAAAAAATGCCAATTTGCGAAATGAACTTTTACTTTCCATTTAATCACTCGTAAAACACCATTTAAAAAGCCCCATTCGGGGCTTTTATATTTTTAATTTTCTTCTTCGTCGTCCTTGGTATGGGATTTTGAATATCCGCGCCATTTTTCAATACAATTCTGAAAATCCTGTGGAAGTTCCGTATCAAAACGCATCATTTCTCCTGTTGCAGGATGTACAAAGCCCAAAGTCTTGGCATGTAAGGCCTGTCTAGGCAATGCTTTGAAACAGTTTTCTATAAATTGTTTGTACTTAGTAAACGTAGTCCCTTTTAGAATCAAATGACCGCCATAGCGCTCGTCATTAAAAAGAGGATGCCCTATGTGTTTTAAATGCGCTCTAATTTGGTGTGTTCTTCCTGTTTCCAACTGGCACGAAATTAACGTCACGTATCCAAAACGCTCCAACACTTTATAATGCGTCACAGCTGGTTTCCCTATTTCCGGATCAGCAAAAACTGCCATTTGCATGCGATCTTTGAGGTGACGCGCTAAGTTTCCTTCAATCGTTCCTTGCTCTTCAACCACATTTCCCCAAACTAAAGCAACATATTCTCTTTCGGAAGTTTTTGCTTCAAATTGTTTGGCAAGATGTGTCATCGCTGCTTCCGTTTTGGCAATAACCAATAAACCAGAAGTGTCTTTATCAATTCGATGCACAAGTCCGGGACGTTCGCTGCTGTTCATAGGCAAATTATCAAAATGATAGGCCAAAGCATGAACCAAAGTTCCCGTATAATTCCCATGACCGGGATGAACCACCATTCCTGGCAATTTGTTAATCAATAACAACGCATCATCTTCATAAACAATATCAAGCGGAATATTCTCTGGATTAATATGGTTTTCATAAGGTGGATGCGTTAGCATAACGCGAACAACATCATTGGCTTTCACTTTGTAATTCGACTTCACAGTGGCGTCATTTACAAAAATATTCCCTTCAGTTGCTGCTGTTTGTATTTTATTCCGAGTGGCATTTTGAATCAAACCCATCAAATATTTATCAATTCGTAAAGGCGCTTGGCCTTTCGGAACTTCAAATCTAAAATGTTCAAATAACTCTTCTTCTAAATCTACTGTATCTATATTATTGTTCATTTGCTGGTGTTGGTTCTAACTGTGTTGCAAGACTGTCTACTGCTCCACTTTCCTCTTCATAACTCATTTTTCCGTCTCCTAAAACCAAATCAATTTTGGAGGATTTCAAGACTCTATCCCCTACTTTTAGGTTTCTGCCTTTGTAACGCATTTCCAGTACCATATCTTTTCCAAGATTTGGAACATAAGTAATAGTTCCTTCTTCAAGGCCTAAAGCTTTCAATGTGGGCACTGCTTCACGATATGTTTTTTCAATCAAATCAGGAATTCGCACAGACGAAAATCCTGAAGCGTTGATTTTGATATACACCTTTCTACCTACTTTTACTTTAGTCCCGGGCAATGGATCTTGCTCCACGACACTAAACTTTGGGAAATCATTTCTAAAATCCACACTGTCCAAAAGCACGTAATCTAAATCCAATTCATCCAACTTATTCTCTACTTGTTCTTCGGTGAGCTTACGCAAATCCGGAACAGCAATTTCATGACCATGATCTGTTGTAAATGTCAACCAATGCATAAACAAATAGCCCAAAACGGCAATAATGGCAAGAGCAATTAATGCTTGCCCAAAAAAGACACGGCTTGTAAGATACTTACGTAAAGTCATAAATTTATTTTTATATGCGGCAAAGATAAAGCTATTTCGTTTCAAAAAAAATGATAATTTTGTTTAGAATACGTTTAATCGGTTAATCGATTAAACGTTTAACCGATTAAACGTATAAAATGAAAAACATTGCCATCATCATGGGCGGATATTCCAGCGAGTATAAAATCTCACTTATCAGTGGAAACGTCGTATATCAATTTCTTGATAAAACTAAATACAACGGATTCCGAATCCATATTTTCAAAGAAAAATGGGTTTATGTTGATACCAATGATGCCGAATTCCCGATCGATAAAAATGATTTTTCAGTAACAATAAACGGAACTAAAATCACTTTTGATTGCATTTTCAATGCCATTCACGGAACTCCGGGCGAAGATGGATTAATGCAAGCTTATTTCGAATTATTGCAAATTCCACAAACATCTTGTGATTATTACCAAGCAGCATTAACGTTCAATAAACGTGATTTATTGTCGGTTTTAAAGCCATACGGAATAAAAACGGCTATTTCTTATTACCTAAACAAAGGCGATAGCATCAATACCGAAGAAATTGTAACCAAAGTAGGATTGCCTTGTTTTGTAAAACCCAATAAAGCAGGCTCCAGTTTTGGAATTTCCAAAGTTAAAACTGCCGCCGAATTGCCAATAGCAATAGAAGTAGCTTACAAAGAGGATAACGAAATCATCATAGAAAGTTTCCTTGATGGCACGGAGGTTTCTGTAGGTGTAATTAATTACAAAGGAACCGTAACCGTTTTACCAATAACCGAAATCGTTTCTGATAATGATTTTTTCGATTATGAAGCCAAATATTTGGGTAAATCCCAGGAAATCACACCCGCAAGAATCTCGGATGAAATGACCCAAAAAGTAAGCGAAATAGCCAAACGCGCGTATGATGTCCTAAAAATGAAAGGGTTCTCCAGAAGCGAATTTATTATTGTAAACGGAGAACCTCATATGCTGGAAATGAACACTATCCCGGGATTAACCACGGAAAGTTTGATTCCGCAACAAGCCAAAGCCGCCGGAATCTCATTAGAAGATTTGTTTACGAATGCGATAGAATTGGCTTTAGTTTAAAAATAAAATAAATGAGAAAAGCCATATTCCCAGGTTCCTTTGACCCAATCACTTTAGGACATGAAGACATCATCAAGAGAAGCATTTCTTTATTTGATGAAATCGTAATTGCTATTGGTGTCAATGCCGAAAAAAAATACATGTTTTCACTCGAAGAAAGAAAAGGATTTATAGAAGAAACATTCAAAAACGAACCCAAAGTTTCAGTGATTACGTATGAAGGTTTAACCACTGAACTTTGCAAAAAATTAAAAGCCGATTTTATCCTCCGTGGGTTGCGAAATCCAGCCGATTTCGAATTCGAAAAAGCCATTGCCCACACCAATCGCCGTTTAGCAAAAATAGAAACCGTTTTTTTATTAACCGCTGCAAAAACTTCGTATATCAGCTCCAGCATTGTGAGAGATGTAATTCGCAATGGCGGTCAATACGAAATGTTGGTTCCTGACGCGGTTCGGGTTAAATAGTAACTACTGGGACAACAGATATAAATTTGTGAAAGGCTATTTAGCCGTATTTTTACTAAAAATAAAAGCCATTAGACATGAGTATAGAAAGAGAATTAAATAAACGAAGTGGATCAAAATGTGAACTTTGTGGTGCAACAGAAAACTTAAAGGTATATCAAGTGTTGCCTACAAAAAAAGGTGGAATTAATGAAAGCATTTTAGCTTGTACCACCTGTATCGATCAAATTGAAAATCCGGATACTCAAGATTTAAACCATTGGAGATCTTTAAATGACAGCATGTGGAGTGAACATATTCCAGTACAAGTTGTTGCATGGAGAATGTTAAGTCGTCTTCGTTCGGCAGGTTGGCCTCAAGAATTATTGGACCAAATGTATTTAGATGAAGATACTTTGGCTTGGGCACAAGCTACAGGTGAAGGTGAAGATGATGAAAACAAAGTGATTCACCGTGACAGTAACGGAGTAATCTTGGAACACGGAGATTCAGTTGTTTTAATCAAAGATTTAAAAGTAAAAGGTTCGAGTATGGTAGCTAAACAAGGAACTGCAGTTCGTAATATTAGACTGGACCACGAAAATGCAGAATATATTGAAGGAAAAGTTGATGGTCAGACTATTGTCATTATTACACAATACGTGAAGAAGATATAGTTTTTTTTCCAGTCACAGTTTTCAGTCTCTGAAGTTTAAAAAAATGTGTTTCACTATTTCGCCCTCCAGCTGATTCAAATAAAAAAATCGTTAGCAGTAAAATATTTTACTGTTAACGATTTTTTTTAACTGAAAACCGCGACTAATCCCGAAGCTTCTAGACTAAAAACTACTCTTCTTCTTTCTTAATTACTTTTCTGGCTACTTCAATTTTAAACTTCTTACCTTTCATTTTTTCATCTTTTATGGCATGCAATAAATCTTTTACTTTATTGAATTTCACTGCCGCAAAAGAAATAAAATCTTTCACTTCAATTAATCCTAAATCGCCTTTTTCCAGTTTTCCTTTTTGAGAAAAGAACCCTACGATGTCAATTTTATTTAATTTATTTTTCTTTCCCCCACTGATGTAAATCGTCTGAAATTCCGGCGGTTTTGGCAATGAAGTCGAGTTTTCAATTTTTAACGATTCCATACCATAATCGATGTAATCCATTTTCTTCTCGCTTTCGTGAGCAATGATATACGCCGTTCCAGAAGCTAACATACGTGCTGTACGTCCGTTTCTATGGGTGAATTCATCTTCTTTGGATGGTAAATGATAATGAATTACGTGATTCATTTCGGGGATATCAAGTCCACGAGCAGCTAAATCGGTAGTGATTAAATAACTCACACTTCCATTTCTAAATTGGATTAGCGCGCGTTCTCTCTCATCTTGATCCATCCCGCCATGATAATACGTGGCATAAATTCCTTTTTCGTTTAACGTATCACTAATACGTTCTGCAGCATCACGATGGTTGCAAAAAACAATTGCCGATTGCGATTTTAATGAACAAATCAAATTGAACAAACTGCCAATTTTGTCTTTTTCTTTAGAAACAACCATTTTCATGGAAAGATTCGTCTCTTTTACGTTTTCTGGAATAAAGTCCAGAATTGTTGGGTTTACTACTCTCGTATATCTTGGAATCTCAATATCTGAAGTTGCCGAAACTAAAACACGTTTGTTTAGTTTAGTTAGTTTCCCAATGATAAATGACATTTGCTCATGGAAACCCAATTGCAATGATTTGTCAAATTCATCCAAAATCAACGTTTGGATTTTATCCACTCGGAAAGTTCCTCTGTCGATATGATCTGCAATTCTTCCCGGCGTTCCTATTAAAACTGCTGGTGGATTGCTTAAATTCTTTATTTCAGTATCAATGGAATGTCCGCCGTAGCACACATTTACTTTATAATCAGTTCCCATTTTTTTCCAAACCTGCTCAATTTGCAAACCTAATTCACGAGATGGAACCAGAATTAAACATTGAACCGATTGGATTTCGGGCTGTAACATTTCTAAAACAGGTAACAAAAAAGCGAGCGTTTTACCCGAACCTGTTGGAGAAAGTAATAAAACATTATTATCATTCAGTATTGCATCTTGCGCGACTTCCTGCATTTCATTCAGGCTTTCGATGCCTAAATTTAAAAGTATATTGTTGGAATGGTGTTTCTTATTCATTTTGCAAAAGTACTTAAAAAAAGTGGTCAGTTATCAGTTTTTAGTATTCAGTCGCAGTTTTCAGCTGCAGTCGTGGGTAATTCGTTTAATCGAAGAGAATCCAAAAAATAAAAACATAGCTCCCAAGACAAATTCTTACATTTGAATCACAGCTTTAACTGAATACTAAAAAATGAATGTGGATAACTCCTACTGAGTAAAGGATAGAAGCTAAGCACCAAGTGCTGCGGATAGCCTGACATCAGTAATAAAAAAGGGGCTAATCAGTATTACGATGATTAGCCCCTTTTTATTATTGGTGGCACGCCCAAAATAGCGTTATTTATGAATGAAGACTTTTTTCTTCTTCAAACAGTAATTTTATGTTCTCGTACGAATTTTTTAAAGCTTCCTTAATTTGTTCCGGATTCATCCAGGCCACCTTTTCGATTCCTTCTTCTAATTGTCCTTGTGGAGTACCTTCAAAATCAGATTGCATTTCGAACCAATGCGTAATTTTTAGTTTATATTTTCCATTGCGTCTAAAAACATGATACGTTTTTTGAAGTTTATGGGAAATTGTTAAACCATTTACGCCAGTCTCTTCCTCTACTTCTCGCATGGCTGTGGCTTCAATTTCTTCTCCTTTTTCGATTCCGCCCTTTGGTAAATCCCATTTTCCGTTTCTGAAAATGAATAAAACCTCCCCTTTTTTATTGTATACCAAGCCGCCTCCAGCTTTATTAACAGGAATTTTGGCTTTCAAAGTCTTCATAATCTCCTTTTCATCAGGGTGATACAAGTAGGCTTTTTGAATTTTATTTTGAAAGATTTTTACTATAAGTTGCTCTATGTCAATACTTTCTAATAAAAAAAGTTGAAAATCCGTCTCCTTAGAGATGTGATTTGTCAAAAAAAGTGGTTTGTCGTTAACAAAAACTTTATACATTTGTAGTATGATTTTTAATAAAGAAACAGCCGAAAAAACAGCCGAATTGCTTTTGCAAATAAATGCAATTAAATTGAATCCAGGAAATCCTTTTACATGGGCTTCCGGATGGAAATCTCCTATCTACTGTGATAACCGATTAATACTCTCATTTCCAGCCATAAGAAATTATGTACGGGATGAGTTTGCCAAAAACATTGAGAAACAATTTGGTAAACCTGATGTTATTGCGGGAGTTGCAACAGGAGCAATAGGAATAGGAATGCTCGTAGCCGAAAGTTTAGGCTTACCATTTGTGTATGTACGCCCAGAGGCAAAAAAACACGGAAGATTAAACCAAGTAGAAGGTTTTTTACAAAAAGGACAAAATGTTGTTGTTGTAGAAGACTTGATCAGTACTGGAAACAGTAGTTTAATTGCTGTTGAGGCTTTGCGTGCAGCAGGAGCAAACATAAAAGGTATGGCAGCCATTTTTACCTATGGTTTTGATGTTGCAGACCAAAATTTTAAAGATGCAAATATTGATTTATTTACCCTCAGTAATTATACGAATTTATTGAATTTGGCTGTTGCCAAAAAATATATTACTGAAGATGAGGAACAAACCTTGAGAGAGTGGAATGTGAGTCCGTCAAATTGGAATATTGAAGTTTAAAAAATTTAAAAATACAATCCGCTAAACTATGAACTTACAAAGTCCAAAAGTTACTGTACCAAAATCAGCTCAAGAATTATTTGATTTATTGAGTGACGTTAGAAATTTCGAAAAATTGATGCCGGAAACCATTGCTAAATTTGAAGTTATTAGTGACGATGCATTTCTTTTTGGATTAAAAGGCATGCCAGAAATAAAATTAAAAATGAAAGAAAAAGTAGCGCCGAACAAAATTGTTTTGGCTGCTGCAAGTGATAAACTTCCTTTTACTTTAATCGCAAATATTGATCCTATTTCAGACAATTCAAGCGATGTGAAACTTGATTTTGAAGGAGATTTTAATCCTATGATGGCCATGATGATAAAAGGTCCTATTGGAAAATTTATCGAAACATTGGCTACTAACATGGCAAAACTATAAACCTTTTTTTAAAAAATTTATAAACCCTTTTAGCGTCAAACTGAAAGGGTTTTTTCTTTTATACTTTGAAGACCTCATTATGGCCAAGGTTAATACAACATTTGAATTTCCTTAATGTCAAATTCAGAAACACGATCTCCTTCTAAAAGTACCTGAAGTTTTCCAACAGGCGAAACACCTTGGATAATTCCCATAAAATTTTGATTATTTTGATCTGAAAAAGGCGTTGGAACTCCTTTTTTGAATAGTTTATTAGTGTAATCAGACCATAAAAAATCCGATTGGTGTTTCCATAATTTTATATTTGATTCAATCTTATCCTTAATAGAAAAAAGCAGCTCCTCTTTATCAAATTGTTTATTACAAACAGCCGCTAAGGAGGATGCTTTAGGTAGATTTTCGAAATTAGTTTGATTTACATTTAGCCCTAAACCTACTATAGAAATAATCGTTCCGTCACTTTTAATACTATTTTCTATCAAAATGCCACCTATTTTTTTATTGTATGACATAATGTCGTTAGGCCATTTTATGCTAAGATTGGGAATCTCGTAGAATTCTAAAACTTTAATAACAGCAAGAGAAACTGCAATATTTAGATTGTATATCTGCGAAATATTCGGTAAAAAATCTTTTACCAAAATGCTCATTATTATGTTTTTACTAGCTTCAGAAGCCCAAACAGCACCCATTTGTCCTTTGCCTTTTGTTTGGCTTTCAGCAGTTACAACAGTAAAATTTTCCAGTTCTTGTTTGTTCGATAACCGTTTAAGGAATTCATTTGTAGAATCTATGGCATCGAGTTTGATACGTTTCATATACGTTTTTTTGTGAAACAGAATTTAATATTATGTTAAGGTTCAAAAATAATCACAAAAAATGGTAACTTTACAAACTTATATATAAAAATAATTCATGGCGAAAAAGACTATAAACAATGATGTGCTATTGGCGAACATCATTAAAGGAATAGAAGAAGTAAAAGGAAATGATATTGACATTCTTGATTTAAGAGAAATAGACACGGCAGTTTGTGACTATTTCATCATCTGTAATGGAAATTCAAACACACAAGTTAACGCAATTGTAAACTCAATCCAAAAAACAGTTTCAAAAGAATTAAAAGACAAGCCTTGGCATGTTGAAGGGACTGATAATGCAGAATGGGTTCTTATGGATTATGTAAATATCGTGGTTCATGTTTTCCAAAAACACATCCGAGAATATTACAACATTGAGAGTCTTTGGGGTGATGCAAAAATCACTACAATCGAAAACAAATACTAAAGAAACAAACTTATAATGGCTAAAGAGAATAATCCAAATTCGAATAAATTTAAAATAAGTCCTTGGTTAATTTATACAGCAATTCTTTTAATTTTCTTGTTTATAAGTTTCATAACTGGAGGCTCAACTTTAAGTGAACCAGCGCAATTAACTTCTTCTAAATTCAATAATTATTTAGAAAAAGGTCAAATTGAAAAAGTTATCGTTTACAATAAAACTGAGGCTGAAGTGTATCTTAACTCAGCAGCTTTGAAAGATCCTGAAAACAAAAAAGTTGCCAAAGATGTTTTTGACCGACCTAACAAAGGTCCGCATTATTCATTCGATATTGGTAATGATCAAATATTTCAAACTAAACTTGAAAAAGCTGTTGTTGAAGGAAAATTAAAAGATTTTAATTTCCTGCCAAAAAATAATTGGTCTGATATCTTAATCAGTTTATTACCAATCATCATCATTATAGGGGTTTGGATTTTTATCATGAGAAAAATGTCAGGCGGTGGCGGTGGCGGTGGCGGACAAATTTTCAATATTGGAAAATCTAAAGCAAAGCTTTTTGACGAAAAAACTGATATCAAAACTACATTTAAGGATGTTGCTGGCCTTGAAGGTGCAAAAGAAGAGATTCAAGAAATTGTTGAGTTCTTGAAAAATCCTGAAAAGTACACCAACCTTGGTGGTAAAATTCCAAAAGGAGCTTTACTCGTAGGACCTCCAGGAACAGGAAAAACGTTACTAGCAAAAGCAGTTGCCGGTGAAGCGCAAGTACCGTTCTTCTCTTTATCAGGTTCTGATTTTGTTGAAATGTTTGTGGGTGTAGGTGCTTCACGTGTCCGTGACTTATTCAAACAAGCAAAAGAAAAATCTCCTGCTATCATTTTTATTGATGAGATTGATGCGGTTGGTAGAGCCAGAGGAAAAAGCAATATGTCAGGTGGAAATGACGAACGCGAAAACACACTAAACCAATTACTTACTGAAATGGATGGTTTTGGAACCAATTCAAATGTAATCGTATTGGCAGCAACAAATAGAGCTGATGTTCTTGACAAAGCGTTAATGCGTGCAGGTCGCTTTGACAGACAAATTTTTGTTGACTTACCAGATATTCGTGAGCGTGCTGAAATTTTTAAAGTACACTTAGCTCCTTTGAAAAAAATAGAAGGATTGGATACTGACTTTTTAGCAAAACAAACTCCAGGGTTTTCTGGTGCTGATATTGCCAATGTATGTAATGAAGCAGCTTTGATTGCAGCAAGACATAACAAAACAGCAGTTGACAAACAAGATTTCCTTGATGCAGTTGATCGAATTGTAGGTGGTCTTGAAAAGAAAAATAAAATTGTAACTCCAGAAGAAAAGAAAGCAATTGCTATCCATGAAGCTGGTCACGCAACGGTAAGTTGGATGCTTGAACACGCAGCTCCGTTAATAAAAGTAACTATTGTTCCTAGAGGACAAAGTTTAGGTGCTGCTTGGTATTTACCAGAAGAACGTTTAATTGTCCGCCCTGATCAAATGCTAGACGAAATGTGTGCTACAATGGGCGGAAGAGCTGCAGAAAAAGTAACTTTCAACAGAATTTCAACCGGTGCATTAAGCGATTTAGAAAAAGTAACGAAACAAGCTCGTGCGATGGTTACCATTTATGGTTTGAATGAAAAAATAGGTAATGTTACTTATTATGATTCTACCGGACAAAGTGAATACAGTTTTTCAAAACCATATTCTGAAGAAACTGCTCGAGTAATTGACGAAGAAATTTCGTTACTTATTGAAAGCCAGTACCAAAGAGCTATTGAAATATTAGAAGAAAATAAAGATAAACTGGATCAACTTGCAAATATTTTAATTGAGAAAGAAGTTATTTTTAAAGATGATTTAGAAGCTATTTTTGGAAAAAGAACTTTTGATAAAAATCTTGAGGAAGTGGTCTCTTAAAAAACACCTATTATTTAATTTATTTTAAAATCTTAATTCAAAAACCTTTTTTGAATTAAGATTTTTTTATCTTTGAACGTTTTCAAATAATAAATTAAGTAGTTTACAAGAATATGAGTCTTTTTAGAAAAATTTTTGGTTCTAGCAATCCGGCTTCTGAGGAAGATAAAGAAAGTGAATTTAATAAATCCTTTGCTGATAAAGCTACCTCTATAGATGAAAAATTCATCTACAATTTTAAAAAAAATGGTGGTAAATTTTTATATTGTGAGAACTCTGAAGAAGTAAAAGAACAATTCGAAAACATACTCGAGGAGAATGACTGGTTTGAAAGTGAAGTTTTATGTTATGAGCCTGCTCTTTTTGGGATGCTGGAGGACAATAAGCTTAATTATGACAAACCTAAAAATCCAAAATTTATTCTTGCAGGTTGTGAAAATTTAATTGCTGAAGAAGGTTCTATATTATTCTCTTCAAAGCAAATTAAACAAAACAAACCAAACGAATTACCTGCAAACATTATCATTTTAGCACATACAAGTCAGATCCTTGATGCTAAAAGTGACGGACTCAGTGCTATAAAAAAGAAATACCAAACCGATTATCCTACCAATATAACTACAATAAAATATTTCGAAAAAGCGAAAGAAGAAGATTTTACACAATATGGAAGTTCGGCAAAAAATCTATATTTATTGCTTTTAGAAGATCTTTAAAATGAATGAAACTCTAAAACGAGGTATATCAGGAGCTATTTATATCATATTATTACTCGCTTCTATTTTATATTCAACGGAAAGCTTTTTTATTCTATTTGGAATCTTTCTTATAATTACAGTTTATGAATTTTGCAATTTAATTCAAATACATAAATTATTACCAATACTTTTCGGAACAGTTTTATATTCTATAGTAACTTTAGTAAGCCATTACAATAAAATTACTACAGATACTATCAATCAGCTATTCAATACTGATTTAGAAATTTCAATAAACATTCAACAATTAGACGTTGTTTTATTGGTGGTAGCATTGGTGATATCCATAAAATGCATCCTTTTCTTGTTTTATGATAATATTCAAAAAATAAGTACTTCATCTAAATATTTGTATTTATTAGGGTACATTATACTTCCATTTATATTTATAACTAAAATTTCATTTGGAATAAATGACTATAATCCTAAAATTATAATTGGTTTATTTATCTTAATTTGGACTAATGACACCTTTGCCTACATTGTAGGGAAATCTATAGGGCGAAACAAATTATTCGAAAAAATTTCACCTAAAAAAACAATAGAAGGATTCTTCGGCGGAATCGTTTTTGCGGTTGTAGCGGGTTATTTAATATCAAAATACTATATCCGAGCCAATCCTCAATTTAGTGATAGATCTGTCTTAATTTGGACTTCAATAGCTGTAATTGTTGGAATTGTAGGCACCATCGGAGATTTAATTGAATCCAAATTCAAACGTATAGCTGGTGTAAAAGACAGCGGAAGTATCATGCCAGGCCATGGAGGCATCCTAGATCGATTAGATAGTGTTATATTTGTAGCACCAATTATATTTTTATTTTACCAAATCTTAAACTATGTTTCATAAAGAAGGAACCCCATCAATTTTATTAGGCACTATTTTTACTGCTGTAGTGCTTTTATTGTCCGACAAATTTATTGACCACAATTGGCTTAAAATGTTAATCCAATTAAGTGCTTTTTTACTTTTGATTATCATTTTACAGTTCTTCAGAAATCCAAAAAGAACTGCCATACTTAATGACAATGTAATACTTGCTCCAGTTGATGGAAAAGTGGTTGTTATTGAAGAAGTTTACGAAGGAGAGTATTTTAAAGACAAACGTTTGCAAATTTCGATTTTCATGTCACCAATAAATGTACATGTAACGCGTTATGGACTAAGCGGAATTATAAAATTCAGTAAATACCATCCTGGAAAATTCTTAGTGGCTTGGCATCCAAAAGCGAGCGAAGAAAACGAAAGAACAACAGTCGTCATTGAAAATAAAACATTCGGTGCCATTCTATACCGACAAATTGCCGGTGCTTTAGCCCGAAGAATTGTAAACTATGCCGAAGAAGGAATGCAGGTAATTCAGGGAACTGATGCCGGTTTTATAAAATTTGGTTCAAGAGTAGATATATTTTTACCTTTAGGAACACCCATAAATGTAGTTCTTAATCAAAAAGCAATTGGAGGAAAAACAATTATTGCTACAAAAGGATAATGATTGAAAAAGATTTAAATACCCAATTTCAAGAAGCGGTTGAAATAGCTTCTGAAATGACTCAGTCATCTTTACCACAAGATGTTCAGCTAAGGCTTTATGCTTTTTATAAACAGGCAACTTTGGGAACTTTAGATTTAAAACAAACCTCAAATAATCATTTAAGAGATGCTTTCAAAATAAATGCTTGGATGCAAATAAGTCATCTAACTACAGATGAAGCTAAAGAACAGTATATCGAAATCATCAATTCTATTGTAAAAAAAATAAAGTAACTCATGAGAAAGTTTAATTTTTGTATCCCTTGTTTAGTAACAGCAATCCTTTTACTCTCGTGCAATAACAAAAAACTCACTGAAGTTGTGGAAGTTCCTTTACCAACAGCTCAAGAAAAAGTATCAGTAGGAATTCCTGATGATATAAAGGCTAATGAAGGTTCTTTTCAACTGGAAAAACTACCGTATTCTTATGATGCTTTAGCACCAAATATTTCGGCTATTACACTAGAAATGCATTATTCTAAACATTATTTAACCTACACTAATAACTTGAATCAGGCTGTTGCAGGTACTGTATTAGAAAACCTGACTATTGAGGAAGTATTAGCAAAGTTAGATTTAAATGATGCCAATACAAGAAACAATGCTGGGGGTTATTACAATCATACTTTATATTGGCAAATTATGGCTCCTAAAGCCGGTGGAAAGCCCACAGATATTTTAGACGAAACAATTAAAACCGATTTTGGTTCATTTGAAAATTTTGTGACTTTATTCAAAGACGAAGCAACAAAACAATTTGGTTCAGGTTGGGTATGGCTTGTAGTTGATAAAACCGGTAAACTCCAAGTGACCAGCTCTCAAAATCAGGATAATCCTTTGATGAATAATGCACTTATTCCCGGAACTCCAATATTAGCTTTAGATGTTTGGGAACATGCTTATTATATGGATTACCAATACAAACGGAAAAACTATATCGATGCTTTTTTTAATGTAATCAATTGGAAAAAAGTAGCTGAAAATTATGACGCTGCGATAAATAAGAAGTAGCAAACTATATCTTTTTAGTTACTGAGATATAATAAATCCATCCATTTTATCTCCTAAGTTTGTCGTATTGACAAGAAATTTTTATGTCGTAAACAGTTTTTTTTAAAAAAAAATTTTTTGAATCTGTAACCAATAATTTAGTTTTAAAAAACACCCGTGAATTTTATAACTTATTTATGATTTTATATAAGAACCATTATCATAAAAAAATCAACTTTGTACAAATAGTTCTAACAACCAAATTTTTAAATAAAATGAAAAAAAAACAATCCAATTGCTTTTCAAAAAAAATATTTTTAAATATTTTTTTAGTTTTTCTAGCCCTTTCATTTGCTTCATGTGGGAAAAAAGTATCTTTTCAAAATTCCTCTATTGTTCCTGCAGCTCGTGGACAGGTTACCATCAAAAAGGACAACAATAAAAATTATTTTATTAAGATAAAAATAGATAATTTAGCCGAAGTAAAAAGGCTGGAATCTTCAAAAAATGCTTATGTAGTTTGGATTGAAACCGATGAATCACTTACCAAAAATATTGGACAAATCCAAAGTGATACTAAGTTTATATCCTCAAAATTGAAAGCATCATTTGAAACCGTAACCGCATTTAAACCCACAAAAATATTCATTACTGCTGAAGATAATGCAGACACACAATACCCAAGATCACAAGTCATATTAGAAACGGAAAAATTCTAAAAACTAAACATAAAAAAAGGGTGGAATAAATAGTATTTCACCCTTTTTTATGCCCTAAATTTAGAGTTGATAAATAAACGATTCGGATGGAGCAATTGTAATATGGGCTTTTCCTTCCCCATTTAAAACCTGCAATTGAATGGAACTTTTATCATACAACTGATCCGTTAACGTGTAATTTCCATCTTTTAAATTCCATTTTTGAATAATTTCTGAAGGAATTTTTAATTCGAAATTACTACTGGTAAGCCAAGAGAAATTAGTTACTACTATTAATTTTTGAGTATCTGACCAACGAGTAAAAGCATAAATTCCTGAATCATACCCTTGCGTTTCATGGCGATTAACCGATTGAATTTCTTTGTATTTTCCCATTAGGGCAGAACTTTTAAGAGAAAAATTCAGCAATCTTTTGTAAAAATCACGCAAATCTTTTTCGCTTTGTGTCGATTGACCTCCGTCAAATTTCCCTCCGTTCATCCATCGCTGGTGATTTGGAACACCCACATAATCAAAGATTGAAGTTCTGGAATGCGTACCAAAACCTCCGTTTTCGTTTCCTGCCTCTCCTACTTCTTGTCCAAAATAAATCATCGTAGGCGAAGTACTTATTGTGGTTGAAACAACCATTAAAGGTTTCCCTTTTTCTGGGCTTCCTGCAAATTCCGGACTTGCTAAACGTTGTTCATCATGATTGTCCAGAAAATGCAACATATGATGCTCAATATCAGCCATACCGTTTTGTATGTCCGATAATCCGTCAGGTAATGACTTGCCTCGAATTACATCTTTTAATTTATCATAGATTTCTACCTTATCATATAAATAATCCATTTTACCCAAACGGATATAATTCCTATACTCATTCGGATTATAGACTTCTGCCAATAAAAAAGCATCTGGATTTTTAACTTTAACAGCTGAATTCATATAGCTCCAGAACTCATAAGGCACCATTTCGGCCATATCGTATCGAAAGCCATCAACCCCTTTTTCAGTCCAATACAAGGCAATATCTCTGAATTTTTTCCAAGAATCCGGAACATCCTTTCCTTTCCAAAAATCGAAATGCTCTTTATATGATTTTGCATCAAAACCGGCAGGAAGTTCTGGAAAATCTTTCGAACCATCAGGACGAATACCGTAATTTACTTTCACCGTTTCATACCAATCATTACGATCTGGTTTTGCGAGACGAGAACCGTTACCAGTCCATTTTGCCGGGTATTCTTCGAATTTCCCATCAATAATCGGATTCTTTTCTCCGTTTAATGGTCTATCTGTATCAGGAACTTCAAAGTGTTTATTTGGTATATAATAAAAATTATTATCTCTTTTATATTCAACAGTTACATCATCATTGGCACCAAAATCATTCACCCCTTTAGGATTATTCTTCCCTTCATATTTACGAGCAATATGATTGGGAACAATATCTATAATTACCTTTAATCCTGCTTTGTGGGTTCTAGTAATTAATGCCTCAAATTCTTGCAAACGATTGGCTGGATTAACTGCCAAATCCGGATTCACGTTGTAATAATCTTTTACGGCATATGGCGAGCCTGCTCTTCCTTTGACTACATCTGGATCATCATTAGAAATTCCAATTGCAGTGTAATCTCTTATCAAAGCATGATGCGGAACTCCGGTGTACCAAATATAAGTAGCCCCTAAACCCTTTATTTCCTGTAATGCCGAACCTGTAAAATCATTAAATTTTCCCACCCCATTTTCTTCAAGGGTTCCCCAAGGTTTATTATTGGTGTTTTTATTTCCGAATAACCGAGTAAAAACCTGATATACAACTTCTTTTTTATTTGAGATCCCTTCTTTTTGTGCTGCGTTCATTTTTAAATCTTTCGTTTTACAAGCCGTCGCCAAAAGCACCAAGCTTATTCCTGCAACAATAGTTATTTTTTTTATCATACAAAATTATTTACCGTGATTTCTACCTTTTTTTTATGAATTACAAATCAATTTTTAAATTTAATATTTTTTAGAATAAAGAAGCCGCAATCATTTAAAATTAAAATAAGTCCCTTTTAAAAAAAGCACACTACAACGAAAGAGTCTCATTATTTGTTGATAACTTTAAAATAAGGGCAATTGGTTTTTGAGGCCATATCGTGTAATTATAAATAAATCCTAATATGGATTAGGATTGTCTCCTTTTTCATAAATTTGACAAAAAATAAATCCCTTGAAGAAACCACTATTTTTCATTCGTTGTTGTTTACTCTTACTTTGTACTAATTTGATTTTGGCACAAGCACCAAAAAAAATTATTGTTGAACATTCAGATTATTTTGAAGTGAATCAAGTTGAAATACCCGATGCAGTTTTGCTGACCGGAAATGTTCGAGTAAATCATGATGGAGTCGTTTTAACCTGCAATAAAGCCTATTATTTTCAAAAGGAGAATTACATTAAGGCTTTTGGAAATGTACAATTAGTTCAAGGAGATACTTTATTTTTAAACAGTAAATATGCTGAATATAACGGAAATGTAAAAAAAGCATTTGCTACGGGAAATGCAGTGATGAGTTCTCCGGATGCCACATTGGCTACAGACACCATCAATTTTGACAGAAACACACAGGAAGTATTTTACAATTCCCCTGGAACAATCGTAAATAAGGATAATACTTTAAAAAGTAAATCAGGAAAATATTATGTCGCTGAAAAAAAATTCCAATTTCTTACCGCAGTTACTATTACGAATCCAACCTATGTGATAAAAACAAATCATTTGGATTATTTCAGTAATTCAGGGCATTCCTATCTTTTAGGGCCTTCGACAATTACCAGCAAGACTAATTATATTTATACTGAAAAAGGATTTTATGACACCAAAAAAAATCTGGCCCATTTTCTCAATAAATCCTATATTCGATATGATGATCGGGTAATTAAAGGAGATAGCTTGTATTATGATAGAAACAGGGAATTTGCATCGGCAACGCGTAATGTCAAAATAACGGATTCCATCAATCGCGGAATTGTTAAAGGGAATTACGCCGAGATATATAAAAATCAAGATTCGATGTTTGTAACCAAAAGAGCCGTGGCAGTAAACTTTGTCGAAAATGACTCGGTTTACATTCATGGAAAAAAATTAATGGTTACCGGTAAAGAAGGGAACCGAATTATTCGGGCTTTCAACAATGTTCGCTTTTATAAAACAGATATGAGCGGCAAATGTGATTCGATACATTCGAGTTCAAAAACAGCTTTAACAAAACTGATTAGAAATCCAATACTTTGGAATGGTGAAAACCAGATTACAGGAGACATCATGCATCTTATTGGAAATAAAAATACTAAAGCGCTTGATTCGCTTAAAGTCTTGAATAATACTTTTCTGGTCTCAAAAGACACACTGGGAACGGGCTATAATCAGGTAAAAGGGCAAAATCTTTTTGGAAAATTTGAAGAAGGAAATTTGCATGATGTGGATATCATAAAAAACACCGAAGTCATTTATTACATGCGGAACGACGCCAAAGAACTGATTGGAATCAACAAAAATGTGAGTAGTAAAATCAATATTATTTTTGACAAAAAAACAATAGAAACCATCACCTTTTTTAAGCAAGTAGATGGCGATATTTTTCCCGAGAAAGAGTTGCCTGAAAATGCACGAAAACTTCGGGGTTTGGTCTGGCGTGGCGATGAAAGAATAAAATCCAAAGACGATATTTTTCCACCGGAAGAAAATGAAGATAACGATAAAATAGCCAAAGCAACCAAAGCCGAAGATGCAAAAAAAGATGTTCCAATGAAAATCCGAAAGGAAACATTGAATTATGATAAAAAGAAAAAGAAGTGATTCGTGTTCATTCACAGTTGCTTAGATTAAAGACTGCAGGCTTAAGACCGCAATTCACTCATAAACGATTAAACAAATAAAAATTGAATACTGATTTCTTAAAATACCAAGCACAGACTTCTCCGTATCCATTGGGTATGGAAGTATCACATGCAGTTGGTTCGTATATTTACGACTCCACTAATAAAAAATACTTGGATTTTGTGGCGGGAGTTTCCGCTTGCACATTGGGACATCAACACCCGAGAGTCAATCAAGCCATCAAAGATCAGTTAGACAAATATTCACACGTCATGGTCTATGGGGAATATTCCCAAAGTCCTGCAGTCCAGTATTGCAAACTATTAGCCTCGCTCCTGCCCGCACCTTTAGACAAAACCTATTTGGTCAATTCAGGGACAGAAGCGATTGAAGGCGCTTTAAAACTCGCCAGACGAACCACAGGAAGAAGCCAATTGATTTCGTGCCACAATGCTTATCATGGAAATACTATGGGATCTATGAGCGTTATGGGATTTGAAGAGCGTAAAAGAATTTTTCGCCCGTTGATCCCTGATGTCGATTTTATCACATTCAATAACGAAGAAGATTTACAAAAAATAACAACCAAAACCGCAGGGATTATTCTGGAAACCATTCAAGGTGGAGCCGGATTTATTCAGCCACACAATAATTTCCTTAAAAAAGTCCGCCAACGATGTACTGAAGTGGGTGCGATTATGATTCTCGACGAAATCCAACCGGGTTTTGGGAGAACTGGAAAACTTTTTGGATTCCAAAATTACGATGTCGTTCCAGATATTGTGGTGATGGGAAAAGGAATGGGTGGCGGCATGCCTGTAGGAGCTTTTACGGCTTCATCTGCCATGATGGATTTGTTGAGCGACAATCCTAAACTGGGACATATCACTACTTTTGGAGGCCACCCTGTCATTGCGTCAGCCTGTTTGGCGACTTTGCAGGAAATTACTGAGACCAACCTCATGGCCGAAGCATTGGAAAAAGAAAAGCTATTTAGAACACTTTTGGTACATCCTTTGATAATAGAAATAAGAGGAAAAGGATTAATGCTGGCAGCAATGACCAAAAGTCCCGATATAACAAACGAAGTGATTCTCAAATGTCAAGACAAAGGACTCATTTTATTTTGGTTATTATTTGAAGGATGCGCCATTAGAATAACACCTCCGTTGACCATTTCTGAAGAAGAAGTACGAGAAGGTTGCCGCATCATGCTTGAAGTAATGGATGAAATGATGAGTGAAGAATGATGATTAACGATTTTTGATTGCAGAAGTAGCAACATTGCTAACATATCAAATAGATATTCAAAACAATAAAAAAAATTGGGAGCTATTTCCCGCTATCCGTTGCAATCCACGCGAAAAACGTGGGATTTTCACTTTAAACGAAGTTCACTGAATTCCAATTAAAATAAAAGTACAGTGAAGTAATCAGGGCTATGGCATAAATTTATACCAAAGCTTTTTTTGTTAATTAAATTGTTCACAACAATTCTGACTTTCCCTCACATTCCAAGCACGATTACCTACATTTATTTAGGCCAAATTAAAAACACACAGTATGCAATTAAGCAACGAAGAAGACGACTATAACTTATCATTGTCTAAATTTGAGTCCATGTTGAAAACCAACAAAGTTCTCTTTTTTGACTCCGAAGAATTTGAAGAAATTATTCTTCATTATCTCGATATGGGTAAGGCCGCTTTGGCAAAAAAAGCACTCAAACTGGCATTGGAACAACATCCAAAATCTACAGGACTAAAACTAGTTCAAGTGGAAATGCTTGTCTATGATGACAAACTCGAATTAGCCGAAAAGCTATTGAATGAGTTGTACGCTATTGAACCAACCAATGAAGAAATTTACATTCAAAAAGCCAACATCTGTTCTAAAAGAGATCAGCATGAGAAGGCTGTTGAAATGTTAAAAATAGCCTTACAATACACGGATGATTATGCCGATGTCTATAATTTAATAGGCATGGAATATCTTTTTATGGATAATCTTGAAATGGCCAAAGAAAGCTTTATCAAGTGTCTGGAAGAAGATCTGGAAGACCAATCCGCATTATACAACGTTGTGTATTGTTTTGAATTTTTAGATCAAAATCAAGAGGCTATTGCCTATTTGAACAAATACATTGACCAAAATCCCTACAGCGAAATCGCTTGGCACCAATTAGGCCGTTTGCATTACGGTGTAAAAGAATATGAAAATGCGATTCGCGCTTTTGATTATGCTACTTTAATCGATGATGAATTCCTTGGCGCTTTCATGGAGAAAGCCAAAGCTTATGAACGTTTAAGAAAATACGCTGAGGCAATAGAAAGTTATAGTAGAACCATCGAATTAGACGATGCAACATCCTATGCGTTACTTCGAATGGGAAAATGCTATGAAAAGTTAGGAAATAAGGTATTAGCATTAAAATACTTTAATCAAACCGTTCATGAAGATCCGCTTTTAGACAAAGGATGGATTGCCATAACGGACTTTTACGTCCGTCAAAAAAATTATCAAAAAGCATTGTTTTTTGTCAACAAAGCATTAGCAATTGACAACCAAAATCGTCTGTATTGGAAACGCTTTGCAACCATTAATAAACAAATGAACTTTTTTGAAGAAGCGGAACTTGGCTACAGGAAAGCCGTGGAATTTGGTGATTACGGTTTAGACACTTGGTTGTTTTGGGTGGACATTCTTCAGTTTTTAGGGGAATTCGAAAGTGCTATTCAAACTTTATTGCAAGCTTCCGAATATTTTCCAGAAGAGAATGAAGTGGAATACCGTTTGGCTGGATTGTACTTTATGATTACGCAAAACACTAAGGCAAAATTCCATTTAAGCAATGCCATGCGATTGAATTTTGACAACTATATTCTATTAGAAGATTTATTCCCAGTGGTTTGGACAAAAAAAATGGTTCAAAATTATATTGCAAAACATAAAAAATTATAATGGTTGACATAGTTAGAAAACGCTTTGGTTTATTAGGACGAAACATTCATTATTCTTTTTCAAAAGGATATTTTACCGATAAATTTAATAATGAGAACTTCACAGGTTGTACTTATGAGAATTTCGACATTCCTGAAATATCCTCTTTTCCCGAAATAATTAAAAACACTTCGGATTTAAAAGGATTAAATGTTACCATTCCGTACAAGGAAACAGTAATTCCATTTCTCGATAAATTATCTAAAAAAGCAGCGCAAATTGGTGCTGTAAATACGATTAAAATTACCAAAAAAGGAAAATTGAAAGGATACAATACAGACTATTATGGTTTCAAAAAATCATTAGAACCTTTATTGCAGCCTCACCATAAAAAAGCCTTAATTTTAGGAACAGGAGGCGCTTCTAAAGGAGTGGCTTTTGCTCTGGATGAATTGAATATTCCATACACTTTTGTTTCCCGAGAAGCCAAAGAAAATGCTGTCGATTATGACCGAATCAACGCGACAACATTTGATAATTATCAAATCATAATAAACGCTACACCAGTAGGAACAAGTCCTAATGTGGATGCATTCCCATTAATTCCGTATGAGTTTTTTACGAATAAGCATATTGCTTATGATTTGATTTACAATCCTGCCGAAACTCAATTTCTTAAAAAAGCCAAACAGCAAGGTGCCCAAATAAAAAACGGACTGGATATGTTAATTTTTCAAGCAGAGAAAGCCTGGAAGATTTGGAATAAATAAGTTTAGAAGTTCCCTCAATAATAGATCGTCTTGTTTTAAAATTAGGTTTACTCGTTTTGGGTAATGCTGTTTTAAAACAAGACGATTTTTTATATAAAAAAAAGCGACAACCGTAAAGATGCCGCTTTGAATGTTTTCACAACGGAATAATCCTTATTGTGAATTGCTTCAAAATTGTACTGCAAGTATACAACAAAAGTTTTACTCTTCTATTGAGGTTTCCCGTAAAGCAATTAATTTTCTTTTGATTAAATTTCGAGATTAATTTACAATCAGGAATAAATCATCAAAAAATACTGCTATAAAAATGAAAAAAATATTAGGATTAGATTTGGGGACGAATAGTATTGGCTGGGCATTGACGAATAACGACTTCACCAATAAACTTGGAAATATTGAAGGATTAGGAAGCAGAATAATCCCTATGAGTCAAGATGTTCTTGGTAAGTTTGATAGTGGCGTTTCTATTTCTCAAACTGCTGAAAGAACAAAATATCGCGGAACTAGAAGATTAGTCCAACGCTTCTTATTAAGAAGAGAACGGCTTCATAGAGTCCTGAACATTCTTAATTTTCTTCCTCAACATTATTCCGAAGCCATTGATTTTGATAAAAAGTTTGGACAATTTAAACCTGAAAGAGAAGAAAAATTGTCTTTTTATAAAAATGAAAGTGGCAAAAACCAATTTTTATTTTTGGAAAGCCACCAAGAAATGCTTGCTGAATTTAAATTAACCAATCCTGATTTAAAACAAGTTCCATATGATTGGACAATTTATTATTTAAGAAAAAAAGCATTAACACAAAAAATATCTAAAGAAGAACTTGCCTGGGTATTGCTAAACTTCAATCAAAAAAGAGGATATTATCAATTGCGTGGAGAAGAAAAAGAAGAGAACAAAAATAAACTAGAGGAATTTCATACCCTTACGGTTGTTGACGTGATTGAAAGAGAAAAAGGAAAATCAGGTATTTGGTACAACGTAATTCTTGAAAACGGTTGGATTTATAAACGAGAAAGCAAAATCGCATTATTTGACTGGGTTGGTAAACAAAAGAATTTTATTGTTACTACTGAATTAAATGATGACGGAACTGTAAAACTCAATAAAGAAAATGAAGAGAAGAGAAGTTTTAGGTCTCCAAAGGAAGACGATTGGGGATTACGAAAAATTAGAACTGAACAAACCATTAATCAGAGTGGAAAATCGGTTGGCTCTTATATCTATGAAGAACTTTTAAAAAATCCAAATCAAAAAATAAAAGGAGAATTAGTTCGAACCATTGAAAGACATTATTATAAAAGTGAACTTAAACAGATACTTGAAACTCAAATTGTTTTTCATAAAAATACTTTAAACGATAGAAATCTTTATAAAAAAAGTATTGATGAACTATACAGACACAATGATTCTCATAAAAACAACATTAAAGACAGAGGTTTTGACTATTTGTTTTTAGATGATATTATTTATTATCAACGTCCTTTAAAAAGTAAAACTTCATTGATAAGCGATTGTAGTTTAGAAGTTATCCCTATTAAAGATAAAAAGGGTATTTTGGTAAAAGACACCAATGGAAAGCAAGTTTTAAAACCTTTGAAATGTATTGCAAAATCAAATCCGATTTTTCAGGAATTCAGACTATTACAATTTGTAAAAAATCTTAAAATTTTCAAAAAAGAAATAGTAAATGAAATTGATGTAACCAATGATTATTTAAAAACTGAAGAAGACGTAGTAGAATTATTTAATTGGCTAAACGATAAAGCTGAAATCAGTCAAAAACAATTTTTAGCGTATCCAAAATTCAAGCTAAAAGAAGATCGATTCAGATGGAATTTTGTAGAAGACAAAATCTATCCTTGTAACGAAACCAGAAATCAATTTTTGAATGCCATTGCAAAGATTGATGTAGATAAAACTTTTTTTGATGCCAAAAACACTCAAGATTTATGGCATATTTTATATTCGGTTACTGATAAAATCGAAATTACAAAAGCAATTACAACTTTTGCCAAACGACATAATTTATCTGATGAATTTATAGCAAATTTTTCTAAATTAAAACCTTATAAAAAAGATTATGGTTCTTATTCTGAAAAAGCAATAAAGAAATTATTGACATTAATGCGTTTTGGAAGTAATTGGGACGAAAAGAATATCGATACTAAAACTTTGGCAAGAATTGACAAAATACAAACAGGGGAATTTGATGAAAACATAAAAACTCGTGTTCGATTCAAAGCCATTGATTTAAACAACATTACTAATTTTCAAAATTTACCTCTATGGCTAGCATCTTACATTATTTACGACAGACACAATGAAGCTAGTGATATTTCGAAATGGAAAACTCCCGCAGACATTGAACACTTTTTGAAACACGATTTCAAACAGCATTCCCTCAGAAATCCAATTGTAGAACAAGTTATCACAGAAACTTTACGCGTTGTAAAAGACATTTGGCAACATTATGGAGAAGGCAAAGAAAACTTTTTCAATGAAATTCATATTGAGTTAGGTCGTGAAATGAAAAACGACAAAGCGACTCGTGAAAGAATGACCAAACAAATTTCTCAAAACGAAAACACAAACTTGCGAATCAAAGCTATTTTAACGGAATTAAAAAATGATGGTATAAATGATGTACGCCCCTATTCACCAAGTCAACAAGAAATTCTAAAAATTTACGAAGAAGGTATTTATAGCAGTGAAACTAGAAAAGAAAAATTAGAAGACATTGATAAAATCAGGAAGAATGCAAAACCTACAACTTCTGAAATTATCAAATACAAACTTTGGCTGGAACAAGGTTATATTTCGCCATATACAGGAAAACTAATACCGTTAAGTGATTTATTTACAACCAAATATCAAATCGAACACATTATTCCACAATCAAGATTATTTGATGACTCGTTATCCAATAAAGTCATTTGTGAATCTGAAGTAAATGATTTGAAAGGAAACAAGACTGCATTAAAATTCATCCTGAAAAATGAAGACCGAATTGTAACCTTAACTGGTGGAAAAACAGTTAAAATTTTCACTAAAGAAGCTTATAACCAACACATCACTAGTTATTATGCTAAAAATAAAAACAAGCAAAAACGGTTATTAAGTGAAGAAATTCCAGAAAAATTTATCGAAAGACAATTAAACGATACTAAATACATCAGTAAAATTGTAAAGAATCTTTTGAGTAAAATAGTTCGAGAAGATGATGAACAAGAAGTAACCTCAAAACATATCGTTTCCTTAAATGGATCAATCACTTCAAAAATGAAACAAGATTGGGGCTTGAATGATGTTTGGAACAAAATAATTACACCTCGCTTTGAACGTTTGAATTCTATTACTAATTCTAACGATTTTGGTCAATTAGAACTCAAAAAAGATGAATTTGGAAACACTGGAAAACAAGTTTTTCAAACTACAGTGCCAGATGCCATTGCAAAAGGTTTTTCTAAAAAAAGAATTGACCATCGCCATCACGCTTTAGACGCTTTGGTAATTGCTTGTGTGAATAAAACACACATCAACTATTTAAACAATCTAAATGCTAAAGATGAAAATGACAAATCAATCAAACACGAATTAAGGAACAAACTTTGCTTTAAAACGAAAACAGATGCAAATGGAAATTACAAATGGGAATTTTACAAACCTTGGGAGAATTTTACAAAAAAAGCAGAAGATGAATTGAATCAAACTATTATTAGCTTCAAGCAAAACACTAGGGTTATCAACAAAACGGTAAACAAATATCAAGTTTGGAAAGAAGAAGATGGTACAAAGAAAAAAATCACTACCAAACAAACAAAAGGAGATAATTGGGCGATTAGAAAACCAATGCACGCAGAAACTGTAAGTGGAAAAGTATTATTAAAACGAATCAAACAAAGTCATATTACTGTTGCAAATTCGATTGAACAAGTAGAATTGATTGTTGATACAAACGTTAAAAAACAACTAAAAGAAAAAATCAAGTTATATTCAAACAATAGTGAGGGTGTAAAAAAACACCTCAAAGCTTTTCCAGTAATGATCGACGGAAAAGCTATTGACAAAGTTCAGATTTATGAAAAGATAGAAGCCACAGCAACTCGAAAAACACTTGATGTTACTTTTGACGAAAAAAGAATTGAGAAAATAACTGATACAGGAATACAAAAAATTCTATTAAATCATCTTAAACAAGAAATATATCAAAATGCTATTGATGAAAATGGTAAAAAAATTCCAGCTCACGAAGTTGCTTTTTCTGAAAATGGATTAGATGAATTAAATAAAAACATTACCCTATTAAATAATGGTAAAAAACATCAACCAATAAAGAAAGTTAGAGTTTTTGAAGAAAGTGGAAGGTTCTTTCTTGGAGATACAGGAAACAAAAAACATAAATTTGTAGAGACCGCATCAGGAACTAATCTGTTCTTTGCTATTTACAAAGACAATAGTGGTAAAAGAAATTACAAAACTATTCCATTAAATGAAATCATTGAAAGTCAAAAATTAGGTGCTTTTGAAAATCTAAAACCAAATGAATGCTCAGTTCCAAATATGTCTATAGATGAAAAAAATCAAGAATTATCTTCTCTTTTATTTTATCTAAATCCTAATGATTTAGTATTTGTACCTACTATTGAAGAAATTGAAAACCCTAACAACATTAATATACAAAACTTTACAAAAGAGCAAAATCAAAGAATATATAAATTTACCGATAGTAGTGATACAACTTGTAATTTCATACCCGCAAGCACTTCGAGCTTAATATTCAGTATAACAAAAAAAGATCAAGAGAAAATTGGTTTGAATTATCCTATACAAAATGAATATGGTTTAGGAAGCCCTCAATCAAAAAATCAAAATTCTTTAAACGGAATTCAAATTAAATCTGTTTGTTGGAAACTAGAAGTTGATAGACTTGGAAAAATTAAAAAAATCATCCGAGGATAAATTATTCTTGCAAAAATCAATAGAATTGGGCTTTAGCCCATTCGATAAAAATATAAATAAATAAAAAGGGCTTTAGCCAAAAATATTTCGGCTAAAGCCTAATTAGAGATAAATTTAATATCCTCCATTTAAAAATGGAGGCAATTCATAAAATGGAGACAATTGATAGAATAGATAAAATTCAAAAATTGTAAGCAATTTAAATATGAAATTATGCCTTATATCAAAACCTATATTCATTTTGTTTGGAGTACAAAAAACAGAATTCCTTTTTTGGATAATAAAGAATTAAGACAAAAAGTTTGGCACCATATCAAAGAAAATGCCAAATAGAAAGGGATTTTTGTTGATTTTGTTAATGGATATACGGATCATTGTCATTGTTTGGTTTCCTTGGGAGCTGATCAAACCATTCAAAAAATAATGCAAATCATAAAAGGAGAATCTTCGTTTTGGATTAACAAAAACAAATTGTGTTTAGATAAATTTGAATGGCAGGATGAATATTTTGCGGTTTCGGTTTCAGAATCTATGGTTGATAAAGTTCGAAATTACATTAAAAACCAAGAAGAACATCATAGCAAACAAACATTCCAAAGAGAATACTACGAATTTATTGCTAAATACAAATTTTAAAAAGAATAGAATTTGGCTAAAGCCATTTGCATTATTATAATTTTTTCCCCTCCAGCTAAAGCTGGAGGCAATTCAAAAGCTGGAGGCAATTCAATAAATTGGAATGAATTCAAAATCAATAGGATTGGGCTTTAGCCCATTCAACAATATATAAAATAATTCAAATGGCTTTAACCAAAATATTTTATGAAGCATTTTTAAATCCAAAAAATGATAAAACGAACCCTTTTTTTCGGCAATCCTGCTTATTTGAGTACCAAAAACGAGCAAATAGTCATCTCGTATCCTGACAAGGATCAAGAGACCAAAACCGTGGCTATCGAAGACATTGGCGTTATCGTTCTGGAAAACCAACAAATCACGATTACAAATGGCTTATTAGAAAAACTAATTCATAATAATGTAGCACTTATTAATTGTGACCAATACCATTTACCTATTGGTTTGTTAATGCCTTTGAACGGTCATACAGAACAATCTGAACGGTTCAAAAACCAAATTAATGCTTCTACCCCGCTCAAAAAGAATTTGTGGCAACAAACCATTAGTTCCAAAATCATGAACCAAGCAGGAGTACTGAAAGAAAAAGGAATTCCAATGCGTAAAATGGAGCTTTGGGCAAAGGAAGTAACTTCCGGTGATGCACTCAATCACGAATCAAGAGCGGCAGTATATTATTGGCAAAATCTCATCCAAATAGAAAATTTTACCCGAGGACAAAAAGGAATTCCACCCAATAATTTGTTGAATTATGGCTACGCCATCCTACGAGCTATTACGGCACGAGCTATAGTTAGTTCTGGAATGCTGCCCACTTTAGGCATTTTTCATCGCAATAAATACAATGCCTATTGCCTTGCCGATGATATTATGGAACCGTATCGTCCGTATGTTGATTTAATTGTGTGCCACATCATGGAAACTGAAGATACATTTGAAGAATTGACCATTGACATCAAAAAACAATTATTAAGTATTGCTACGATTGATGTATTTATAGACGGAAAAAATAGTCCATTGATGGTCGCAATGAGTAGAACAACACATTCCTTACACGAATGTTTTGAAGGAACAGCAAGGAAAATTTTATACCCTGTTTATGTATGATGAACATTACACCCGTTTAAACCAATATAGAAGTTTGTGGATATTAGTATTTTTTGATTTGCCCACGGAAACGCGTAAAGAACGCAAAATAGCCAGTACATTTCGTAAGAAATTATTAGACGATGGCTTTTCCATGTTTCAATTTTCGATCTACATGCGCTTTTGTGCCAGCAGGGAAAATGCCGAAGTACACACTAAAAGAATAAAAAATAACTTACCCGAACATGGTAAAATTGGCTTCATGCAAATAACCGACAAACAATTTGGGATGATGGAACTTTTTTATGGAAAAAAACTCGTAGAAACAGACAAACCTTCACAACAATTAGAATTATTTTAGTCTTACAGGATTAGAAAAAAGACTAGCGTGCTCTATTACAACATATAAACACTTCCTTTTTTCGATTTCAAAATTAACTCATAACTACCAACATATCAAACGATTGAATCGCGGTATGTTGGGAATTATAAGCTAAAATACAATTTTGAAAGCAATTCACAACTATGGCAGCAAATAGATTAAATGCATCAGGGTTGGGAATTATAAGCTAAAATACAATTTTGAAAGCAATTCACAACGGCAATCATCGGAATAATAAAAAGATTCTAGTTGGGAATTATAAGCTAAAATACAATTTTGAAAGCAATTCACAACGAAAAAATACTAAACATCCTAAGAGTTTACGTTGGGAATTATAAGCTAAAATACAATTTTGAAAGCAATTCACAACGAATAGCTTCTTTATTTCACATGTTCAGAGTTGGGAATTATAAGCTAAAATACAATTTTGAAAGCAATTCACAACAAGGCTGTCACCAAGTAAAAAAATACTCTCGTTGGGAATTATAAGCTAAAATACAATTTTGAAAGCAATTCACAACAGAGGGAGCTTTACGTGTTTAGGGATACTTGTTGGGAATTATAAGCTAAAATACAATTTTGAAAGCAATTCACAACAGAATGTTGGGCAGTAATATTAAATCATCAGTTGGGAATTATAAGCTAAAATACAATTTTGAAAGCAATTCACAACGTGGAAAGCATTAACTAACAATGGTAATGTGTTGGGAATTATAAGCTAAAATACAATTTTGAAAGCAATTCACAACAGATGCAGTATGTATAAATATTTGTCGTTCGTTGGGAATTATAAGCTAAAATACAATTTTGAAAGCAATTCACAACGGTATGTTGTACGAGCTGTTAACTTCTTCAGTTGGGAATTATAAGCTAAAATACAATTTTGAAAGCAATTCACAACAAATGTGACTGGAGGGAATTATTATTTTACGTTGGGAATTATAAGCTAAAATACAATTTTGAAAGCAATTCACAACCTGGCGAGCGCACTGGTTAATACTTACGAGTTGGGAATTATAAGCTAAAATACAATTTTGAAAGCAATTCACAACGCCATTAGCTTAATTGTCACAAGGTCGGCAGTTGGGAATTATAAGCTAAAATACAATTTTGAAAGCAATTCACAACGCTAGGTGAATGCTATTTATTTTGCGCATCGTTGGGAATTATAAGCTAAAATACAATTTTGAAAGCAATTCACAACAAGCAATCGAAGCCCTAGCCAACAGCGACGGTTGGGAATTATAAGCTAAAATACAATTTTGAAAGCAATTCACAACAAGAGTTGTGAAATTGAGAATGTAGCAGAAGTTGGGAATTATAAGCTAAAATACAATTTTGAAAGCAATTCACAACAGAAACACACCGAATTACAAAATCAGAAGGTTGGGAATTATAAGCTAAAATACAATTTTGAAAGCAATTCACAACAGAGAGACTGCTTTCAAACAACCTGATAAAGTTGGGAATTATAAGCTAAAATACAATTTTGAAAGCAATTCACAACTAAAATACACACTTCATGAATTACGAGTTTGTTGGGAATTATAAGCTAAAATACAATTTTGAAAGCAATTCACAACTTCCTTCTGACAAACCCTCGACACTCACTGGTTGGGAATTATAAGCTAAAATACAATTTTGAAAGCAATTCACAACATTTTTACCCTGAAGGTAACTGCAATGAAAGTTGGGAATTATAAGCTAAAATACAATTTTGAAAGCAATTCACAACTAACGAAGCATTTACACAAAATCAAGAATGGTTGGGAATTATAAGCTAAAATACAATTTTGAAAGCAATTCACAACAAGTAGGTTCTGTTGTTATGATCGTAGTTGGTTGGGAATTATAAGCTAAAATACAATTTTGAAAGCAATTCACAACTAAAAAAGACGGGACAAAAATGAGAACAATGTTGGGAATTATAAGCTAAAATACAATTTTGAAAGCAATTCACAACATAACGGCACTTCTGATTGGAATACCCTATGTTGGGAATTATAAGCTAAAATACAATTTTGAAAGCAATTCACAACGCATACCTCCTCCAATAGAAGAATTTAAATGTTGGGAATTATAAGCTAAAATACAATTTTGAAAGCAATTCACAACACGAAAGTTTGAAGCTGTTGCTCGTTTGCGGTTGGGAATTATAAGCTAAAATACAATTTTGAAAGCAATTCACAACTCATTTTGGTAGGTTGTTTAAGTAAATTGCGTTGGGAATTATAAGCTAAAATACAATTTTGAAAGCAATTCACAACGATAAAGCAGTATAACTTAAGCTGGCTAAGTTGGGAATTATAAGCTAAAATACAATTTTGAAAGCAATTCACAACGTGTTGTCGCAATTGGTGCAGGGCTTTTCTGTTGGGAATTATAAGCTAAAATACAATTTTGAAAGCAATTCACAACGAAGAAGAAGAAAAGATACAAAACAATATAGTTGGGAATTATAAGCTAAAATACAATTTTGAAAGCAATTCACAACAAGAAGATAATCCTTCATTTATGTGCCGAGTTGGGAATTATAAGCTAAAATACAATTTTGAAAGCAATTCACAACTACTACAACCGTTAGTTAATATAGACGGCAGTTGGGAATTATAAGCTAAAATACAATTTTGAAAGCAATTCACAACAATAAGTCAGCACTTATTTTATGTTCTGATGTTGGGAATTATAAGCTAAAATACAATTTTGAAAGCAATTCACAACGGTTGAGTGATGTTTACGACATGACTTTTGGTTGGGAATTATAAGCTAAAATACAATTTTGAAAGCAATTCACAACATACATCCGTTTGTGTCACAATAATTCATGTTGGGAATTATAAGCTAAAATACAATTTTGAAAGCAATTCACAACCATATCTTTCTGTAGTTGTTTAATCGCAAAGTTGGGAATTATAAGCTAAAATACAATTTTGAAAGCAATTCACAACGGAAGGATTGATGATGATTTTGTTAGTTTTGTTGGGAATTATAAGCTAAAATACAATTTTGAAAGCAATTCACAACTATATTTCCACGCCTTCAATAGTTGCTTTAGTTGGGAATTATAAGCTAAAATACAATTTTGAAAGCAATTCACAACTAAAATCAGCATAACTCATATCTTCATATTGTTGGGAATTATAAGCTAAAATACAATTTTGAAAGCAATTCACAACTGCACAACTGTCGCATTCAAGAATAGATTTGTTGGGAATTATAAGCTAAAATACAATTTTGAAAGCAATTCACAACCTTCAACCCCATCCAATCGAAGGCGTTAACGTTGGGAATTATAAGCTAAAATACAATTTTGAAAGCAATTCACAACGGGTGTATCGCTAACTCGCGCCACCGTTTCGTTGGGAATTATAAGCTAAAATACAATTTTGAAAGCAATTCACAACCCGCGGTACCGTCTTGTAATCCCTTTATATGTTGGGAATTATAAGCTAAAATACAATTTTGAAAGCAATTCACAACCAAAGCCGCAAGTGCGGGAATTTAATCATGTTGGGAATTATAAGCTAAAATACAATTTTGAAAGCAATTCACAACTACAAGGGCGAGATATAATTAGCGGCATAGGTTGGGAATTATAAGCTAAAATACAATTTTGAAAGCAATTCACAACTAAGGGAAAATTTGGAATAAATAATAGAAAAAACTCATTTTTCGTACACGTACTCGTGTAAGTAAAAAAGCCATTTAAAAAGAGTGGATTTTGGTTTAAATCACTGAACTGTAGCAATTAAAAAAAATCCTGATTAATTCCCAAAACACTAGCCCTGATAACAGCGGCATCCTTTTTTATCCGCTTTTTTGGCGGATAAAAAAGATAAAGCGAATAGCAGGAAATTGCTTCAAAAAAAAAATTTTTTTAACATAAAACGACTCTAAATAAAGGAATTATTTTGTAATTTCATGCTCCTTTACTATCTTTCGTGTTCGATACCAAAAATAAAAACCTTATACATTGAAAAAATGTTAGAAGAAAAGAATGATAACCTGCTGGAAGCGGATGGAAGTTTAGAGAATAATTCATTTGAATTAAATCAATCAGATACTATTATGGAAACTGAAACTATTGACGAAAATAACGAAAGCGTAGCTACTCATTCTATTGACGAAAATGTTGCAACCCTGACAAGGAATGAGTTGGCACAAGATGAACTTACTATAGAAACTGAAAACCAATCGGTATTAAACGCAATTACAGAAGCTAATGCTGAAGAAAGTGAAGATGATACATTGAAAGAGCGTCACGATATTCCGATGCAGGATTATGAAACATTGTCTCTTGAAGCACTGGTTGAAGCACTTAAAAGTTTAGTTACCAGTGAAAAAGTGATGTCAGCAAAGGATCATATTGAAGAAATTAAAAAAGCATTCTTAGCCAAATACAACCACCTTCTTGAAGAGAAAAAAGAGGAATTTCTCGCAGAAAATCTAGATACAAATGAAGAATTTCAATATCATTCTCCGTTAAAAACCCAATTTGACAAATACTATTCTCTTTTTAGAGACACTAAAAATACACATTTCAAGAGTTTGCAAACAAATCTAAAAACCAATTTAGAAAATCGTTTGGCTATTGTTGAGGAATTGAAAGAGTTAATCAATCCGCAAGAAAACATCAAAGACACCTTAAAACACTTTAATGATTTAAGAGAACGATGGAAAAATGCGGGACCAATTCCTAAAGATAAATACAATCATGTTTGGAATAATTTCCATTTCCATGTGGAAAATTTTTATGACTATTTGCATCTTGATCGAGAAGCAAGAGACTTGGATTTCAAACACAATTTAGAGCAAAAACAAAAAATTGTCGCGCGTGTCGAAGAATTGGTTAAAGAAGCCGATATCAATAAGGCATTCCGCGAATTACAGGATTTACATCGAATTTGGAAAGAAGACATTGGCCCTGTTTCTAGAGAACATCGTGATGTAATTTGGAACAAGTTTAGCGATTTGACTAAACAAATGCATGATAAACGCGAAGTTCTGTTTGAAAATCAAAGAGGGACAGAACTTGAAAATTTAGAAAAGAAAAAAGAAATTATTGCCAAAATTGAAGTTTTAGCGACTGAAAAAGTGAATGCTCATTCACAGTGGTTGACTCAAATAGAAAAAATTGAAGCTTTAAGAACTGCTTTCTTCTCTGCTGGAAAAGTACCTTCGGATGTTAATGAAGAAACTTGGGCCAGTTTTAAAACTGCCGTTAGAAATTTTAATTCTTTCAAGAATTCATTTTATAAAGACATCAAAAAAGATCAAAACGACAATTTAAGCAAAAAAACAACTCTTGTTGCTAAAGCCAAAGAATTACAAGAAAGCACTGATTTCGAAGCGACTACACCTATCATGAAGCAAATTCAGGATGAGTGGAAACAAATAGGACATGTACCTAGAAAATATTCGGATAAAATCTGGAAAGAGTTTAAAGATGCCTGTAATCATTATTTTGACAAATTAAAAGAGCAAAAGAATGAGGAAAATGGCGAAGAAGTAGAAGCTTTTGATAATAAGAAAGCCTATTTAGAAACGTTGAGAGAATTCCAATTAACTGGTGATCACAAAACTGATTTAGATGCTATAAAATTACACATTGAAACTTGGAAAAACTTTGGAAAAGTGCCTTTTCCAAGAAGACATATCGAAGGAAAATTTAATAAAATCTTAGATGCTCTTTTTGAAAAATTAAGTTTGAGTAAAAAAGACACTGATATGATTCGTTTTGCCAATAGAATGGACAATCTATCCGAAAGTAATGACACGCGCAAACTGGATAACGAAAAGATATTTCTGATGCGTAAAATTGAGGAAGTTCAGAATGAAATTTTCCAACTGGAGAATAACATTCAGTTTTTTACCAATACCAGAAATGCAAAAAAAGAAAATTCTATTGTATTAGAAGTTCGTAAAAACATAGCTATTCACAAAGAAAGTCTTGATGTTTGGAAAGAAAAACTAAAACAATTGAGAAATTTGAAAATAGAATAATTTTAAGGAATTTTTCAAGATTACAAGATTACAAACCTCGTTCTTAAATAGTTCGAGGTTTTTTTATGCAAATGAGGATCCAGATTTAAAAATTAAAATAGAAAAAACTAGTTCTTGCTTTCATCCCTCATTCCTCGGTTTTTGTTCATTTCAATGTTGAATTAACTGAATCTCAAAACAAAAAAGTTGGCTTTGGACAAAAAAATCTCTTATGCACCATAGAAAACGAAACAATAGATACTGTTTTTTGCTTAAAATCAGTCAATTAACAAAAAAAATAGATCGAAATAATTCAGGATTGCATTTCCCGTTAACGATAACTCACTAAAAGAGACTGTTTATAAAAAGACATTTTTTTTGCCTATTTTATATGAGAATCTTCATTTTAAATATTGAAGAGTGGTGACCCTTTTATTACTGAAATCATTTTATTTAGGAAGACGCTTCGCTTCTTCCCAAAAAACATCCATTTCTGCAAGTGTCATATCCATCAATGGTTTTCCTAATTCACCCGCTTTACTTTCTAAATATTGAAAGCGCTTAATGAATTTTTTATTGGTTCGTTCCAAAGCATCTTCGGGATTTACATTTAAGAACCGTGCATAATTTATCATTGAAAATAAAACATCTCCAAACTCAGCTTCTATTTTATCCTGATCGCCAGATTGAACCTCAATTTGCAACTCTTCTAATTCTTCCTGAACTTTATCCCAAACCTGATGCGATTCTTCCCAATCAAATCCTACCCCTTTCACTTTATCTTGAATTCTACTGGCTTTTACTAATGCGGGTAAACTTTTGGGTACACCCTCTAAAACTGATTTTTTACCTTCTCTTAGTTTCAATTTTTCCCAGTTTTGCTTCACCTCTTCTTCGTCTTTCACAACAACATCACTGTAAATATGAGGATGACGGTGAATTAACTTTTCACAAATTTCATTGCATACATCTGCCATGTCAAAAGCATTGGTTTCGCTTCCTATTTTGGCATAGAAAACAATATGCAATAACAAATCCCCTAATTCTTTTTTGACTTCGGTCAAATCATTATCTAAAATAGCATCGCCTAATTCATAAGTCTCTTCTATAGTAAGATGCCGTAAAGTTTGCATGGTTTGCTTTTTGTCCCAAGGACATTTTTCGCGCAAATCATCCATAATGTCTAATAATCTTTCGAAAGCTTGCAGTTGGTTTAGTCTTGAATTCATAAGAAATTATTTTTGTAAAAATAAAAAATCCTGTTCAGGAAAATAGCTGAACAGGATTAAATAGTATATTAAATAGAAACTACTCTTTTGTAGCTTTTGCTGGAGCTTTTACTTCTTTCTCTTCAGTAATAACAGCAACAAGTTCTTCAGTAGCTGGTGTTTCTTCTGTTACAACGGCTACTTCATCTGTAACCAACCCTTTTGCCTGAAGCATATTATACCAATTTAAAATTTTCTTGATATCAGATGGATAAACTCTTTCTTCATCATAATCAGGTAGAATTTCTTTGAAATAAGTTGTTAATGTAGCATTATCTTCTTTATGAGAAATCGCTGTACCTTTATTTTCTTTATCAGCAATTTTTTGCATGATTTCTGCTAATGGTTTTTCGCCTTCATAGGTATAAACTGAAATCTCCGATAATAAACTCACATTACTTTTTAAATTCACTGTGATTTTTTTTCCGTCCACTAATGATTCTGCAACAAACCCAGTGCGTGTTTGTACTCTCAAAATGTATAAACCCGGTTTCCCGGAAATGGATAATATTTTTTCTAAATTCATTTTTTTTGTAAATTATTTATTAAGAATTTGACTTATTTATTTTTTCTTTTAAAACCAAGAACCATACCAACATAAAAGTATAAATAAAATTTACCTTCCTTTTTTGGCGAAAAATTTCATTCGGTAGTCTTGGAATGTTTTGCCTTCCAAGATGTTTTTCAGTTTCTTTTGAATCAACCGTTTTTTTAATGTCGAAATTTTATCCGTAAACAAAATCCCTTCAATATGATCGTATTCATGTTGAATTACTCTGGCAATTAATCCCTCGAAAACTTCGGTTTTCATTACAAAATCCTCTTCGCAATACTCAATAGTTATAGTTGGATTGCGATACACGTCTTCACGAACATCTGGAATACTCAAACATCCTTCATTGAAACTCCATTCTGGCCCTTCTTCTTTTATCATTTTTGCATTAATAAAAGTTTTTTTGAATCCTTTCAATTCTTTTTGTTTAGAATCTTCTAAATCTTCATCTTCACTAAAAGGAGTCGTATCGATTACAAATAAACGAACTGCTAATCCTACTTGTGGTGCAGCAAGTCCCACACCATAGGCATTATACATCGTTTCGTACATATTGGCAATTATTTCTTTCAAGTTTGGATGTTCCGGTGAAAGAACTGCTCCTACTTTCCTTAAAACTGGATCACCATATCCTATAATTGGTAAAATCATTCTTGTTGTATTAAGTATTATCTACTAAAACTAAATATGCTTCTATTTAATTCAGTGTGCAAAAATAGTAAAAAAATAGACAATGATTAATCCTGAATTGATAATTAGTATTTTTTTACAATTAAGTCCAAAACGCATCTCTTTATCCTTTGTATAATTCGTACAATTCTTACCTTTGTTTGTAATAAAACTATATGATTTACAGAATTCGAAAATTTACCGACACCACCTATTTCAATAATGCATTAAAAGTAACAATGGCAGCCGTTATACCTGTTTTGTTGTTTTCTTTTCTTGGGGATTTTGAAATGGGATTTACAATAGCGCTAGGAGCTTTTTTTACCTACCCAAGCGACATTCCAAGTAGCTTAAAACATAAAATTAATGGTGTTCTGGTTACCGCTTTTCTAGTTGCCGTTCTCAATTTGTTAGTGAATATTCTGCATCCCTATTCTTGGATCTTTTATCCATTTTTAGCCCTGTTGATTTTCTTGTTATCTATGCTTTCTGTCTATGAAAAAAGGGCTACGGCGGTTTCTTTCTCAGCACTACTTGCCGTTTCATTGGCATTTGCACATTTACATTCCGGCTGGGAAATGATTGAATATTCAGGATTAATTCTGGCCGGAGGTTTGTTTTACCTCCTAATCTCACTTATTTTTCATTATCTAAGCCCTCATCGTTACATCGAATTACAAATTGCCGAGTGTATAAAACTTACGGCAAAGTATTTAAAACTAAGAGGTGATTTATGGACAGTTGATGCTGACAGAAAAGCAATTATTGAAAAACAATTACATCTTCAGGTAGAGCTCAATATCATTCGAGAAAACATAAGAGAAGTGCTTATTAGCAGTCATACTAATTCTGGTTCTTCTAATCAAAACCGAAAAATGCTTATTGTTTTTATTTCTTTGATCGAAATTTTGGAACTTGCCTTATCCACGTCATTCGACCATGAGAAGCTACATCAAAAATTTGACGATCATCCAAAGGTGTTACTAACTTATCAAAGCTTAGCTTACAATCTTGCGGCAAGTTTAAAACAAGTATATAAAAGTGTACAGAACCGGACCAAATATATTTCTAAACATAATTTACATGGAGATTTAAACGCCTTACAATTTGCAATCACTACATACGAAAATGATTTAGGAAAAATTGCTGCTTCCGAAGGTGTTTTTATGCTCACTACCATGCTTCAATATGCCGAAAAGCAAGTCGAAAAAATAAAAATTGTAGAACATACTTTTACTCTAGCCATCAATTCATTGGATTTTAAAGGAAAAGATAAAGACTTAGAAAAATTTTTGACGCCACAATATTATCCTTTGAGTACTCTGATTGAAAATTTCAGTTTCGCTTCCACAATTTTCAGGCATTCATTACGATTAACCTTAACCATTCTGATTGCTTTTATCATTGGTAATGTACTGCCTTTTCACAACGTATATTGGATTTTATTAACTATCATCGTAATCATGCGACCTGGATATGGATTGACAAAACAACGCTCTTTTCATCGCATTTTAGGTACTGTTATAGGCGGATTAATTGCATTTGGGGTCCTTACGTTTACAAATAATAGCATCATAATCAGCATTCTTTCAATTATTTGTATGCTTTTAGGATTCTCTTTTACGCAAACAAATTATAAAGTCAGTGCAACATTTGTGACGATGTATATTGTTTTTATTTACGGAATATTAACTCCCAATATTAATGAAGTAATTCAATATAGAATTCTTGATACTATAGTTGGAGCCGCTTTGGCATTTCTTGCCAATCACTTTTTATGGCCTTCCTGGGAATTTTTAAACATTCCCATTCATTTGGAAAAATCTATTAAGGCAAATCAAAATTACCTGAAGGAAATTTCTATTTTTTATAACGAAAAAGGAACAATTTCTACCGCATACCGATTAGCCAGAAAGAATGCTTTTATCGAAATAGGAAATTTAATGGCTTCTTTTCAAAGAATGGTTCAAGAACCCAAATCCAAACAAAAACAACTGCCACAAGTATATAAACTGGCCATACTCAATCATTCCCTACTGTCATCTTCAGCATCACTCGGAACTTACATACAGTCTCACAAAACAACATCAGCTTCTGAGGCATTTAATGTTGTTGTCGATACCGTCATTAAAAATCTGGATAACGCCATCGCGCTTTTGAAAGAAAATGATTTAGATATAAAAGAAAATCTGCCAAAAGAAGATTTAGCAATGCGTTTTACAGAGTTAAAAAACATTCGAGAAAAAGAATTAAAAGAAGGCATTCCTATCGATGAGGAAGCATTTCAATTAAAAATGCAAGAAGCACAATTGGTTATAGAACAGCTGCTCTGGTTAACTAATTTATCCAAAAATATTGTAAAGACAACAAAAGAGCTAATAGAATCCTAAAATAAAAAAGCGCTGGAATTAGATTGAACATCTAAAAACCAGCGCTTTTTATTTTATTGTAAAGGTCTAATTATTCAGTTTTAGAATTTCAGCAGTATCTTTTCTGATTTCCTCTAATAACGTTGGATTCGTATTCAAATCCTGTCCATAAGAAGGAATCATTCTTTTTAATTTTTCCTGCCATTCCGGTGTTCCAATTTGTTCTTTGAAACATCTACCTATTAAATCAATCATAATCGAAACTGCAGTTGAAGCTCCTGGAGAAGCTCCAAGTAAAACAGCTAATGAACCATCGGCAGTTGTGATTACTTCTGTACCAAATTCTAATATTCCACCTTCTTTTTCGTCTTTCTTGATAACTTGTACACGTTGTCCTGCTCTTTCTAATTTCCAGTCTTTAGATCTTGCTCCAGGAACATATTCTCTTAACGCATTAATTCTATCTTTAGGTGATTGACGTACTTGCTCAATCAAATATTTTGTAAGTGGAATATTCTTAATACCAGCAGCAATCATAGGAATGATATTATCTGGTTTTATCGATAAAGGCAAATCCGAATAGGATCCATTTTTTAAAAATCGAGTAGAAAAACCTGCAAAAGGTCCAAAAAGCAGTGCTTTTTCTCCATTTATCATTCGGGAATCAATATGCGGTACAGACATAGGTGGTGCGCCCACACTGGCTTTACCGTATACCTTGGCCTGATGTTTTGCAATTACCTCTGGATTGGTGCATTTTAACCACTGGCCGCTTACAGGGAAACCACCATAGCCTTTTCCTTCAGGAACATCTGCTTTTTCTAATAACGGCAAGGAACCACCACCAGCACCAATGAAAACAAATTTGGGATATGCTTTTCTTTTTTGGCCTGTAGCCAAATCTGTAATTTTTATTCTCCAAGATTTATCCTCACGTTGTTTCAATTTTTGAACTTCATGATGAAAATACATCGTAACACCATCCAATTGAGTCAGATAACGGAACATGCTTCTGGTTAATTCTCCAAAATTCACATCCGTTCCAATTGCCATCGAAGTTGCAGCAACTTTCTCAGATTCATTTCTGCCTTCCATAACCAAAGGCATCCATTCCTTTAACTTGGAAAAATCAGTACTAAAAAGCATTTCTTTAAAAAGCGGATTAGCCTGTAAAGCTTCATATCTTTTTTTTAGATACTCCACATTTTTATCACCCCAAACAAAACTCATGTGTGGAATGCTTTTTATAAAATTTTCAGGAGATGTAACTTTTTTCTGTTGGACTAAATAAGCCCAAAACTGACGAGAAACTTCGAAAGATTCCGCAATACTAATTGCTTTTTTAGGACTAACACTTCCATCTTCACTTTCAGGAGTATAATTAAGCTCACAAAAAGCAGAATGACCCGTTCCGGCATTATTCCATGCGTCAGAACTTTCGGCAGCAGCAATATCTAATCTTTCGTAAATTTCAATTTTTATATCTGGTTGTAATTCTTTTAGGATTAAGCCAAGTGTGGCGCTCATTATTCCAGCTCCTATAAGAACTACATCACTATTTGAACGAATGGTTGTATCAGGCATAACAAAATTTTAAAGCGCAAAGATACTTTATATAACCATAAAATTTATAACAAATTATTATTAAAAAGTAGGAAATCACCAAAATATTGAAGGTATTTTAATGTCTTAGAAATAACAATTTTAAAATATTTTTCGAGTCAAATAATCCTGAAGCATTATCGTTGCCGAAATCTCATCAATCAGTGCTTTATTTTGACGTTGCTTCTTATTAAGACCGCTATCTATCATCGTTTGGAAAGCCATTTTTGATGTAAACCGTTCATCCACCCGAATGACTTTCATATCTGGAAAATGATTCGTGAAATGCGTTACAAATCCCTTAATGATAGAAGCACTTTCTGAGGGTTCACCATTCATTTGTTTGGGTTCTCCAATAAGTACAACTTCTACTTTTTCTTTGGAAAAATAATCCTTCAAAAAAGCAATTGCAGTTGCAGATGGAATGGTAGTTAAACCCGAAGCAATAATTTGCATTTCATCGGTAACGGCTATTCCTGTTCGTTTCTGTCCGTAATCTATGGAAAGTATTCTTGGCATTTGTTTATTTTTTTCAAAGGTAACTATTTTAATTTCCCAATTCTTAGCAACAATGGAAATGTCACTTTCTTATCATTTTTTTGCCAAGAAATTTTTAATTCCCCATAAATCAAGTCCAAAGGATTTTTATTGTTTTTTAAAATATAATGTTGTGTCGCTGACCAAGTTTCCAGGTATCCAATGAGTTCATCAAAGGTCCATGTAAAATGATTTACAAAAGGTTCCGCAACAATTTCATCAAATGGAAATGGAATCGTTTTGTAATTTTCATCTAAGTATTTTCGTTCGGCATCCCAATAGGGTCCTATTATATTGTGATAAAAATTTAGTAGTATTTTATCCGAATCTGTATTTGTAGAAAATAATCCATATCCTAAAACGGCAAAGATTCCGTCCGGTTTTAAAATTCTACAGATTTCTTTATAAAACGAATCAAAGTTAAACCAATGTACTGCTTGCGCTACAGTTATCAAGTCAAATTCTTGATTTTTAAAAAAGGTGTTTTCAGCAGCAGCTACTTTATAAATTATATTATCCGAAGGAATCGCATTATCAAGTTGATTCTGACTAATATCAATTGCATAAACAGTTTCAAAAGAGCGAGAAAGTTTCTGTGCCACTTGCCCATTTCCGGTTGCAATATCAAGCGCAACCGATTTTTTTTTCACAAATGAAATTAAATAATCAATCAATTTATCTGGATATTGCGGTCTAAATTTTGAATATCCCGAAGCTTGTTTGGAGAAATTATCTTTCATATTCTAAAGATTTTCATTTATTTATCAAATTTACAACATTTAAAAAACATTAAATACAAAACAAGTTAAATCTGTAACATTTTCACCTCAATTTGCCTTTTGGCTTTTGGCTAAAAAACATATCTTTGTCAAAAATTTAATTAAAATGAATCCATTACAAACTATTATAGAGCAAGCTTGGGAAAACCGTGCTTTGTTACAAGAAACGACAACAACTGATGCTATCAGAGCAGTTATTGAATTATTAGACACTGGAAAATTACGTGTTGCCGAACCAGTTGGTGAAGGATGGCAAGTAAACGAATGGGTAAAGAAAGCGGTAGTAATGTACTTCCCTATTCAAAAAATGGAAACATGGGAATCTGGAATTTTCGAATACCATGACAAAATGTTATTGAAAAGAGGATATGCCGAAAAAGGGATTCGCGTAGTTCCTAACGCGGTAGCACGTTACGGTGCTTACATTTCAAGCGGTGTTATCTTGATGCCAAGTTATGTAAATATTGGTGCTTATGTAGACGAAGGAACTATGGTAGACACATGGGCAACCGTAGGAAGTTGTGCTCAAATTGGTAAAAACGTACACTTAAGCGGTGGTGTTGGTATCGGTGGTGTTCTTGAACCATTACAAGCAGCTCCCGTAATTATTGAAGACGGAGCTTTTATTGGTTCTCGTTGTATTGTTGTAGAAGGGGTACATGTTGGGAAAGAAGCTGTACTTGGTGCCAATGTTTGCTTGACTGCCTCTACAAAAATTATTGATGTTACAGGAGATACTCCAGTTGAAATGAAAGGTTATGTCCCTGCTCGTTCCGTAGTAATTCCTGGAAGTTATACTAAAAAATTCGCTGCTGGTGAGTTCCAAGTCCCTTGCGCTTTAATCATTGGAACCCGTAAACCTTCAACTGATTTAAAAACATCATTGAACAATGCTTTACGTGAATATGATGTAGCGGTTTAATCCGTTTTCGTATAAAACTCTTTATAAAAAGACCTATTGGATATTTCAATAATTATTGTCAATTACCGTGGTTGGAAAGCCTTAGACGAATGTTTAGAATCTATTGAAACAATTATTTCGAAAACATTGGCATTCGAAGTTATCATTGTTGATAATTTTTCTAATGACGGACAATTCATCATTTTTAAACAAAAATATTCCAAGTTTACATTTATAGAAAATACTGGTAATAATGGTTTCTCAAATGGTTGCAACTTTGGTGCAAGCATTGCTACGGGAAACCATTTCCTTTTTTTAAATCCAGATACAAAACTTACTCTTGAAGCCCTTGAAACTCTTTTAGAAACGGCTATTTCACATCCTGAAATTGGAATTTTGTCTTGTTTACAAATAAATGAAAACGCTGTTTTTTACAAACAGAATAATTTATTTCCGGCTTTGGGACGATTTTTCGGAATCTCAAGATCTCTTTTTAGAAAGCTGAATAAGGTAAAACTGGAAAACCGTTTTAACAACAACAATGACTTGTTTTACCCAGATTGGGTTACCGGAGCGGTCATTTATATAAGTCGAGGATGGTTTAACAAAATTAAAGGCTGGAATGAAGATTACTGGTTGTATTTTGAAGATGTTGATCTTTGTAAAAAGATTTTTGATAATGAAGGAAAAGTTGCCGTAACTAGAAAAGCTACTATTTTTCATCAACATGGTGGTGCATCCCGATTAAACGTAAAGACAAAAGCACTTACAAAAACCGAAGTCATTATTTCTAAACACGTTTACATCAGCAATCAATTTTCAACAGGAATACAACTGTATTTGCATAGTGTATTGATTTTAGGAATAGTTAGTGAGAAAATAATTTTGTCGCTTTTAAGCTTATTTTTATTTTTTATTCCAAAATTGAAAGTGAATCGATTGATGCTTAAAAACCTATTCGTTTACTATTTAAACGCACTCCTAAAACAAACCTGGATTAGTCCTCGTGCAACGAATTACTTGAAAACAAAAGCATAATTTTTTCAAATTTACTTCGAATGAAAATACTAGTAATTCAACAAAAAATGATTGGAGATGTTTTAGTAAGCTCGATATTATGCGACAATTTGCGTAAAGCCTATCCAAAAGCACAAATTGATTATATGGTTTACGAATCTACAATTGCTGTTTTACAGGGAAACACCAGTTTCGATAATCTCATCATTTTCAAGGAAAAGCATCAAAAAAGTAAATGGGACTATTTTAAATTATTGAAATCCATTCGAGCTGAAAAATATGACATTGTTATTGATGCGTACTCCAAATTAGAAAGCTGGCTTGTCGTATTATTTTCGGGTGCAAAACAAAAAATATCGTATTGGAAAAAAGGAAGAGACTTTCTTTATACGGATACGGTGATTAGAAAAAAAACGACCAATACCAATTTAGGTTTAATAATTGAACAGCGATTAGCATTGCTAAATCCTTTGCATCTGGATATTGAATTAGAAACATTTCCCAAAATTTATGTCACAAAAAAAGAGAATGATTTCGCTACTTCTCTTTATGAATCTCACGGTATAGACCAATCCAAAAAAACAATTATGGTCAGCATAATTGGAAGCAGTCCTGACAAAACCTATCCGCTAGACTACATGTCGCAATTAGTAGATTTCATAGCAGATAAAGGTGAGGTGAATATTCTTTTTAATTATTTTCCAAAGCAAATGGAAGATGCGAAAACGATTTACAATGGCTGTAAAGAAAGCACTAAACAGAAAATTTACTTCTCCGTTTTAGGAAAAAATATCCGTGAATTTATTGCCATAATGAATCATTGTGATATGATAATTGGCAACGATGGAGGGGCTATAAATATGGCAAAAGCATTAGAAAAACCCTCATTCATTATATTTTCGCCTTGGATTGATAAAAAAGGATGGGCTACATTTGAAGATGGAATTAATCATGTTTCGCTTCATTTAAAAGAGTTCAAACCGACCTTATTTGAAGAAAAAACAGCTAAAACAGTAAAAAAAGAAACCGTTTTATTTTATAAGGAATTTACTCCCGAGTTGATTTTCCCTGCTTTAAATACTTTCTTGGAAACACATTTAAAATAATGTTTTATTATTGTAAACAGCCAAATATTAATGAAATACAATCACAATACTAACATTTCAGTTTTAATAATTACATTAAACGAGGAAAAACAAATGACAGCACTTTTAGCTGATTTGGATTTTGCTGACGAAATTATTGTTGTAGATTCATTCAGTACCGATACTACTGAAGTTATTTGTAGATCATTTAAAAACGTAAAATTCATACAAAACAGGTTTGAAAATTATTCTTCTCAAAGAAATTTTGCTGTTTCACATGCAAAAAATGATTGGATTTTATTTCTGGATGCGGATGAAAGATTGACTTCTGAATTAAAAAATGAAATTTTAGTTACCTTAAAAAATAACGAAACATACGCTGCTTTTCTATTTCGGAGAACTTTTATGTTTGAGAACAAAGTATTGCATTTCAGCGGAAATCAAAATGATAAAATATTTAGGCTTTTCCATAAAAAGCATGCTGAATATACATCAGACAGACTGATTCATGAAAAATTAAAAGTAGATGGAAAAATTGGCATCCTTAAAAATAAACTCATTCATTATTCCTATACCAATTATGAATTCTATAAATCAAAAATAATTCGTTATGGAAAGCTAAAAGCGCAAGAAAAGTTTAACAAGAGACAAAAAGGTTTCTATTTACTTCATCTTCTTCATCCAACTTATAATTTTTTATACAATTTTATAATACGTTTGGGTTTTCTTGATGGAAAAAAAGGAGTGTTTATTTGTTATCTAAATGCCTATTGCATTCATATTAGATATAAAGAACTTGAACAACTTTGGAATAAAAAACAATCTCTATCTCCAAAATAACAATTTCTTTTTCCGGCCGATTTTTTTTTGAAGTTTCACTTGAAAATCATCAGTATAAAAACACATTTTACTAAAAACTTCATCATATTCTTTATGGTAAAGTTTAGCATATTCATCACTCATTACGGCCAACATTTCTGTTTTTGGTGTAAGCCTGTGAAAATTTTTCATGCGAGAATCAAAATCTATAACTTCATGAAAATTCATACGGTTTAAATCTACCAAGAAAAATTCATACTGATTTTGAGAACCTTTTTTAATCAAAGTATTTCCTGGAGAGTGGTCTAGAAATTCGACACCTTTTTCATGTAAATCGAAAGTAAACTTTGTAAATTGTCTCAATATATTTTCATGATCCGGATAATCTGGCTTTAGCACCAATTCCCTAAAAGTCAACTCAGCTTGAAGATGTTCACTAATATAAAAACTTTCTTGTAATCCTAATACCGAGAAATTTTCATAGTATGCAATAGGTTTTGGAGTTCCTATTCCACTTTCCAGTAAACGGTTAGCATATTCGTAAGAACGTCTGGCTTTAGATTTTCTGAAATATTTATAAGCTACCTTATTAATTAAATGTGGAATCTTAAAGGATTTAACATTTATAGCAACTTCCTCTAATTTAAATAATTTAATTACATTTCTTTTGCCATCACCGAAAAGAATCCCTGTCGAATTAAATTTGGTTATGTAATCTTTCAATTCTTTTTCTTTAGAAATGAATGTAGTATTTATAAATAGTGACATGAATAATTGGCTAGAATATTTTTAATAAACAAAAATAGTTAAATGCTTTTTTAATTTTATAAAAAACAGACTTATTAATTAATTTTATAGAAAACAACACACTATAAATTTAGAAATAATCCTTTAAAATAAATTAAACCTTTTAGATTTATTAAAGTCTAAAAGAATGAGTGTATTAAAAAAAAACGCTATCACTCTTGAGAAATCTATAAACAATATTTACGTTTTAGAGCCGTTTTTCTAAAACATCCAAAGTAAAGATCGATGATAAAAACTGTTTTACTAGAAACGCATAATCTTAAGAATAAAGCCACTGGATTAGGAACTTTTAATTATGAGTTAATTAAAGGTTTGTACCAATTAAACTTTAATAATTTAGAATTAATATTAAATACCAAAAATCCAGAACTTCTGAAGGCAGAATTTGGCAGTAAATTCAACTACAACAAATACAATGATTTATCCCGATGGAGTGTTTTTAGAACTCGAAAAAAGCATGACTTATGGCACTCCGTAAATCAGAACACAAAAGTGGAACCTTTTCATGTGAATAAATATTTACTAACAATACATGATGTGAATTTTGTAGAAGAAATTTCATCTGACTTGAATCATAAAGTAAACAAACTTTTTCTTGCAAAGCTAGAAAAATCTACAGCAATTACTTATGTTTCGGAATTTGCAAAAAAACAAACACATCACTATTTTAAAGTTCCAAATGTTCCTGAATATGTAATTCATAATGGAAATCCTATTACAGCCCTACTCGATACATCTAATTTTATCTCAGATATTTCAATTGATAAGCCTTTCCTGTATTCTATAGGTGACTTTCTGGTAAGAAAAAATTTCCTATCCATAGTAAAAATGATGGTTCACATTACTGATTTCAATTTAATTATATCCGGGAATAACGATAAATCGTATGGGATTGAAATAGCAAAATTCATTATAGAAAACAACCTGCAAAATCGAGTTTTTCTAACTGGAAAAGTGGATGATGTAGCTAAACAATTTTATTTATCAAAATGCCATGCTTTTCTTTTCCCCTCTATTCGTGAAGGTTTTGGATTACCGCCCCTGGAGGCTATGCATTTTGGCAAACCTGTATTCTTATCCAATAAAACTTCTTTGCCTGAAATAGGCGGAGAACATGCTTATTATTGGGATAATTTTGATCCTGAATACATGAAAAAAATTCTGATGGATGGTCTAAATCATTTCTATAATAATCAAAACGAAATGCAATTACTTATGAAACAAAGGGCTTTAAGTTTCAATTGGAAAGATGCAGCGGCTGACTATTTGAAAGTGTATCAGAAATGTCTTTTTTAAAAATAGTGTTTAAAAGTTAATTTTTAGCGCGACAATAAACTATTTAATTAAGTGTTCTAAAATAATTTTTTTCGTCCAAAAATCACTTTCTTTTTAAAATCTTTCATAGAATCTGTACCTCTAATATCAATACGTTGAACTTCATAACTGTTTTTCAAAGGAAAAACATTAATTCTATTTCCTATACGAAGCGCATATTTTATACCCGATTTTTTCAATACATCAAAAAACAGCTTTTGATTAACTCCTTTTTTTCTATAATATCCACCATAAGTATATGCCAATGCAGGAAAAACATTTAAATTTTCTTTTTTTACTATTTCTTGACATTGCTGAAGATCTTTTTCAATTTCATCCAAAGTTAAATCAGCATAATTATCATGTTTATAAGTATGGTACCCTAACTCAATATGAGAACCTATTTCCACTAATTGTTGCTTATTCATCAACTTCATATTCTCATTAACATATTGTCCATTCCAGTCCACATCTTGCCCTATTCTACCCAAAACCATAAAGCAAACTGCTTTAAAATTGTATTGTTTTAACAAAGGAAATAACACTGAATAATTATCTAAAAAACCATCGTCAAACGTAAGAACAACACTTTTTGGGGCCAAATCCTGCTTTTTATTTTGTAAGTCATCAAGGTCTGACATCCAAAGAGTCTTATAATTATTATTTTTTAAATATTCAAATTGTTCGATTATCTTCTCTTTACTAATTGTAATCTGATCTTCAAAACCATTTGTAGAAATAGAATGGTATTCTAAAATTCTAACTTTTTTTGAAGGAAAATAAAACAATTTAAATTGGATGTTTACAAAAATAAAAAAAACAATTACTAGTAAAAAAAGCATAATTATTATAAAAATCATAGTATCAATATTTTTCAACTTAATAAATCAAATTAGTATTAATTGCCTCATTCAAAACATCTAAAAATTTTGTTCCAATTATTAAACGTGTAGAAGTAGCCATCAAAAAATCAAAGCCATTGTTTGTAAATTTATCTTGCATAACAGTGTCGTTAATTAGAAGCTCAACTTTATTAGCAAAATCAATCGAATTTCCAGCTTCTGCCAATAAACCTGTCTCATTATGTATTAAGACTGTTGGAATTCCACCAGCTTTTGAAGCAACAACTGGAACTTTACAAGCATAACTTTCTAAAATAACCCCACCTGTTGCTTCAGCATAAGAAGTAAATAAAAACAAGTCAAACTCAGGGAGGCATTTATTAATATCATTTCTAAAACCCGCAAAAATAATCTCATTCTCTAATCCTTTTGATTTAACATAGTTCTTGATCTCTGCTTCTAAAGACCCCTCACCTATTAAAATATATTTTGCTTTGAGCCCCCTCTTGTACAATTCTTCGACGGTATTTACCCAAGTATAATGGTCTTTGACCTTACAAAATGCAGAGATATTTCCAATTATTTTATAATCTAATGGTATATTAAATTCTTTGTGAAGAAATCCATTTTTTTTATTATTAAGAAACCTCTCCGTATCAACGACACTTCCAATAACAGTCATGGAATCATGATTTTTTATAGAAGGCTTAAGTATCTCAACCACAGAATCTGATACACAAATGATTTTTTTTATACCATTGTAATTGTACTTATATTTTCTAAAAAAATTAGTTCCAATATCTTTAATTAAAGTTCTACATAAAATTAAAGGGACTTTTAATCCAAAAAAAACAGACGATAAAACACTTATGGTATGTGCCTTACTATTATGCATGATTATTAAATCCGCGCCAAATTCAGCTACATTTTTTTTTAATTTTTTAGCCAATTTGAGGTCATATTCCGATTTAAAATCAATTGCTTGTACTTGTAGTTTTCTTTCAGTTGCAACCCTAAAAATCTGTGAATCACCAGTACATATAATTAATTGATTTTGAACAAATTTATTATCCCTAAATGATTCATAGATATCTACTATCATTTGCTCATGACCTCGCCAAACTTTTGAAGTTGTAAAATGTATTACTCTCATTTAACATTATTTTAACGGTAAATGTAGTCGAAACCTGATCTTAAAAAATTAAAAAGTGCTTTTTAATTCATTAATGCTCATTTTATTCTAAATTTACTTTAAAAACCTCTGAAATCCAGCTTGCTAATTTATATTTATTAATAATTTCAGTATCAATTTCGACATAATCCGTTTCAAAAAAATCAAGTGGTATCTCATAATTTTCTTCAGAAATCACAAAAATATTATTCTTATTATAAAAATCATAAGTAACAATATCCTGATTATTAGTTATTAATTTTTTCCTATAACCTAACGCTTCAAAAATACGAAAGCTCAATCCGTATTGATTTTCCTTTTGAATATCAACCAAAACTAAACTACTAGCTATTAATTTTTTAACATCACTAATGGGTAAGTATTCATTAATAATTTCTATGTTTTTATGTTCAAATATTTTATCTTTTTTTACTATAAACCGAAAAGAAATGGAATTTTTAGATAGATAATTAGCAACCTTCTCTAAAAAAGGGAATCTTCTATCAAATGAAGAAATATTAAAAACTTTGTTTTGAATGTCGTTATTTTGAATGTAATCATCATAAATGTAATTGGTCAAAAATTGAAAATTATACTTTTCAACATCTATTTTATCATAACTATAGACTGTATCAAAAAAAGATAATGTCTTTTTTTGATCTTTAAAATTTTCAATACCATCAAACAAAAAACAGCTCATTTGAATTGCATTGTCCCTCAATATAAACAAAGCCTTTCGTTGCAATTTATCAGGTCTGATAACTAAAATTTGATCAAATAAATCTCCATTTTTAATTGCTTTTTTTATGTAATTTGTCTTATTTATTTCTTTTAAACTAGAAAAACTTATTAATTTTAATAAAAAATTTGAAATTCTAGAAAGTATATTTTTATATAAAAAAGGAATGGTATCAATATTAACATAGGTCAAATCAACATTCTCTGCTTGATTAAGCTTTTCAACTAAAAAGTCAATGTACCCAAATGAATGCGTAGTTATTATTGCTATTCGTTTAATTTTTGTCATTATTGCTATCTTTGTAAAATAATCATTTCTAGCAAAAATAGAAAGTTATATTTAAATACCTAAAATTATAATGAACGAAGAAATACACAATGCCTACGAAGTAATAAAAGAAGGTGGCCTAATCCTCTATCCTACCGATACCGTTTGGGGAATTGGGTGTGATGCCACAAATCCTGAGGCTGTCGCCAAAATATATAAACTCAAGCAAAGAGCCGAAACCCAAAGCATGATTGTTTTGATGAATGGCGAAAAAATGATGTACAATGTTTTTAAAGATATCCCAGAAGTCGCTTGGCAAATCATGGATTTATCTGAAAACCCAACGACTTTAGTCTTGGACAAACCAAGAAACGTGGCACCTAATTTAATTGCCCCAGACAACACTTTAGGAATCCGTATCGTAAAAGAACCTTTTTGCTTTAAATTAATGGAAAAGATGAAAAAACCATTGGTTTCAACTTCAGCAAATATTTCTGGACAACCTACTCCAAAAAGTTTCAAAGAAATCAGCCCTGAAATTATAAAAGGCGTCGACTATGTTGTAAATTTGCATCGCGAAAAAATTACTGCAAAATCTTCAACAATTATAAAATTGACGAATGATTCGCAGGTAAAAGTGATTCGTAAATAATTACGTTATAGAAAATGAATGAACTACAAAGAAGCCTTAAATAATAAAATTTTCGAAGTGGTTTCTCAAGCTTCCCAAGAACTTAACATGGATAGTTATGTAATTGGTGGTTTTGTGAGAGATTTACTTTTGAATAGAGATTTCAAAAAGGATATTGATATTGTTGCCGTTGGCAGCGGAATCGAATTGGCTTTGAAAGTTTCCCAATTACTTCCAAAAAAACCAAAAGTTCAGGTTTTCAAAACGTATGGAACAGCGATGTTGCGTTTTGAGGATACCGAAATTGAATTTGTAGGTGCCCGAAAGGAATCTTATAATTTAGATAGTCGCAATCCTGTTGTAGAGAACGGAACGCTTGAAGACGATCAAAACCGACGTGATTTCACAATAAATGCATTGGCTTTATCATTAAACACATCAAATTTTGGCGAATTATCCGATCCTTTTAATGGACTGGGAGATTTAAAAACCAAAACAATCAAAACACCTTTGGATCCGGATATCACTTTTTCTGATGATCCATTGCGAATGTTGAGAGGGATTCGTTTCGCAAATCAATTGGGTTTTGAAATCGAAGAAAACTCTTTGAACTCTATTACAAAAAATGCAGAACGTATTAAGATTATATCCGGAGAACGTATTGTGGATGAATTGAATAAAATCCTTTCGACAGATAAACCTTCTGTCGGATTTTTATTATTGTTCAAAACTGGACTGTTGGACATCATTCTACCGGAATTGACTGAATTAAATCAAGTTGAAGAAATTGAAGGCCACACGCACAAAAACAACTTCTATCATACCTTAGAAGTAGTTGATAACATCTGTCCAAATACAGATGATGTATGGTTGCGTTGGGCTGCTTTGTTACATGACATTGGAAAAGCGCCAACGAAACGTTTTAACAAAAAACAAGGTTGGACATTTCATGGACATGAATTTCTTGGCGGAAAAATGGCGAAGAAAATCTTTGAACGTTTGCATATGCCTTTGAACCAAAAAATGAAATTTGTGCAAAAAATGGTTATGATGAGTTCGCGCCCGATTGTTTTATCGCAAGATACCGTTACTGATTCTGCAGTGCGTCGTTTGGTTTTTGACGCTGGTGAAGATGTTGAAAATCTAATGACATTGTGTGAAGCGGATATTACCACCAAAAACCCTGGCAAATTCAAAAAATACCATAATAATTTTGAAATTGTTCGAAAGAAAATTGTGGAAGTAGAGGAACGCGATAAGGTTCGTAATTTTCAACCTCCCATAACCGGAGAGGAGATTATGGGAATTTTTAATATTAAGCCATCCAAGGAAATTGGAATGCTCAAAGAAGCGATCAAAGAAGCCATATTAGAAGGAGAAATCCCGAATGAGTATCAAGCTGCTTATGGTTTTATGCTAAAAAGGGCCGAAAAAATAGGATTAAAGATTAACGCTTGTTGAATTAAGGATTAATTGTTTTTAAAATATCTTTGCAAAAAATAGTTTCTAAAATGAAAAAGGAGAATAAGTCAATTATTATTTGGTTACTTTCAGGTTGTCTTTTAATATTTATAATGGTGGTTGTAGGCGGAATTACACGTTTGACTAATTCAGGACTTTCCATGACCGACTGGCATTTAGTTACCGATACTTTACCCCCACTTTCGGGAGCAAAATGGCAGGAAGCTTTTGAAAAATACAAGCAATTTCCTGAATATCAGAAAATCAATATCCATAATGATTTTACCCTTTCGGATTATAAGTTTATTTACTTCTGGGAATGGTTTCACCGTTTCATCGGACGAATTCTTGGTTTTGTATTTATCATTCCGTTTGTTTACTTTTTAATTAAGAAAAAAATTAACCCCGAAACCTTAAAAAAATGTGGCATTCTTCTGGGAATGGGTGCTTTTCAAGGATTTTTGGGTTGGTTTATGGTAAAAAGTGGTCTGGTAAATAATCCTGACGTAAGTCATTTTAGACTTGCACTGCATTTAACTTTTGCGTTTATCACATTTGCCTATACACTTTGGGTTGCTTTGGATTTACTATTTCCTGAAAAGAAAAAAATTAAAAAATCATTACGAAACATTGCCCGTTTAGCAATGGCTTTTTTATTATTGCAAATTATATATGGTGGTTTCGTTGCCGGTTTAAATGCCGGTTTAATTCACAATCACTGGCCTTTAATGAGTGATGGACAATTCATCCATGAAAGTGTTTTTCTGGAACAAAAAAACCTGTTTTTGAGTTTCACAGAAGGAAAAAGTGGGGTTCAATTTGTACATAGAACATTGGCTTATTTTGTAGTGGGTATGATTGTTTTGTTGTACTTCAAAAGCATTAATTTCACTTTAGACACACCCCAAACCAAAGGAATTAAATTCCTTTTATTATTGGTTTTTGTACAGTTTGGATTAGGTGTTCTAACCTTGTTATATGGTGTTCCTATGTGGTTAGGACTCTTACATCAAGTTAGTGCGTTTTTCTTATTGACCGCAATGACTTTTACATTACATCGATTATCAAAATAATTTTTTTTTACTATTTTTACCTGACTATATTGTCGCATTTCTTAGTTAACAAACTTAAATGTCTAAACTTGCAGCTCAAGATAAATTTTTAGATTTATCCGATTACGGAAGACCATTCGGAAAATTTTTAGCCAATCAATTAAAGAATACCCGATTTACTCCCATTCATGTTACGCTTCTTTTTGGGCTTTCAGGAAGTATTGCGATTTACTGTATTTTACAAAATCATTACTTTTTAGCTAGTTTTTTTATCATTCTAAAATCGGGAATTGATGCTGCCGATGGTGAACTGGCAAGGATAAAAAACACCCCTTCTTACACCGGAAGATACCTCGACAGTGTTTTTGATATCCTCTTAAACTTTTTGCTTTTTATGACCATTTGTTATGTTTCAAAAACTACAATTTGGTTTACTATCTTAGCATTTATAGCCATCCAATTACAAGGAACTTTATACAATTATTACTATGTAATTTTAAGAAATAAATCTGTTGGAGGAGATTCCACCAGTAAAATTTTTGAATATAAATCACCTAGAGCTTTGCCTGGGGAAACCCAAAAATCAGTTGATATCTTGTTCCGAATTTACACTATTGTCTACGGCACTTTTGACAAAATAATTCACACACTAGACAAAGAGGCGTACAAGGTAAAAACATTTCCAAACTGGTTTATGACGTTACTTTCAATTTACGGATTAGGATTTCAATTGCTCATTATTGCCGTTATGTTACCGATGAATTTAATTGAATACATCGCTCCGTTTTTTATCGCCTACTCTTTGTTTATTTTCTTATTAATTGGAATCCGAAAAGCCGTTTTCAAGATTTAATTCACTATAGACATAATCTATTATTAAATCACATTTTATTCAACATCAGTAATTTAAACACAGTCATCTCTGTTTTTTATTTAACCCAATAACCCGTTAAACTATTTCAAGTAGAATTCAAACTCCAGAACAATTTACCAAAAATTAAACAACAAATTCTCTGAATCACATAACAGTTTTACCCTTTTCAATCACCAAATTTGTAAAGGAAACAATATAAATTTAAAACTATACGTTATGCCAAATTCAAAAGAGATTAAAGGAAACTGGAATGAATTAAAAGGAAAACTTAAACAAAAGTTTGCGGAATTGACAGATGACGATGTGTTGTTTGAAGAAGGAAAAGAGGATGAAACTTGGGGAAAATTACAACAAAAATTAGGCAAAACTGAAAAAGAAATCAGATCCTTATTTGAATAATTCCTAGAGCTAAAAACACTAAAACTATTTCAAAAGCTTTGCTGAATATTTTCGTTTTATAGATTTTTTTGAAGCTTTTGAAACAGTTTTTATTATTACTTTAATTATCCAATCCAGGTTTTAAAATCGGATACTTTTTCTCTGCTTACAATCACCTCGTCTTCCTTATAAGAAGGCAAAATCAACTTCAAACGAGAGTTACTATAAAGTACAATTTCTTTAATTGCTTTAAGCGGAATAATGAATTTTCGATTGATTCGAAAGAAATCTTTTGGATCTAATTCTAGTTCCAAAACTTCTAAAGTATTTTCAATTAAATAATTCCTATTGTCGAAAGTATGAAGGTATGTTCCTTTATTTTCACTAAAAAAACATTCGATTTCATCGGTAGTGATCACTTTCAAATGTTGACCAATTTTTACTGTAAAACGTTTTTTATGATTTTTTTCAAATGGATTGGTCAGCATTTTTTTGATTTGCTCAAAATCCAATTGTACCGTTTCTTGTTTTGGCAAGCGAGTTTTAAATTTAGAAACTGCCACTTCCAAATCGGCTTCATCAATAGGCTTCAAAAGATAATCAATACTGTTTAATTTGAAGGCACGCAACGCATATTCATCATAAGCAGTCGTGAAAATTATGGCGCTTTTGATAGCAACTTTTTCAAAGATTTCAAAAGACAATCCATCCGATAATTGAATGTCCAAAAAAATCAAATCCGGATGTTCATTTTTAGAAAACCAATCAATAGATTCTTCTACTGAATGTAACATCACTCCTACTTGTATATGTAGCTTTTCGAGTTTTCGCTGAAGCAATCTGGCAGCAGGTTTTTCGTCTTCGATTATTATTGTCGTCATTTAATGCTGAATCTTTTATTGGTTATTTGGCTAACTGGAAACAGTGATTGAATACTCATTTTCACTTCCATTTCTCGCTTTTTTCTTTTTCCATTAATTCTTTAATTTTTTTCTCTTCCCACTCAGACCCAAAAAATATATTTCTTCCAAAAACAGATAGTCCATGAGCTGTTAATCCAATTCCCCAAAACAATGCTGTTGAAAAAGTTTCCCAGCTCCAAAAAAGATGATTGCCCGGTATACTTTCGTTGTTATTCGCAACAATAATGAATGTATTTACGCCTAGATAAACCAGCAAATGAATATAAAAACCTTTAATTCTTTTTACTCTTTTGTAAGCTAAATTATAACGTTCGTCAGAATTATATGTTTCATTATTATAATCATTTAGCCTTCCATCTCTAAATCTTCCCATCTTTATAATATTAAATTATCTCCAAGTCTCCTTGTTCTCTTTTTCCTTATCCATAAACTCTTTAATCTTTTTCTCTTCCCAGTCTTTCCCTATAAATGGCATATAATTAAAAACTTTCATGCCATGAAAAACAACCCCAATTCCCCAGCCTAACATCGGCCAATAAAACCACAAATGTTTGGGAGAAGTGAGTAAATTAATCACTAAAAGTCCAATGTTAACAACAATATAGGCTACTAAATTCCCATAAAAACCTTTAATTTCCTCTACTCTTTTTTTCGCTTTGTAATAGCGTTCCTCGTTTTGATTATTATTTTCCATGATGTTTCTATTTAAAATTACTTCAGGTTCAGTCATAAAAATTCCATTTATAACGGAATGCTACTACTATTTCCAAGTTTGTTTATTGTCTTCTTTTTGCAAAATCTCCTGAATTTTTCTTTCTTCCCAATTAGTGCTATATCCAAAAACTTTCAAAGCATGCATAAGCAATCCAAATCCCCAGCCTGCAGCCGAAAACCAAAACCATTGAAAATGTGGAGAATAAGTAAGATTAATAAATATTAAAAAAGGAATGACACAACAGTATGAAATTAAGTTTCCATAAAAGCCTTTAAGTTCTTCAACCCGTTTTTTAGCTCGGTAATACGCACTGTTTTCACTGTAATTACTATTAGTTTCCATAACCGAAATTTGTTTAGTTAAAATAGGTATTTTAACCGTGAAGGTTTTTTCATTTTGTTCAATCAATACTTTTCTGTTTGTGATAATTCCATAGCGATTGATGATATTTTGTAATCCTACACCCTGGCGATCCTGCAAAACTTCCTTCTTTTGATACTCATTTTGAATAGCAAGGTAATCTCCTTCAATCGTAATGCGAATGTGTAAAGGCCTTTGTTCACTAACCACATTGTGCTTCACCGTATTCTCCAATAAAAGCTGTAAAGAAAGTGGAACCACTTTTGCTTGAGGATTGCTAGTTGTTGTTGGCAACTCATAAAACAAGCTATTTTCAAAACGCATTTTGAGCAGGTTCATATAGGTTTTGGCGAAAGTCAATTCCTCTTCAACAGAAACTAACTCTTTATCTTTTTGTTCTAATACATAGCGATATATTTTTGACAATGAAGTCGTAAATCGTTGCGCATTATCCGGATTTTCTTCAATTAAAGAACTTAAAACATTCAAACTATTAAAAAGAAAATGAGGGTCAATTTGACTTTTTAAACTCTCAAACTTTGCCGAAGCCGTTCCTGCGATTATTTTTTGTTCCGTTACTTCTTTTCTCGATGCTTGCTTCCAATTAGCCATGAAACTTCGCGCATGCATGAAGGTCGAAACACCTAAAGAAAGTATGATATAAAATAAGTGGACCCAAATCATTCTATCATTAAAAAACTCAGCAGGATCCATTTTTTGAAAAACCACGAAAGTCAGATAATCAATTCCTAAAACAACGGGAACCGTATACAACACTGTAGCAATTATTCCAAAATACACTCTCAAATTAGTGTGCTCCAACCAATCCCATTTCTTATTCAGAAGCGAGTTGATGACACCATTACCAAAACCAATCCCAAAAGAATATAATGAACTTACCCAAAAAGTGGTCAGCACTGTTTCAAAATCGAAACGGCCTTGAATTAAAGAAAATACAAATGTAAAAATCAACGCAATTTTAAGAGAAACAATTGTTCCTTTTTTAAATTCGGTATAGGTCTGTATCCTTTGATTTTCCATTTTCATGTTATGCTTTTCTAGTAAATTTTATTTACAGTTTTTCAACGCTTCAGTCGCCCTGTCTAATCCCCATTTAGGAGAGAAAGGAGTTTCTGGTTTAAAAGTAGCAAAAAGTCCGATTGCTTTTTCAATTTGTCCACACAAAGGTTTCGTATCAATCCCTGTCCATTTTGCACCTCCTATTTGAAACTCTGCTTTACCAAAAACCACTCTCGGATTTTCTGGTGCAATCGCTTCCGCTTTAGAATACAATTGCATTGTTTTTCCAGATAATAACATTCCATTTGTCATGGGATCAAAAACAATCCAAGCGGTATTAATCATGGCTTGCATCACCAATAATTCTGCATTATTTGGATTTTTGCTCATTTCTGTATCCAATGCATTTTGCGCTTTGGTTAGCAACAAATTCATTTTATCTTTATCCTGCGTCCCAAAAGCAGTGGTTGTATTTACCAATGCAACATAATAATTAGGCAGCCAACTCGTTTTTTCTGCTCCTGCAATTCTTTCGAATAAATCCGAAGCTTCGATGTTTTTTCCTTCCTTCCAAAGTCCGAATGCTTTTCCCATGCCTTGCTCAAATTGTCCTTGAGCGGATAATAAACTGCACACAAATAATGCGATTGCGGTGATAACTTTTGTCATGATATTTAATTTTTAGTGGTTGATGAATTGTTTCCCAAATTTACATTGGTAGTACCTTTTTTAAAATTTATACTTACTGAACTGTTGATTTTGATGGATGAATTGTAGAGCTATGCAATCACTCTACAAATTCTTCAACTGATTCTCTTTTTTATCATTGCTAATCGTCCAAAAGAATCCCAGAAAGAAAAACCGATCCGCAGTTGGCGTAATTGCTGCCCTGTTATAAACTCCGGCTGTATTTGGATTTTTTGCATAATCATAACCATACACATTTTGGCTTCCTAAAATATTAGAAACGGAGAAATACAAAATCTTTTGCGAAGTCAATAAATACGCCCAGTTGAAACTCTAACTGTTATACGATTTTGTTTTTCCGTTCATGAATTTCGTTTCATTTGGATTGTTATATGGACGCCCTGAACTGTATGAATTTGTGAAGCCAATTTGTGATTTCCAATCGTTTATCCAATATTTAGTAACAATCGATAAACTATGATCGGCAACAAAATTAGGTGTGACTTGCGCACGGTAGTTTTTATAATCTCTCTCTGTATCGATGTAGGAGTACGAAACCCAATATTCTAAGTTTTTAATTGATTTCCCGTCTCTCCAAAACAAATCCAATCCTTTGGCATAACCGGAACCATTGTTATTAAAAACCGAATTGTATTGTATCGATGGCGTGTCGTATTTCACCAAATCACTGTAATCTTTGTAATAGGCTTCCGCTCTGAAGGTTTTTCCGTTTTTATTGTACAGATAATTCAAAATATAATGCGACGCTTTCTCACTTTCAAACTGATGGAACTTAGAATATTTGATATAATCAACATTTGGTGTTTGTAAAAAGTCTCCAAAAGCTACTGAAAGCTGACTATTTTTAGCCATTTTGTAAGCCAACGAAACTCTGGGAGAAAAAGCAGTTTCATTTAATAAATCATTGTACGAAGCTCTCAATCCTGCTTTTACAGCAAACTTTTTGGAGAAAAAAACATCAACTTCGGTGTAAACGGCTCCGATGCTTGAATTGTACCCATTTGTATTTGCAGTTCCTAAATTCTCCTTGAAATCCTCATTGAATTTGGTAACAAAATAATCCGAACCAAAAGACAATTTCACTCTTTCAGAAAAACGCTGTGTTAATTTTAATTTCAAATGGGCTGCGTTTTCATCATTTGCGACAGCATCTGAATCCAATTTTATTTTATTTTTACTGTAACCATAACTCAAACCAGAAGTAATTTGCCAATTGTTTCCAAAACCGCCTTTGTAGGACGAATTAAAATAAAAATTAGTATTGTTTAAATCGACTCTGATCTTCTGTGCCGAATTGATATTCTCCTGATTGATATCGAATTTTGAAGAATCAAAAGCAGCATATAATTTTAAAATTCCATTATTGAAATTAAAGCGATATACCGTTTCTCCGGACAAAGATTGATACGGGCTATTCCAATCTACATTTTGTTTGATTGCTACTTGATATGGCGCCAAATTGATATAAACGGTATTCACACTCAAGGAACTCTTTTTCCATTTATGAGTATTTCCAACCCCCAAACCAACGGTCATTAACGAAATTTCGATTTTGTTTTGGTCGGGTTCATCCTGCGTATTCAATAACAAAACACTTGATAAAGCTTCCCCATATTCGGCAGAATAACCGCCTGTTGAAAAAGATATCCCACTAAAAAGAAAGGGTGAAAATCGACCTCTTGTTGGTAAATTCTGTGCAGAAGCGCCGTACGGTTGTGCCACGCGCATTCCATCTACAAAGGTTAGTGTTTCATTGGCCTCACCGCCACGAACAAATAATCGTCCGTCCTCACCCACATTTTGGGTTCCTGGCAACGTTTGTAAAGCCGCAATAATATTCCCTGCCGAACCCGCAGTAGTAACAATATCCAGTGGTTTCAAAACCGAAACTCGCGCTTTGTCACCTGCTTCTAAATTTCCTGCGGTTATAATTACGGCATCCAGTCCATTGACATTGTCTCTTAATTTAATGGTTTTATTTTTAAAGTTTGAAACATCAATCACCATTTTTGTAGTTTCATATACTAAAAAACTCACTACCAAAGTTTGATTCCCTGTTGTAGTAGTGGTAAAAGTAAAATCACCCGTTTCAGTACTGGAAGTACCGTCATACGTTCCTTCGATAAAAACATTGGCTCCCACTATTGAATTTCCTTTTTCATCGACTACTTTCCCGGAAACAGTTGTTTGTGAAAATAGCGTTACAGAAAAAAGTAAAATAGTCAGCGTATAAATAATTTTCATGACATGATGTTTTGATGAAGCAAATATATTTCGGGGATTAATCTTAAAAAACAATAAGTAACTGAACTGTTGAAATTATAGGATGAGTTGTAATCCAGAGCAATTTCTTTTATATTTACCCTAAACTAGAATCCCTTTATGAAAACAGAAAAAGAAAAAATGATAGCTGGAGAACATTATTTGGCTGGTGATTCCGTTTTAGTAAAAGACAGGCGAAAATCAAAAAATCTTCTTCATAGATTAAATGTTACCGAGTATCGAGTAACAAAAAAAGCGCGAGAAATACTAAAAGAGCTCCTTCCAAATGCAGGAGCAAATCTTTATATTGAACCTCCATTTTTTTGCGATTACGGTTACAATATCAGTTGTGGAGAAAATGTCTACTTCAATGTAAATTGTGTTGTTTTAGATTGTGCCAAAGTGACCATTGGGTCTAATGTGTTATTTGCTCCAGGCGTTCAACTCTATACCGCATCACATCCGCTTGAGGCTGAACTGAGAAAAACCCATGAAAATGCTTTACCAATAACTATTGGAAATGATTGTTGGATTGGTGGAAATTCTGTTATTTGCCCAGGAATAACTATAGGAAACGGTTGTGTGATAGGCGCCGGTTCTGTTGTCACAAAAGACATTCCTGATAATTCATTGGCAGTTGGAAATCCAGCAAAAGTGATTCGGAAACTTAACGAATAAATTAAACCTATGCCACATGTTCTAGCAAAACTCAAATATGTACCTCTGGAAACCATCAAAGCTGTTTTAGAAAAAGACAAAGCGTTTCATGCATCCCAAGGAATGTATTTAGAACAGCTTTGGCAAAATGCCGATGATGAAAATGAAGTGCAATTCCTCTTTAGGATTGATAACCTCGACAAAACAAAAGCGGTAATCCACAAACTTCATTCAGACGCTTTAGCGCAAGATCCAAATGCGAATCTTCCTGAAATGACTTATTTAAAATAAAACTAAATAATTATGATCTCCATCAATAAAGTTCACCACATTGCCATTATTTGCTCTGATTATCAAAAATCTAAAACGTTCTATACTGATATATTGGGCTTAACAATTATTCGGGAAATTTACCGTGAGGAAAGAGAATCCTACAAACTTGATTTGGCCCTAAATGGTGTTTACATCATTGAACTTTTTTCGTTTGTAAATCCACCGCAGCGTCCTTCAGGACCGGAAGCCACTGGATTACGCCATTTAGCATTTGAAGTAACTGACATAGATCAAACCATTGTTTTTTTATCTTCAAAAAACATTGCTTTTGAAGCGATACGATTAGACCCAACGACAAACAAACGTTTTACTTTTATTGCTGATCCAGATAATCTTCCTATTGAATTTTATGAAAAATAAGCCCCTTTTAGCCTAGCAAAAAAGTACAATTCATAAAGAAATCATAAAAAATAGCAATTATATTGATTTTGGAACCTCATTTTAAGATTCTTTCTTTAAATTTGTAGTACTTTCAAAAACTTTATTTTTTCAAATAAATCATTTTTTATTTTATCTGGAATCAAGGGTTGTAAAACAATTTTCAGATGAACAATACGGCTCGAATTAAAAAAAATTACCAATTAATTAAATTTCAAAAATTAGTTATTGTTTCTGTTCTAATTGGTTTTCTTTCGGCATTTTTAGCAATTTCATTAAAAAAAATAACTGAATATTACGAGGAAATTTTTTTTTATCAAACTACTATAAACCCAATATTCATCATTGTTTTTCCTGTTTTTGGTCTATCCATTATTTATTTCCTTCGAGAATATCTTTTTAGAAAAAAAGAAAACAAAGGAATTAAAGAAATTTTTGAAAGCACGAATTCTAAATCCAAAAACTTACCCAATTATAAAATCCCCTCTCATTTCATCAACGGAATATTGACCGTAGTTTTTGGAGGATCTACAGGGATTGAAGTTTCGACCGTTGTTGCTTCGGCCACGATTGGTTCTGTAGCCCAAAGAAAACAAAACGTATTCAGACAATACAAAACCGAATTGATTTGCGCGGGTGTTGCGGCAGGAGTTACCGCATTGTTCAGTAGTCCTATTGCCGGAATTCTTTTTGCGATTGAAGTCATTTCCAGAAAGGTAACCCGAGCGTTTTTAATCAGTAATTTGATAGCAGTAGCAATAGCTTTTGGACTTGTTTTTTTATTGGATGAAAAACCTTTATTTGCCGTAACTATTACAACCTGGCATTTAAGAGCAATTCCATATTTTATACTTTTAGGGATTTTAGCGGGTATCAATTCCGTTTATCTCACCCGATGCGTTTTGCTTTTTAAATCCCAATTTTCAAAAATAAAAATTCATTATTATAAGATTTTAATAGGCTCGCTAATCCTGAGTATTTCCTTATTCTTTTTTCCACAACTTTATGGAGAAGGATATCATGCTATCAAAACGATTTTTGTTAATTCAAATGAGGTGACATTTTCATTTTCATTGGTACTTACATTTATTGGAATCATTTTTTTAAAACCAATCGTAACTTCAGCAACTCTTGCTTCAGGTGGTGATGGAGGTGTTTTTGCACCAAGCCTTTTCATAGGTGCCTTTTTAGGATTACTCGTTGCTTTGCTTTTAAACAGGTATCTGAATGCTAATGTAATTCCTGTAAACTTTATGGTTATTGGAATGGCTGCGGTCTTAAGCGCCAGCATCCACGCCCCTTTTACTGCGATTTTCTTAGTTTGTGGATTAACGAATGATTATACTTTATTTCTTCCTATTTTGGTTGTTTGTCTGATTTCAAAATACACAGCAAAAATGATTTATCCATTTACGGTTTACTCCTATTCTACCAGTTTATCAAAATAATAATTTATGCCAATTGAACAAATAAAAAGGAATTATCGCAAAACCAAATACATTCTATACAAAGAAACTTTAATTGATTTTAAAGAACATTTTTGGGCTTTTTTAGGGTCGTTTATTGGTATTGGATTTATAGCTTACATTCAATCAACCTCATTTTTGCATTCTGATGTCATTTACCTGATAGGCTCTTTTGGCGCTTCGAGTGTTTTGGTATATGGAATCATTCAAAGTCCATTGGCTCAACCCAGAAATCTGGTTGGTGGACATCTCGTTTCAGCAATAGTAGGGGTTACGGTCACTAAATTTGTACCTGATATTTTATGGTTAACTGCGCCTCTTGCAGTATCGTTTTCAATTGTACTGATGCAAGTGACAAAAACACTGCATCCTCCCGGAGGAGCGACTGCTTTAATTGCCGTAATAGGCTCCCCAAAAATTAAAATTCTGGGCTACTGGTATGTATTATATCCTGTTTTGAGTGGCGTACTTATTCTATTAATTGTGGCTTTAATTTTCAATAACATGACCTCAAACAGATCTTATCCAAGTCATAAAAAGTATCACATCATTAGAAAAAGATTAGCTAGTAAATTCAAAAAAAGCATATCATAAATTATTATCTTCGCAAACCCTAATTCAAACTGATATTTTAGAAATTAAAATTAATATTTTTTAATTTATCTATTGATTGCATTTCATTATAAATGACGATCACTTACGCTCTTTATCCATTTATACGCAAAAATCTTATCAACAAATCTGAAATCTGAAATCTAAAATCTAAAATTAAATTTTACCTTTGACCATTCAACAAAAACAAAGATTATGGTTTATAAATTTAGAGTAATTCTAGACGCGGAAGATGATGTTTTTAGAGACATTGCAATACTTGAAGACGATACTTTAGAAGATTTACACAATGCTATCTTTAATTCCTTTGGTTTTGACGGAATGGAAGTGGCCTCCTTTTATACTTGTGATGAAACCTGGAATCAGGAAGACGAAATTTCGCTTTTTGATACTGGAGATATTCCAGGAGAACAAAAAGTAATGAGCGATTATCAATTATCAGATATTTTAGATAAGCAAAATACCAAAATTATCTATGTATATGATTTCATCAACATGTGGACTTTCCTTGTAGAATTAGCCGCAGTAGAGGACCAGGTTGTTGGAAATTTATATCCAGAAACGATTTTTTCTCACGGTGAAATGCCTGATGAAGCTATGGAAAAAAACTTTGAATCAGATAATGCCGATGACTATAATGATGAATTTGAAGATGGACTGGACGAAGATGATTTAGACATGTTTGAAGGAGATGATAGTTTTGAAGACTATGGGTTTGAGGAGAATTGGAATTAAATAACTAAGCGATAAAGCATCAAGAGCCAAGATGAAAGACTTAAAAATTGTCATTTATCTTGGCCCTCTCATCTAAATATAAAACACAAAACATGATCAACTTATATAACACCCATATCGAGAACTTATCAATTCATAGAGTTGGTAATAAAAGTAGAAACGAAGCCCTTTTTTTATCAGAGCACCCCTTTAATTTAAATGATGAAATTGTACCCTTGATGAAAGAATTTTTCTTTAAACCTTTTAGAGAAAAAGAAGAAAACTATTTTCAATTTGCACATGAAATCGATTTGGATTATAATGATATGTTTAAATTTGCAACGGAAATTTTTGAAAATCCAAGTTCAATACACGAAGCTTCAAAAAAAATTACGAAGCATTTATTTGAGCAATCCAATCATCCGCACATCAAGAATGGAGAGGTATATGTTACTTATTTAACAAATGTCAGTATTGACAATAATGTGGTAGATGCCATAGGAATTTTCAAAAGTGAGATACAAGCTGACTTTTTACAATTTGAGGAAAAAGAAACGCACTTAGAAATGATTTTACAACAAGGTGTAAGTCTAAACAAATTAGATAAAGGGTGTTTAATCTTTAATTATAAAAAAGAAGAAGGTTATAAAATCCTAACAGTGGACAGCAACCGTTATGATGCAAGATATTGGCTGGAACATTTTCTTTCAGTGGATGCTTTTGAAGATGAAAATTTCATTACTAAAAAGTATTTAAAATTCTGTCAAAACTTCGCCAAAGATGTTGTTTTTCCTGCTGAAGACAAAAAAGAAGAAGTGATGTTCATGAATCGTTCCGTAAACTACTTTGCCAAAAATGATCAGTTTGAAGAAACTAATTTCTTAAATGAAGTTTTAGACAATCCAGATTTGATTCCAGAATTTAAGAATTACAAAATAGACAAAGGAGAAAAATATAGCATAGAAGATGTAACTTCTTTCCCTATTGCAAATGCTGCAGTTTCTGATGCTAGAAAATCGATAAAAAATGTAATCAATTTAGATACGCATATCCAAATAAAAATGGATTTCATCAATCCTGAAAGTGCAGAGAAATTTGTAGAAAAAGGTTGGGATGAAGAAAAACAAATGTATTATTACTTAGTTTATTTCAATAAAGAAGAGAAGAGTTAGTTTTTAGTTACTCACCGTCACTGTTCATATAATTATAAATACCCAATCCTCAATGACTTATATTATTGGGGATTTTTTTGTGACTATAAAATACAAAATAAGAAGTGGTACTATTTGTTCTGTAAGTATTTTTATATTTAAATTAAAATAATCAGTATTTAATCGGTTTTATTTTGCACTTAAACGATTAATAGTTAAGTTTAACTTCCCTAATCTAATATCCTAGTTATGAAGCCAATCGAGATCAAAGAGAAATTTCTTAATAAAAAAATCTTGTGTTCACTATTTGGACACAGAATTATCACAACTAGAAATATAACAAATCATTTCAAGGAATATAAATGCACCGTTTGTAATCTGGAATTAACCAACGATGTAAATGGTCAAAAAACATTTCTCACACCAGAACTAAAAGAAATAAACGAAACATTGATTGGGTTTTGTAAAAAAAGGCTTCATACTGTTTAAGACATTTTTTTTTGATTTCAAAGCTGTAAATTATTAGCTTTTTGTTAAATAAAATTTAAAAAAATTAAATTACAACATACTACTAACCTACTAATACCTTGAAAAGATGCTAATCCTTCTATTAATAAAGTCTATTATGATATTGAGACAAAAAAATAACCAAAAAAAATTATTAAAGTACAATAGTATTTCTATTTCATAATTGTTGTGAATAACTTTAAGGGAAATTGAAATTTAGTATTCTAAATAAACTATCAAATGGATTTTCTTTTGTTCAAAGAAAGTCCATTTAAGACCTTACTTTCGTTTGATAAACTCATTGAAACTTTAGATAAAATTGCTGTAACCAATGTAGATTATCGCTCATATGCTAAAGCATAATGAGAGAAATAGAACCTTTCTCAGAATTCGGAACGGGAATTGATGATTTAAATTTGATTCATAATAATGAAAAACTCCTAAAATGCTTATACCTGATCTATTTCAAAAAGTTGAAATTCCTATTTTAAAAGTGCAAATGAGAAAGCCAGAATTACTTTTGATTTAGGATTTGGATTTTAGCTTTTTGATACTGGTCTTATAAACATTTCCACCAATACTTTTGGTTCTTTCATCGGCAATGAATAAATGATCATTATCGTTAAAGCAAACCGCTTCTTTTTGAGAAAAATGGTTTAATTTGAGCATCGTTTTTGTTCCATTCAAAAAATTTTCGTCTTTAAAATTTTCGAATATTAAAATTTTATCATGCATTAAAAGGGCGACTGTAGATTCATTCGGACTTATCGTCGCACTGGTAATTGCACAATGGTCATAGTCGTCGCATGTTATAAATTTCCCCATTAAAACCGCTTGATGAAATCCAGGTGTATTCGGAATTTTATATAAAAAAGCAGTGCCATCAAATCCTTTGCTTCGATTTTTGGTAAAGAGATAGAAATTATTTTTAAACTCAAAAAAGCCTTCAACATCATACAAAATTGCTGATTTTTTTGGCGGGAATTTTTTTTGCTCCGGATAAGCAAATGAGACTTTATAACCTGGAACAGCACTTTCACTGTTCAATGAATTCTTGTCAATTTTATAAATACACAAATCCTTTCTTTCATTGTCATTATTCCCAAAATCTCCAATATACAGATTTCCATTCTTATCCTTAGTAATATCTTCCCAATCGATATTTTCTGAATTTTTGATGGTTACCGTTTTTTCAATTTCACCATTTTGAAAATTCAAACCATAAATCACATTTGCATTACCGCTGTCTTCCAGTGTCCACAGTAAATTAGTTTCTGATGAATAGGTAATTCCAGAAACTTCTTTTAACTTATTAGGTAAAGAATATAGCGTTTCTAATGAATTCGAATCTTGCTGACAAGATAAAAAAACAAAAGAAAATAAGACAGAAATATAGTTTTTCGAACTCATTGAAATGAAAATAAATTTATAAAAGGCTAAAATCCAGTATTGAATAAATTTGTATTTTTAAAGTTTCGGGTAATAAATTCAAAAGCCGCACTCATTACATTCCCCATGGATTTTGCCTTTTTAAAATTTAAATCATTGGTATAACTATACAGTTCTAATTTCAATTGATTCAAATGTTCCTCGGTCGATATTGTGTCAGAACCCATGATTTGCAATAATCTTTTGATACGATTTTCGGCAGAATGTATTCTTTTGGCAAGAACTGCTCGCTCTTCATCTTTATACTGTTCAATCGAACTGTGTTGAAGTTTTTCTTTAACCAAGTGTACCATTGGATAATTTTCTTTAAAAAACTGAGGACGATATACTTTAAAATTCCCTTCAAAGCATTGTTGATCAAAATCAATAGCACGGATTTTATAAACCACCTGATCAAAATCGTGAATAGGAATAATTACATAATTATACGAACGCATATCTCCCAACAAACGGATCATACAACGTTCATTGAACTTGACAAATTCTTTTGCGATTTGTGATTTTTCGGTTTCAGTACAATCAGCGAGAAGTGTTTTTATGAATACATCTCCAGCAATTCCCATAATGTGCTCTTCGATTAAAGTATCATTGTATACTAAAAAATTTATTTTATCCGGTGACAGAATATGTTCCAGTTCCAGTCCGTAAACACGAGAGGCATCTGCTTTTTTAATATAAAAATGCGTGTAATTATCATTCAAGATGTTTCTGACTTTTATTCGGAATGGTTTCGAATTTCCAAAAGTGCAATAATCGATCGAATCTACATTCAGAAATTTAATAATTCCAAGATTACCATCAGAATGCAACAGAGAATAGATTTTCATCAAAGTCAAATCAATTTCTTTTCTTTCAAATTCATTATAATACACCCGAATCCATAAAGTATCTTGGTCGTTTTTATCATACACATTTATGGAACCAGAAAAACGCAACAAATCATCATAAAAAATTGGCACTTTGGAGATTCTGTCAAATCGTTCCAAATAATCCAAAAGAGAATTATTTATAGGATAAGATGGTTTCTTAAAAAGCATTATCGGCTCGTTCATTCTAAAATATTTATTGCAAAATTACAACAAATTAGAACTCCAAAACATCAAAAAAACGTACTTATTCAACTTCTGTCAAATCATGATTTTGATTCCTTTCAAGATATTTCAAAAGTCAATCATATCCAAATTTAACACGTAAAAGGATTACTCATTGAAAAAAAATAATTAGATTTTTTTTAAATTAAAATACAATCCATTAATTTTAAACACATTAAAAAAAACCAAAAAGTTAAAATAGCATCCCATATTATGTTAAAAAAAAACCACACAAGCATATTTACTTTACTTTTGATTAATTCCTATTAGATTAAACGAATCATGAAAAATAAACTTGAACTCTACTTCAAAACTGCACAATCAGCAAAGATTGGGATTTGGGAAATTAATTTAGAAACTAATCTAGTTTATTGGAATGCTGTTACTAGGGACATCCATGAAGTTCCTCATTATTTTATTCCAAGTGTAGAAAAAGGAATTTTTTTTTATCTTGAAGGTGAGAATAGAGTTCGAATCAAATACTTAATTGAAAGAGCTATTAATGAGGGAATTCCTTTCAATGATAAATTTCAAATTACTACTGCTAAAGGTAATATAAAGCACATTGAAAGTATAGGACAAATAGTTTACAAAAACGAAAAACCTTATAAATTAATTGGTACTTTTCAAGATATTACAAAAGAGCAAAATTTAATCAATGAACTTGAATTAAATGTTGAAAAATTTTCTTCCATTTTCTCGAGTGCTAATGATGCCATTATTATCATTGATACTTCTAATGGAATAATAACTGATTGTAATCCTAGGACTACATCTCTTACTGGTTATAAATGTTCCGATTTATTGGGCGTACATAATTCCGAATTATTTCCTGTGGCATACAGAAAAGAAGTACGGATTTTTCTAGCATATAATTTAACAAGGAATGATTATGGTGTAAATGAAACCTATATAAAATCTAAATCTGGTGCGTCGATACCTGTAGAAATTGCTTCCGGAAAATCATTTCAGGTAAATCAGATCAGTTATTTAGTGTGTTTCATTAGAGATATTAGCGAAAGGAAGAATATTGAAGAAAAAATGAAACTGCTGTCTCTTGCAGCTTCAGAGACTACTGACACTATTGTAATTGCTAATCCAAAGGGAGAGGTAATATGGATAAATCAGGCTTATTTAGATCTTACAGGATTAGATATGAATGAGGTTATTGGCCAAAAACTTGGATATTTATCAAAAGGCCCAGAAACAAATTTACAAACTACCGCAAAAATGCGGGAAGCAATCAAGGCTAAAGAAAGTATCAAAATTACTATTCTGAATTACAATAAGAAAAAAGAAAAATACTGGTTTGAATTGAATATCACTACCGTTTTTGATAATCAAAATAATTTAATGAATTTTGTTGGTGTCGGCCGAGATGTTACTCACCGAATTGAAAAAGAGATTGAACTCAAGCACTTGTTAGAAGTTACCAGCCAACAAAACAATAAACTTTATAACTTTGCTCACATTGTCTCCCATAATATTCGTTCACACAGCAGCAATTTAGCCATGGTTGTAGACGTAATCGAAAATACTGAAGATATTACTGAGAAACTTTCTTATTTTGATTTATTTAGAGAAGGAACTGAAAAATTATCAGAAACAATTGAATATTTAAATGAAATTATAACCATTCAGCAGAAAACAAATATTGAAATAACTAAAATTAATTTAAAGAGTGAAATTGAAAAAACAAAAAAAGCATTAAGTTTAGTTATTAAAGAAAGTAACATAACGATAACTCATACTATTCCTGATGAATTAATGGTAAATGCAATTCCCGCATATTTAGATAGTATTTTACTTAATTTATTTACAAATGCCATAAAATACAGATCTCCTGAACGTAATGCTATTTTAGAAATCGGTTATGAAACTAATGAAAATTTTACAGTTCTAACTTTCAAGGATAATGGATTAGGTTTAGATTTAAAGCAAAATGGACATAAAATTTTTGGCATGTACAAAACCTTCCATGGCAATGAAGATGCAAAAGGCATTGGATTATTTATAACCAAAAATCAATTAGAGGCCATGAATGGAAAAATTGAAGTAGAAAGTGAAGTAGGTTTGGGTTCCATTTTTAAAGTATATTTAAATGAAAAATAAATTAACTTATATTATTGATGACGATAAAATGTCTGTCAAATTAATCAGTATTCTCATCTCAAAAAACAAGTTTTGTGAGGACGTGCAACCTTTTTATAATGCTCAAGCTGCTTTAGATAAATTAAAACAAAATTGTACTGAAAATAAAAATCTGCCTGATGCAATTTTACTTGATTTAAATATGCCTATCATGGATGGCTGGCAATTTCTGGATCAATTTGTTTTGTTGCCAATAAAAAAAGAAATTTCAATTTTTATTATCACTTCTTCAATCGATCCAATTGATATTGAAATGGCAAAAAAATACAGTGTAGTAAAAGACTATATTATGAAACCTATTACTACTGAGAAATTAAATACGCTATGCATATTAATTGGCAAAACAAACTAAATACAGTCTAATAGTAACAAATCCTTACCTTGTTCGTCCTATATAAAACTCAAAAAAACAAGCACTTTGGAAATTATACTCGCTATTAAAAATCTCAACAAACGTTATGGCAGTTTACAAGCTTTGAAAAACGTTTCCTTCGAAATATATAAAGGCAATGTTTACGGGATTCTTGGTCCTAACGGTAGCGGAAAATCGACAACTTTAGGAATTGTTTTGAATGTAGTAAATAAAACCTCAGGTGAATACAGCTGGTTTGGTGGTTCAATGCAAACTCATGAAGCATTAAAAAAAGTGGGAGCTATCATCGAAAGACCTAATTTCTATCCGTATATGACGGCTAAAGAGAATTTAGAATTGGTTTGCAAAATCAAAGGTATTAACTACGCTAAAGTAAACGAAAAGCTGGAATTAGTGGGTTTAACAGACCGAAAAAACAGTAAATTCAGCACGTTTTCTCTTGGAATGAAACAGCGATTGGCCATAGCTTCTGCCCTACTAAATGATCCGGAAATTTTAATTCTTGACGAACCTACAAACGGTTTAGACCCGCAAGGAATCCATCAAATCCGTGATATTATCAAACATATAGCTTCAAAAGGAACCACTATTTTACTCGCCTCCCATTTACTGGACGAAGTGGAAAAAGTATGTACGCATGCACTGGTTTTAAGAAAAGGAGAAATTTTATATTCTGGTTTAGTTGGTGGTATGTCTGTCAATGAAGGCTTTTTTGAGTTACAAGCTGATGACAATGAAAATTTGGAGGTCGTTTTAAAGACTCATCCAGCTGTAAAAAATATTGAAAATAAAGGGGGAAAAGTTTTAGTTTATTTAAAACACGATTGGGATGCAAAGGAGTTGAATCAATTTCTTTTTGAAAAAAACATCGTATTAAGTCATTTGGTTAAACGTAAAAATAGCTTGGAAGAGCAATTTTTAGAATTAACAAATAACACTAAACCAACTACCAAAAACTAAAACAATGAAACGACTTCTCTCAATAGAATTACTAAAAATATGGAAAAATAAAGCAAGCCGAGTATTGACTTTAACTTATTTTATTCTCTTAACCTTTATTGCTTTAATAGCTTCAATCAAATTTGATCTTGGGATTTTTAAGCTTCATCTTGCTGAAATGGGCATTTTTAATTTTCCATTCATTTGGCATTTCAACACCTATATTGCGGCAATTTTAAAATTATTTTTGGCAATTGTTATTGTTTCAATGATGGCAAATGAATATAGTTACGGTACATTGAAACAAAATTTAATAGACGGAATGAGTAAAAAAGAATTTATTCTGTCTAAATTCCTGACAATTGTTTTATTTGCTGCGGCATCAACCGTTTTTGTGTTTTTAATATCATTAATTCTTGGATTCAGTTTTTCTTCTTATACCGAAATTAGCATTGTTTTCTCTGATTTAGAATATATTTTGGCTTATTTTATAAAATTGATCGGATTTTTCTCTTTCTGTTTATTTTTAGGAATATTGGTAAAACGTTCGGCATTTGCACTTGGATTTCTTTTAGTTTGGAATATTATTGAAGGAATTGCCAAAGGAATTCTAACTTTTAAAATATTTCCCGACAGTAATAATGCATCTTATATTACACAATTTTTTCCTTTGGAATCCATGTCTAATTTAATTGTGGAACCATTATCCCGATTGTCAATTATTAAGTCTATTGGAAACCAGATTGGAATGGACAACAGTAAGGATTACAGTGTCCATTTTTTCACAATTTTAATTGTTTTATGCTGGACTTTCATTTTTACATTCTTATCCTATCGCTTATTAAAAAATAGAGATTTGTAGTATCTTTACAGTGCTATGAAATATATAAAAACAATCTTATTTTATATCTTTATTTGTTCCACTCTATTTAGTGCAACGGCGCAATCTATTTCAGTAAATGACTCTTATTCAGCACAGCAACTTGTTGAAAATATTTTAGTAAATAGCTCTTGTGCAACTATTTCGAACCCAATTGCAACTGGAGATACATTTACTGCAGGAAAAAATAGCTATGGATATTTTAACAATCAGGGAGGAAGTTTCCCTTTTACCGAAGGCGTGCTTTTAAGTACGTGGAGCAGTCAAAATTCTACAGGACCTTTTATAAGAAATCAAGGAGGGGGTGATACTTCTTGGATAGGTGATGCCGATTTAGATAAGGAATTAGGTTTTAAAACAATAAATGCTACCATCTTAGAATTCGATTTTACACCTCTGACTAATTTCATAAGTTTTGATTATTTATTCGCTTCAAATGAATATCAGGATGATTTTCCATGTCGTTTTTCTGATGGATTTGCATTTTTAATAAAGGTAAAAGGTAGTCCTGCTAATTATCAAAATTTAGCCGTAATTCCTGGCTCCACTACTCCTGTTTCATCATTAAACATACATCCTTTCATCCCGTCATTTGGCGTATTCGGTGGTTGCCCTGCAAAAAACGAAAACTATTTTGGGGGTTATAGTTCCGCTACTAGTCCTACTAACTATAGTGCACAAACTGTGGTGATGAATGCGCAAACAAATGTTATAGCCGGAACAACTTATCATATAAAATTAGTAATTGCTGATGACACTTTTCAATATTATGACTCTGCTGTTTTTCTAAAGGCAGGTAGTTTTTCTCCAAAAATAGATTTAGGTTTGGATCGATTATTAACAACTAATAATCCTATTTGTTTTGGCGAAAATTATATTATTGATACTAAATTATCCGCAAGCTACAGCTACAAATGGTTTAAAGATTCCAATGAGATATTAGGAGAAACTAGCCCATCGCTTATAGTTACTGATACGGGTAACTATAAAGTTGAAATTACTTTCACTCCCGCCGCTTGCATGACCACTGATGAAATAAAAGTAGAATATGCTCCAAAAATCGTTTTGAATGACACAACACTGTCACAGTGTGATGATAACAATGATGGGATTACAGTTTATGATTTAACCCGTGTTGATACATTGGTGAAAAACAATGCCTCAGATGTAAGCAACATTGTATATTATGAATCTTTAGCGGATGCCCAGGCACAACGCAATTCAATCGTAAACACTACAAATTATCAAAATACAACAACTAACCAAATTATCTTTGCAAGAGCTACAAATTCTTATGGTTGTGCCAATTATGCAAAAGTTAGCCTCCAAATTTCAAATAATAGAATAAGTCCCCAAAATCCAATCAAAACCTGTGATGCAGACACCGTTCAAGATGGTTTGTATCAGTTTGACTTAAATACACAAGTAACGCCCCAGGTACTGAATGGGTTGCCAACCGGATTAGTAGTTGAATATTATTTGAATACTACTGATGCTATTGCTCAAAAAAATCCTTTGCCGAACGTTTTTAATAATACTGTTGCCAATCAACAAATTATATATGCCCGAATTGTAAATGGTTCTGATTGTTACGCAATTACTCCAGAAACACTTGTAATTAGTACTTTTAACCCAGTAAATTTTCAAGAAGAGAAGTTTGTATTATGTAATGGCAGTTCAATAAACCTAGCTATTAATACTGGATTTTCAAGTTATTTATGGAATACCGGAGAAACTACAAGTACAGTTAATGTAACTACTCCCGGCAATTATTCCGTAAAAGTTACTAATCCAACGGGGTGTATTGCAACAAAGAATTTTGATGTAACTGCATCTGGAATTGCAACTATTACGGGAGCGAAAATAAATGACTTTGATGGAAACGGAAATTCAGTTTTGATTGAATATACGGGAGCCGGCGATTATGAATTTTCGCTTGATGGATCGTTTTTTCAGGACGAGCCGCTTTTCAACGCAGTAGCTTCTGGTGATTATTTAATTTATGTTCGAGATAAAAATGGCTGTGGGCTTTCAAATCCTTTCAAAATTTACGTGCTTGATTATCCTCATTATTTCACTCCAAATGGGGATGGGTATAACGATTTTTGGAAAATCAAAAACCTTGATTTGTTGCCTAAATCTACAATAATAATTTTTGATCGCTACGGTAAATTATTAAAACAACTTAGTTCAACCAGCTTTGGTTGGAACGGAAATTTTAATGGATATACGTTGCCCGCAGATGATTATTGGTTTAATTTAACTTTTGAAGATGGACGAATAATAAAAGGGCATTTTTCACTAAAAAGATAAATCTTAATTCCCTATTTTTAGCGAATGAAAAAAAAAATACTCCTTTTCTTTATTTTTTTATCGATCGGGTGTTTTGCCCAATTTAGTAAAACACATTATATTCCACCAGTAACAGCTCAAAACGGGATGGCTGCCGATCATTATTTATACATTTCTACTCCTAACACTAATAACGTAAATTTTAAAATTATTGAAATTGGAGGAAATATAATAACGGGTGTTGTAAACAACAATGCGCCATATGTATATACTATCGGAATAGGAAATACAACTCAATTATTCACCACAAAAACCAATATAGGGATTGTAAAAAACAAAGGATATATAATAGAAGCCGAAAATTTAGTTTATGCAAGCGTAAGAGGAAATTCTTCCGTAAACAATAACGGTTCTTTTAATCACGCTGGTGGTCTTGTATCTAAAGGAAATAGTGCACTTGGTAAAACATTTAGATTAGGAGCGATGTTAAATCCAAATGTAGATGGCACCTTATTAAATTTTGCCTCAATTTTATCAACAGAAAATAATACGACAGTAACAATCTCAAACATTCCAATAGGAACACTATTTTCAGATGGCACAATTTATACGGCTCCAATAGTAGTAACATTAAACAAGAATGAAAGTTATGTAATGGCTTTGGAAAATTATGCTGGTAATAACTTTCCGTCCAATAGCTCTAAAATGATTGGTGCTTTGGTTGAATCCAATAGACCAGTAGTTGTCAATTCCGGCTCATTTGGAGGAAGCAATAGCACAAGTACTAATGGGAGAGATGTGGGATATGACCAAATAGTTCCTCTTGAAAAAACAGGAAAAGAGTATATTTTTGTAAAAGGAATTGGTACTAATGATATAGAGCGTGTTTTACTGATTGCAAATTATCCCAACACCCAAATTTATTTGAATGGTTCAGCAGCTCCTTTTGCCACACTTATTAATGCCGGTGATTATGTTGCTATTGACGGAAGTCAGTTTAGTAATGGAAACTTGTATGTTACCACATCAGAAAATGTGTTTGCTTATCAAAGTATTGGAGGGTCCGCCTCTCCGGCAAATCAAAACCTATTTTTTGTGCCACCTTTAAATTGTGCCACACCGAATAGTGTTGATAATATCCCTTTTATTGAATCAATAGGAAATATAACATTTAACGGAGGTTTAAATATCGTTACCGAAACAGGTGCTTTGGTCAAAATAAAAGGCATTCCTACAACAGCTTCACCAGTTGCGATTACAGGAAATTCCGGTTTTGTGAGATATACAATTAATGGTTTATTTGGCAATATCGCCGTGAAATCTACGAAACAGGTTTATGTGTCTTACTTTGGAACTAATGGTGCTGCAACTTATGGTGGCTATTATTCTGGTTTTGACCTGAAACCAGAAATCATTTCCGATATAAAAATTGGCGCAAGCTCTAATTGTATCCCAGATGTAGTTTTAAGCATTAGTGCTTTGACTTCATATGATGCTTTTGAATGGTATTATAATGGTAATGCTATTCCAAATTCCAATTCCAATTCTTATACTCCTTCTGTACCGGGTTTTTATCAAGTAAAAGGCACTAACTCAAACTGTGGCACCTTTATATTTTCAGATAAAATTCCCGTTAGTAGCTGTGCAACAAATTATGACAATGACAAAGCCAATGATAATATTGATTTAGACAACGACAATGATGGAATTACCAATTGTACCGAATCGTATGGAAATCAAAATATAAACATTTCAAATGCCGCAGCAGGAACTATTGGTAGTGGTGGTTATTCTAATTCCTTTACTGGAGCCATTACAACTACCGGGTCGGGATTGCCTTTAGGAACATTTATAGGAAATACCAATGGTAGTTTTATCACTGAAATTCCTGCAGGAAAAACAAATAGTGTAACTTATACCATGAACTTTGCGAGCCCAATGAGTGCAGGAATTGAATACGTTTCAACTGCAAATTCAACAGATTTATTAAATACTGATGCTGAATATGTTGTAAATTCTGATATAAACAAAACCATAACAGTCCTCAATCCAAACAATCAATTATTAATAGACACGAATTATGATGGCATATACGAAACTGGAATAACCAAATATTCTTCTTTTGAAATACGCTTTAGGTTAAATGGAACTTTGCCATTAAAGGCGGGAACTGGTACTTTCCAATTTTTAACCTATTTAACCAATTCGATAAGTTTCACCCATAAAAATCTATCTGATACTGCCCCAAATCGAGTCTCCTTAAAGTTTTTCACACCTTGTCTTCCAAAAGACTCTGATTTAGATGGAATTCCCGACCAATTGGATCCGGATAGCGACAACGATGGAATTCTGGATATAATAGAAGTCCAGGTAAACAATTCGGTGGTTTTATCAAATGCTGATGCAAACAATAACGGAATAGACAATGCTTTTGAGCCCGGATTTACTCCTGTTGATACAGACAATGATGGCGTTTTAGATTATTTAGATTTAGACAGTGACAATGATGGAATTTTAGATTCCGCAGAAACCGGAAACGACTTAGATGTCGATGGAATTCGAAATTACCGCGATTTAGACAGTGACAACGATTTATGCAGTGACGTTATTGAAGCTGGATTTTTAGATGCCAATGGAGATGGAATTCTTGGAAGTATAACTCCACCAACAGTTGACGCAAATGGATTAGTAACTAGCGGCATGGGTTATACAATACCTAATCCAAATTATATCATGGCTGCCCCTATCGCAATAACTACGCAACCCAATGTATCCCCAACGTGCGAATTACAAAACGCTACAGTTTCATTAGTGGATAACGGCAGAAATACCTATCAGTGGCAATTATCCACTGACGGAGTGAATTGGAACACCCTTACCAGTAATCCAACTTATCCTAATGTTACAGCAAACCCACTGACCATAATAAGTGTTACCAATGCAATGAACGGTTACAAATATCGTGTTCAATTAAACAAAATAGGAAATTCATGCGGATTGACTTCGTCCCAAACCACCTTGACCATTTACCCCCTACCAGTTGTCAATAATGTGACAATAATACAATGCGATGACGATTTGGATGCAAAATCAACCTTTAATTTAACGGTAAAAAACAACGTGATTTCAAGTAATTCCGCTAATGAAATTTTCACTTACTACAAAACTTTGGCTGGAGCCAATACCGCCGATGCAGCACAACTAATCACTACACCATTAGCATTTACAAACACGACTGCAGGAACAATGCCGGTTTGGGCAAGAGTGGTAAACAATAATGGATGCTTTAGAACTGCAAAAATCACATTACAAGTTTTATCAACACAAATTCCAATCACTTTTAATCGCCCTTTTGTAGTTTGCGATGATTTTCTAGACACAAACGGAGCGAGCAATGCCAATAATGATAAAAGAGATGGAATTACTACTTTCAATTTCAGCAGCGTTACAACTGACATTAAGGATTTGTTACCCGATGGAAATTACTCCATAACCTATTATAGAAATCAAGCTGATGCCTTGGCCGAACTCAATGCAATTACTGATATTTCCAATTATAGAAATATTGGCTATCCAAATACTCAAAAAATTTGGGTTCGTGTAGATAGTGATATTGACAATGCTTGTTATGGTTTGGGACCATTTGTAACATTAACTGTAGAAAAATTACCTTATGCCAATGCTCTCGCAATTTTCAGACGATGCGACGACAATCAAGATGGAATTTTCCCTTTCAATACATCAAATTTAGAAACCACTTTATTGGGAACCAATCAATCGTTTCCTGTGACCGTGACCTATTTTGATGCGGCAAATAATCCTCTAAAAGATGCCTCCGGAGTTTTGATAACGAGTCCATTTCCAGCGACATTCACAACTGCTTCACAAACCATTAAGGCTGTTGTTACCAATAATACGACGCAAAAATGTTTTGATGAAAACACCATTCAATTTATTGTGGATGATTTGCCTGAAGCCTTTGGTGTTCCGGTAAATTTGACGGCTACTTGTGATGACGAATCAGATCCATTGGTTCAAGACGGAAAGATTGCTTTTGATACAACTACATTTCAATCTACCATTTTAGGAACTCAAACCGGAATGGTTGTTAAATACTTTGATGGAAATGGAAATTCGTTACCAAGTCCGTTACCAAATCCATTCGTCACTGGAACACAAAACATAAGGGTTGTAATAGAAAACCCGATAAATACGACTTGTAAAGCTTCCCTAATTATTCCTTTTATTGTACAACCTACACCAAAAATAAATTTGAATACAGATGCAAGTGAAGACAGATTAGTTTGCTCCAATCTTCCGACGTTTTTTGTAAAACTAGATGCGGGAATTCAAGATGGATCTTCTACAAGCAACTACAAATATGTTTGGTCAAAAGATGGAGTCATTTTACTTGATAAAATAGCGTATACATTAGATGTAAATGCCGAAGGAAGTTATACCGTTGAAGTAGCTACATTATCCGGCTGCACTAAAATTCGAACCATAAAAGTAACTGCTTCAGATCTTGCAACCATTCAAAAGGTTGATGTTGTTGATATGGCTGATTTAAATATGATTACTGTAAATGTTACCGGAGCTGGGGATTATGAATATAGCTTAGACGAAACTTCCGGATATTTCCAAGATTCCAATATCTTTAATAATGTTCCTGCTGGAATTCACGAAGTATACATAAACGACAAAAATGGATGCGGATTAATTAGTCAAACCATCGCCGTAATTGGTGTCCCAAAATTCTTTACGCCAAACAATGATGGTTATAATGACTATTGGAATATAAAAGGAGTAAATTCTATTTTTAATTCAAAATCGACAATTTATATTTTTGACCGATACGGAAAACTCCTTAAACAAATAATTCCTTCAAGCCAAGGTTGGGACGGAACTTTCAATGGATTTCTCCTACCGGCGGATGATTACTGGTATACCTTAAAACTAGAAGACGGTAGAGAAGCAAAGGGGCATTTTAGCTTGAAGAGATAAATTATACCATTAGAAATATAAAACAGTTTTTTCTGTCTACCCCTACCTCCCAAAGGAGAGGGAGCTAAATTTGGATTGTTTTTATATTTCTAAGCGGTATTAATACTTTAATAAAAAAGAAAAAGCATAAAAAAAGCCATTCTTTCGAATGGCTTTTTTACTATAAAATCTAAAATTAGAATTTAAATCTTTTTCTATCTGTTTCAGTCAAATATATTTTTCTCAAACGAATAGATTTTGGTGTAACCTCTACATATTCATCTTTTTGAATGTACTCTAAAGCTTCTTCAAGAGAGAAAATAATTGGAGGGATAATTCTAGCTTTTTCATCATTTCCAGAAGAACGAACGTTAGATTGTTTTTTCTCTTTAGTTACGTTTACACACATATCATCACCACGAGAGTTTTCTCCAATTACCTGACCTTCGTAAATTTCGGCATTTGGCTCAACGAAAAACTTACCACGATCTTGCAATTTATCAATAGAATAAGGAATAGCTTTTCCTTTCTCCATAGAAATCAATGAACCTTTGTTACGTCCAGAAATTTCTCCTTTGTAAGGCTCATATCCTATAAAACGGTGTGCCATAATAGCCTCACCAGCTGTTGCAGTAAGCAATTGATTACGCAATCCAATAATTCCACGTGATGGAATATTAAATTTTACAATCATACGCTCCCCTTTAGTTTCCATACTCAGCATTTCACCTTTACGCATAGTAACAAACTCTACCGCTCTTCCAGAAAGTGTTTCTGGTAAGTCGATTGTTAATTCCTCGATTGGCTCACATTTTTTACCATCAATTTCTTTGATTATAACTTGTGGTTGACCAATTTGTAATTCATATCCTTCTCTTCTCATTGTTTCAATAAGAACAGACAAGTGAAGTACACCACGACCAAAAACCATGAATTTATCAGCAGAATCAGTTTCACCCAATTTCATTGCTAAGTTTTTCTCTAATTCTTTATTTAAACGGTCTCTAATATGACGAGAAGTTACAAATTTACCCTCTTTACCAAAGAAAGGAGAGTCATTAATTGTAAACAACATACTCATAGTAGGCTCATCAATAGCAATTGTTTGTAACGGTTCTGGATTTTCAAAATCAGCGATAGTATCTCCAATTTCAAAACCTTCAACTCCAATAATTGCACAAATATCTCCAGCAACTACTTCTTGCACTTTTTTACGACCTAACCCTTCAAAAGTATGTAATTCTTTAATACGTGATTTAATTATTACACCATCTCTTTTGCATAATGAAATTGGCATTCCTTCTTTCAAAACACCTCTTTCCAAACGACCAATAGCAATACGACCTGTAAAAGCTGAGAAGTCTAATGAAGTAATCAACATTTGTGGCGTTCCTTCAGAAACTTTTGGAGCTGGTACATTTTCAAGAACCATATCTAACAATGCTTCAACATTATCAGTTACGTTTTCCCAATGGTCAGACATCCAGTTATTTTTAGCTGAACCATAAACAGTTGGAAAATCTAACTGCCACTCTTCTGCTCCTAATTCGAACATTAAATCAAAAACTTTCTCGTGAACTTCTTCAGGAGTACAGTTTTCTTTATCTACTTTGTTAATAACAACGCATGGTTTCAAACCAAGGTCAAGAGCTTTTTGTAATACAAAACGCGTTTGTGGCATTGGTCCTTCAAAAGCATCTACAAGTAAACAAACTCCATCAGCCATATTCAATACACGTTCTACTTCACCACCAAAATCGGCGTGACCAGGAGTATCGATAATGTTGATTTTTGTTCCTTTGTATACTACAGAAACATTCTTTGAAGTAATGGTTATACCTCTTTCACGCTCTAAGTCGTTGTTATCAAGGATTAAGTCACCTGTGTTTTCGTTGTCACGAAATAACTGACAGTGATACATAATTTTATCAACCAAAGTTGTTTTACCGTGATCGACGTGGGCAATAATTGCAATGTTTCTAATAGATTCCATCTGTGATTTTTAATGGGTGCAAAGGTACACTTTATTTTGATATAAAAAATATTAATGCAATAGTTTACCTATTGTTAACCATTTACAACCATAAATAGTAAGTAAATAAAGCTTAAAAAATAGTTTGATATCATGTTTAATAATTAAGTTTTATTTAATTATATTTGAGTGATGAAAAATAAAACCAATCAAATTACCTTAACTTATCTCCTCATCTCCATATTTATGGCCATTATTTGTCATAAATTATTTCAAAATTACACTCAAAATACTAATTACCAATATTATAGTTTTATAAAAGATTTGTTATTCATTTCTTTAACAGGTATCACTTACAAATTTATTTTATCAAAAAATGACAATAGAAACGTAGCGGTTTTCGAAAAATTAAAGAATACAAATGACGAAATTAAAGAATCAAACGAAAAATATGACATTGTAGCAAAAGCAACAAGCGATACTATTTGGGATTGGAAAATACAAGAAGATAATTTATCTTGGAATAAAGGAATAGAAAATGTTTTTGGCTACAAAGAAGATCAGGTAGGTACTAACTCAACATGGTGGTTTGATAAAATCCACCCTGAAGACAGCATTAAAATGTCTATTAAACTATATTCATTCATAGAACAAAAAACAGAAAAATGGCAAGATCAGTACCGGTTTAGATGTGCTGACAACTCCTACAAATACGTTCTTGACAGAGGATTCCTTCTTAAAGATTTAGACGGAAAAGCTATAAGAATGATCGGAGCAATTCAGGATATAACAAAACAAAAAGAAGAAGAACAAAGACTTAAACTATTAGAAACTGTAATTACACAATCTAAAGATTCTATAATTATAACCGAAGCCAATGGCAGCAACGCAACCATTCCAAAAATAATTTATGTCAATCCCGCTTTTACTATTATGTCAGGGTATAATTCTGAGGAAATTATTGGAAAAACTCCAAATCTTTTCAAAGGTCCAAATTCTGATAAACAAGAGTACAACAAATTAATCAACGCTTTAAAAAACAAGGAAGAATGTTTAATTGAGACCATTAGTTATAAGAAAAGTAAAGAAGAATATTGGGTTCGCTTTTCTATGATTCCTATATATAATTCAGAAAACGAACTTTCGCATTGGATTTCAATACAAAGAGACGTTTCTGAAAAAAAGAAACAAGAAAAAGAAAAAGAGCAGCTTATTCGAGAATTAACACAAAACAACAAAGACTTAAAACAATTTTCTTACATAACATCCCATAATCTTAGAGCTCCTTTATCTAACCTTACAGGTCTTTTAAACTTAATTGAAGACATCCCCATAGAGGATCAAGAATTAAAGGAAATCCTAAACGGTTTTAATAAATCAACACATCTCTTAAATGAAACAATTAATGACTTAGTAAAAGTTATTATTATTAAAGACAATCCTTCAATTCAAAAAGAAGCTGTCCTTTTAAAAGAAATCTTTGAGAACGTTTTTAATCAGCTCAGTTTTCAAATTGAATTACACAAACCCATTATTAAACTTAATTTCGAAAAAGTTTCAGTTTTAAATACAAACAAAGCCTATATAGAAAGCATATTGTTAAATCTATTGACAAATGCCATAAAATACAAATCTGAAAATAGAAAGCTTAAAATAACAGTTAACGCTAATGAAATTGACGACACCGTTTATCTACTATTCACAGACAATGGAATAGGCATCGATTTAGAAAGAAATAGAGAGAAAGTTTTTGGACTTTACCAGAGATTCCATAATTATCCTGACAGTAAAGGATTTGGATTATACCTTGTAAAATCTCAGGTTGAAACTATGGGAGGAACCATTAATATTGAAAGTGAAGTAAACAAAGGAACTACATTCACATTAACATTTAAAAACAAACAATAATGTTGGATCAAATTTTATGCGTTGATGACGACCCTATAACACTTATGTTATGCAAAAAAGTGATCACTAAAGCATCATTTTCAAATGAAATAATTACTTCTCAAAACGGAGAAGAAGCGCTTAATTTCTTTAATAAACTAAAAGGCACTAACTCTGAATGCGAATTAATTAAGCACCCTCAATTAATCTTTTTAGATTTAAATATGCCGGTAATGGGAGGGTGGGAGTTTTTAGATATTTTCAATACCGATGACTATTCAGAATTCAACACTATAAAAGTAATTGTTCTTTCCTCTACAATAGACCCTGAAGACTTAGAAAAAGCAAAATCATACTCTATGGTCATTGATTTTTTATCAAAACCTATAACCATATCAATGCTTGAATACTTAAAAAGTAAAATATAATGTATCGCTCTGAAATAACAACACAAGATTAACAAAATGCCCAGTCCTGAAAAAGTGATACAGGATTAATAAAAAAAGTACAATTTCTAGAAAGTAGTAAACGTAAGTTTACTACTTTTTTTTGTTTTATAAGTTCTTATTTTAATTTGGTTTTGCATACGCATTTGATCGTGTGTCAATATCTAATTTGAATAATGAGACGTTATTTATTATAAGTTTTCATGGCTTCAATCACCACAAATTTTATAACCTTTAATTTCGTTTGTCGTTACCAAACATAAATTCTTGTTTTAAAATGCCGTTTATGCTTCTTTGTATTTTCTTTATTTGACTGCCATTTTCAAAGCCAAACTACTTTAGGTGTTAAAGATCATCAGCAACAAGATACCCATAATTTTCTTGGATTAAACAGCAAGGCTTCTCTCTTTTTCCAATATACGTGATGTCCAACACCCACACTTGTTCCGATTTGTTCAAAGAGTTAGTGGATTTAACTCTCCTAATCAAAGTCACCAAATTTTTTACCCATTGAACAATAGCTGAACGGGATTGAATGCCATATTGCTTTTTACTTGTTTAACAACAATGTGTCTCTTCGATCTCACTAATGATTTGAAGCTTTAAAGACATACTGTAATCGCATTGAGTGCGTTTTACATAATTTTCGTTTTCTTCCATAACGATGTTTTTTGTGTATCGTTATTTCAGGACGGGACATAATATACATAAAAAAAGCTCTCAATAAATTGAGAGCTTTTTTCATAAGTATTTTAAAAATTGTACTAATTACAATTTAGCAACATGTTTCGTTAACTTAGACTTTAAATTAGAAGCTTTGTTATCATGAATGATATTTTTCTTAGCTAATTTATCAATCATAGAGATTACACTTGATAATTTAGAAGTAGCATCTACTTTATCAGTAGCTATTCTTAATGCTTTAATTGCATTACGAGTAGTTTTATGTTGGTATCTATTTAATACTCTTCTCTTTTCGTTACTTCTAATTCTCTTTAGAGCTGATTTATGATTTGCCATTTTATTGCTTTTTTATCTTTTATTATTTTTTTGTAGTCCGTAAGGGAATCGAACCCCTGTTACCAAGACGAAATCTTGGCGTCCTAACCCCTAGACGAACGGACCTTATCCTCCTAAGTTTTTATCAATCTAAATTGAAATTGTAGCCCGTAGCGGAATCGAACCGCTCTTACATGGATGAAAACCATGCGTCCTAACCGATAGACGAACGGGCCATTCTTCCCTCTAAGTTCAGGAAAACTTTAACATGCAAAAAAAATAGTAGCCCGTAGCGGAATCGAACCGCTCTTACATGGATGAAAACCATGCGTCCTAACCGATAGACGAACGGGCCCTGCTTCTCTAATGCGGATGCAAAAATACAACTATTTTCGAAACGTACAATACTAGATGCAAAAAAATTTATTTTTTTTTAATATGCCTTTGCAAACAACACTCTTCCTGTAGACTCACCCCCAGTAAAAACACAGGTTCCCGCCTCTTCTACCCTATCCAAGGGGATACATCTAATCGTAGCCTTGGTTAAGTCTTTTATCTTCTCTTCAGTTGCTGCAGTTCCATCCCAATGAGCTGATACAAAGCCTCCTTTAGTCTCTAAAACTTGTTTAAATTCATCAAAACTATTTACTTCAGTAATATGCGTGTCACGATAATTTAAGGCTTTATCAAACAAATCAATTTGAATTTGAGCTAATAAATCGCTGATATAAGTTACAATTCCGTCTTTGGAAACAACTTCTTTAGTCAATGTATCTCTTCGTGCAACTTCAAAAGTCCCGTTTTCTAAATCTTTTGGACCAACAGCAATTCGAATAGGAACTCCTTTTAGTTCATATTCGTTGAATTTGAATCCTGGTTTTTGCGTAGTCCTATCATCGTATTTAACCGCAATCTTTAATTTCTTGAATTGAGAAACTAAATCAGCAACCACAGTCGATATTTCTTCTAATTGCTCATCCGTTTTGTGAATTGGAACAATAACCACCTGAATAGGCGCTAAATTTGGAGGCAGAACTAATCCTTTATCATCTGAATGCGTCATTACCAAAGCCCCCATCAATCGAGTAGAAACCCCCCATGAGGTCCCCCAAACGTGTTCTTGCTTTCCTTCAGCATTAGCAAATTTAACATCAAAAGCTTTAGCGAAGTTTTGTCCTAAAAAGTGAGACGTTCCTGCCTGCAATGCTTTTCCATCTTGCATTAGAGCTTCTATACAATAGGTTTCTTCAGCACCGGCAAAACGTTCTGTTTCAGTTTTAAAACCTTTTATTACTGGAATTGCCATAAAATTCTCTGCAAATTCAGCATATACATGCATCATTTTTTCAGATTCTTCAATAGCTTCCGCTTTCGTAGCATGAGCAGTGTGCCCTTCTTGCCATAAAAACTCTGCAGTACGTAAAAATAATCTTGTTCTCATTTCCCATCGCACTACATTTGCCCATTGGTTAATCAACAACGGCAAATCTCTATAAGATTGCACCCATCCTTTGTAGGTTGACCAAATAATAGCTTCACTTGTTGGACGAACGATTAATTCTTCTTCCAGTTTTGCATTAGGGTCCACCATAAGTTTTCCTGGCCTATCCGGATCATTTTTCAATCTATAATGTGTTACAATGGCACATTCTTTCGCAAATCCTTCCGCATTTTTTTCTTCTGCTTCAAACATGCTTTTTGGAACAAATAAAGGAAAATAGGCATTTTGGTGACCTGTTTCTTTAAACATTCGATCCAACTCAGCTTGCATTTTTTCCCATATTGCATAACCATAAGGCTTAATAACCATACAACCTCTAACTCCTGAATTTTCGGCTAAATCGGCTTTTACAACCAACTCGTTATACCATTTTGAATAATCTTCTGATCTTGTAGTTAAGTTCTTACTCATATTGAATAGTTTGGCACAAATTTTGTTTTAATCATTTTAACTAAATAGTTTCGCAAAACTAACTATTTTTGTATTGTCCAACAATAAAAAACCCCATAGATATGAAAACTAGTCCTTTTTCCTTCAAAAACACATCAATTTATTATATTGTTGGCTTTTTGAGCATTCTGTTAACCTCATGTGGCTCTTATCAAAATAGCTCTTACTATGACGGGGATGGAATTTATGGAAATTCAAACAGAAAAATCATTGAAAGTGAGAATCAAAATACTACCAATAATTATTACAAAAATTATTTTGGCTCATTACAAGACAACAATCAATCGCCAGAGATCTTTACAGATGTGGATAACTACAATACTTATGACGATAGCATCCAAGGCACGAATCAAAACTATGGTGGATGGGGAAGTAATTCCCGTGAAACCACAATAAATGTATCACCTAATTACTGGGATTTTTCTTTCGGTTATGGAATGGGCTATCCTAATTATGGTTATGCAAATTACGGCTATGGTTATCCATTTTATGGCTATGGATATCCTGGTTTTGGTTACTCTAGTTTTGGCTGGAACTACCCATATTACGGTTTTGGCTTTGGATTTGGCTATGCTAATTACGGGTATGCTAATTATGGTTATGGCTATAATCAGGGCTATAACAACAGTAATTACTCTTACAATCCAAGCCGAAGAGGTTCATCCTATTCAAACACAGTAAACGGTAATAGAAATTATACCAACCGCAGCTCCTCAAATTATTCTCAAAACCAAATTAATAGTTACAGAGGATCAAACGATAGAAATTCTACTAACACTAACAGAACAAGTCCTGTTTTTACAAGAAATCAAAATCAGAACAATACTTTCAGCACTACTAATCGTAGAACTAGCACAAATACAAACAGTTCTCGCAGCGAAAGCAACAATACTAATTCAAGATCTTACACACCAAATCCAAGAAGTGATACTTCCAGATCATATAGCCCTAGCTCAAGTGGTTCTAACTATGGCAGAAGCAGTGGTGAAAACAGTGGCGGTGGTACTGGTGGTGGTGGTGGAAGATCATCATCTGGCGGAGGTGGAAGAAGATAACTTTTGCATCTATTTGAATAAAAACTAAATCTTACTTAAAATAAAATGAAAAAATATTTATTCTTACTATTGACTGGCTTCACTTTTAGTGCCGCACAGTCACAAGAAATAACAGATGCGATGCGATATGCGCAGGACAATTTGAATGGGACAGCACGTTTTAGAGCTATGGGTGGCGCTTTTGGAGCGCTAGGTGGAGATTTATCTTCTTTGAATATAAATCCTGCAGGTTCGGCTGTTTTTTCAAATAACCAAATAGGTGTAACTTTGAGTAGTTACGATACTAAAAATAATTCCAACTATTTTGGCACTGAAACCACCGAAAAAGAGAATTCATTTGATTTAAATCAAGCTGGAGGTGTTTTTGTTTTTAATAACCGAAATTCAAATAGTAATTGGAAAAAGTTTTCAGTAGGAGTGAATTATGACAACATCAATAATTTTAACAACTCTTTGTTTTCAGCAGGAACCAATCCAAATAATTCAGTTGACGGCTATTTTTTAAGCTATGCTGATGGAATTCCATTAAGCGAACTCAGAGACTCCAGTTATGGAAATTTAAATCACGGAGCGCAACAAGCTTTTTTAGGATACCAAGGTTATATTATTAATCCTGTAAGCACCGATTCAAACAACACACAATACACTTCAAATGTTCCAGCGGGCGGGAATTATTATCATGAAAATACCATGAGCACTAATGGCTATAATGGAAAATTGTCTTTTAATGCAGCTACGTCTTACCAAGATAAGTTATATATAGGAGTTAATTTAAACTCCCATTTTACAGATTATAGACAATCTTCTCGTTTTTACGAAGAGAACAGCGCTCCATTAACATCGGATTATACCGTGACTAATTTACGTTTTGATAATGAATTGTATACTTACGGAACTGGATTTTCATTTCAAGTGGGTGCTATTGCAAAAGTAACTAATGAAGTTCGCTTAGGACTGGCTTACGAATCATCAACTTGGTATCACTTAAGCGATGAGTTTTCACAACGATTGGTTGCCGTGAGTAGCGCAACAAATCTACCGGATACGAATGACGTTGTAAATCCTCAAGTTAAAAATTATTACGAACCTTACAAATTACAAACTCCTAGTAAACTTACGGGAAGCTTTGCTTATGTTTTTGGTAAATCAGGATTAATAAGCATTGATTATGCGATGAAAGATTACAGCAATACGAAATTCAAACCAGAAAATGATCCCTATTTCAGTAACACAAACAGCTATATGAATTCTGTTTTGGATAAAACCAATGAAATAAGAGTGGGCGCTGAATACAAAATTGAGAGATTAAGTTTAAGAGCAGGATACCGCTACGAACAAAGTCCCTATAAAAACAAAACAACAGTTGGTGATTTGACTGGTTATTCTGGCGGTTTGGGTTATAATTTTGGTTCAACCAAGTTAGATTTATCGTATTCATCTTCGGAAAGAAATTCTCAACAAGGTTTTTTTAACCAAGGATTTACCGATGGTGCTAAAATAAATACTATCAATAATAATGTTTCTTTGACTTTATTGTTTGAATTATAGTTTCCAAAAAAAATACCATTAGAAATCCGTTTCGTTATTATGGAACGGATTTTTTTTAGCCCTGATGGCAGTGTAAATCCTCCCGATTTTTTTCGGGAGATTGAAACGTACAGCAGGAATAGCTTCATAAAAAAAATTGAAAAGAAACTGAAATAAGTTCAGTTTGAATAAAAAATTGTAAATTTGCAAAATTCCCAAATTATCGGGACTATAATGCTATGAGAACGAAGTCTTTAAAAAAGAATAAAATCAACGTAATCACTCTTGGGTGTTCGAAAAATGTGTATGACAGTGAAGTGTTAATGGGCCAGCTTCGCGCTAGCGGAAAAGACGTCACACACGAAGCACCGGAAGCCGAAGAAGGAAATATTATTGTGATCAATACTTGTGGATTTATTGATAATGCTAAAGCAGAATCAGTAAACATGATTTTACAATATGCCGATAAAAAAGAAAGAGGATTAGTAGATAAAGTATTCGTTACTGGATGTTTATCTGAACGATACCGACCTGATTTAGAAAAAGAAATTCCAAATGTGGATCAGTTTTTTGGTACTACTGAGTTACCGCAATTACTGAAAGCTTTGGGTGCCGATTATAAGCATGAATTATTGGGCGAACGTTTGACTACAACGCCTAAAAATTATGCCTATTTAAAAATTTCCGAAGGTTGCGACAGACCATGCAGCTTTTGTGCGATTCCATTGATGCGAGGAAAAAATATTTCACAAACCATTGAAAAATTGGTAAAAGAAGCAGAAGGTTTAGCAAAAAATGGCGTAAAAGAATTGATTTTGATTGCTCAGGATTTGACTTATTATGGGTTGGATCTTTATAAAAAGAGAAATCTTGGTGAATTATTAGAAGCGTTGGTAAAAGTTGAAGGAATCGAATGGATTCGCTTGCACTACGCCTTCCCTACTGGTTTCCCTATGGATGTTCTGGAAATCATGAAACGCGAACCTAAGATTTGTAATTATATTGATATTCCGTTGCAACATATTTCAGATTCTATTTTGAAATCGATGCGTCGCGGAACAACTCAGGCAAAAACAACAAAATTATTGAAAGATTTTCGTGAAGCAGTTCCCGGAATGGCTATTCGTACCACGTTAATTGTAGGTTATCCTGGAGAAACTCAAGAAGATTTCAACATACTGAAAGATTTTGTTCAAGAAATGAAATTTGACAGAATGGGTTGTTTTGCTTATTCTCATGAAGAAAACACCCATGCTTATTTATTGGAAGACGATGTTCCAGATACAGTAAAACAAGAACGTGCGAACGAAATTATGGAATTACAATCTCAAATTTCCTGGGATTTAAACCAAGAAAAAGTGGGTCAAACATTTAAATGCATCATTGACAGAAAAGAAGGTGGTCATTTTGTAGGACGTACTGAATTTGACAGTCCTGATGTAGATAACGAAGTTTTAATTGATGCTTCAAAACATTATGTAAAAACTGGTGAATTTGTAATGATAAAAATTATCGAGGCTACAGAATTTGATTTGTACGGTGAGCCTGTTTAGGTTTATAATATAGTTTTTAAAACATTTAATATGAAAATAGTTCAGTTATTATTAGTGGGCGCATTTATGTTATTATCTATTAACACTATTTCTGCTCAATACGGAAACAATGGTTATGGTGGAGGCGGGTATGGCGGAAATAGCTATGGTGGAAACGGTTACGGAAGTGGCCGAATGAATAGTAGTATGGACCAAAGTAGAAGTCAGGAAAAACCAAAAGAAATTCCTGCTGAAGAAACTGTAGCAAAAATAATGGAAAAAATAAAACCAGCACTTAGTCTTGATGCGCTTCAAGAAATCGCTATATCAAATATTTTCATTGAAAGTATAAAACGCCAAGGAGTAATACTAAAACAGGAAACCAATCAAAGTGATCAAATGAAAGATATTCAAATACTTTCTGAAAATACTGAAAGAAAGATTGTAGAATTATTAAATGACGATCAAAAAGAAAAATATAAGGTTCTTAAAGAAGAAAGTAAAAACCCAAAAAAATCGAAAAAAAAATAGATAATTCGTATTTGGAATACAAAAATGCAATTTAAAATATGAGAAAATCCTTTTACTACTTCATTTCGGCCGTTATAATTACCTCTTGCTCCACTAATCCTTACAAAGCCAGTGAGAAAGTATATGACAAAAAACTCAAAACATTAAAAGATCAGATTTCAATTAAAGAGCCGCAGCCTTTGCCCTATGTTGCCGAAACTGCAATAAGCATTGATACTTTATACGCGAAACAATTACATATTTTTAAAGATTCTATTTCAAAAATGGGATCAACTCCTTTACTAAATGGAATTAATACAGAATGGATAGGTACCGTAAATTTTAATTTACGAAAACCTAACTTTATAATTATTCACCATACTGCCCAAGATTCATTGCAACAGACCGTTAAAACATTTACAAAAACTCAAACGCAGGTAAGTTCCCATTATGTAATTTCAGATACTGGTAAAGTGGTTCAAATGTTGAATGATTATTTAAGAGCCTGGCACGCCGGCACGGGTTCTTGGGGGAAAAACACTGATATCAATTCATCCTCGATAGGAATTGAGTTAGATAATAACGGTACCGAACCTTTTACTGAATTACAAATAAACAGTTTACTGGCGCTTTTGACTAAATTAAAAAAAGACTATAATATTCCTGCTGAAAATATCATTGGCCATTCTGATATTGCTCCAACTAGAAAAAAAGATCCCAGTGCATTATTTCCCTGGAAAATCTTAGCGGAGAAAGGTTTTGGAATTTGGTCTGATGAATTATTAGAAACTGCACCATTAGATTTTAATGTAGAACAGGGATTGCGAATTATAGGCTATGATACTAAAAGTCTTTCGGCAGCTGTAATTGCATTCAAATTACATTACATTCAATCTCAAGTTGATGATGTCGTAGATGAAAATACTAAGAATACCATCTACTCTATTTATAATAAACAATAATTATTTGTTCCAAAATAAACCACAGCAAATCGGCTTTTGAAAAATTCAAAAAGCCGATTTTTTTTGGTTGACACTCTTCTTCTATAATTTTTAAGAATAAATTGATTGTTGATCATTATCAGACTTAACAAAGCCTAAACCTTTAATTAAACTATCAAACAACAACAAATCCTTTAGCTAAATTCTCTGAAATTTTGATAAAATATTCCATTTGTCATTCTAACGAAACAATATATTTAAAGAAAATATCATCTTCTTTAGCCCTTCATCAGCAAAAACATTCAGTTTTAGTCAATAAAAAAAGCTGCCAAAATACTTAAAAGCATCTCGACAGCAAAAAAAAATATTTATTATCTAATTAATTAGAAACTATAAGTTGTTCCAAGTAAAAGATATGCATTAGAACTTGTTGGAAGTGCATCGGTATCCATAAACACATCTTCTGATGAAAGGTCAACTCTAACCTCAGGAATAATTGTTAAATTCCCAACTTTATAATTCAACGAAAGTGTGTTCCCTACAATACTAGACCCGCCCAAAGCAGAAAGAGTTACAGCAGCATCCGTTGCATCAAAATACTCTAATCTGTATGCTAAACTAAGATTTTCTTTTGCAGCATAACTAGCATATCCTATCAAAGCAAACCATTTTTCATCATTTGCACTAATCACATCATCATTTATTAAAGCGTACGTTCCGTTAAATCCTAAAGAAAATTTATCAGAAATCTTTTTAGAAGCTACTATATCAAATTGCGTTTTATTTACAGTAGTTGCAGGATTTGCACTTCCTGAAGTTGCATTAAAATAAACACTTCCTGAATCCCCAACATAAGCAACTTGTCCTATGAATGTTTTTTGAGTAGAACCTGCTTCAATAGCCGTTTTAAAATCAGTTGGATTAGTTACCCCAGCCATAAAACTAACTTTACCCGAGGTATATTGTGCTTTTACACCTGTATTAAAAAACGGTCCGTTTGTAAAAGCATAAGACATACTGTAGTTCTTATTATCCAAAGCATCCAATAACTCATATCCTATATGAGTACCAAAGCTACCTGCAGTAACTTTAAATTTATCTGAAAATTCATAAGTGAAATTTAATTGTTTTATCATAAATGAAGTTGCATTATCATTGTATGTAAATTCCTTAGCTCTATTCCCAAAACCTAAATCAACAAAAACAGACCCTTTACCCATTTTATGAGATGCTTCAATAGAAGCCATTCCTAACTCAAATGAATTATGAGAATTAGTAAAACTAGTTTTACCATTTCCTGCAAGATTAGCAAAATCATATTTGTAGTACATATCTGCTGACCCTCCAAAAGTAGTTGCCGGCTGTGGAGTTTCCTGTGCAAATATCATGCTCGTCGTTAGCATCAATGCTAAAATTAGTCCTGCTTTTTTCATGTTTAATTTAGTTTAGTTATTTAATCTAGTTGGTTGTTATTTTGGTTTAATGGTTATAAAATATTCAAATCAAATTTTTTAATTAAGTTATTATTAAAAAAAAGCACTCCACATTATTCTTTTTTATGAGAAAACAACCTTTTCCTTTTGACGAATTTATTAACTTTTATTTAAAGATGAATAATTACTAATTACTTTTTTACCTCTTTTGGAGAAGAATTATTGATAACAAAAAATGGTTAAAGAATAATACACATTCCATATTTTTATTGTGATATTTTAAAAAATTCATAATTAAAATATCACCATTACCCCTATTTTTTTTATCTAAAATTATCTAAATACATATTAAAAATACTTTTTTATACATAATTTTAACAATAGATAAATTTAAACCCCATTTTTTTAGCCCCTGATACTAAAATTATATTTTTATATTAAAAACAAAAAGCAACTATTATTACCAATTCTTAATTATAAATTTCAAATTATAAATCAAAAACACTGTTCTAATATCCAATCCAATGTGCAAGCAATAAAAAACACCTCAAAGATGCAAAAGCCAGAATTTAACAGAAATTCATTTTATGGATTATCAAATAATTAATTACCCTTAAATCAACATTTCATTAGCAACAGAAACATCATCCTGAAAACCTTTTTCTCCTTTTTTTAGCTATACAGATGTTAATTTTATTTTAAATTTCACAAAGTAGTATTGATTTCATTTGTTAAATTATATTTTTGCAACTATGAAGCTGATTGCACAAATATTATTGTTTGTTTTTATTGCTTTTCTTTCAACACCAACAATTGTTAGTGTTATAAAGAAAGGTGCTAACACTTCTATTGGCTATAGTTTTTCTGAGGAAGAACAATCACACAAACAGATTAAAGCAATTTGCCATTTTGATATGGGTTATGAAATAATCAATTTATCGGAGTTACCTTCAACTCTTATTCTTTCCGAGAATTTATCCAAGCACGATATAATTGCTTCTTCTATATTTATCCCCCCGCCTGACCAAGTTTAATACAACGTTGATTTTAAAAATTTTAAAATCTAATTCTCACATATAATAATGTGAATAAAATCTTTGTATTCAATTTTCAGTACGGTATTATGATAAAAAAAATCAATCTTTTTGCTAACCTCAAATCCGATTTTGCATCTGGTTTAGTGGTTTTTTTGGTGGCGCTTCCATTGTGTTTAGGCATTGCAATGGCTTCTGGCGCACCGTTATTCTCGGGAATAATTTCAGGTATTGTAGGTGGTATAATTGTAGGTTATTTAAGCACATCTAACTTAAGTGTCTCTGGTCCTGCCGCTGGATTAACTGCTATAGTTCTTACTGCTATTACTGATTTAGGTGCTTTTGATGTTTTTTTAACTGCCGTTTTTATCGCAGGTTTAATACAATTAGCATTGGGATTTTTCAAGGCTGGAACTATTTCAAATTATTTTCCAACCAATGTGATTGAGGGAATGCTGGCAGGAATTGGAATTATTATTATTCTAAAACAACTACCCCATGCTTTTGGTTATGATAATGATTTTGAAGGGGATCAAGCCTTCTCTGAATTAGGAGGAAGCAATACATTTTCTGCATTACTGGCCGTTTTTAATTACATTCAATTGGGGTCCATTATTATTACAATACTTTCATTAGCAATATTGATCGCTTGGAATAAAGTTCCTTTTTTGAAAAAATTAAAATTAATACCTGGGGCACTTGTAGCCGTAATTCTTGGTGTTATTTTTAATGAAATCTTCATATCAGCTGGAAGCTCATTAGCTATAGCCAAAGAACATTTAGTTTCGTTACCAGTTCCAACGTCTTTAGAAGAATTCAAACAAATAATTGTAACCCCTAATTTTTCTACGATTACAAATTCTAAAGTTTGGGTTGTAGCCTTTACCATTGCGATTGTTGCTTCGATAGAAACGTTATTAAGCATTGAGGCTTCTGACAGGATGGATGTCCAAAAACGTTATACTGATACCAATATGGAGCTAAAAGCTCAAGGAATTGGAAACATGGTAAGTTCGCTTTTAGGTGGATTACCATTAACATCTGTAATTGTACGCTCATCTGTAAATAGTAGTTCGGGGGCCAAATCCAAAATGTCAACCATTATTCATGGTACATTGTTATTGGTAAGTATTGTAGCTATCCCATTAATTTTGAATAAAATTCCATTGGCAACGTTAGCAGCAATATTATTAATGATAGGATATAAATTGGCTAAACCATCAACATTTATGCATTTTTGGGAAAAAGGAAAATACCAATTTGTACCTTTCATGGCTACCATGTTAGCAGTTGTGTTTACCGATTTATTAAAAGGAGTGGCATTGGGAATAATCATTAGTATTATATTTGTTTTAAAAGGGAATTTGAAACGAGCTTATCATTTTAGAAAAGAGGAGTATGCGGATGGTGATGTAATTCATATTGATTTAGCACAGGAAGTTTCTTTTTTAAATAAAGCGGCAATTAAATCCACTTTGAATGATATTCCAGAAAATTCAAAAGTAATCATAGATGCAAAAGATACTGTTTACATAGCCCATGATATCTTGGATTTAATCCATGAATTTAAAACTACTAGAGCTAAAGATGATAATATAAAAGTAAAGCTTAGAGGATTTAAAAAAGCCTATCAGTTAGAAAATAGTGAAGAAACGCCAAACAAAGTTACTTTTGAACATTATTACGATGTTGCAAAAAGAAAAATGGTTCAAAGAGAAATCACATCGGAAGATTTAATCAAATAAGAATTGAAAAAATACATCTATTAAAAAAAAACAAAAAATGAAAGATTTTTATAAAAAAATATTAGAAAATAATAAAGAATGGGTCGTAACTTCTTTAGCTAAAGATCCAAATTATTTTCAAGATTTGGCCAAAGGCCAAACTCCACCCTTATTATGGATTGGTTGTTCTGACAGCAGAGTTCCTGCTAATGAAATAATTGGAGCTAAACCTGGCGAAGTATTTGTTCATAGAAATATTGCCAATATGGTGGTACATTCAGATATGAATATGCTAAGTGTATTAGACTATGCTGTTAATGTTTTGAAAGTAAAACATGTACTTGTTTGTGGCCATTATGGTTGTGGCGGTGTAAAAGCTGCGATGGGAAATGATTCAATTGGTATTATTGACAACTGGATTCGACATATAAAAGATGTTTATCGTTTACACGATCAGTACTTAAATTCAATTACTGATGAGGCAGAACGTTTCAATGCTTTTGTTGAAGTTAATGTAAAAGAACAAGTTTTTGATTTAGCTAAAACATCCATTGTTCAGGCAGCTTGGAAAAACGGACAAGATTTAACACTACACGGTTGGGTTTATGGATTAAATTCAGGTTTTGTAACTGATTTAAATGTGAATATCAGTTCAGAAAAGGATTTAGATGAAGTTTATCAATTAAGATTCTAAAAAAAAATCGCCTTATGGCGATTTTTTTATATCATAATTAAACTAGGCTATCAAAATAAAAAGTGTTTTTGACAGTTAAACATATTATTTAATATTAAAGGTCACACCCGCAGAAAAGAAATTCTTAACCGTTTTAGTCAGATTATCATTCTCGTCAAATTCTTGAATTCCGTAATCGCTATTTGTATACCGAACAAAAACCGGCAAACTAAACTTCTCCGTAATTTTCAATTCTTTAGCAACATTTACTCCTACGTTCGAGAAAGAAAAACCTGATTTACCACTGGCGTCTGCTCCATAATAACCGCCGTTAATCACTGCAGCACCAACAAAAGGCCTAACGTCAACTCTAGCTTTATCAAAAGAATAAGTATATCCTATTTCAGCATAACTAGAAAAAGCTCTTGAAGCATTTCCATTATCATCATATTTATAATCTCCTCCTCCAATAAACGTGTTCCACTGAAAATCTAATGGCACCCCTTTTTCAGAAAAATCTAATAATACAGAAAGATCTAAACTTTGCGCTGAACCTTCCGAATAATCAAAATAGCTACTTCTTTCCCAATCTGAATTATTCTTAGTTGCCGGCCAATAATAATCACTCAGCATTACTTTCACCACAGGAGACAATTGATACGCAATATTCCAATCAAATTCGTTGTAAGCATCGGCAGCATTAGAAAAGTTAGTTGTTGCCCATACGCCAACAGACAATTTATCAGTAAAAGCATACGATAGATACGGTTGAAAAGCTACTTTATCCCCATAATATTTTATCCCCCTCCATAAATAAGGGTACACTACATCAATTGCAGCGGTAAATTTTGGCGCTTCTTCTTCGGTAGCTACTGCTACTGGTTTATCTTGCGCAAATGCTAAACTTCCCGTCAACATCAGTGTAAAGATTAGTACTGTTTTTTTCATTCTTAAGTTGGTTTTGTTAGTTAATTTTTATTCCTCAATAACAATTATTCAATAATTACCGATTTCATATTCATAAATTCTTTGATTCCTACTTCAGATAATTCCCTTCCGTAACCCGATTTTTTTGTTCCTCCAAAGGGAATTCTGGGATCAGAACGGACCAATGAATTTATAAAAACATTTCCGGCCTCAATTTTTCGTGCCAATCGGTATGCCTTTTCACGATCTTCTGTCCATATTGCTGATGCTAGACCGTATCTATGGTTATTGGCAATTGCGACAGCATCATTTTCATCTTTGGCTCTAATTATTGTTGCTAGTGGTCCAAAAGTTTCCTCTTGAAAAGCAATATTATTAGCATCCACAAAATCAATTAAGGTCGGTTGGAAATTACAATTTTCTTGCGCTCCCCCTACTACTAATTTCGCACCTTGTTGTAATGCTTTTTCTAACTGATGACTAAGTTTTTCGGCTAAATCCAATCGAGCCAAAGGTCCCATACTAATTCCGATCTGTAAAGGATTTCCTTGACTTAAAGCACGTACTTTTTGGGCAAAAAGAGCAGCAAATTCATCCGCTACTTTTTCGGTAACTATAAAACGCTTGGCACAAATACATGCCTGACCCGCATTCAGCATTCTGGATTGAGTGGCAACAGTAGTGGCTTTTTCGATATCGGCATCATTCAAAACAATAAATGCATCTGAACCTCCCAACTCCATAACTGATTTTTTGATATGCTTTCCAGCCAAAGAAGCCACAGAAGAACCCGCCATTTCGCTACCAGTCAACGTAATTCCATGTACAATATTCGAAGCGATTACACTTTCGACTTGAGCAATATCAATGGTTATTTGTTGAAAAACACCCTCTGGAAAACCGGCTTCCAGAAATGCATTTTCGATTGCTTTGGCACAGCCAATAACATTAGGTGCATGTTTTAAAAGTGTCACATTCCCCGCCATAATTGCCGGCGCAGCATAACGCAATACTTGCCAAAAAGGATAATTCCAAGGCATAATCGCAAAAACTGCACCCATCGGTTCATAGACAGACATGCTTGTAAAAGGTGTATCGTACTTTTCATCTTTTAGCATTTTCTCTGCATTCTCTGCATAGAAGTCACAATTTCCTGCTGATTTCTCGACTTCACTAATTCCTTCGGATAAAATTTTACCCATTTCAATAGTGATCAATAAACCTAATTCTTCCTTTTTTTCTCGAAGAATATTGGCTAGATTTTTCATTTTATCAGCTCTTTCCTGAAAAGACGTATTCCGCCAATTTTTAAAAGCACTTTCTGACAATTCCAATTTCTGATTTAATTGTGCATTTGTCAACACTTCGTGTTCCGCAATAATTTCTGTTGAAAATGGATTTATTGATTTGAATATCATTTTGTTTTTTTTTAAAAGTTTCCACTTTTGAATTATTAATGTAGTACCGTTAATAAGTTCAAATAATAAATCGAAATTTATTTAGCTGTTAACTAGGACAGAATACTAAAACTGAATACTTTTTTAATGGTTCTCTATTAATTTAGTGTTTGCATCCAAAGGCCAATACATCAAAACCGAACAATTTCCGCTTCTGGGATCATCTAAATAATCAAACAAAGGCTCTACCAAAATGAATCCGCATTTGGTTTGAGCCGTAACTGTTGGATCAACAACTTCACCTTTTATCAGTTTATCACAATATGTTGCAATAGTCATTTGATCTTTTACTTTGTCAAAGCCAATAGGCATCCCAGCCGTCATTTGTCCTTTGCAACCCAATTCTTTCGCCACATCTTGACGGGCATTATAAATTGCTCTTCCAATCCCTTTTCCCTGGTAATCCGGATGAACAGAAACATCCAATCCATAAATCCAGTCGGCCTCAGGATCATGTGTTCCCAACCATAAATCATCTGAAATTTCCAAAAAAGTATGATGTCCTTTGTGATAATTTTGACGCAAAGTCGTACAGGAAGCAATTACTTTATCACCATCCAAAACAATAAACTGGCCTTCTGGAAAAATCTCTAAATGTCTTTTATATTTTTCCTCCGTAATTAATTCCTCAGCAGATAAAGTAGGAAAAACTATTTCTTGCAATTCCGCTTGCTGTTTTGCATGTTCCGGCAAAGGCGTCTGCAATGTGTATTTACCTGAAATTTCTTTTTTCATAATTTTTTATTTAATCTTGTTATCATTTAGAACACCTCTCTCAACCGCGCTCGTGATGATAAAAACAGATTCACTATCTGCAATCAAAAATCTTTATGACATATTGCCGTAACTGATTAATTTTAATTCCATGTACTCTTTTAATCCTTCAGACCCGGATTCATGACCTATTCCGCTACTTTTCCAACCCGAAAATGGTAACTCCGTTCCTTGAGGAGCCCATTCATTAATTCCTACCATTCCAAATTCAAGATTTTCAGCATAGAAATTAGCTGTTTTTATATGATTGGTAAAGGCATAAGAAGCCAAGCCGTATTCAGTATCATTTGCCCATTCGATAACCTGTTCTTTAGTTTCAAAAGGAATCACAATCATCAAAGGTCCAAAGATTTCTGTTTTGATAAAAGATTGACTTTGCCGTGCTTCAATTAATGCCGGATGCACAAAAAATCCTTTTTCAGCAGGTTCACCTCCAATATGAATTGTTGCTCCTTCGCTTTTCGCTTTTTCAAGCATAACCAAGGAATGTTCCTGTTGTTTTTTATTAATAAGTGGCCCCAGAAAATCGATATCTCCACCGTTAATACCAGTTTTCAATTTTGAAATATCATCCTTCACAATAGCAACGAATTGCTCAAAAATGGCTGCATGAACATAAAACCGTTGTGGTGAAACACAAACTTGGCCACAATTCCTCAATTTAGCAATCAAAGCTTGATGAGCAATTACATCTACATCTACATCTTTATCGATAATTACTGGCGCATTTCCACCAAGTTCCAAAGATAATTTAGTAGCCGTTTTTGATGCGCCATCCATAAGTATTTTCCCCACTCGGGTACTTCCGGTAAAACTTATTTTTTTCAACAAAGGATTATCGATCATTTCGGTTCCTGTGGAAACCGGTTCTGTGTTGATTAAATTGAAAACTCCATTAGGAATCCCAGCTTCGTGTAGGGCTGTAGCCAAATTAAAACTCGACAAAGGCGTAAATTCTGAACCTCTCATTACTACGGAGCAACCAGCGGCCAAAGCGGCGGCAACAGCACGTGAAGGATTATAAGCCGGAAAATTCCAAGCCGTAATCACTCCCACAACTCCTACCGGCTGATAAATAACCATCGCTCTTTTATCGGCTCTATTCGTAGGAACTACTCGTCCATAATTTCTTTTTCCTTCCTCTGCAAACCATTCAAAAAGATTAGCAGAAACTTGCCATTCTCCTCTTGATTCCAACATTGGTTTTCCTGTCTCCAATGAGGTTTCCTTTGCGAAAGTCTCTACGTTTGTCCGAATATAATTCGCTGCTTTTTTTAATATTTCAGCCCTAAAATAAGGCGTTGTACTTTTCCATTCTTTGAAAGAAGCATCAGCGGCTGCAATTGCCAAATTACAATCAGCAACGTTTCCAAAAGGTACTTTATCAATTAGTTCTTCGGTAGCGGGACTTTGCAAATCCCAAGTGGTGCCATCCAATGCATCACACCATGCTCCATTTATATATTGCTTTCTCATAGTAGTATTTCTTTTATTGTTTCTTCTAAAATTGACAAGCCTTTTTCTAAAATTTCATCTTCTATAAATAATGGACTTAAAATTCGGATGCAATTTCCGTACGTTCCAGAAGTGATTACGATTAGTCCTTTCTCTAAACATTTATTGACAATGGATTTTGTGGCATCACCATCAGGCATTTTAGTTTCTGGATTAAAAAATTCGATTGCCAACATAGCTCCCAATCCACGAACATCAGTAATGTTTTTCGGATATTTTGCCTGTAACTGATTGAATCTGTCTCGAACTATCTTACCTACTTTATCTCCAGCCGCATTGATATTATTTTTTTGCATGTAATTGATACTTGCCAATGAAGCCACACAACTCAATGGATTTCCCAAATACGTTCCTCCAATAAGTCCGGGCTTTACAGCATCCATAATTTCTTGTTTACCTATAACTGCACCAATTGGCATTCCGCCACCCATAGATTTAGCCCAAGTTGACAAATCTGGAGTTACTCCATAATGCTCATAAGCGGCCCATTTTCCTGTACGACCAAAACCGGATTGCACCTCATCAAAAATCAAGACAATGTTATTTTCGGTACAGAATTTACGCAAGTATTGAACATATTTTTTGGAAGCAACCGTAAAGCCACCTTCACCTTGTACTAATTCCAAAATAATTGCAGCCGTTTGACTTACTGAAACGGTTGATGAAAACGTTTTATGCAACTTCATAATCATCAAATCATCAAACTCATCGGCAGTCATTCTGGCGCTCATACTCGGTTTATAATACGGAAATTCCAAACGGTATACTTCAGGAGCATAAGGCCCGGCACCTTCTTTGTATTTCACATTAGATGTCAAAGTCATCGCCATCATTGTACGTCCGTGAAAGGAACCGTCATAACAGATAATTCCTGCTTTTCCGGTTACGGCACGAGCAATTTTTATGGCATTTTCAACGGATTCAGCACCAGACAAAGTCAGCATTGCTTTAGTAGATTCACCATGCGGCAAAATCTCACACAATTTTTCCGTTAAGTCTAAATATTGTTCGTAAACGGAAATATTGAAGGAGGCATGAATGAATTTATCTGCTTGACTTTTGATCGCTTCAATAATTTCTGGCACACCGTGTCCTGCATTATTTACCCCAATTCCTCCCGCAAAATCAATCAATTCTCTTCCATCAGCATCAATAATTATAGCTCCTTTGGCAGATTGGATACTAGATAGATTGAAAATTCCTAAAGCGTTTGGAACACTTTTCTTTCTTCTTTCGTATAATTTGTCTGTATTATTCATGTTGCTTGCTTGATAATTTTGCCAATTCTAAATCGGGTTGCGCGAATTTGTAAATTTTCATATACATATTTGTTTTGGTATCAAAAACACCTTCCATCGCATGAATTTTATCGCCTAACAATTCATTCAAATGCTCCATATCCCGACACATAATATTAGCTTCAATATCATAATCCCCTGAAACAGATGCCAAAAAACTAATTTCTGGCAACTTTGTTAATTCCTCAAAAATGGTTTTCATGTATGATTTTGGTTTAACCGAAATCAAGACACTTGCGTATGCATTAAACCCAATTTTATTAGGATCGACCCTTCCAATTATTTGCAAAGTGCCATCTTCAATTAAGTTAATATAACGGTGTCTTATGGTACTCACTGCCACATTAATTTCTTTTGATATTTCAGTAAACGACATTCTGCCATCTTTTTGAAGCAGCTTCAATATTTGGTAATCTAGTTCATCATCTAATGCGCTCATCTTTTTTCTATTTTAATAACCCTATCATATTTTAAAAGCCTGATAAGGTATAATTTCTACTCTCTTTTATATTTTAATTCTCCATCTACCCAAGTTTCATTGGCTTCAACGGTAGAGACATCGTCTAATTTAAATGGATTTTTATTCAAAACAATAAAATCGGCATATTTCCCTGTGGAAAGACTTCCTTTTATATTCTCTAAATTATCCGCAATCGCACTTCCTACAGTATAGGCGCGTAAAGCTTGCTCGAAAGTTATTTTCTGGCTTTCGCCAATGACAAACCCATCCATTGCTTTTCGGGTAACGGCCGTTTCCATATTAACCCAGGGATTTATTTCTTTCACCACGGGTCCATCGGTAGATAAGGCTAAATTTATTCCATTATCCAAAACCGTTTTGCAAGGGTAAACCACCTCTAATAATGCGTCTGGCAAAGTGCTTTTGAAATTGTTTGCCAATTCATAAATGAATATCGGTTGCATCGCTGCAGTCATATTCATCTGTTTAAAATCTTTTATATTTTCATTGGATAAAAATCCAACATGCTCAATCCTGTGTTTTATAGTATCATCTATTTTGAACAAATCGCGATACACTTTCAAAGTCAAATCAACCGCTTGATGCCCAATTGCATGTGTGGCAACCGAGAATCCTTTTTCAACAGCTTCTTTTGCTGTTTGATAAAACTTATCGTAATCCAATCTCAGAACGCCTTTATATCCGTCCGTATTTTTATACGGAACATTCAATGCCGCAGTAGCCGAACTCAAACCACCATCTGAAAAAAACTTCACGGTTTTTATTTGCAAAAATTCCGATTCGTATTGTTCGGGTAAAACCTGGATTTCATCACTTCCATCCGGAATTCTAAGCGGAAAAACATTCATTCGCACTTTCAACAATCCTTCTTGATCTAATTTAATATAAGCTGCCAATAATTCCTCATTTGCAGCCGGATCAGTAGCGCTTGTAATTCCCAAAGTCAACAAATATTGATGTGCTTCCAGAATCATGTTTTTATATTCTTCGAAAGTAAATGGAGGAATGTTATTCATGATTAATCCCAAAGCTCTTTCGGTAAAAATACCTTGTAAACTTCCATCTTGATTTTTGCGAATTTCTCCTCCAAAAGGAACCTCAGTAGCTTCATCAACTGCTGAAATAGCTATGGCTTTTGAATTGGCAATTCCAATGTGAGCGCAAGTTCTAATTACAAAAACAGGTCTGTCAGAAATAATATCGTCCAAATCTTCTTTGGTTGGCAATCGTTTTTCTTCGAGTACCATTTCATTAATTCCACGAGCCATAATCCACTCCGAAGTCGCGTTTTTCTCGGCAAAATCTTTTAATAATTTTTTGAATTCCACAATGGATTTTACACCTCGAACATCCAACATATACGTTCTAAGATGTCCAATTTTCCAAACATGGATGTGGGCATCATTCAAACCCGGAACAACTGTTTGTCCGTTAAAATCAAATTCTTTAGAAAAAGAACCAAATTGATTTCGCAATTCGGATTCAGTTCCAGTTCCTTCAATTTTCCCCAAATGGTTAATTACCATGGAATCCGCTTTTGCAAAAGCAGGATCCATGGTTATAATATTAGCATTATATATCAGTTTAAAAGTCATAAAGTCTACTGTCATAAAGTTTCAATATCAACAAAGTCTTTATGACTTTCGACATTAAAACTTTCGTCAAATTATTTTCTTTCGTTCAATACTTCTTGAATAGCATTTTCAATTACATCCAATCCCTCGTGTAATTGTTCGTCAGTGATAACAATTGGAGGCAAAAAACGAATACAATTGGTATACAATCCAGCTCTGATCAATATCAATCCGTTTGCAACTGATTTTTTGATTACTGCCATTGCAAAATCCATATCAGGCTCTTTGGTTTTTTTATCTTTTACAAATTCTACTACTAGCATCGCTCCTACGCCTCTTACATCTCCAATACAAGAAAATTTATCTGCCATCGCATTTAATCGTGTTCTTATGGCTTCACCCACATGAACCGATTTTGCCAAAAATTCCGGTGTATTAATTTGTTTAACGGTTTCAAGTGCTGCCACTACAGCAATTGGACTTCCAGAATACGTTCCTCCAACACCTCCTAAATGCGGTGCATCCATCATCTCTGCTTTACCAGTTACGGCGCTAATTGGCAAACCTGAACCAATCGATTTTGCCATAGTCACCATGTCAGGAATCACTCCGCTGTGCTCAATGGAAAGAAATTTCCCTGTTCTACCGGCTCCTGCCTGAACCTCATCGGCAATGAAAACGATACCATGTTCATCACAAACTTTTCTGATTTTTTCCAAGAAACGTTTTGGTACAGGAATAAAACCACCTTCTCCTTGAACCGGTTCGATAATAATTGCTGCAACCGAAGAAGGATCAACGTGTGAAATTAAATTCTGGTCAAAACGCTCGATACAAAAATCTATATATTCCTCTTCCGTAAAATTATCGGGTTTGCGATATACATTTGGAGAATGAAAACGATAAATATCTTGGGCATAGCTACCAAACCCTTTTTTAAATAAAGCGTATTTACTAGTTAAACTCAACGTAAGCAAAGTCCTACCGTGATACGCTCCTTCGAAACAAATTACGGCTGGTCGCTTCGTATAATATCGTGCAATTTGAACTGCATTCTCTACCGCCTCAGATCCGGAACAAGCCAATAATGTTTTCTTAGGAAAATCTCCGGGTGTAATTTTGTTTAGTAATTCGGCAAACTCTAAATAGGGTTCAAAAGTAGTCACCAATGCACCCGTATGCAGGTATTTATCCATTTGGGCTTTTATTGCATCAACAACTGCTTTTGGTCTGTGACCCAAATTTACCATCCCGATTCCTCCCGCAAAATCAATCAATTGATTTCCATCTACATCCCATACTAAAGCGCCTTCAGCCTTTTCAACAACCACTTCGGTAGATTTTCCCAAACCAGCAGGTAAAGCGGCGGCTCTTCTTGCTAACATTTCTTTGCTCTTTGGTCCAGGAATTTCTGATACTTTCTTAATTTGAGTTCCCATTTTTTTCTATTTAATTATATTCTGAATTTTATTCAAACTTGCTATTCTTCTTTTTTACTCAGGAATTATAAACTATAATTTTCATCGACCGGATAGTACATTAAAACACTGGCATATCCCGCTTCTGGATCATTGATATAATTATACAAAGCCCTTATCCATATAAACCCTGCATTTCGTTGTGGCGTAATAGTTGGATCCGTAAATTCTTTTTTCTCTAATGCTTCACAATATGCTGCAATGGTCATTTTATCTTTTACTTTTCCGTAACCAATAGTCATTCCCGCAATAATTTGTCCTGTGATTCCAAGGCTTTTACATACGTCATGCCGTGCTTTATACAGTTCTTTAGAAAGTCCTAAACCACGATATTCAGGTAACACACCCATATCAATCCCATACAACCAATCTCCATCGGGTACCTGAACATTTGTAAGCCACAAATTATCTGTTTCTTCCAAAAAAGTACTGTCGTGTTCCGGGAAATTGCACCTGAAAGTACTTGCAGATGCTATAACCTTCCCTTCATTTTCTACTACAATTTGGCCTTCTGGAAATATTTTAATATGATTTGCAAAATGCTTTCTATTCAAAATTTCTGATTCGTGCAAAGTTGGATAACATTGCGATTGTACATACTCCATCTGAATGACATCTTCTAATTTAGCATTCCGAATTACAAATTGATTTTCAAAAACACTTTTGCTTATCATCTTTTTACTTTTAAATTACATATCCGGCTATTAAATAGAAGAGTGATGACACTCCAAATATTACTAACTGATATGGAAATTGTGAGATACCATGTTTCATCATCTCTATTTTACAAGATTGCGCCGTAAGAACCCTATTATCAGAGAAGAAACAAGCTGCAGCTCCCCATACGGTTCCAGATGCCAACGCTCCTTGTGTCAACCAAAAATCAGCTCCTATTGTGCGTGATAATATAGCAGTTGTGGGAACTAAAATCGCATATATTCCCCAGTTAGAACCTGTAGCCCAACATATCCATGCCACTAAAGCAAAAACAACAAAAGGAAGTGTCACGCTATTCAACCAGCTAATTCCTTGTAATTTCTCGGCTACAAATTCATTAAAACCCAATCCGTTTTGTACATCTTTTAACAAATAGGTCATTCCTAAAACTACCAACACAAAAGTGATTGATTCCATCCCTTTAACGAAGTTGTTTGATATCTTATTGAATTTAATTACTCCTAATACTAAATAAAACAAGTACGTAAAAACACAAGCGGTGGCTACTCCACGGAGTGCATCAATACTACTAAAAATAGATTCAGAAGAAAAAGTAACACTACCCCAATATTCTGAATCATAGGGATAAGGTAAAATAGTACACCAAATTAAAATAACCAAAGGCAAAATGAAATATACTAACTTCCCTTCTCTGGCTAATTTTTTCTTAACATTTACAATTTCGGCATCAATTACTTTCACATTGGCCTCCGCTTGCCTGATTGCTTTTGAATCCGGAATTAACTGGAATACTACTAGTGCGCCAAGAATTAAAGAAATCCAAGCCGAAAAATTATAAGGAATTGTTCCCAAAAATGCTTCAATAGGACTCGTAATAACTTTTCCAGCACTATTTAAAACACCTCCTTCAATAGCTGCTATTTGAGTTCCATAAAAAATAGTCCAAGTCGAAATGGGCACTATTATCGTCAACGGTACGCATACAAAACTCAAAACCAAAGCCAATTTTTCTCTTGAAACACCAAATTTATCTGTAATGGGTCTCATCGTATTACCAATAGACAATGCACTTAAATAATCATCCAGAAAAAAGAAAAAACTTAGAAAATAAGTCATAATTAGCGACTGTTTTTTATTAGTAACATGCTTTTCTGAATACTTTCCCACAGCATTAATTCCACCAGAAGCCACTAACAATTGCACAAATGCACCATATAATATACAAACTAAAATTACCCAAATAAGTCCTTGATCATGAGCATCCCTGGAAATCGATGAAAACATTCCATCAAACATATTCAAAGGAAAAATCATTCCTTCTCCATCAGGAAAAAATTCTTTGGATCCACCATGCATGGCTAACAATACAAATCCAACACCACATCCAATAACCAACGGTTCTAATGCTTTTCTTGTTATAATCGCAATCCCTAACACAGTAAACGCAGGTATTAAAGCATGCCAATTGATAAAATAACAAAGTGCTGCCAAAAACAGTAAGGCTACTCCAATAAAGGTTGAGATTGATTTCATTGATTTTTTTTGGTTAATTAAAAATAATTTAAATAGGTTAGCTTTTAAACTTTTGGATCCACTTAATTATTACATATTGTAAAAAAGTTAAAATAAATAGTATTCTTTTGTAAATCTAACAATATTTATAATATACGCAAAAAATATTATTGTATTTTTACAAAATAGTGTACATTTAAAAAAAACTAAAAAGTATAATTATGGTATTTGAGGAAGTCAAAAACTTTATAAATGGGGAGTTTAAATCCGGAAGCTCCAGCAAAATTCATACTGTTATATCCCCTTTGGACGGAACTGAATTATCTACTTTCAACGAATCTACTATGGAAGATTTGAATGAAATTATCAGTTTTGCACAAAAAGCACAAAAAGCCTGGCAAAAAATTACCTTAAAAGAACGCGTACAGGTTTTCTATAAATACAAACAATTACTGGAACAAAACAGCAGTGAACTAACCGAAATTATTTACCGTGAAAATGGGAAAATTCACGGCGAAGCCAAAGCTGAAATTGATAAAGCCATTGAACTAACCGAATTTGCCTGTTCACTGCCCCAATTTGTAAATGGAGAGAATATGGAAGTCAGTAAAGGGGTTTACTGTTCTTCCACTAAATTACCGTTGGGAATTGTAGCTTCAATTGTGCCTTTTAATTTCCCAAGTATGGTTCCTCATTGGACCATTGTAAATGCAATTGCATTGGGAAATGCTTTTATTCTAAAACCGTCTGAAGCAGTGCCAATCAGTAGTCAATATATCGCGAAATTATTGAAAGAAGCCGGACTTCCTGATGGTTTATTCAATATTATAAATGGAACACAAGCTACTGTTGAGAATCTTTGTGATCACCCAGCTATCAAAGCCATCACTTTTGTAGGTTCTACGAAAGTGGCTAAAATAGTGTATCAAAGAGCCAGTCAAAATTTGAAACAAGTTTTAGCCCTTGGCGGCGCAAAAAACCATATCATTCTTCTTCCAGATGCGCATCCTGATATGGCTTCTTCAAATATTGTGGCTTCTATGACTGGTTGTGCAGGACAACGCTGTATGGCTGCGGCTACTTTAATAGCAGTAGGAAATTGCGATGCTATTCTAGACAAATTAATTAATGATGCTACTAAAATTCAATGTGGCACAACATTGGGTGCCGTTATTACGAAAGCGGCCAAAGAAAGAATTGAGTCCTATATAACTGAAGCCGAACAACAAGGTGCCAAAATCATTTTGGATGGAAGAAATACTATTGTTCCCGGAAAAGAAAACGGTTTTTATGTTGGACCAACTATTGTAGATTATGCGACTGCAGCTATGCGTGTGGCAAAAGAAGAAATATTTGGGCCAGTCCTTACTATTGTTCGCGTGGACACGATTGATGAAGCTTTAGCAATTGAAAATAGAAATCCTTATGGAAATGCTTGTTCCGTTTTTACACAAAGCGGTGGTTTGGCAAATTATGTAACTGAAAATGCATCTGCAGGAATGTGCGGTGTAAACATTGGTGTTCCTGTTCCCAGAGAACCTTTTGGTTTTGGCGGATGGAATGAATCGAAATTTGGTTCAGGAGATATTACAGGGAAAAGTGCTATTGGATTTTTTACCAAAGAAAAGAAAACTACTACCAAATGGAATCCGGAAGCGGGAACCAACTGGATGAGTTAAATCTTCCATTCAATAAGCCTACTAAGCTCCTAAAGGAGAGAAAGCTGAAAATTAAATAATAATTTGTATTTTTAAGTTCTAAACCATTTAAAATAAACAGATATGATACGAAAAGCTACTCTACAAGATTTGGATGAATTGGCACCATTGTTTAATCAATACTTGATTTTCTATAAAAAACCATCTAATTACGAAAAACACAAATCCTATTTAAAAGAACGAATAGAGAATAATGAAGCTATTATTTTTTTAGCTTTTGATGAAGATAATAAAGAAAAAGTCATCGGATTTACTTTAATCTATATCACTTTCTCGTCTTTGGCATTGAATAAAATACTGATTTTAAATGATTTATTTGTTGATTCTGCTATTCGAAAAAAAGGAATTGGAGAACAATTGATTCTAAAAACTGTTGATTTGGCAAAAGAATTAGGCTCTGATTTAATTCGATTGAGAACGGCAAAAAACAACAGCACAGCGCAAGGGCTCTATCACAAAATGGGGTTCAAAAGAGACGAATATCTTTACAGCTATGATCTTGCTGTAAAATAAACTATATAAATAAAAGCATGTTGACCAAAGACCAAATAATAAATGATAGTAAACAATACAGCTTGTTTACTTGGGTTGCCCAAAAAAATGTAAATCCTATTCCGATAGAAAGAGCCGAAGGCGTTTATTTATATGAAGTAGGCGGTAAAAAAATCATCGATTTCTCGAGCGGATTAATGTCGGTGAATATAGGTCATGGCGACCAGCGTGTTACGGATGCCGTAGTAGCGCAAATGCAAAAAGTGAGTTATGTAACGCCTTCTTGTACCACCGAAATCCGAGCCAAATTAGCTAAAAAACTAGCGGAAATTTGTCCTGGAGATTTAAATAAGGCTTTTTTTACGCTTTGCGGTGCTTCATCCATTGAAAATGCCATAAAACTAGCCCGTTTGTATACTGGAAAACATAAAATATTTGGAAGATACAGAGGCTTTCACGGAAATTCATCCGCAAGTATGACTGTTGGTGGCGATCCTAGAAAACAATATACTGATGCGCAGCAATCGACTAATATTTTTCATCTTGATGATCCTTATGATTTTTATGGATTAAGCGATCAAAATGAGGAAACAAGATTAAAATGGAGCTTAGATGCTGTAGAAAGAATTATTCGCTATGAAGGAGGTCATACTATTGCTGCTTTTATCTTCGAAGGAGAAAGCGGCTCCTCCGGTTGTCTCCATTATCCAAACGGATATTTAAAAGGCATCAAAGTGTTATGCGAAAAATATGAAATCCTTTTTATTGCCGACGAAGTAATGAGCGGTTTTGGAAGAACCGGAAAATGGTTCGGATTTGAACATAGCGATATCATCCCAGATATGATTTGCATGGCAAAAGGGTTGACTTCCTCTTATTTACCGTTGGGCTGTTTAATGGTTTCGGATAAAATTGCCGCAAAATATGAGGATTCCCCTTTATGGTTGGGATTGACCTATAATTCACATCCGGTTTCTTTGGCGGCTTCACTAGCAGTTGTTACCATTTATGAAAGCGATAATTTGATAGAAAACACCAATAAAATGGGTGCTTATATGGAGAAACGGCTTAACGAAATGCGAGCGCAACATCCTTCAATAGGTGACTTTAGAAACAAAGGATTATTAGGTTGTTTAGATGTTGTAAAAAGTAAAGAACCCTATCAGTTGATGGCTCCTTTTAATGCTAATGCTACCGAAATGGAAGTTATGAATAAAGTGGGTGCTAAATTAAGAGAATTAGGATTGTACACTTTTGTGCGTTGGGGTTACATTTTTATTGCTCCACCATTAATGATAAATGAGGAACAAATTGATGAAGGCTTAGCCATCATTTCTCAGGCATTAAGCATTGCCGATGAATATGTGATTTAATCCTTCCGTTTTAGTTATAAAAAAAAGCTGGCTTTATAGACAGCCTTTTTCATAACTATTTTTAGAAATTTACTTTCTTAAAAGTAATGACCCATACGGTTCCACTGTATCATTATTATTCCAAAATCCTCTCCATCTCCAATAATTCGGCTGTGGAGAAATCCAAGTTCTGCAAACTGTCGATATTATTATTCAATTGCGCCACAGAGCTGGCGCCAATCAAAACAGAAGTGATTCGGTTGTCTTTTAACAACCAAGCCAAAGCCATTTGAGCCAAAGACTGATTTCTCTCCTGTGCAATGGTATTCAGCTGAATGATTTTCTGGATTCTTTCCACCGAGACTTCATCCGTTTTTAAATGACCGTTTGGATTCGAAGCCCTCGAATTTTCTGGAATCCCTTTTAGGTATTTGTCTGTTAAAAGTCCTTGTGCCAAAGGTGAAAAAGCAATACATCCCACTCCCTTTTCTTCTAGAACATCTAATAAACCTGCTTCTGGCTGTCGAACAAACATCGAATATTTTACTTGATGAATTAAACAAGGTGTTCCCAATCGTTTCAAAATTTCAGTTGCCTCTCTAGTTTGTTCTACATTATAATTGGATATCCCAGCGTACAAAGCTTTTCCGCTTCGCACAGCATAATCCAAGGCCATCATGGTTTCCTCCAAAGGTGTTTCCGGATCAAAACGATGTGAATAAAAAATATCCACATATTCCAGATTCATACGTTTCAAACTCTGATCTAAACTTGATAATAAATATTTTCGGGAACCCCAGTCGCCATAAGGGCCGTCCCACATCGTGTAACCGGCTTTAGTCGTAATTACCATTTCATCGCGCAAGTTTCCCTGAAAATTATTCTTTAGGATTTTTCCAAAATTAGTCTCTGCCGAACCCGGAATCGGACCGTAATTGTTGGCTAAATCAAAATGGGTAATTCCTTTATCAAAAGCTGCTTTAACGATGTTTTCTCCATTTTCAAAATTATCCACTGAACCGAAGTTATGCCATAAGCCAAGAGAAATTTGTGGCAGTAATAAACCACTTTTTCCACATCTATTGTATTTCATTTATCTGTTTTTTTTTTAATCTAATTCTAATTTAAGTTTTTTTTAGTCAGTTGCGAAAGATACTAAAATGTCCAATGATACTAAAAAAAACATCAACCGGTTTTTTTTACTGACAAAAAATAAATTAAAAATTTATCGATTGAAAAAATGTTCCCTTTTACGGGAAACCGTAAGGAATAGTAAAAAAAGAGATTGTAATTTGTATGCTAAATTATTTTATTTAACTAAATCTGTTTTAGTGATCTATATAAAAAAAGATATAGTCATCAAATACTGATTGCATAAATGGTGATTAAAAATAAAAAAATTAATAACAAATACGATAAAAAAATTATGGATTTAAGAGACCAAATTAAAGTAATTGCTGACAGAACAAAACACAAAGACCAAATACAAACTGAAGAAGCTACAAAAAATGCATTTGTAATGCCGTTTTTGCAAAGTCTGGGCTATGATGTTTTTAATCCTCTAGAGGTTGTACCTGAATTCATAGCGGATATTGGAATTAAAAAAGGTGAAAAAATTGACTACGCTATCTTTAAAGATGGAAATCCAACAATATTGATTGAGTGCAAACACTGGGCCCAAAACTTAAATATTCATGATGGACAACTATTGAGATATTTTCACGTATCAAAAGCTAAATTTGGAATTTTAACAAACGGAATCATTTACCGCTTTTATTCCGATTTAGTTTCTCCAAACAAAATGGACGAAAAACCATTCTTGGAATTCAACATAATCGATGTTAAAGACAATCAAATTGAAGAATTGAAGAAATTTCATAAAACTAATTTCGATGCTGAAAGTATTGTAAATACCGCAAGTGAATTGAAATTTATGAATGAATTAAAAATTTTACTAAATCTAGAACTTACAAATCCAACACCCGAATTTGTTAAACATTTTGCAAAACAAGTATATCCGAGTGTTGTAACTGCAAAAATTTTAGAGCAGTTTACAGAATTAACAAAAAAATCTGTTCAACAACATATTAGTGATTTAATCACAGAAAGGTTAAAAACTGCCTTGTCAAAAGAAGATGAAAAAATTAATGAGATTAACATTTCTATCGAACCAAATATAGAAGATATTAGTAAAATTAATACAACTGGAGAAGAATTAGAAGGATTTCTGATTGTCAAAACAATTTTGCGCCAAAAAACTCCTGCAACAAGAGTAACGTATCGAGATGCTCAATCCTATTTTGCTGTATTTCTAGACGACAATAATCGAAAAGCAGTGTGTAGACTTTACTTAAATGGAGGTAAGAAATATATTGGAACATTTGATGAGAACAAAAAAGAAATTAAAAACGAAATTGGAAATTTAGATGAAATTTTTAATTATTCTGACTTACTGTTAAAAACAATAGAAGCTTATGAAAAATAAGCGAAATTTTGGTAATCCACAACTAATTCATTCTGAAAATATCTTCGGAATTCAAGATCCTAAAAACCACCCCTTATCGGGTGGTTTTTCAATTCTATCCAATACTTACAAAGGAATATTCCCGTGTTTTCTATTAGGAGTCATACTTACTTTATTTTCGAGCATACTAAACGCTTTTATCAATTTGCGTCGGGTGTCTTGCGGCAGGATTACCTCATCGACAAAACCACGTTGGGCTGCTGTGTAGGGATTCGCAAACAAATCGGCATACTCCGTTTCTTTTTCCAAGAGTTTTGCCTCGTGGTCTTCGGCTTCGTTAATTTCTTTCTTGAAGATAATTTCAGAGGCTCCCTTGGCTCCCATTACGGCAATCTCGGCTGTGGGCCAAGCAAAATTCATGTCGGCACCAATGTGTTTCGAGTTCATTACATCATACGCGCCACCGTAGGCTTTACGGGTAATCACGGTCACTCTAGGCACAGTTGCTTCGCTCAGGGCATACAACAATTTCGCACCATGAACGATAATTCCGCTCCATTCTTGGTCAGTTCCCGGTAAAAACCCCGGTACATCTACCAAAACCAATAACGGAATATTAAAACAATCGCAAAAACGAGTAAATCGAGCAGCTTTTTTCGAACTGTTCACATCCAGACAACCAGCTAAAATCATCGGTTGGTTCGCTATAATTCCAATGCTTTTTCCTCCCAATCGGGCAAAACCCACGAGAATATTTTCGGCATAATTTTTATGAATTTCAAAAAATGAATCTTCGTCAATAATCCCACCGATGACTTCGTGCATATCGTATGGTTTGTTGGGATTATCCGGAATAATAGTCGCTAATTTAATTCTAACCTCATCGTTCAATTCGTAAGGTAAGTTGCGAGGTGTTTCTTTATTGCTTTGTGGCAAATAACTCAACAATCGCTTCAAATCTTCCAGACATTCCACATCATTTGCAGACGTGCAATGTGCTACACCAGACTTAGTAGAATGGGTACTCGCCCCTCCCAATTCCTCCGAAGTCACGGTTTCATTGGTTACGGTTTTCACCACATTTGGCCCTGTTACAAACATATAACTGGTATCCTCGACCATCATCGTAAAATCGGTCATGGCGGGAGAATATACCGCTCCACCGGCGCAGGGTCCCATAATCGCAGAGATTTGCGGAATCACCCCACTAGCTTGTACGTTTCTATAAAAAATATCGGCATAACCACCCAAAGAACGAACGCCTTCCTGAATACGAGCTCCACCAGAATCATTCAGTCCAATCATTGGTGCTCCCATTTTGACAGCCATATCCATAACTTTACATATTTTTTCGGCATGCGTTTCGGATAACGAACCGCCAAAAACCGTAAAATCCTGAGCAAAAATATAAACCAATCGCCCGTTTATCGTTCCGTATCCTGTAATGACTCCGTCACCATAATACAGTTCTTTTTCCATTCCAAAATCAGACGTTCGGTGCGTTACTAACATCCCGATTTCTTCAAAAGAACCTTCATCCATCAAATAATTGACGCGTTCTCTTGCAGTCAGTTTTTTATTCGAATGTTGTTTTTCGATGCGTTTTTTACCACCACCCAAATGCGCTTCGGTAATTTTATCGTTTAGTGTTTTTATTTTAGATTCCATACTTTATTGAATTGGTAAACGCACGATTTTTTGATCTTCAAAATACTGTTTCAACGCCACCAAAGCAGCGATTTCGGCTTCTTGCGCCATTTGGTTTTTCAATACATCGGCATTGTAATATTTTTTTACAAAATGCGTGTCAAATTTCCCGGAACGAAACGCCTCATGTTCAAAAACAAATTTCCCGAAAGGCAGCGTCGTCTGAACACCTTCCACCTGATAGGCTTCAATGGCTTTGATCATAATTTGTATCGCTTCATTACGGGTTTCCCCATAAGTGATTAATTTAGCTAACATCGGGTCATAATAAATCGGGATATCCATCCCTTGCTCAAAACCGTTATCCACCCGAATACCTTCCCCACTAGGCAATTGGTACACATCCAAATGACCTACACTTGGCAGAAAATCATTCATCGGATCTTCGGTATACACACGCAATTCCATCGCATGTCCTTTTATTTTCAAATCTTCTTGTTTGATTACCAATGCTTCTCCCCGTGCGACTCTGATTTGCAATTCGACTAAATCAGTTCCTGTAATCCATTCCGTAACGGGATGTTCCACTTGCAAACGGGTATTCATCTCCAAAAAGTAGAAATTATTGTTTTCATCTAATAAAAATTCGACCGTTCCTGCTCCTAAATAATCACAAGATTTGGCAACCAAAACGGCTGCTTCTCCCATTTTTTTACGCAATTCCGGTGTTAAAACCGAAGAAGGCGCTTCTTCTATCACTTTTTGATGGCGACGCTGTATGCTGCATTCTCTTTCGAATAAATACAACACATTGCCGTGACTATCCGCCATAATTTGAATTTCGATATGCCTTGGCGAGCTCACATATTTTTCTATAAAAACCGAACCATCTCCAAAAGCGGCAATCGCTTCACTGATGGCGCGATCCATTTGGGATTCGAAATCGGCTTCACCTTCTACCACACGCATTCCTTTTCCACCGCCACCTGCTGAAGCTTTAATCAAAATTGGAAAACCAATTTTCTTAGCAACTACTTTAGCTTTTTCGACATCGGTAATCGCTTCGTCAAAACCGGGAACCATTGGAATATTGTATTGCTTAACGGCATCTTTGGCCGCTAATTTACTTCCCATGATTTTTATCGCTTTCGACTTGGGACCGATAAAGATGATGTTGTTTTTTTCGGCCTCTTCTGCAAAATCCGCATTCTCACTTAGGAATCCGTAACCGGGATGAATCGCATCGACGTTTAATGATTTAGCCACTTCAATGATTTTACTTCCCAATAAATACGATTGGCTCGAAGGGGCTTCTCCAATCCAGACCGCTTCATCAGCAAATTTTACGTGAGGTGCATTTCTATCCGCCGTAGAATATACTGCTACGGTTTTAATACCCATTTTTTTTGCCGTTTTCATGACCCTGATGGCAATTTCCCCTCTATTGGCTACTAATATTTTTTTCATATTTTTAAAATAGATAAAAGAGTAAAGAGCGCTTTGCTGTTAGAGTCTAGATAAATCATCTCTAACTATTTTCTTGGTTCTTTCTTCTTATTTCTTACTTATTCACTCTTTACTCGAATTCAATTAATAACTGACCTTTGTCTACTGCATCTCCCATCAATACCGAAATCGTTTTGATAATACCATCACGAGGAGAAAGAAAACTGTTTTCCATTTTCATCGCGCCCAAAATAATTAGGTGGTCGTTTTCTTTTACAGTTTGCCCCACCACAACACTGATTTCTAAAATCAATCCGGGCATTGGTGCTTTGATAAAATTGACTTGTTTGGTAAGTCCCGTTTCAAATCCCATATCTTTGATAAGAATATCCAATGGATTTGAAATAGCAACGGTGTAGGTGTTGTTGTTTACCTTAACGGTATATTTTTTTTGAAGAAAATCAGAAGCAATGACTTCCGCTTTATAGGGAGTGTTTTCGTGTAAAATATGGAACTTATTTTTTTGCACACCTACTGCGTCCAGTTGTGAAACACTTTTCTTTTCAAAATCAAAGGAAAAAGTGTCGTTTACATTAACTTTATAAACAATACTCATTTTTTTCTTATTTTATAATTGTAAAAATAGGAAAAAGAAAACGTTTTCGTAAACCAAAAAAGAAAGTTTTATGCTAATTTAATATAGTCCTGGAAAATTAAATTTACAAAACTAACAATCCAAATTCCTGCAGGATTTTGACTGGTTTTGAGTACCAAAACAATTCAAAATCTTCCAAATGCGTTTCGAAATCAGTTTTGGTTTCCTGAAATGTATGGATTTTAGCATTCGAAACAGCCACTTTTTGTAGCATTCCAACCAGCCATTCCCCTTCCTTTTTATTGGTCTGAATGGTGAAACTTTCTTTTTTGTCATGGAAAGTCAAAGTCATCATTTCCCAGGAATTTCCTTTTTTGGATTTTGTAAAATATTCTATGAATGGCTTTCCTCCTAGCCAAACGATTTTAGCAGTGGGTTTGATGTTAAAATCATTGTCCTCTTGCAAAGCATCAAAAATAAAATCAGGTGAAATTTTGGTTTTTGGAATTTTAAATTCAAACCAATCCTGTAATTCGTAATCAAAACAGATTCCGTGCATAAAATTAAACAAGGATTTCTTGAGTCCAAAACTGAATTTATCATGATCGATTCCTGTTGCATCGGTATAATTAATATCGTTATTAGCGAAAGTTCCCAAAATTTGGGCTTCCTTTATCACACCAAATTTCTCGGGGTACAAGCCCACGGGACTGTGCGCCGTCATCGCAAATTGATGCCAAAATCCCGATTGCAATACTCCAGCTTCAAATAATTGCCGAACCATTTCGAGACTATCCACAGTTTCCTGAATGGTTTGCGTTGGGTAACCATACATCAAATACGCATGCACCATTACGCCTGCTTCAGTAAAATTTCGGGTGACTTTGGCCACTTGCTCGACCGTTACGCCTTTGTCTATTAATTTCAATAATCGATCCGAAGCCACTTCGAGTCCGCCTGAAACGGCGATACACCCTGAAGCTTTTAAAAGCAAACACAAATCTTTGGTAAAGCTTTTTTCAAATCGAATGTTGGTCCACCACGTTACCGCTAATTTCCTGCGAAGGATTTCGAGCGCGAGCGAACGCATCAAAGCCGGTGGTGCCGCTTCGTCAACAAAATGAAATCCGTTCTCGCCTGTTTGAGCAATCATTTCCTCCATTCGGTCGCACAATAAATTGGCAGCAACAGGTTCGTAGACTTTGATATAGTCCAAAGAAATATCACAAAACGTACATTTCCCCCAGTAGCAACCGTGCGCCATAGTGAGTTTATTCCAGCGTCCGTCGCTCCACATTCGGTGCATGGGATTCACAATTTCGATAACCGAAATGTATTTATCCAAAAGCAAATCAGAATAATCGGGCGTTCCTACCTGTGATTGTTTGTAATCGTGTTTTAGAGAATTATTTTTGTAAACGACTTTTCCTTCTTCCAACAAAAAGGTACGCTTATAGGAATTGTATTCTGGATTTTCAATATTGTAAATTAATTCTTCAATTGGTGCTTCGCCATCATCCAATGTAATATAATCGAAAAACTCAAAAACACGTGCATCTGAAAGCGACCGCAATTCCGTATTTGGGAAACCGCCACCCATTGAAATCTTAATTTCAGGATAATGCTTTTTCACCCATTGTGCCGAACGAAAAGCCGAATACAAATTCCCTGGAAACGGAACCGAAATCAGGAATAATGTAGGTTGAATGGTTTCAATTCTCTCTTTTAGAATCGAAAGAAGTATTTTATCGATATAGGTTGGTTCTTGTTGTAAAGCTTCGTACAACTCGTCAAAAGAATTGGCGCTTCGTCCCAAACGTTCTGCATAGCGGCTGAAACCAAAATTAGCATCCACACATTCCACAATAAAATCAGAAATATCTTCAAGGTATAAAGTTGCTAAATGTTTCGCTTTATCCTGTGTTCCCATAGTTCCAAAAGCCCAGTCGAGTTCTTCCAATTGTGCAAATCGAGAAGCTTCCGGCAAAAAATCTTCCTGACAAATTTGAAGAGCCAAGGTTGGATTTTTCCCTTGTAAAAAAGCAATAACAGGATCGATGGTTTTAAGATATTCGTCTTGTAAAGCCAGAATTCTTTGGCTATTAGCTGTTGGATTTTGGATTTTGGATTTTGGAACAGTAAACACATTCTCTAAACCTTCTTTTGAAAACAATTTCAAAATCACTTCGATACCCAAATCCGCTTGAACGGACTCAATATTTTTGGTATTCAGAAACCCTTTGATGTAAGCAGTTGCCGGATACGGTGTATTCAGTTGGGTAAAAGGAGGCGTGATGAGAAAAAGTTTGGTTTTCAAAAGGAATAAGTTTGGTGCAAAAATAAGGGATAATTCTGTTCTTTCCACAAAAGTGAAAGGCTACATTTTTATTTATTCTTTGGATTCAAGTACAAAATATAGTTCTTTTCAATTTTTAGGTAATTTGTATATCTTTAGGTCAATAATTTATATTCATTGCCCCACACTTTCTATAAAAAACCCTCTTTTCACTTTATTATTTTCATTGATTGGAAACGGTTAGAATTAAATAGAATGGCACTAAAAGAAATCTTCTTGATTGTACTGAATGTGCGAATGAGATTGAAGTAGACAGCGATCAAAACTTATGCTCTTCTTTGCTAATCATCAACAACGAAAATAAAGAGATACAGGCTGCGGTACTCAAATAAAAACCAACATAGGTCAAACTATACTGCGTTGCCAACCAAATTGCAATCATGGGTGCAAAAGCTGCTCCGATGATTCCTGCCAAATTAAATGCCAAAGAAGTACCCGAATAACGAACGGTAGTAGGAAACAATTCCGACAAGAAAGTCCCCAAAGGACCATAAGTAAATCCCATCAAAGCCATTCCAATACATAAAAACAGAGTCACTAAAATAGTACTGCCTGAGTTTAAGGAAAAAGAAAATGCAAAACCAAAAAAAGCAATAGCTGTCGTGGCATAAATTAGCATCTTTCTACGTCCAATACGATCAGCAATTAAGGCCGATACAGGAATAAAAAGTGCAAAAAACAATACCGAAAACAACTGCATTAATAGAAAATCTCTTTTGGAATAACCCAAATCAGAAGTTGCCCAGCTGAGCGTAAACACCGTCATAAGATAAAACACTAAGAAAGTAGTAATAGCGGCAAATGTTCCAAAAATCAATTGATTTTTATAAAATTTCAATAAAGTAAAAAATGGAATTTTCACTTCCTCTTGTTCTTTTTTAGAATTTTCAAAAGCGGGAGTTTCGGTGATTTTTAATCGGATATAAAAACCTACGACTACCAATAACGAACTCGCAATAAACGGAATCCTCCAGCCGTAATCCAGAAAAGCATCGGCAGTCATCGTATCTGTCAAAATCAAGAAAGTCCCTCCCGAAAGCAATAAGCCTATAGGAGCTCCCAATTGGGGAAACATACCATACCAAGCGCGTTTATTAGGCGGAGCATTTTCGATGGCCAATAATACGGCTCCACCCCATTCTCCTCCTAAACCCACTCCTTGCCCAAAGCGGCACAACATTAGTAATAAAGGGGCAGCAATTCCAATGCTAGCATAACTTGGCAAAAAACCAATACTCACCGTTGAAATACCCATCGTTAATAAAGCGATTACTAAGGTAGTCTTGCGACCGATTTTATCTCCATAATGACCAAAAACCGCCGAGCCAAGAGGCCTGGAAAGAAACGCAATCGAAAACGTCGCCAGAGATAGCAAAACCGAACTAGTACTATCTTTTGAAGGAAAAAATAATTGAGGAAAAACCAAAACGGCTGCATTTGCATAAATATAAAAATCGAAAAATTCTATAGTTGTACCAATTAAACTGCCAAAAAGAACATGTTTTAATGAATTTTCTTTATTCGGATTTGAATTATCTTTCATAGGAATGTTAAAATATTTCGATAAAATTGATATTATTTTTCGAAAGTAACAAATATTATAGTTCCAATTATTATTGTTAATTTAGCAACATATAAAAATTTATTATGCCAATCGACTGTATCAGCTATCAGAATTCCGGATATTTCTCTCCTTTGATGAATGATTATTTAAACCAGAAAACAAACTTACAATCCCTATATAACAGATTTCCAACGCTTGAAAACTTTGAAGGGCAAATTCTGGAGAAGCAAGCAAATTTTGATGATACTTCCCGAAAAACATTGGTTTCCGTTTTACAGAAACAATATTTAAATATTGAAACTTCGGCTTTGACCAAACAAAATATTGACGCTTTAAGTACTACCAATACATTTACTGTTACTACAGGACATCAATTAAATTTATTCAGTGGTCCTTTATATTTCTTGTATAAAATTATTTCTACTATTAATTTAACAAACGAATTAAAAGCGAAATACCCAACGTATCAATTCGTCCCCATTTATTGGATGGCAACCGAAGACCATGATTTTGAAGAAATCAATTATTTTAGTTTTAAAGGTAAAAAATTCCATTGGAACAGAGAAAGTACTGGTCCTGTTGGGAGATTATCCACTGAAGGTTTGGATGAATTTCTTGAAATATTTGCATTGGAAATTGGTTCAAGTTTGAATGCAAACGCCATAAAAAAAATATTTCAAGATTCGTATCTCAATCATAGCAATCTAGCCGATTCCACTAGACATTTAGCGAATGCTTTGTTTGGAATTTACGGATTAGTAATTCTTGACGCTGATGATCAAGATTTAAAACGCAATTTTATTCCTTATATAAAAGAAGAACTACTCCAGCAATCTTCTCATTCATTAGTACTTGAAACTGCCGAAAAACTAAAAGAGTATACCGTTCAAGTAAATCCTCGTGAGATCAACTTGTTTTATATCGAGGATAATTTACGTGAACGCATCCTATTTGAAAACAATACATACAAAGTAAACCATACAAAAATTGAATTTTCTGAAACGGAAATTCTAACACTATTAGAAAACCATCCTGAAAAATTCAGTCCTAATGTGATTATGCGACCGTTGTATCAAGAAGTGATTTTACCCAATTTATGTTACATTGGCGGAGGTGGAGAAATTGCGTATTGGTTGGAATTGAAATCTTTTTTTGAAGCAGTAAATATTACTTTCCCAATACTTTTGCTAAGAAATTCAGTGGTATTAGCGACTGTAAAACAGTCAAAAAAAGCAGATAAATTGGATTTGACTTGGAATGATTTATTTTCAAAGCAAGCCAATTTAATAAATAACAGAACCAAACAATTATCGGAATTTCCAATCGATTTGACTAATCTGAAAGAGCAATTACAAAAACAATTTGAAGCGCTTTATGAAGTAGCAAATAAAACCGATGACTCTTTTATTGGTGCGGTAAAAGCGCAGGAAGTAAAACAAACCAAAGGATTAGAAAATCTGGAAAAGCGATTACTGAAGGCGCAAAAAAGAAATTTAAGCGCTATTTTACAACGCATTATTGACTTACAAAACGAATTGTTTCCCAACCAAAGTTTACAGGAACGTCAAGCTAATTTTTCGGAATTCTATTTGGAAAACGGAGAAAATTTAATTCCCACATTGGTAAAACAATTAAAACCGTTGCAATCTAATTTTGATATAATTGTACTTTAATTAAAATCCGTAATATTTCAATACATTATTTGTAAAACCATTCCATAAAAAAATACTATTTTTGCACAAAATTTAAAAAACACAAAAATGGCTACGAATAGAACTTTTACAATGATTAAACCTGATGCTGTTGCTAACGGACACATCGGAAACATACTTGCTATGATTACCACTGCAGGTTTCAAAATTGTTTCTTTGAAATTAACACAATTAACTGTAGCTGATGCACAAGCATTTTATGAAGTTCATGCTGCAAGACCATTTTATGGTGAATTAGTGGAATTCATGTCAAGAGGACCAATTGTTGCTGCTATTTTAGAAAAAGACAACGCTGTTGAAGATTTCAGAACTTTAATTGGTGCTACAAATCCTGCTGAAGCTGCTGAAGGAACTATCCGTAAAGCATACGCTACTTCTATAGGAGAAAATGCAGTTCACGGTTCTGATAGCGATGAAAATGCTGCTATCGAAGGTGCTTTCCATTTTGCTGGAAGAGAGCAGTTTTAATTTATGATTGCAGATTAAAGATTTTTGAATTAAGATTTAAAAAATCCTATAAAACAGAAAATCCCGTTTCAAAAATTTGAAACGGGATTTTTATTTAAAATCACAGAAATCTAAAATATTTATCTCAAAACAACATCTTTAACAACATCACGACGCAATTCCTCGTTAATCATGGCAACAATTTTTGATCTGCCATGACTCAATTCTTCCCTTAATACCGATGAAGTTAGCTCCACGTACAATGTACTTCCTCTCAAAACCACATTATTCGTATAACTGTTCACACCGTTCCCCATCAGGTTTTTCCATGCGTCTTTAACGTCAATTTGATCCATTCCGGGTTGCAGTTTATTCACCTGGATGATTTGTTTCAAAACATCCCCAATCGTACTTTGATTATTTAACCTTTTTGCCATCTCCCAGTAAATTTATTGGTCCCGTTTTCTTGTAATGATATTCTTTTTTTTCTGCATTCAGCAACACTAATTCTTCATCGGTCAAAGTGATTAATTCCTCACTCCATTTCGTAAAAGGAGTCGAATAATCGATATAAGCTTTGTCGTCTTTGAATCGTACCGTCACGTTTTCATAAGCATCATTCACCAAAAAAGTCCCGTCTAATTGCGGCATCACTTTCTTCCGAATTCCTTTATTATTTTTGTCAATTTTGAAATAATCATAACTTTCATTTATACTGTAGTCCTTCTCTTTTAAGGTATCAAAAGTAACCTTCTCGATTTCCCAATACCCATCTAATTTTGAAATATCGGCAGGTTTTATCTTTTGTTGACACCCCACAAAAAAGAGTGCTATAAAAAGAATGCAAAATGTATTTTTCATATTTAATTTATTTTTAGGAGCTATTTCCCGCTTTCCACTTCAATCTTTCCCGTCCTGAACTTTGTTTCAGAATCCTGAAACAAGTTCAGGACGGGAAAGGATTTACGTTACAATCAGGGCTATGGCATTCGAATTAAAAAGAAGCTTAATTCCAAAAACAAAGTTAAACTTAATAAACTCAAACAAAAACAAAAAATTCAACACCCTTTAAACTATTTTATATGTCAGGAACAACTTGGAAAACAAAATCAATTGCAAGTTTCGGTTGAAAAAAAACCGCTGTACAGCCACTTTTAGATTATTTAGAACTGAAACTTTCAAAAGGTTTCCATTCTGGTTCACGGTAGAATTTAATGAAAATTAAGAGATAATGTAGTAAAACACAATTAGGTCTTTATACAACAAAGGAAAATTGACGCAATCACAAAAGGAGATACTACCCTAATAGCAATATAACTTATCGGATTTTGACGAAACGCTGTGGTTAAAAATTAATGCTTTGTATCTGTAGTCTATTTCGTTTTTAATCGTTTGATAAAACCTAAAATAAAGAAAACCAAACCTATTACTAACAAGAAATAATAGAAACCAATGCTTTTATCTCGGATAAGATTTGCCAATATAAAAGAAACAATACTTACAAAATAAAAATAAATTGGGTTACAGTTTTTGATAGAAGAAAAATTCATTGCCTAAATATTATTTAAAAAAACTATCTACAAATTCGTATTTATTAAAAACTTGAAGATCTTCGATTCCTTCTCCAACACCTATGTATTTTACAGGAATTTGAAATTGATCTGAAATTCCTATGACAACACCACCTTTGGCAGTACCGTCAAGTTTGGTAACCGCTAAACAAGTAACCTCTGTAGCTGCAGTAAATTGCTTCGCTTGCTCAAAAGCATTTTGCCCGGTAGATCCATCTAAAACCAATAACACATCGTGTGGCGCATCACCAACAACTTTTTGCATCACACGTTTTACTTTAGTCAATTCATTCATTAAATTAACTTTATTATGCAAACGTCCTGCCGTGTCAATAATAACAATATCCGCATCTTGTGCTACTGCAGATTGCAAAGTATCAAAAGCTACAGAAGCTGGATCACTTCCCATATTTTGTCTTACAATGGGAACACCTACTCTATCCGCCCATATTTGCAATTGATCAATGGCTGCAGCACGAAAAGTATCAGCTGCACCTAAAACTACTTTATAACCCGCTTTTTTAAATTGGTAGGCTAACTTACCAATAGTGGTAGTTTTCCCCACTCCATTTACCCCAACCACCATTAAAACGTAAGGTTTCGTTTGTATTGGAATTACAAATTCGATTGCTTCACCTGAGTTGGTCTCCGATAATAAAGCAGCAATTTCTTCTCGCAGAATTTCATTCAATTCTTCTATACCCAGATATTTATCTGAGGCAACACGGTTTTCAATTCGGGTGATTATTTTCAATGTGGTATTCACACCAACATCTGAGGCAACAAGGATTTCTTCTAAATTATCTAAAACTTCATCGTCAACTTTTGACTTTCCGGCAACAGCTTTAGTTAATTTCGAAAAGAAATTTGTTTTTGACTTTTCAAGACCTTTATCTAATGTTTCTTTTTTCTCTGAAGAAAATATTCTTTTAAAAAAACTCATTGTATTTGTGGTATAAAAAATGATGCATAATTCCTAAAAAACTATCCGTTTTTCTAATCGGTAAATATAGAAAATAAAAAAGCTACTTCCGAATGAAAGTAGCTTTTCTATATAATATGCTTCTGAATTATTTCTTTTTCAAGAATTCATCAACTGCTTCTGGAGTCATAATAGATTCTACGAATGTATATGCCCCTGTTACTGGAGATTTCACCATTTTGATGGCTTTTGATAATCTCTTAGAAGATGTCTGTAACGATGCTACTGTTTTCTTTGCCATGACTAATTATTATTTAATTTCTTTATGAACTGTTACACGTTTCAAGATTGGATTAAATTTTTTAATCTCTAATCTGTCTGGAGTATTTTTCTTGTTCTTTGTTGTGATGTATCTTGAAGTCCCTGCAACACCTGATGTTTTGTGTTCAGTACATTCTAAAATTACCTGGATTCTATTACCTTTCTTTGCCATCTTGCTATTTTTTTATTTTGGAAGGGATTATTTAATAAATCCTTCTGACTGAGCTTTTTTCAAAACCGCAGCAATTCCATTTTTATTAATTGTTTTTATCGTAGATGCAGCTACTCTTAGAGTAATCCATCTATCTTCTTCTGGAAGATAAAAACGCTTTTTAACTAAGTTCACAGAAAATTTTCTCTTAGTTTTGTTCATAGCGTGAGAAACGTTATTTCCTACCATCGCTCTTTTACCTGTAAGGTCACAAACTCTTGACATTATACTTATCTTTTATCGTTATTCAAAATCAGGGTGCAAAGAAAAGAAAAATAAACCTATTAAACAAAGAAAATATTACACATTTTTCAAAATTTCTTTCTGTAATAGCTCTAAACTTTTAATTACCGCTCTATCTATCACTTTTTCACGTGGTTGACCAAAATTAAATTCTTCAACAATTACTTCGCTTGGTGTAGCCAATGCGATAAAAACGGATCCAATTTCAGCATCTGAGTCTCCTTTTGACGGTCCTGCATTTCCGGTTGTAGCAATTGCATAATCCGTTTTCATCATCTTTTGTACACTCAAAGCCATAGCCGAAACTACTTCTCTACTCACAACAGAATGTTCTTTTATGAGGCTTTCCGGAATACCCAATACATTAGTTTTAACCTCCGTCGCGTAAGAAACTACACTTCCTTTAAAATATTGGGATGAACCTGAAACTGAAGTCAAAACCTCAGCGATTTTTCCTCCAGTGCAACTTTCGGCAGTGGAAATGGTTTTATTTTGTTTTGTCAATATTCTTCCTACCACAACTTCCAGTGTCTCATCATCATCAAAACCAACAATGATATCATGGATTATGGCGTCCAGCGATTTTACGTTTTCTTCAATGGCCGCTTCTAATTTTTCTTTATCGGTACCTCGCGCTGAAAGGCGCAAACGAACTCTTCCCGGAGCAGGTAAATAAGCCAATTTTATAAATTCAGGAAGGTTATTTTCCCATTCTTCAATCCGTTCAGCAACCATACTTTCGCCTTGACCGTAAGTAAGAATTGTTTTATGCAGAATGTATGGGCGTTTATATTCTCGAACTACTTTCGGGACAATCTCTTGCTCTACTAAATATTTCATTTCGAAAGGGACTCCTGGAAGCGAAATAAACACCGTATTTTCTTTTTTCATCCACATTCCTGGTGCCGTACCTACCTGATTGTGAAGTACAGTACATTTTGACGGAACCAGTGCTTGATCTTTATTGATTTGAGTAATTGTCCGTTTATAAAAACCTTCTATAAGATGGGTAACATGAGCAAGAACTTTTTGATCAACAATTAATTCATCTTCAAAATAATCACAAAATGTTTTCTTGGTAACATCATCTTTTGTAGGGCCTAAACCGCCGGTAATAATAACCAGATCCACTGTGTTTTGAAGCTTCGTAAACGTATCTAAAATGTGTTTTTTATCGTCGCTTATCGAAATCATTTCGTTGATTTCAACACCAATTTTGTCCAACGATTTGGCAATAAAACCAGAATTTGTATCAACAATCTGGCCTATTAAAATTTCGTCACCTATAGTAACTATGGTTGCTTTCATATTTTAGCACTATTTGTTTGTGAGATTGCAATCCAAAAAAAGAAGATATCAATTAATGTATTCCTTTTTTTTCGTGAGGAATAAAGTGAAAATCTTCCCGATTTTTCTTCGGGAGATTACTTCACCTAATAGTTGTTTTTATAGAGCTCAGTGAAATTCGTTTGTAACGGATAGCCCGACCCGCTTTTTCAGGGGTCACACCCAAATTTTACAAATTAAAGTCTTTTTTGATTTCTTTGATCGCATCGTTAACTTGATTCTTAACGCTCTTGAAAGTTTCTTTGATGTCTTTCTTTTTACCTTCCGCTTTGGTCCAGGCTTCAACTTGAAGAATTTCTTCGAAAGCCACGTTTAAACCCATTAAATCGAGCGTTGGTTTTATCTTGTGCGCATAAGCATAAGCATGCTTATGGTCTTTCTTTTTTATTCCTTCTTTGATTTGCAGTAAATCGTCTGGAACTTCAGTAACGAACAAAGTCAAAATTTCAGTCACAAATTCTGGATCGTTGTCTGAAAGCGCGTACACTTTTGAAAGGTTGTAATTTATAGCCATTATTTTACTTGTATTCTAAATAGTTGTTGTCCTTCTAAAAACCCTTCTAAAACGTCATCTGGCTTTACAGCAGCTACTCCTTCGGGTGTTCCCGTAAAAATGATATCACCGATCTTTAACGTAAAAAACTGAGAAACATAAGAAATTAGCTCATCAATTTTCCACAACATAAGACCAGAATTACCAATTTGTACCGTTTTATTATTATTGGTTAATTCAAAAGTAATATTTTCTAATGAACTAAATTGATTTTTTGGTAAAAATTCCCCTATAACGGCTGAGCCATCAAATGCTTTTGCTTTTTCCCAGGGCAAACCTTTAGCTTTTAATTTACTTTGCAAATCACGTGCAGTAAAGTCAATTCCCACACTAATTTCGTCATAATACTTATGAGCAAACTTAGGCTCGATGTATTTACCAACCTTATTTATTTTGACAATAATTTCAATTTCGTGATGAATATCTTCCGAAAACTCCGGGATTACAAAAGGATGTTGTTTCAATAATACAGCGGAATCCGGTTTCATAAAAACCACCGGTTCTGTGGGTCTTTCGTTGTGCAATTCAGCTATATGGTTGGCATAATTTCTACCAATGCAGATTATTTTCATAACTTAGGGTTTGGATTTTGAGTTCTGGTTTTTGGAGCACTTTGTACCCAACACCTTACAAAATAATACCTATTTCGTATTCAGTTTTCGAAGTTTGATTGCTGTTAAAACTTTCTTGGTATACAAAGGAAAATCAGCATTTTGCATCCAACTGAAATAACCTGGTTCTGTTTCTAGAACTTTATTTACTTTTACTCCTTTGTGTTTTCCAAAAGCAAAAATCTCTTCATCATCTTTATCAAAAGCAATCATCCCTGCAAAATCAGCAATTCTCTTTCTTGTAGTAAATTCCGACAATGATTTCATGTCATTTTCCAAGTCAGGATAACGGTCCAGTTGCGCTTTTAATATTTCGTAAGTCGCCATAGTATCCGCTTCGGCAGAATGTGCATTTTCGAGCGTTTTTCCACAATAAAACTTGTGCGCCGCGCCTAATGTACGTTCTTCCATTTTATGAAATACGGTTTGCACATCTACTGAAACCCTACCTTTCATATCAAAATCTACTCCTGCTCTCAACATTTCTTCAGCCAATAACGGAATATCAAAACGATCTGAATTAAACCCAGCCAAATCGCTATCTTTAATCATATTGTAAACCTGTGTCGCTAATTCATTAAAAGTAGGTTCATTAGCTACTTTTTCATTAGTGATTCCATGAACAGCCGTTGTTTGAGGCGGAATAGGAATAGTTGGATTCACTAACCACGTTTTGCTTTCTTTATTTCCGTTTGGAAAAACTTTAAATATTGATATTTCTACAATTCTATCTTTTCCGATATCTATTCCTGTGGTTTCAAGATCGAAAAAGCAAATTGGTTTACTTAACTTTAATTCCATGTCTTTATTTTGTCTAGGTACAAATATAAGTGTTTGAAATGAATATCAAATTGACTGAAGCAATTTCATTATTAGAATCTATTTTTTATTCCTTAACAAAATAAATTCACTTTCTTTCCTATTCTAAAATAACATAAAAAGTAATCATTCCTGTGTAGATAAAAAGATTCGGAATTTTACCCCATTTAATACCGCTCTCAAAACAAACAGCTAATTTTTCCCACAGATACTTATCAATATTTAATAATGGTAACATTCTCTTAATATACAGGGTAATTAATAACTATAAATTTGCAAAAAATTAACACTTACATAAAAATGAAGAAATCAATAATTGCCGTTATTGGTTGTATAATTACAATTTATACCACTAACTCTCAAAATGTGGATTCAAAAACTGACAGTATTTCTAAAAAAGAAGAAAAAAAAGAAATCCTTGGCATTCAAAAAAAATGGTTTGAAAACATTAGTTTGAGAGGTTACGTACAAGTGAGATACAATGGGTTATTAGAAACCAATCCAGATTTGGGCTGTGAACAATGCGATAAAACATGGGGAGGGGACAATAATGGATTTTCTTTAAGAAGAGGCCGGATTGTACTTTCGGGTGATATAAACGAACATATCTATGTTTACATTCAACCTGATTTTGCCTCATCGGCTTCTTCCACTAATAATATTTTACAAATTAGAGATGCTTATTTTGATGTGTCTCTTGATTCCAAAAAAGAATACCGCGTAAGAATAGGACAAAGTAAAATACCATATGGTTTTGAAAACCTACAATCCAGCCAAAACCGATTGACATTAGACCGTAACGACGCATTAAACAGTGCTGTTGCGAATGAACGTGATTTAGGAATACTATTCTATTGGGCTCCTGCCAAAAAAAGAGCGTTGTTCTCAAAATTAGTTAAAGACGGACTTAAAGGAACAGGAGATTACGGTGTTTTTGGATTAGGAATTTACAATGGACAAACAGCCAATAGACCCGAAGCCAATAAAAACAAACATATAGTTGCCCGTATATCGTACCCATTTGAACTAAACCGAAACCAAATTCTTGAATTAGGCTTACAGGGTTATACAGGGAAATACGTAGTCAATTCAATAACCAGTACTGTGATTACAAAAACGGATGCAGAATATTTAGACCAACGTGTGGCCGCGAGTATTGTACTTTACCCAAAACCATTTGGTTTTCAAGCGGAGTACAATATTGGTAACGGCCCTGAATTTAATACTCGAAATAACACCATTGAACAAAAAAAATTATACGGTGGTTACGCACAGGTTTTCTACAAAATAGACATAAAAAAACAGACCATTTTACCTTTTGTTAAATACCAAATGTATCACGGTGGAAAGAAACATGAATTAGATGCCAGAAGCTATTCTGTAAATGATTTAGAGATGGGTTTTGAATGGCAGTTCTTTAAAAACCTTGAAATCGTTGCCGATTATACGATTGCCAACAGAAGATATGAAGATGCCGTAAAACGTGACAATCATCAAAAAGGCAACCTGCTCCGATTGCAAGTTCAAATGAGTTTCTAAAAAAGCGTTGTGTATATTATTAGAAATAAAGTCCGACTGAAGAATTCCAGTCGGACTTTATTTTTTATTTTTCGTTTAAAAATCTCTGTCGACATCGAAAGCTTCCAAATATTCGGCTACTCGTTTTACAAAACTACCTCCTAATGCGCCATCCACAACTCTATGATCGTAACTGTGCGACAAAAACATTTTCTGGCGAATACCAATGAAGTCCCCTTCTGGAGTTTCGATTACCGCTGGCATTTTTCGGATTGCTCCAAGCGCTAAAATCCCAACTTGCGGCTGATTGATTATTGGCGTACCAAAAACACTTCCAAAAGTCCCCACATTCGTAACGGTGTAGGTTCCGCCTTGTGTATCATCTGGTTTTAGTTTTCCTGCTTTTGCACGGCTTCCTAAATCGTTGACCGCTTTTGCCATTCCAACTAAATTTAATTGATCTGCATTTTTAATTACTGGAACGATCAAGTTTCCGTTTGGCAATGACGCCGCCATTCCAAGGTTGATATTTTTCTTCTTGATGATAAAATCACCATCTACAGAAATATTCATTCCAGGGAAATCTTTTAGTGCTTTCGCAACCGCTTCCATAAAAATTGGAGTATAAGTCAACTTCTCGCCTTCTCTTTTTTCGAATGCAACTTTATTTTTTTCTCTCCATTTTACAATATTCGTCACATCCACTTCAATAAAGGACTGAACGTGAGCTGATGTTTGTACCGAAGCGACCATATAACCCGCAATTAGCTTGCGCATTCTGTCCATTTCTATAATTTCATCCCCACCACTTAAAGATACCGGAGCTGCTTTTTGAACAACTGGAGCTGTTATTGATTTTTGAACTGCTGCAACCGCAGTTGAAACTACAGGTTGGCTTGCTCTCTCTTTTACGAACTCTAAAATATCATTTTTAGTAACTCTTCCATCTTTCCCCGTTCCCGAAATCGATTCTAATTCGGCAACAGTAACACCTTCTTCTTTGGCAATATTTTTGACCAAGGGTGACAAGAATTTTTCGGAATTTGAGAAATCTACTGGAACCGCAACCGCTTCTTTAGCTGCATCAACAGTTTTTTCAATTGCTGCAACGGCAACCGGAGCTGGAATTTCTTGCACTGTTTCCGTAACGCTGTCTGTTTCAATAATGGCAATAGTTTGCCCCACTTGAACCAAATCATCTTTACCAAACAATTGTTCCACTAAAACACCCGAAACTTCACTTGGCACTTCGCTATCGACTTTATCAGTAGCAATTTCAAGTACTGCTTCATCGGCTTCAATTTTGTCTCCAACTTGTTTCAACCAATTTGTAATAGTCGCTTCTGCAACGCTTTCTCCCATTTTAGGAAGCTTTAATTCAAATCTTGCCATATTGTTAACCTAGAAGGTGTTTTTGATTTTCAGTTTGCGAAATTACTAAATATTTTAAATATAAATTACATTAAATGTAATTTTTCACTCAATTTTAATAACCTCACCTCTTTCGTTACTATTATTACTTCCAATTAAAAAATTAGCTTGTTTTGGTATGATTTTAAAAGTAATCCCGAGGCTTCGTGACTTATTTATTGAGGATTCGAGAATTGCGATACTTTCTTTGAAAGAAACAAATTCGTTATCCAAAATAATTTCGGTTCCATACCCGCTTCTTAGCGAAGACGAAATTACCATTTTTTCTGTTTTTAAATCATGAAATGAAACTTTTTTTTGCAAAACTAAACGGAGTTTATCTGCTAATTTTTGGTTAGCCGAATACAATAGATATGATTTTGGAGTCCTTTTTAGTGTAGATTTCCCTTGAAACATTTTTACAAAAGAAAAAAAGACAATTCCTACTTTTATAAAAAGAGAGAATAATACGGATCTACGAAAATGCTTTTTATAAAAGAAATTCATGGCTTCCTGAAAACGTTTCATGTAGGTTTCGTCCTTAACGGTGCTTTCCCCTTTATAATGTATTACGGTGGTTTCATGGAAATAATAATTGGATTTTCCTTTTTGTAAAATCCGATAAGACAAATCAATATCATCTGAATACATGAAGCAATCTTCATCAAACCCGCCTACTTCAAGATACAAATCTTTTTTCATCAACATAAAAGCACCCACGAGAATATCTACTTTTCCCGTTTCGTTTTCGTTCAAATGCTGTGCATAATATTTCCCAAAAGTTCTTGATTTGGGAAACAATTTGTATAGACATGTAATTTTGGTAAAAGCGACCCAAGGTGTTGGAACGCCCCGTTTGCTTTCGGGCAGAAAAGTTCCGGTGCCATCAATAAGTTTACACCCTAGGATTCCTAAATCAGGTAGTTTTTTGGCGAAAGCCAATACTTTCGTAAACGTATCTTCGGCTACAACTGTATCTGGATTGAGAATACAAATGTATTTGCCTTGAGCTTGCGCAACTCCTATATTATTGCCTTTAGGAAAACCTAAATTCGCCTTGTTTTGAATGAGTTTTACGTTTGGAAAACGCTTTTTCATCATTTCACAACTGTCATCTTGGGAATTATTATCGACTACAATGATTTCGCTGTCAATTCTTTCTAAAGAATTTTGGACACTTAAAACACATTGTTCCAGAAAATAGCGTGCATTGTAATTGAGGATGATGACAGATAGTTGCATTGAGCAAATATAATTAGAAAATTTACCAATTAGAAAATTAGAAAATTATCTTAATAATTTATTGAGAAGACTTGGATTTTATTTATTGTTCCAAAATAACACCAAATCAATTTGTTTTTTATCCTTTAAAATAATGTAATATAATGTTGTTTGTTTTGAAATAACTAAGGAATAAATTTTACGTTTTGGACTATACTTGCCAATGGTCAGATTTTGAATCAAAAGATCAATAAAACTTTAAACTAATAGTATAAATTTCTCAACTTCATTAGTATTCGATTTTCTTAAAATAAAACCAATTCTAATCATAATTGTTGAATTGTTGAAAATATATTAAATAGAGATTTTTTTTATAAAAACACCTGTATACTATATAAAAATCAAAGAAGGATTTATATACCTGACAATCAGTATGGAATTATACGATCTAAAAATTATAGTTTGAGTTTGACCGATGGAATGAGTACAGATGACCCGAGCGATAGCGAACAGGTGAAGTAAACTACGCTTGGAGCTTGGAAAATGGCGGTTAAAAACCGAAATATTGAGGAAGATTTAATTTTTCATTCCAAAAGGTTCAATAAGCCAGCAAAAGGTTTGTAAATTTTCTTGATTGCTATAAAAAAATAACCCGCAGTATAATTCGCAAAGGAAATTGTTGTTACAATGCGGTATCGGAAAGCTTTTTTAAATCCTTAAAAACTGAATATTTATAGAAACAAACTAATTTCTAAAGAACGAATGAAACTGGAAATCTTTGAATACATTGAATTTGTTACAACAGAAAAAAAGGAGGCATTCTGATTTGAATTATGTAACTATTAAAAAATTTAACATTAAATTAATTACAAAAATTTAGCTTAGCTTAACATGTATTTTTTTTTACATATCAAATAGTAATAAACCTATATTGCAAACGATAATATCGAATTATTAAAGCGTTTTTTTGAAACAATTAATTTTTATTTAAAAATCGAAAGCTTTTCTTTTTTGCTTGCAATTGTAATTCTTGGTTTTTTTCAACAAAATTCATTTCAATAATTGCTGCTTTTCTAGGCGCTTCACTCGTTGCGCTGAAATGGGTATGAAGAACATATTGCAATTGGTGGTCTTTGTCTAAAAATAAATCGCCGTGGCCAGATCCATTTTCTCCAATTAAATTTCGAGATATGATCGGACTGGTTGTCGATTTTCTCCAAGGACCCAAAGGACTTTTACTGGTTGCGTATCCAACGGCATAATCTGGATTTCTAAAATCATTTGCCGAATAAATTAAATAATACAAACCATCTTTTTTCAATACTGTAGGCCCTTCTGCAACCAGCCAATTCACATTTTGGGTGTTTTCCCATTGTAATTCTGCAGCGATACATTCTGTAAGTGTTTCTGGTTTAACACTTAAAAGGTCGTCATTTAATTCCGCTACAAAAATTCGATTTCCATTCGTAAGCCTAACATGATACAAATATTTTTTTTCGTTATCATCTATAAAAACAAAAGGATCAATTTGCTTTACGGAGGCGGCTAATGGTTCTTTAGAGGTGTTTCTGAAAGGCCCAACTGGGTTATTACTTGTTGCTACAGCAATATTTTCATTGGCTGTATAAAACATGTAAAACTGATTGTTATACTTCAATATTTGTGGAGCCCAAAATCCTTGTGTACCATATGCATCTCCTTTTTTAAGCGCAAGACCACTTTGAGTACCAACTGGTCCTTTCCAGTTTTTTTGATCGGAAGAGGTATAGACCTGAAAACCTTCTCCGTTTAACGGGGTGTTTCCAGTTGTTGTTCCATAAAGATAATAAGTGCCTTCATTGTAAAAAATGGTCGGGTCTGCCAGAAAAATATCTTTTAATACAGCAGCAGGCGGGGGAGTTGTTTCAGTTTTCTCTTCTTTTTGTTGGGAGCATGAATTTAGACTTAGCCCTAAAAATAGAATTATAAATATTTTTTTCATTTGAGCTGTTTTAGAATTCGTTTTATTTACGAATGGAAAATTGGTAATACGAAACGGTTTGGTATTTTTTCCCTGGTTTCAAAGTAATTGATGGGAAACTAGGTTGATTGGGTGCGTCTGGAAAATGTTGGGTTTCTAAAGCGAAAGCCGTTCTGAAATCATCTTTTACTCCAGACTTAAACGTGTTTTTACCTTGCATAAAGTTTCCGCTGTAAAACTGAATCCCAGGCTCTGCAGTATAAATACCCATAGAAATCCCTGATTGGTCTCCGGTGATGGTTGCGGCATGATTGATTCCGTTTTTGATAGTTCCGTTTAGGACATAATTATGGTCGTATCCTTTTCCGAATTTTAATTGTTCATTGGTCACTTCAATGCGTTCTCCAATAGTATGTTTTTCAAGAAAATCGAAAGGAGTATGGGTAACGTCTTCTAACTTTCCTGTTGGAATTAAACCAGCATTTACAGGCGTGTATTTATTGGCAAATAATTGTAATTCATGATCCAAAACACTTCCACTGCCTTCTCCGTTTAAATTAAAAAAAGCATGATTGGTCAAATTGACAACCGTAGTTTTATCAGTGGTGGCTTCGTATTCCATTTTTAAAGTTTTATCTGCTGTAATGGTGTAAGTCACTTTTACTTCTAGTTTTCCTGGAAACCCTTGTTCCATATCGGGAGAAGTATAGGTAAAAACTAAAGTATGGTCATCCGTTTTTTCCGCATTCCAAACCACACCTTGAAATCCTTTTTTTCCGCCATGCAGTGCATTTTCTCCGTTATTTAAAGGAACATTGTATTCTTTTCCTTCCAAAGTAAATTTTCCTTTAGCAATTCGGTTTCCAACTCTGCCGATTGTAGCTCCAAAATAAGGTTCTGTCGATTTTTGAAATCCGGCAACGCTGTTCATTCCAACAACAACATCAGTGAGCTTTCCGTTTTTATCCGCTACCCATAATCCTACTAATCTTCCCCCATAATTGGTAAAAGCCGCTTTCAAACCGTTATTTTCAATCCAATATAAAGTTGTTTTTTTGTTGTCTATCTCCGCTTCAAAATTTTTAGTTTCTAAAAAAGTTTGAGGCGAATTAGCAGTCTTTTCTTGATTCATTTCTTTTTGAGTTGAATTATTGTTTTTATTTTCTTTGCAGGAAACCTGAAATACAGCAAGAATAAGGACTGTATAAATCTGAATTTTTTTCATTGTTTTAAATTTTATATTGTTTTAATAAAAAACTATTCCGCGGGAATTTCTAATTTTGTTCCTTCACTAACGGGTTCTCCAAACACAGGAAATCCATTCGAATCCCAGTTTATTTTTTGCATTCTTGGTGCTCTTTTATTCCCACAGCCTTCTCCGGGATTAGAATTTGCATGGTACAAAATCCAGTCTTCTTTTCCGTTTGGAGATTTGAAAAACGAATTGTGTCCGGGAGCAAAAACCTGATTTTTTACAGATTGTTGGAATAATGGTTTCTCTGTTTTTACCCAATAAGAAGCTTCCAGTAAATCTCCATTTCCTTGAAAATGCAACAAGCCCAAAGCATAAAAATCAGTCCAACAACCGCTGGCGGAATACACGACAAATACCTTGTCGTCGTGCATTAAAAATTGTGGTCCTTCATTGACATTCACTTGAGGCGGATTATTCGGGTCGTTTAAAGTGCCGTGTGTTTCCCAATCGAATGTTGGTGACGAAATTAAAACCCGATCGCCCTCTATTTCGCAAGGGTTTTTCATTTTAGCAATATAAATGTTCTGTTGTCCATTAGTGTCGCCTTCCCATCCTGCCCAAATCATGTAAAGACTGTTTTTATAGTTGAATACATTTCCGTCAATGGCCCATTTATCAGTTTTTGCGGCTATTTTTCCTTTAAATACCCATTCTCCTTTAAAAGGATCATCCGATTTATTTTCTAAAACGTACATTCTATGAGTCGTATTATATCCATTGTCTGCAGCAAAATAGACGTACCATTTGCCATTGATAATATGAAATTCCGGTGCCCAAATATCTGCGGAATAGTCTGTGTTTTTTGGTGCTGTCCAAATGGTTTTGCTCTCCGCATTTTTTAAATCAGCTAAACTTTTAGTTTTCCATAAAACCAGTTTATTTTGCAACGTATGGGTGTAGTAATAATATCCTTTGTAATAGGTGCTGTAAGGATCTGCACCAGATGGTAAAATAGGGTTAGTAAAGGTTTCTTGTTGCGAATAGGCTTCTGAATTACAGCCCGAGGCAATTAAGTATACAATTAGTATTAAATATTTTTTCATTTCAATAGCTTTTAGTTCGATTGATGATTTAGAGCATCGATAACTTCTTTGTTGATAGCGCTTACTTTTTCGAAATCCATTTTATCCACTTTTCTGTCGTAGGTCATAAATCCATTTACTTCACCTTCTACGTCAGTTGTTTGCGTATAAACCGCAGCAGAAAATCCAGTTTTGACTAATTTCTTTAACTCGTTGGCATACTTGATATACTCATTGGTTACTTCTGTGGCGTTTTTGAACTTGATATAACCCCAATTGTCGTTTGCTCTCCACAAATGGTCTTCCAAAGGCAATCCGATTCCGCCATATTCGCCCAGAACGGTAATTCTTCGGGCATCATAAAGATACATCTCCGGACCGGGATAATTGTGTAAATCCAATATGTCTCCCGTCTGAAAATGATTTCCTCCGCTGGATGAATTGACTAATCGGCTTGGATCGTGATTCTTGGTCCACTCGGTAATTTCAACCGTTTTAAATTGTCCCCATGCTTCATTAAAAGGTACCCAAACGACAATACTTGGATACGAATATAAATGGTCCATGATCTCTTTCCATTCTTTTTTATAAATTGCTTCCGATTTAGGAGTTCTTTGCAATTCAGTACCTTCAAAATATTTTTTATTTTGCCATAAAGGTTGCTCGTCACCACTAGGCATATCTTGCCATACCAAAATCCCAAGTTGATCACAATGCGTATACCAACGTTCCGGTTCTACTTTGACATGCTTGCGAAGCATATTAAAACCTAATTCTTTGGTCTTAACAATATCATATTTTAAAGCTTCATCGGTAGGAGCAGTATATAATCCGTCTGGCCACCAACCTTGATCTAAAGGCCCAAATTGGAAATAGTCTTTGTTGTTTAATTGCATTCTAAGCACACCATTTACATCTCTTTTAGAGCCAATTTTTCGCATTGCAAAATAACTTTTTACCTGATCGACAACTTTTCCATTGCTAATTAATTTAACATTGGTTTTGTATAAAAAAGGAGATTCCGGAGACCATAATTTTGGATTATTTAAAACAATTTCCAAGTTTTCTCCAACGGAAGCTTTCCCGCTTGCAATTGTTTTTGAATCATCATAAACGGTTACTTCGATTACATCGCCATAACTTGCTCCGGCAACTTCGGGTTTTATATTAATTACATTCTGATCAATATCTGGTGTGGTTTTGATAGTTGTAATATTCTTTTTATGTACAGGTTCGATCCAAACCGTCTGCCAAATTCCCGTAACCGGCGTGTACCAGATTCCTTCCGGGTTTTTAACTTGTTTTCCTCTTGGTTGTGGTCCTTCATTGGAAGGATCCCAAACTTTTACTGTTAACTGTTGCGTTTTTCCAGTTATAAAAGGTGTTATATCAAAAGAAAACGGAGTATATCCACCGGTATGCGAACCGATTTTAACACCATTCAACCAAACTTCGGTTTTCCAATCCACTGCGCCAAAATGCAACAAAATGTTCTGACCTTTCCAATTGGATTCCACCGTGAAAGTGGTGGTGTACCAAAGTTCATTTTTAGAACCCACTTCTTTCATCACACCAGATAAACTGGATTCTACTGCAAAAGGAACCAGAATTTGACCGTCGTATTTTGTAGGGGTTGGTTTTCCTGCTTCTTGGATAGCATAATTCCATAATCCGTTGAGGTTTTTCCATTCCTTGCGCTCCATTATCGGACGAGGATATTCAGGAAGTACCTGTTTTGGATTTACTTTATTAGCCCATTCTGTTTTGATTTTTTCTCCAGCCGGTTTCCATTGCGCAGATAATGATAATCCTAAGCATAAAAAGAGAAGTACTGTTGCATTTTTTTTCATTGATATATAATTTATTTTGGCGCACCTCAATAAAATTGACGTGCTATTTTTCTATTTCTGTTACTAAAAAATTACCAGACTATTTAAAAATAGCCCGGTAATTAAACAAACCTAACTTAACTAACCTCCTTTTAGTGACGTTTTAAACCATTATAAACGCCCTGTTTTTTTACCTTTTTGTATTAATTCACCAGTTTTAAAGTGGACCAAGAATACGGTTTGTCACTACTATTGGTTGCAATACTTTCGGTATAATTATTTGTTCCTTTTTCTCTAATTTCTACGTTGTAACCTATTCTGGTTTGTTTTGCAGGCATTCCACCTAATACATTCCACGGTATTTTGACTTCTATTCGATAACCGTTTGAAGTTTTGACAGTCGTTGTTACCATTCCTTTTGGACTGTCTAATTTTTTCCATTTGCTGTTTTCTCCCTCATATATCGAAAACAGATTGGATTGCCCTAATTCCAGTTTAAAAATGGAATTTCCCGGGGCAATTAAACTTTTATTTTTAGGGTCTAAATACAAATTCAAACCATCACTTCCGGTTAAGGCATCTGTACTTACAATTTGGCTGTCTTTCACTTGTGCAAAAGCATATAAAAATTCGGTGTCGTACGTAAAATTGGCTTCTAATTGAGTGCTGCTTTTTTGACCAATGAAAACTGGACTTTCTTTTTGCCAAACCACTTCATTGTTTAGCCCGTCAATTACGGCTGTTTCTTTTGTGGCATTAATTTCGGGTAAAACACGTCCTTTTATCATCTAAATTTGGGATGAATTTGAAAATTGATTCGTAGTGGTTAAAGCTATAACGGTATCGTCATCTAAAACAGCAATACTGTTCCATAAAGCCGATTTTCCGATGGAAAGTATAAAAGGAGTAGATTTTCTGTTGAAATTTTTAGCGTCATTAGTTCCAATAACCACTTTCATATCGGCATTATTAATATCGTTTGTTGTTCTGTTTTCAGTTCCTTGGTAGGACATCAAAACTTCTCCAGTGCTAATTTGGGACAGATACGGAGCGCCTGCATAAACGGGGTTACTCAAGACTTCTTCCAAAGCATAATTTCTATTATTGCTATTTGCATCGACTGGTTGCTTCCAGTTTTCTGTAATTGAATTCCGAATGATATACGGTTTAAATTGATTCTCAATGCCATTATCTTCAATAGAAAAAACAATTTCAGTTTGATTTTTTAGTAGAATTGGAGAGGGCATTCCATCTCTTTTTCCGGCTCTGAAACTCACAATTTCTGGTATTGTTGACCATGCTAATCCATTATCTGATGAACGGATCAGGGAAATATTTTGCTCATTAGAATTGCGGTACACATTTTCATTGGAAAAAAACAATTGAATTTCGCCACTCGGAATTTGTAACGCCGAAGGTTCCCAACAGCCATTTTCAAAATCAGAACTGGCTTCATATACGAGTCGATTTTCCTTCCAAGTCAAACCTCCGTCAAAACTTTTAATCGTATTGATAGAAAATTTTACAGTACCGTTCCCTGCAATTGGTCTTGGATTGTAACAAATCAAAATAGAATTATCCTTTAATTGTAAAATATCCGGCGTGGTCATGTTCACCAAAGCATTTCCGGAAACTACTGTAATGGGTGCGCTCCAAGTACCGCCAAAATCAGTGCTTGTTTTCACTAAAATCGCTCCGCCGGATTCATAAGTACACATTAATTTCTTGTCATTTAATTGCACCAATCTGGCGTATCCATTGTAATCGGTGCTGTTTTTATCCGAAACCAGAATTAAAGAGTTGTAATCCCAAGCAATTCTTATACCTTCCACAGCTGGTTTGGATGCGATGTTTTCTACAACTGGTTTTTCATCATTCCCATCCTGAGAATCACTACACGAAAGTAATGGAATAAAAATAAGTCCTAGAAACGCATAATTTATTTTTTTCATTTTTTACTTTTTGGGATTCGATTCTGTTTTGGTTAAACCAAATTTTTGTACCAAACCATCATACTCTTTTGTAGAAATTGAAATCATGCAACCATGTCTTGCTTTTTCAGGCAAACTATATTTGTCCCAATCGCTGTAAAAAGTGTATCCTGATGCTTGAAACCAAGGGCCGTTTAAATTATCTGAAATGGATAATCCATAAGAAACTCCGGGATACTGCTCGTAATACATATACCAGATTTTATCGTCCGGAGATGGAATCAACATAGGTGCTTCCCTAAAATTCGGACTGATTGATTCCTGTGGCAATGAATATGGCCCTAATAGCGATTTTGATTTAGCAATTCGGATGGTTTTTCCCGTTGTCCAATATAAAGTTGGGTAGGTTTCATCTTTTAAAATTGCGTAATAGGAATCTCCCACTTTTCTGATGAAGACATCAATCGTTCCCATGTCCCAATCAAACAATCGATTTGGAGTGCCTTCAAACATTTTTAAATCTTTTGACATGACATAAAGTGTTCTTTGGCTTGCCCAATAGGCTTCGGGATCTTCTTTAGAGCCTTGCTTGTGAGGCGTGTGCCAGGTTAGCATAAACTTTGCGGAGTCTTTGTCGTAATACAATTTTGGAGCGCCTATTCTTTGCAATGCACTGGAATAATCGGGAGTGCTTTTTAGATTTGGCGTGTAAACAGCATGCTTTTTCCAAGTTATTAAATCATCAGAAATCCATATATTAATTTCTGGTGAATCATCGCTGATGTTGCCTGCTATATAATACTTGCCGTCTGGACCTTTGCAAATGTCCGGGTGTCCTTGGTATTCCGGAAAGACTCTTTTTTCGTTGTTTAAATTAGTCCAATGTAAGCCATCAAGACTTACTGAATAATACAATCTTCCGTAATCCGTATGCGTCATGTGTGCAAATAAATAAGCTTCGTTCTTTGCTTTTGAACCATTTTGTACTTGCCCCGGCGGATTAGGTTGCTGTGCAAATAATGCTGTTTCTAATACTAAAACTGCGAGTATTAAAACCGTATTTAGAATCCTGTTTTTCATTCTTTTGGGTATTATAACCCTATTTTAAGGAATTAAAATAGGGTTAGTTTTTAACTTCTTTTATTTGTCATTAGCCTCAGAAGTCATTTTTTTAATTAAATCAGTTTCTGATTTTTTATACGGCGTACCATCCGTATGAAATACTTCGTGGAACCATAATTGGGGTTCCGCATCGTATTTTTTAGTCCAACTGTCCCAAGAGTATTTAGTCTGTGATTTACCATCAACTAAACCCCAATTGATCATAGCAATTTTATTTTCTTTTGCAATTGGCAAGAATCCTTCGAATGTGCTTCCATTAGGACGCGCCATGTATTCCGTGCACAACATTGGTTTTCCGTAGCGTTTTAGCTCATTTATACGTTTTAAAAAATCTTTGGGTTTATCATAACAATGAAAAGAAATCACATCCGATTGGTCTAACTGTAATTTAAAAATGGGTTTTAAATTCGCCTCTGTCCAATCACCAGCCCAAACACCAGAGGTTAGTGGTTGTGAAGGATTACTTTCTCTAGCCCATTTAAATACTTTCCCCAAAAGAGTGTACACTAAATCAACCTTGTTGGCGATCTCAACTTTTTCATAAGAAGGACCTGTCATGTTATCAGGCTCATTCCAAACATCCCAACCTAATATTCTTTGATCCTCTTTAAAATGAGTAACCGTTTCTTTTACGTATTTTTCTAAACGAGGATATTGTGTTTCATCCTGCAATGCTTTTTGTCCTGGACTTTGTACCCACCCTGAATTGTGAACATGTGGTTTTGGAGCTCTTTGCTTCCCTGATTCTGGAAATGGATCCCAACAAGAATCAAAAAGCACAAATAAAATTTTTATATGATGTTTATCAGCAATTTCTAGAAAGATATTCATTCGTTTGTAAAGACCTTCAGCATCATCTTTGTGTAATAAATCATGTAAATAAACACGCATGGTATTCATTCCTATTTGTTCTGCCCAACCTAGTTCTTCATCAATTCTTTTAGGATCAAAAGTTTCCTCTTGCCACATTTCCAGTTGATTTATGGCGGTACTTGGATTGTAATTTGATCCTACAAGCCACGGCTGTTTTGCATACCATGAATTAGCCTGTTCTTTTGTCCAAATTTCTCTTTTTTCAACTGCGGCTGTTGCCGGAGTATTATTCCCCTCTGAACTTGATTTAGTTTTGTTGCAGCTAAGGAATAGTATTCCTGCCAGCACAAGTGCCAGGTAAAGTTTAGTCGTTTTCATTATAATTTATTTTATTGGAACAAATCTGTGTTTGCTAATTTTATGGGAATGATTCTATAACCATTCCCATAAAAATTACTAGTTAATATTCAGGATGTTGGCTTAAATTAGGGTTGTTATCAACCTCTACTTGAGGAATTGGTAATCTTTGATTTTTACCAACCTTAAAGTTTTTAAAATCAGGATCACGTAATGAAATTTTATCTACAGCAGCTTGTGAGTCTAAATCTCCCCAACGTTTTAAATCTTCCCAACGAACACTTTCACCAGCCAATTCTAGAACGCGTTCCATTTTTAATCGCTCCAAGAATTTAGCTTTATCATTTCCAATTTCTGGATGAGCAAGTTTCAAAGTTGTTAAATTTACACGAGCTCTTACGATGTCTACATATTGGTAAGCACCGGCAGTGTTTCCGGTTTCATTCAAGACTTCAGCGTAACGCAATAAAATATCTGCATAGCGAATTAATCGGTAGTTTACTTGACTATAATAATCCTCATTGTCTCTGTAATAATCTCTACTGCCTTTTCTGAACCAAGCTTCAGTTCCCCACTGCCAGGTTTTATTGTATGTTTTGTCACCAAAATCGGCCAATAAATCAGGATAAAACAAGGTGTATTTTAATCGGATGTCTAAACCTCCATTTTTGTTTTTTTCTTTTTTGAAAGCGTCAACTAACCAAAATCTGGCTTGTCCGTCTGACCATCCAATACTTCTTGGGGCAAAAAATTGGGCACGGTTACTCGAAACTGCAGCACTTGGACCTTCGTCAGTCCCACCTTTTCTTTGGTCTCCAAACTGAATTTCAAAAACAGACTCATTGTTGTTTTCATTTACAGCGGTAAAGTTATCTCTATAATTAGCTACCAAACTGTATTTTGCTCCAGCACCCGAAATCAAATATTCTAAAGCAACTTTAGCTTCCGTCCATTTGCGTTGTTGCATGTATACTTTTGCAAGCATTCCTTTTGCAGCACCTTTGTCTGGTCTTCCCGTTTGATCCCCAGCCCATTCAGTAGGTAAATCAGTATAGGCATCATTTAAATCTTTTTCTATTTGTGTCCAAACTTCCGTGATGTTTTTTTGTTCTGGACGATCATTTGGTGTTGACGGCTCTAAAACAATTGGAATATTTTCCCAAAGGATTGCAGCATAATAATAATGTAATGCTCTTAAAAATTTTGCTTCTGCTAAAATTTTCTTTTTGTCGTCTTCATTTTTGAATTCAATTTTTGGAACATTAGCAATAACCTGATTGCATCGAAAAATGGCTTTGTAAGTATCTCTCCAGGTTACGCTGTTTCCTTCCCAGAAATTATAATTGATGTAATTAAATCGGGTCCAGTCTGCTAACTCTATCCACGGACTTTGGCTATAGCCTTCATCGGAGGTTAAATCCAGACGGAAATAAATCCATCTTGCCCACAAACCATCTTTGTAAAACATTGCATAAACAGAGTTTATTCCTGCTTGCGCATCACTTTCTGTAGCCCAATATTGAGTTGTTGTTAATGTATTTGGATTGTCAAGTTCCAACTCGTTATCACATGAAGACAAGGATAGGAGGTTGAGAAAAACTACAGTTATTAAAAATATTTTTTTCATTATGCTATTTTTTTAAAATTAAAAACTAAACTCCACACCGAACGAATAGGTTTTTAGGTTTGGAAAAGAACCTACATCTACACCTCTTTCAAAAATATTACCATTACTGAATTCAGGATCTAATCCTAAATATTTTGTAATTGTAATCACGTTCTGTGCAGATAAAGAAAATCGGGCACTTGTTAAACCTACTTTTTGTAAAATATTTTCAGGTAAGTTGTAACCAAATCCAATGTATTTAAGTCGGATGAAATCACCGCTTTCTAAAAATCGGTCACTATCACCTCTAGCATTTAAGGTAGTTCCTTTTACAATTCTAGGAAAATCTGTGTTTGGATTTTCAGGTGTCCAAGGTTGAATTCCAGTTCTGTAGTTACTGTCATCATCAAAACGGTCAACCGTACTTCTAAAACCATTGTAAACAGTTGCTCCGTGTGAACCAATCCAGTTCATAGAAAAATCAAATCCTTTGTATGAAGCACCGGCATTAAAACCCATTTCAAATTCCGGCCAAGGACTGCCTACAATGTCTTTGTCTTCGTTTGTAATTTCTCCGTCGTCGTTAACATCTTTAAATCGAATGTCACCAGGTAGTGCATTTGGCATAATTATTGCTCCTGCTGAATTCACATAATTTTGAATTTCTTGTTGATTTTGAAATAATCCGTCAGTTTTTAATACATACCACATTCCTACAGCATTCCCAGCTCTTGTCATCGTGTTTCCTTGAATGCTTTCGTTTTGTCCGTTACCTAGAGAAACCAATTTATTATCTACTTTTGTAAAGTTTATAGAAGCATTGAATGAGAAATCATTGATTTTTTTACTGTAGCTTAAATCCAATTCAAATCCTTTGTTTTCTACTGTAGCTGCATTCGAAATAGGATTTCCTCCGTCATTACCAGTTGTCATTAATATTGGAAATCCAAACAAAACATCTTCGGTTCGTGCAATAAAATAATCAGCAGTTAAACGCAAAGAGCTATCAAGCATTCCTAAATCCACTCCAATATTGGTTTGTTTTAATTTTTCCCAACGCAATTCAGCGTTTGCTAATCGCACTTGAGTTGCTGATGGATATAAAGTTTGTCCATCTCCAAGAACAATAGCCCCAAAAGTATTTATAAATCCTTGGTATTCGTAGTTTCCAATATTCCCACTTCCTAATTCACCATAACTGGCTCTTAGTTTCAAATCATTTATAAATTCAGATTTAAAGAAGGATTCGTTGCTTATTCTCCATCCTAATGAAGCCGACGGGAAATTCCCCCATTTGTTAGCATCACTAAATTTTGAAGAACCGTCACGTCTGAAAACAGCATTAAATAAATAACGGTCGTCATAGTTGTATTCTAATCTTCCTAAATAAGAGGTTAATGCAGCTTCATTTCTAAAACCACCAACTTCTGCTTGGTCTCCTAAATTTAAAACATCAAAATATTGACCTGTACTTGGGTTAACTAAAAGATTTCTTTTGGTACCATAAATTTGTTCGTAATTGTCTTTTTGAAATGTTTGACCTACCAAAACGGTAATATCATGTTTTCCAAATTCTTTTTTGAAAGTCAATGTGTTTTCAAATAATTTAGTTTCTGAACGACCTTTATTTTGGTTAATGAATGATTGTTCATATGGTTGATTTAATGTCCAGTTTCCTAGTTTTCTAATAAAGTTGTAACTGTCGAAACTGGTTTCGTATCCAAAATTAAAGCGATACTTTAAAAAAGAAGCCAATTTAACTTCAGACCATAAATTTCCTCTAATTCTAAAATTCTCATTTTTAGTGTCTAATAAATTGGCAAGTGCAATTGGATTTGTTCCAAAAGTATTTGCAACGCCTTGTTTTCCATAACCGAAACCACCCGGATTAGCTTCATCATAAACAGGTATGGTTGGGAATAATCGGTATGAATCTATGATTGGATTACCTGACATTTCATCAGTTCTTGAATTACTGATAGCCAAGTTCTCACCAATACTAAAAATTCCTTTAGTACCGCTTGAATTAACTCTAAAAGAAACACGATTAAAATCAGTTGAGATTACAGTTCCTTCATTTCCAAAATAGTTTGCTGACATGAAGAAAGTTGAATTGTCTCCACCGCCTGAAAAACTGGCGTTATAATCCTGAAGCAATCCTTGTTTAAAAATCTCTTTTTGCCAATCCGTGTTTACGCCAAGGTTTAAGTTTTGTCTCGGAATAACGGCGTTATCATAGGCTTGAAAATTAAATTTCGAAAATTCTTCTGTTCTCATCAAATCATATTTCGGCATTGTTGAAAAACTTGTTTTTGAAGAAACTTCAATTTTCATAGGACCTTTTTTACCTTTTTTAGTGGTAATAATAATTACACCGTTTGCGGCTCTGGAACCGTAAATTGCAGCTGCAGAAGCATCTTTTAAAACCTGAATGGTTTCAATGTCGTTTGGATTAAAATCTCTGTTTGCAGTAGTAATTAACCCATCAACAACATAAAGAGGGTTTGCGTTTTGAAGATTTTTAAGTCCACGAATTTCAATACTGGCTTCCTGACCGGGTCTTCCTCCGCCTCGAACTTTAACACCGGTAACTAAACCTTGTAAGCCTTCGGCCATTGTAGTGACTTGTCTTTTTTGAATTTCGTCCGCTTTGACTATTGAAATTGCGCCAGTAAGATTTTTCTTTTCTTGCGAGCCATATCCTACGATTACAATCTCATTCAAAGCAAGAATATCTTCAGCCAAAGAAATATTGATTACAGTTTCTTTATTTACAGTAACCTCTTTCGTTTTGTAACCTTGATAGGTAATAACAAGCACTTGGCCTAGTTTAGCCATAATGGAGAAATTTCCATCAAAATCTGTTGCGGTACCGTTTGAAGTATTTTTCACAAGAATATTGGCAAGTGGAATACCATCTCCATTGACAGCAGCTGTTATTTTTCCCGTAATTTTAATTTGCTCTTGAGCATAACTTTGTTGTAGTAAAAAACTAAAAAAAAGTAAGAGGTAATATCTCTGTTTTAAAATTTGGTTGATTTTTGTTTTCATTGATTTTTCATATTAAATAGTTTTAATTTATTTTGGTTTATTAAATAATTGCGAGAGTTTAATCGTCTCTGATTCGAACAAAAAAGCAATTCATGTTGCTCTCCAATAAAATGTGTTTCATTTTTTTTGTAAATTAATAATGTGAATTTTTGTTGATTTTTTTTATAGATATAATAATTTTAAAGCCAATTAATTATCAATATCTTTTAATTTAAAATTCAAATTAGGTCATTTTTATTCAAAAAAAATCAATTCATTTGTGTCAATATTTCCTACTATTGGTGCAAATTATCTGTTTAGTTCAAATAAAATAGACATTTGCATCATTTGGAATACAATTGAGACGATTCGTTGAAGTCAGTATAAAACATCAAAATCATTAATATGCGTAAATTCTTATTTTTTTGTATTTTTTTTATTTTTACCATAGATTCTTTGCAAGCGCAAGAATATTATTTTAAGCATTATCAAGTAGAAGAAGGTCTCTCAAATAATACTGTTTTGACATCATTACAAGATGAAGATGGATTTATGTGGTTTGGGACAAAAGATGGTTTAAACAGATTTGACGGGTATCGTTTCAAGACCTATCGAAGTAATTCAGACCCGATTCATAGTTTAGGAAGCAATTACATTCAATCTTTGCATGAATACAAAGGTATTATTTGGGTAGGAACTGACAAAGGATTGTATAAATACAATAAAAAGCTAGATAGTTTTAGTATTCAGAACGAAGCCATTAATGATAGAATAGCAGCAATTGAGCATGATAAACACGGCAATATATGGTTCATTTCAGGGAATATTCTCTATAAATATTCAACTGCAAAAAACGAAACCACTACATTTAATCCAAATAATTATTTCATAGCTACTTCTATTACCAGAGATACAAGAGGAGAAATATGGGTTTCTTCTTTAAACAAGTTATATCATTATTCAGAGGAAAGTTTATCATTCGAGACCGTACCATTAAATTATAATAACGCACCTTATAGAATAACAGTAATTTATGCTTTAGACAAAAACAATATTTTGATAGGAACACAAGATCGTGGTGTTCTTTCCTATAATCGCATAGATAAAAGTACATCTTGCTTACCTTTTGCCACTAAAGATCCTTTGTTTGTAAGACAATTCAAAAAAAATGGGAAAAATGAAATTTGGATAGCAAGCGAATCAGGCGTTTATATTTATAATCTTCAAACAAAAAAACACACGAATCTAAAAAAAGATTTCAACGACCCTTTTAGTATTTCAGATAATGCGGCCTATTCTATTACTATTGATAAAGAAAATGGAGTTTGGATTGGAACTTATTTTGGAGGTATCAACTATCATCAGAAACAATACACGCAATTTAAAAAATACTTCCCTAAGAACAATCAAAATTCGATTAGCGGAAGCGCTGTCAGAGAAATCCAAAAAGATGATAAAGGCGATTTTTGGATAGGAACTGAAGACGCAGGACTCAATAAATTCAACCCGAAAACTCAGGTATTTACTACTTATAAAACAAAGGGTACTTCTGGTTCAGTATCCTATTACAACATTCATGCTTTACTGCCTCGAAAAGAAAATATTTGGATAGGTACTTTTGAACATGGTTTAGATGTAATGGATCGTAAATCCGGAAAAGTAATTAAACATTACAATGCGCGCAATGAAATAGGAGCTCTTAAAAGTAATTTTATTTTTAGTTTCTATGAAACTAAAAATAAAGATTTTTTGGTGTTAACCTCCGTTGGAATTTACAAATACAATCAAACAAATGACAATTTTGATGTTTTAAAGAATTTCCCTGAAAACATGCATTATACTTCATTTAAGGAAGATAATGATGGGAATTATTGGGCGGGAACCTATAGAGATGGATTATTATTTTACAATTCTAAAAATAAGAAAAAAGAAATTTTTAGATACAATTATAAAGATAGTAAAGGAATAAGCAATAATTCTATCAACTCCATTTTTGAGGACACCAAGAAAAATTTATGGATTGCCACAGAAAACGGTTTAAATCTATTTGACAAAAGAACAAGAACTTTTACAAAATTCAACACCAAAAAAGGATTTCCAAGCAATGTTTACTATTCTATTTTAGAAGATGACAAGAAAAATTTATGGATAACAACCTCTAAAGGATTAGTCCAGTTTAATCCTAAAAACAATAGTGTTAAAATTTACACAACCGCAAATGGTTTATTGAGTGATCAATTTAACTACAATTCTGCTTTTAAGGACACTAATGGAGATATGTATTTTGGCAACTTAAACGGTATGATTAGCTTCAATCCTAAACATTTTAGTAAAAACAAATACGCTCCAAAAATCTTTATAACTAGTTTACAGATAAATAATCAAGAAGTGCAACCAAACGATATTGACTCTCCCATAAAAAAATCTATTTCGCATATAGACGAACTAGAATTAAAACACAATCAATCTTCTTTTAATATTGAATTTTCAGCATTAAATTATACCGGAGCAGAGTTGACAGAATATTGGTATAAATTAGAAAATGTAAACAAGGAATGGGTTTACTTAGAAAGAAACAATAAAGTTTTCTTTACTGAACTTTCTCCCAGCTCCTATGTTTTTAAAGTAAAATCACGCAATAGTTTTGGTGTTTGGAGTAAAGAAATTGCTGTTAAAATAAAAATACTACCTCCATTTTGGGCAAGCACTTATGCTTATCTATTGTATTTTATATTAATCTGTTACGGCTTGTTCCTGATTATTCGCTATTCTACTAATTTAAGCCAAGAAAAAAATGACAGGAAAATTAAACATTTAAATGACGAAAAAGAAAAAGAAATATATCAAGCCAAGATAGAATTTTTCACAAATGTTGCACATGAAATCAGGACACCGCTAACACTTATTATAAGCCCTTTAGAAAAACTTTTAAAGTTTGAATATCAAACTCCCGAGATTCCGCAAAATCTCTCTATAATGAAAAAGAATACCTCAAGATTATTAAAACTTGTAAATGAACTTTTAGATTTTAGAAAAACAGAAATTGGCGGTTTAAAACTAACCTTTGTTGAAGTAAATATATCAGCATTGGTCAGGAACATGCATTTGAGATTTAGTCAACTTATTGAAGAGAAAAATATTGATTTTGAATTAGAATTAAGCGATAAAGACATTTACGCTTATATAGACAAAGAAGCCTTAAAAAAAATACTCAGTAATTTATTCAATAATGCAATCAAATATTCAGAAAACAAAGTTATTGTGAGTTTAATCAGAGACGATAAAAAACTAAAATTAACAGTTAAAAACGATGGGGATTTAATTCCAAGTTATTTGAAAGACAAGATTTTTGAACCTTTTTTTAGAGTAGACAATATGGATAATAATTCCGGAACCGGAATTGGATTGTCTTTAGTAAAGTCCTTAACGCAGCTTCATAATGGTAGTTTGCAGCTGGTTTTTTCTGAACCAAAAATGAATGTATTTGAGTTCGTCGTTCCTTTACGTCAAGAAGAAGAATTTATGCTATATGACGGTCTTGCCAAAGACATCGATAGTAATGAGAGTGAAGTAATAGAACCCGTAATAAAAAATAAAAAAACGACTATACTGGTTGTAGAAGATAATGAAGATTTATTAAATTTTATAACCAAAGAATTGCTGCCGTTTTATTTTGTTTTAAAAGCGAATAATGGAGAAGCGGCATTTAAAATAATTCATAACGAAAATATTGCATTAGTGATAAGCGATATAGAAATGCCTATTATGGATGGAATTACACTATGTAAAAAAATTAAAACCAATCTTGAAACAAGTCATATCCCTGTAATATTACTAACCGCAAAAAATTCCCTAAAATCCCAAATTGACGGGTTAGAAGTTGGAGCAGATTCGTATGTTGCTAAACCTTTTTCTATGGAATACTTAAAAGTTCAGTCTTCAAATCTAATCGAAAACAGGAAACAAATAATGAATTATTATGCTAGCTCTCCTCTTTCTCATATCAAAAGCATGGCAAACAATAAGACAGATGAAAACTTTTTAAAAAAATTAGATGAAGAAATTATAAAAAATATTGCGGATCAAAATTTAAGTGTTGAATCACTTTCTGAAATAATGAATATGAGTAGATCTACGTTATATAGAAAAATTAAAGATATTTCAAATATGAGCCCGAATGAATTAATCAACTTGGTTAGGCTAAAAAAAGCTGCTGAATTGTTGTTGAATGATGATTATAAAATGTATGAAATCGCTGATATTGTGGGTTATAAATCACAAACTAGTTTTGGAAGGAATTTTCAAAAACACTTCAAACTGTCACCTTCGGATTATATTTCTAAAACATTAAATAATTCAATGAGTAATAAATTGGAGATCGAGTATTTAAAAAAATAAATTATAGAACAATATGGAACTACTAAAGAAACAATGCTGGTTTTAGGAATTACTAGTTAAAACACAATTGGGAAATATGAAATATTTTCAAAGATAAACGTATATTGACCTTTAGTAATAGAAAAAGGTATAAGGTCAATAAATTATTAAAAATTTAACGTAAGAGATAGTGTAACAGGGCAAACGCATGAGTTTTTTATTAATACCCAATAATTTTTCAAGATAACTGTTACTCTAGCCAGCTTTAAGGTGTTTTCCTTTAATTCCTAATTTTGAAGAATTGTCATTCTCTAAAAAATTTAGTGCTATTTTAGTAATTAACAAAAAAGTTATGGGTTCTATTTTCAATTATTTTTCTGCTCATATTTTCCATAGTTTCGGAGTGGCTAATATCTTTTGTAAATCTGAATTCATCTTCAATTTCTTCAAGCAGTTTTGGTTGATTCCCTTTTACAGCTAAACATAATCCGCTTTTTTCTCAATGATTTTATCTGTAATATCAGTCTGATACCCCATAATATCAAAGGTTAAGATGCCATTTTCAATTTCAAGCAGCTCTATTAATATTTTACCTGTCATAAAACACCTATATTATTGATTAAAAATTGTTTAATAAAACAATTTTAAGTTTATTTAACAAGTTATTTCTTTCTTAAATTAATAATTTTTTAAAATAAAACTGATGCGTTTCTCTGGATAGTGTAAAGCTATCTTTTTTGTTTGATTCAAAAAAGGTATCTTTGCACCGTCAATATTAAACTCCTATTTAAAATTAGAGACCTAATTAAAGACCTCTTCATTTTAAACACACATAAAAGCTTTATTTTAAGAACTATTATACCATGAATTACTTATCTGTCGAAAATATCTCGAAATCTTTTGGAGAAAGAACGCTTTTTGAAAACATTTCTTTTGGAATCAATAAAGACCAAAAAATTGCCTTCATAGCCAAAAACGGCTCTGGAAAAACTACCATTATGAGTATTATTAATGGTTTAGAAGAGTCTGATACAGGACAAGTAGTTTTGAGAAAAGGCATAAAAATGGCTTTCCTTTCGCAAAATAACAATTTGCAAGACGAATTGACCATCGAAGAAAGCATTTTTGCTTCGGATAATGAGACTTTGAAAGTGATTGAGGCGTATGAAAAAGCATTAGAAAATCCTGAAGACGAAGAAGCGTACCAAAAAGCTTTTGACGGAATGGATCAGCACAATGCGTGGGATTTTGAAACGCAGTATAAGCAAATTTTGTTCAAACTGAAGTTGGAAGATTTCAAACTGAAAGTGAAAAATCTTTCTGGTGGACAGAAAAAAAGGTTGTCACTGGCTATCATTTTGATCAATCGTCCTGATTTATTAATTCTGGATGAACCTACTAATCACTTGGATTTAGAGATGATTGAATGGTTGGAAAGTTATTTTGCTAAAGAAAACATTACGTTGTTTATGGTGACGCACGACCGCTTCTTTTTAGAGCGTGTTTGTAACGAAATCATAGAATTAGACAACGGAAAATTATACCAATACAAAGGAAATTACTCTTATTATTTAGAGAAAAAAGAGGAACGCATCGCATCAGAGAATTCGAGTGTGGATAAAGCGCAGAATCTTTTTGTAAAAGAATTGGAATGGATGCGCCGTCAGCCAAAAGCGAGAACGACAAAATCGAAATCGCGTCAGGATGATTTTTATGACATCAAGGAAAAAGCGCAAAGTCGCCGTCGTGAAAATAAAGTAGAGCTGGAAATTAACATGGAACGCATGGGAAGCAAGATTATCGAGCTTCACAAAATCTCCAAGAAATTCAAAGATCATGTGATTTTGAATAATTTCAGTTTTGATTTTCAACGTGGGGAACGCATTGGAATCATTGGAAAAAACGGAACCGGAAAATCTACTTTCTTGAATCTTTTGACAGGAAACATTCCGCTTGATGGTGGAAAAGTGGTTGTTGGCGAGACTATAAAAATAGGATATTATACCCAAAGCGGGATTAACCCAAAACCGGGTCAGCGTGTTATTGATGTGATTAAGGAATACGGAGAATTTATTCCGTTGATGAAAGGCAAATTGATTTCGGCTTCACAATTATTGGAGCGTTTCTTGTTTGATTCTAAAAAGCAATACGATTTTGTCGATCGATTGAGCGGTGGTGAATTGAAACGTTTGTACTTGTGTACGGTTTTGATTCAGAATCCAAACTTCTTGATTCTGGATGAGCCAACCAATGATTTGGATATTGTAACGCTGAATGTTTTGGAAAGCTTCCTTTTGGATTATCCGGGTTGCTTAGTTGTGGTTTCTCACGACAGGTATTTCATGGATAAAATTGTGGATCACTTATTCATTTTTAGAGGTGATGGTGTGGTGGAAGATTTCCCTGGAAACTATTCTGATTTCAGAGCCTATGAAGACAGTGCTGATGTTGCTCAAAAAGAGGAAAACAAAGCCGATAAGAAAGACTGGAAACAAAACAATCCAACCGGGAACCTAACCTTCAACGAGCAAAAAGAATTCCAAAAAACGGAACGAGAAATCAAGGATTTAGAGATTCAGAAAATAACTATTGAACAATTATTCTCAGACGGAAAAATTGCTGAAGGCGATATTGAAAAGAAAGCCAACGAATTGAAAAACATCATCAATAAAATTGAAGAAAAAGAAGAAAGATGGTTTGAGCTGAGTGCGAAGATAGAAGGATAGAGTGTTCAGTTACAGTTTTAAACAATAAACTTTACAAATAGCAATTGAAATAAAAACCACAACAAAATCTAATTCTGTTGTGGTTTTCATTTTATAAACTCGTGGCCTTTGTAATGGTTTACGCCAAAAATAAGGTCTTCTTATGATAATTATATAAAATCGAATCGTAAAGGGTTACTTTAGGCGCTACTATTTCGGAAGAAGCATCAAACTTGATACCGTTGTATTTGCGGAACAAGTAAACCTCTTTCAAACAATTAGACAAACTCTTATGGATTAATGTCTTAAAAGTCGGCAATTTTTTGTCTCCTACCAATAAATCAATTTGGTAATTCGAACTCGTTTTCGATATATTATTTCCGATGATTCTTACAGTAAATTTTGTCGGAATTCCGTTTTGTTCCCCTTGATACTCTATTACCATAGTATTTTAAAATTAAAATGTGGTTAAATTAGCTAATGCTCAACTTTTATATTTATTGAATTCTATATTAAAGATACTAATATAAAGAAAACTGCAGAATAACAGCCCCTAAATTAATAATTATAACAAACCTAATTAATAAAACGGTTTTGAACCTAATATAAAACTCTAAAAATTTCATAAACTTTATGGCTTTTACCAAGGAATAGGATTGTAATCTTTCAAAAACTTCCCGCACCAGTGTTTTCCTGTATTAATACCGTCAAACAAAGGATCCATAACCCGTGCGGCACCATCAACAATATCCAATGGCGGTTGGAAGTCTTCTTCTTCCTGTTTTCTTTTGGCTAATTCGGCAGGATCCTCATCGGTTACCCAACCGGTATCTACTGCATTCATAAAAATTCCGTCTTTTGCCAAAGTCCCTGAGGAAGTATGGGTCAACATATTTAATGCGGCTTTGGCCATATTGGTATGCGGATGGCGGTCTTCCTTGAAAAAACGATGAAACTTTCCTTCCATTGCCGAAACGTTGATGATGTGCTTTTGTCCCGTGTTGTCTTTCTTCATAACTTCGGAAAGTCGGTTACACAATACAAAAGGCGCTACTGAATTCACCAACTGCACTTCGATCATTTCAGTCGTTTCAATTTGTCCCAATCGCAAACGCCAACTGTTGGTTTTTCTTAAATCTACTTGTTGCAGATCGGCATCAAGTTGCCCTTCCGGAAAAACTTCATTTGCCACCAGTGCATTATCAAACGAATACGGAATCTGGGATAATTTGGCGGAAGCCCGCAACCCAATTCCAGGTTCTGGTCCATGCCAGGTTACCGGCATATTTTGATTGGAAGAAACTCCTGCTGTCAATACTTTTAATTCATCCAGACAATTGGTATGATCCAGCAATAACTCTTGTGCTTGTTTTGGCAAAGAAGCGATAGAAAGGGCTTCATTTTCCATTAAATGGGTGTAGAATCCTGCGGGACGTCTTACTGTTTGCGCCGCATTATTAATCAAGATATCCAATCGTTCGTATTTTTGCTCTATGAAATTGCAAAAAATTTCCACACTGGGAATGTGTCGCAAATCCAATCCATGAATTTTCAAGCGATGTCCCCATTCCATAAAATCATCTTCCTTAGAAAACCGCAAGGCCGAATCCACCGGAAAACGAGTCGTAGCAATAACAGTCGCTCCACCACGCAGCAACATCAACGTAATGTGATACCCTATTTTTAAGCGAGAACCCGTAATGACAGCGACTTGACCTTTTACGTCTGCGGTTTGAAAACGTTTGGCATAATTAAAATCACCACAATCGATACACATCGTATCATAAAAGTGGTGCATTTTAGTAAACTCGGTTTTACATACATAACAATTTCTGGGAGTTTCCAGTTCAAATTGTGCTTTAAGAGCGAGATGGTTTATAGCCAACAACTTTGGCGCCACAAAAACACTCGCTTCACGGGCATGACGGATTCCGGTTTCTTTACGGGCGGTTCTGTCCCGCTTTTCCATTTTCCGTTTGATTACCAGTTTCCCGTCCTTTTTTCTACGGGAAAGTTCGTCACGATCGGGTCTGGAAAATATTCCTGCCGCTTTGATTAAGGCTGTTCGTTGTTCTTTCGGGATATCAAATATTTGATCTGTATCAGTATTTAATTGTGCCAAAATAGTGATGCATCGGTCAATTTCTTCCGAGCTTATGGCAGTCTTATTTTCTATTGCTGTTGTTATCATTATATAAAATCGGCATTTTTATTAGCAAAAATACCAAGGGTGCAAATATAGACTTAAAGTTTTAAAGTTACATAGTTCAGAATTTAGCGCGTCACTTCTTCTCTGTTGCTAATTTGTATCCTGCAACTTCTCTCTTAGCTTCTTTTTCGTATCTTCGCCACTACTTTGCAAATGTCTCTATGTTATTCCAAATAAAATCGTATTTACAATTCCTTTGGCACTCAAAAAATGAGCATGCGGTACATTCACCGTTCGTATTTAGTTTATTGACGAAATGTTTTTATGACAAAAAACTAAAACCAGAATATGCTATTTTAAAAAAGTATAGAAACTCCCTTTTAGAAAACAGCAATACCATTGAAGTAACTGATTTTGGTGCAGGTTCGAAAGTTTTCAAATCGAATAAAAGAGCAATCTTTATGATTGCAAAAACAGCCGGAATTTCTCCGAAGCGCGCCCAATTATTATTTAGAATTACGAAATATTTACGACCAGAATCTATTTTAGAAATTGGCACGTCATTAGGTTTGGCTTCTTCTGCCCTTTTTTTAGGTAATTCAAAAGCAAAAATTACAACATTAGAAGGTTGTCCGGAAACTGCAAAAATTGCCCAAAATCAATTCAGAGAATTTAGTTTAACCGATATAAATTCCGTTATAATAGAATTTAACAGTTATTTGACTCAAAAACTCAAAACCCAAAGCCTAATTTATTTCGACGGTAATCATCAAAAACAGGCTACTTTAGAATATTTCGAATTATTACTTCCTACGATTACTAATGAAACCGTGTGGATTTTTGACGACATTCATTGGTCACCAGAAATGGAAGAAACTTGGGGAATCATAAAAAAACATCCAAAAGTTACTGTTACAATTGACACTTTTCAATGGGGATTAGTATTTTTTAGAAGAGAACAGCCCAAAGAGCACTTTATAATTCGCATTTAATGCAAAAAAAATAACAGCCATTGCTGGCTGTCATTTCTAACCTTGAATCAGTAAGTCTGTTATTCTTTTGCTCTTTTCATTTCTCCTGATTTTGCTCCCATTCTATTCACTTTCAACATTGGAGCAAATTTGAATTTTAAAGCCGCAATTTTTCTGTTATCTTCAGACGAAAGTCCTTCTTTTTCAACAGTATTTTTTCTGCTGTCCAATGCTTCGTACATTAATTTAATTTCATCCCAGTCTTCACGTGTGTAACTGTCTTTATTATCTTCAGTAGTATGGATAAATTGTTGGTAAACACTATGTATATTCGCTGCATTTACCCAGCTAAAATTCATGTCATCCCCAATTTTTCCTTGACCAAATAAAGCATTTCTTAATTGTTGTTTTGAGCTAATTGTTACATCAGTAGTTGGTTGCTCTGGTGCTTTTAAAGCTTCATATTTGGTTTTTAAAGCTTCATATTTGGCTCTACTTGCATCAAGACGCTCTTGCGCTTTTGCATTATCTTTCATGTTTGCTATCGCAGCTTCAGCTTCTCCGCTTTTCAATTCATAAGTAGCTTCAATTCCCTGCCAGTTTCCTTTCGCGTCTTCTGCAGCAACATTACCTACTGAATCTACGTACATAACATAGCTATCAACTGTTTTCTCTGCTTGTTCCGCTTTTTCATCTTTACAAGAGGTAAATCCCAAAGCGATTAACGCTACACCTAATAATAACTTTTTACTTTCCATAATTTCTTGATTTGATTAAACATTATTTAAACAAAGCTAAGCAATATTGATAATTAATCACCCTAAATACAAAAATATTATAAATTACCCATATAATTATGAAATAAAAAGAAATAAGGTGTGAATTATATAAATTATTAAAAAAATAGTATAAAACAATAAAGAGCGATTTTATTTATTAAAAAATCGTGTTTTAAGAGAAATATAAAAAAACAAAAAAAGTGCTCGTTTATAAATCATTCCGTTATTCCAAATTGACCAGAAAACTTGTAACAAATTTTAAAAAACAACTACTTATTAATAATTCAAAAGTCTTTTGTACTTTTAAAATCAAAAATCGTTAATTAGCAATCAAAAATTCCAATGGCAAACCCCTTAATCAAAATAACCAATATCAAACGAGATTTTGTACTCGGGAATGAAATCGTTTACGTCCTAAAAGGCATTGATTTACAAATAAATAAAGGGGAATACGTGGCATTAATGGGGCCTTCAGGATCCGGAAAATCTACTTTAATGAATTTATTAGGTTGTTTGGACACACCCACTTCCGGGAGTTATATTTTGAACGGAAAAGATGTCAGCCAAATGAAAGATGATGAATTAGCTGAAATTCGCAATAAGGAAATAGGATTTGTTTTCCAGACTTTCAATCTTTTGCCAAGAACAACCGCCCTAGATAATGTGGCTTTACCCATGATTTACGCCGGTTATTCTAAATCCGAAAGAAATGTCCGGGCTACTGAAGTTTTGGAACAAGTAAATCTTGCCGACAGAATGGACCACCAACCCAACCAACTTTCGGGTGGACAACGCCAGCGTGTGGCTATTGCAAGGGCTTTGGTCAACAAACCATCTATCATTCTTGCCGATGAACCTACCGGAAATTTAGACAGTAAAACATCATTAGAAATCATGAAACTTTTTGGAGACATCCATGCCAATGGAAATACTGTTATTCTGGTAACGCACGAAGAGGAAATCGCGGCTTATGCACATAGAATTATTCGTTTGCGTGACGGACTTATTGAAAGCGACACTACTAAATAGTTTTTTTTTCGGGAGCTTTTTCCGGCTATACGCTATATCTCTTTCTTGCCATTCTTCCTTCGTTTGAATGTCAAGAAAGAGGATGCCGCTTTTATCCGGGCTAGGAAACCCTACTTACAATTATATTTAAAATTCCAAATAATCATAGCAAATGAAAATCGCCATACTAACCTGCGAAAAACTTCCCGATTTAAATCCCGAAGATCAAAAATTAATTCCTGTATTAGCGAAACATAATATCGAAGCCAAACCAGTTATTTGGAGTGACAAAACCATTAATTGGTCTGATTTCGACTATTTAATTTTTCGCAATACCTGGGATTATTTCGAAAAAGAAACCGAATTTAATATTTGGCTGGACCATATAGAAAAATCAGGAATAAAAACGCTTAACCCCATTGAAATAATTAAGCAAAACATTCATAAGTTTTATTTGCGTGAAATGGAAAAGCAAGGAATCACAATTCTTCCAACTGTATTTATAGATAAAACAGACAATCTCAATCTAGCAAAACGTATTCCCTCACATTGGAAAAAAGCAGTTATAAAACCTGCCTTTTCTGCGGGTTCCTATCTCACAGAAGTTTTTGAAAGATCGGATATTGAAAAGATAAACGAACAATATACAGCTATAGCTTCGCAGAAAGAGCTGCTTTTACAGGAATTCATGCCCCAAATTCAAACGTTGGGTGAAACCTCTTTTATTTTTTTTAATAAAAAATTCTCTCATGCGGTGAATAAAAAACCTGTTGATGGCGATTTTAGAGTACAGTCGTTATTTGGAGGAAAATACAATTTGGTTCAACCAAGTCTAGAGATGGTTGAGAAAGCTCAAAAAGTAGTTGACACCTTTAAGGACAACCTATTATATGCCCGTGTAGATGGAATTCTAATTGATAATGAACTTTATTTAATGGAAATTGAATGCATTGAACCCGACTTGTATTTCAATCTCAGTGAAGGTTCACTGGATAGATTTGTAACAGCAATAGTGGAATTAATACCCTAAATTTGTTCTTTTTAAAATCAAATAAACGGCAGATGAAAGTATATACAAAAACGGGAGATAAAGGAACAACAGCACTTTTTGGCGGAACCAGGGTACCAAAAGACCATGCCCGTATAGAAAGTTATGGCACTGTTGACGAACTGAATTCCCATATAGGTCTAATTCGGGATCAGGAAATGAATAGCCATTACAAAGAAATCCTTATCGAAATTCAAGATCGATTGTTTACCGTTGGTGCTATACTAGCCACGCCTCCGGAAAAAGAGGTGATGAAAAACGGGGAATTGCGTTTAAAAAAATTAGGAATCATAGAATCCGACATTGAATTGTTGGAAAATGAAATTGATACTATGGAAGAAGCATTGCCACCGATGACCCATTTTGTACTTCCCGGTGGGCATACAACCGTGTCATATTGTCATATCGCACGTTGCGTTTGTCGTAGAGCAGAGCGTTTAGCAGTCCATTTAAGCCACAATGAACCCATTGCTGAAATCGCAATCAAGTATCTGAACCGACTATCTGACTATCTTTTTGTGTTGGCACGAAAGTTGTCTCATGACTTGAACGCTGCGGAAGTGCAATGGATTCCAAGGAAATAGCTATCAGATTGAAGATAAACGATTTTTGACCCTAGCATTGAAAGTGAACTGGTTAAGCATTTCAGATTACTGAAAAGTTAAATCTATTATTTAATTGAAATGACTATAAGCGATTTAAAACCGTGAAACATCATATTTTAAAATCAAAAATCGTTAATCCGCAATCAAAAATCAGCAATCAATAAACATGTTCTTAACTTTTTATTAAAATAAATGATTTTTTACTTGTCTTTTTCAGTAAAAAATTTATTTTTGCACAAAACTAAATCGACAACAGATGTATTGGACATTAGAATTAGCATCTTATTTAAGTGATGCCCCGTGGCCTGCTAACAAAGACGAACTTATTGACTACGCTATTAGAGCAGGAGCTCCATTAGAAGTAGTAGAAAACCTTCAATCTATAGAAGATGAAGGCGAGATATATGAATCAATGGAAGAAATTTGGCCAGATTATCCTACAGACGAAGATTATCTTTGGAATGAGGATGAATATTAAAAAGTAAACCAAGAAAAAGTCTCAAAAGAGGCTTTTTTTTTGTTTAAATTTACACAATTACACAAATAGAAATAAAAACATATTATGAGTTTTATAAACAGTATCATTAAAGTCTTTGTTGGAGATAAATCTCAAAAAGATGTAAAAGCTTTACAGCCTTATCTTAACAAAATTAAAACTTTTGAAAATCCTCTAATGGCATTATCTAATGATGAACTTAGAGCGCGTACCGCATTTTTCAAAGATGAAATAAAACAAGCCCGTTCTGAAAAAGATGCGAAAATCGACGTATTGAAACAAGAAGTGGAAAGCATTGAAGACATTGATAAAAGAGAAGATATTTATATCGCTATTGATGCGCTGGAAAAAGAAGCTTATGATATTTCGGAAAAAACGTTACTGGAAATTCTTCCTGAAGCATTTGCCGTAGTAAAAGAAACGGCTAGACGATTTAAAGACAACACCCAAATCGTTGTAACTGCAACTGCAAAAGACCGCGAATTTTCAGCAACTAAAAGCTACATCACTTTAGATGGTGACAACGCAATTTGGGCTAATTCTTGGAGTGCTGCCGGTAAGGAAATTACTTGGGATATGATTCACTATGACGTACAGTTAATAGGTGGAATGGTTTTGCATGAAGGAAAAGTAGCTGAGATGCAAACGGGGGAAGGAAAAACATTGGTGGCAACCTTACCGCTGTACTTAAATGCTTTGACTGGAAACGGGGTACATTTAGTGACCGTAAATGATTACTTGGCAAAACGTGATAGTACCTGGAAAGCGCCTTTATTCGAATTTCATGGTTTATCTGTTGAATGTATTGACAACTACCAACCAAGTTCTGAAGGAAGAAAAAAAGCTTATAATGCTGACATCACTTACGGAACGAATAATGAATTTGGTTTTGACTACTTAAGAGATAACATGGCGCATACGCCAGATGAATTAGTTCAGAGAAAACACAATTATGCCATTGTCGATGAGGTTGATTCGGTTTTAATTGATGATGCGAGAACACCATTGATTATTTCAGGACCGGTTCCACAAGGAGATCGTCATGAATTCATGGAAATGAAACCAAAAATTGAAAACTTAGTTAGTTTACAACGTCAGTTGGCTAACGGTTTCTTATCTGAAGCTAAAAAATTAATCAAAGAAGGAAATACCAAAGAAGGTGGATTCATATTATTAAGGGCGTACAGAAGTTTACCTAAAAATAAAGCTTTAATTAAGTTTTTGAGTGAAGAAGGAATCAAACAATTGCTTCAAAAAACCGAAAACCAATACATGCAGGACAACAATCGCGAAATGCATAAAGTTGATGAAGCATTGTATTTTGTAATTGAAGAAAAAAACAACCAAGTTGAGTTGACTGATAATGGAATAAAATTCCTTTCAGGAGATACGGATGCTGACTTTTTCGTTCTTCCGGATATTGGAACTGAAATTGCAGCTATCGAAAAGAAAAAACTGGATAAAGATACAGAAGCAGAAGAAAAAGAAAGATTATTCCAAGATTTCGGAATTAAAAGTGAGCGCATTCACACGTTAACGCAGCTTTTGAAAGCCTATGCTTTATTTGAAAAAGATGTTGAATATGTAATCATGGACAACAAAATCATGATTGTTGATGAGCAAACCGGTCGTATCATGGATGGTCGTCGTTATTCTGATGGTTTACACCAAGCAATTGAAGCTAAAGAAAACGTAAAAATTGAGGCTGCTACACAAACATTTGCAACAGTAACGTTGCAAAACTATTTCAGAATGTACAGTAAACTTGGCGGTATGACTGGAACAGCAGTAACTGAAGCAGGAGAGTTATGGCAAATATACAAACTGGATGTAGTAGAAATTCCTACTAACAGAGGAATGGCCAGAAAAGACAAAGAAGATTTTATTTATAAAACTACTCGTGAGAAATTCAATGCTGTAATTGAGGATGTAACCCAATTATCTAATGCAGGAAGACCCGTATTAATTGGAACCACTTCGGTAGAGATTTCAGAATTATTAAGCCGAATGCTTAAAATGAGAGGTGTTGCGCACAATGTATTGAATGCAAAAATGCACAAACAAGAAGCTCAAATCGTTGAAGAAGCAGGAAAATCCGGTGTGGTAACAATTGCTACAAACATGGCTGGTCGTGGTACCGATATCAAATTATCAGCCGAAGTGAAAGCGGCGGGTGGATTAGCGATTGTTGGAACGGAACGTCACGATTCACGTCGTGTGGACCGTCAGTTGCGTGGTCGTGCCGGTCGTCAAGGTGATCCTGGAAGTTCACAGTTCTATGTTTCTCTTGAAGATAACCTGATGCGTTTGTTTGGTTCTGAAAGAGTTGCTAAAGTGATGGACAGAATGGGATTGCAGGAAGGTGAAGTGATTCAGCATTCTATGATGACAAAATCTATTGAACGTGCTCAGAAAAAAGTAGAAGAAAACAATTTTGGTGTTCGTAAACGTTTATTGGAATATGATGACGTTATGAATGCACAACGTGAAGTAGTTTATAAACGTCGTCGTCATGCTTTGTTTGGAGAGCGTTTGAAATTGGATATTGCCAACATGCTTTACGATACTTGTGAATTGATTATTGACGAAAACAAAGCGACAAATAACTTCAAAAACTTTGAATTCGAGTTAATTCGTTATTTCTCTATCACTTCTCCGGTTTCCGAAAGTGAGTTTGTGAAATTAAATGAAATGGAATTAACCGGTAAAATTTATAAAGCGACACTAGAATTTTATACCGAGAAAACAGAAAGAAGTGCCAGAGAAGCGTTCCCTATCATAAAAGATGTTTACGAAGATAAAAACAACCAGTTTGAGCGTATTGTAGTTCCATTCACTGATGGAATCAAAACCTTAAATGTGGTTACTGATTTGAAGAAAGCATACGATAGCAACGGGAATCAATTAGTTGCTGATTTCGAAAAAAATATCACTTTAACTATTGTTGATGAAGCCTGGAAAAAACACTTGCGTAAAATGGACGAGTTGAAACAATCGGTTCAACTAGCCGTTCACGAACAAAAAGACCCATTGCTTATTTACAAACTGGAAGCATTCAATTTATTTAGAGCAATGCTTGACAATGTAAATAAAGAAGTTATCTCATTTTTATTTAAAGGGGACTTACCGGCTCAAGAGAATCAACAAATTCAAGAAGCAAAAGAAGTTCGTCAGAAAGAAGACTATAAATTAAGTAAAGACGAAATTCCAAATAGCGAAAATATAAATCGTGAAGCTGGAGAAACGCAACAACGACAAGTAACAGAAACTATCGTGAGAGATATGCCAAAAATCAATCGCAATGACAACGTTACCATTCAAAACGTGGCTAACGGACAAACACAAGAAATGAAATTCAAAAAAGCCGAAAGCTTAATCGCCTCAGGGCAATGGGTTATTGTGAACTAATAACCGTTCCATTTTTCTATAAAATTAAATCCCCCAATTACGAAAGTAGTTGGGGGATTTTTTTTATCCTGAATTTATTTCAGGAGCAATTCCCGCCCTACGCTGCAAGCTATTTGGTTTCAAACCCTTTTTCTAGCCGCTGGCAGGAGCTTCCTTTGGTCGCTCTGCCACCACCATAAAAAAGTGCTTTTCATCCGGCATAGGCTTTCCGCTGCTGTCGGGGCTAGGAATTTTGTGATGAATAAGTCCGTTTACGGTTTTCCGTAATGATCCTTAAGTCAAAGAATATATCTTTGAGAATAAATTTAGTACTCATTCCTATTTATAAGATTTTTCACGATTAATTTATATATTTGAAAATAAATAAAGCCTGACGTTTATCAGACCTATCTACTAGTTACCTGCAATTTCAAAACACGATTAAACTATGAACCAAGAATTCTCTGCTGATAGACCAATTTCAAAACAGATTGAAGATAAATTTCAACGGTATGATTTTGCTAAAAGAGTAGCAACAACAATAATTGATAGGGAAAATGAAGATTGTATTGTTATAGGCTTATATGGAGCTTGGGGTGAAGGTAAAACCTCACTGTTAAATTTTATTGAATCTGAATTATTGAAAAATGAAAATATAATTTGCATTAAATTCAATCCTTGGCGTTATAGCGATGAAAATTCTTTACTTATTCAATTTTTTCAAAAACTTGCAGAAACTCTGGATTCAAAACTAAAAACAAAAAATGAACAAGTTGGTGAAATTTTAAAAAAATATGGTAAATTATTAAATATAGATATTCCATTTATTGGTAACGTTGGAGAGGCAATTACAAATACAGGAGATGTTTTAGATAATGTTGATTTAGAAACTCTTAAAAGTAGACTCGAAAAAATCCTTAAAGACACTAGTAGTAAAATAGTTATTTTCATTGATGATATTGACAGATTAGATAAATCAGAAATTCATTCTATTTTTAGGTTAGTTAAATTAACAGCTGACTTTTCAAATACAACATATATTTTATCTTTCGACGAAGAAATGGTGGCTACTGCAATTGGAGAACGTTTTGAGCAAGGAAATAAAAAATCTGGACAAAATTTTCTTGAAAAAATAATTCAAGTCCCTTTGAAAATTCCATCTGCACAACCAGAATCACTCAAGGATTTTTGTTTCGAAATAATTGATGCAACTATAAATTCTAATAAAATCCAATTAACAAATGAAGAAATACGTCGCTTCGCATATCAGTTTACAACTAATATATTAATTCGTTTGGACACTCCGAGATTAGCAGTTAGATATGGAAATACACTTTCTTTTTCAATGCCTCTTTTATACAGAGAAGTTAATATTGTTGACTTAATGTTGATTGAAGCACTCAAAATATTTTATCCTGAATATTATTCATTTATTAAATCAAATGCTGAATTATTTATTGGTTCAATAAACCAAATATTTGAAAAAGATAGCAAGGAATCTAAACAGAATTTACTTAATGATTTAGGTCAAGAATATACTTCAGGACAAAAAGCAGGCGCATTACGACTTATTAACGAACTGTTTCCAATACAAAAAGATACAACAATACATAGTTTAACTGATAGAAATATTACAGATGAATGGTTCAAAAATAAGCGGATAGTTTCTCCAAAATATTTTAATAAATATTTTAGTTACTCTGTGATGAAAGGTGAAATTTCAGATGTTGTCTTTCAAAACTTTATAGATGAACTAATATCTTTAGACTCTGATAAAGTCACACAGTTTTTAAAAACACTACTTGACCAAAGTACACCTGATAATGTAATATATAAATTAAGAAGTATTGAAGAAGATATTGATTGGGAAAAATCGAAAAAAATATCAAAAAGCATTTCAGATATTTCTGAATTTTTTCCGTCATCGCAGAAAACTTTTTTCTTGTCTTTCGGAGCTCCTAAGGGGCAAGCGGCAATTTTTGTATTTCAACTAATCAAAAAACACGACAACAAAGAAGAACAATATCAATTTGCGAGGGAATTGTTGTCAGGTTCATCAAAATTCAATTTTGCATTTGATTTATATGAATGGCTTCAAGAGGAGAATGGAACTGACCAAAAACTATTTTCTGATGAAAATTACATCGAACTTAATAAAATTCTTTTAGAAAAAGCAATCAACGAATCTACAGAAAGTTCCATTTTTGAAAAATTTCCTGAACACGCTAATGATTTATTTACATCTTGGTTTGAGCGAGACAAAAATAGTCTAGAGAAATATGTAAAAAAAATACTAGATAAAAACCCACACGCTTTATTAGATTTAATAAAAACTTATGTCCCAACAGCAACAAGTACTGCTGTTATAGGACCATACAAAACTGACTTTTCAGAAGATAATTATAAATATTTTATTTCATTATTCGACAAATTTTACATTACAAAAATTGCAAATAAACTCTTTAGTGATGAAGAACTTTCAGCAGACGAAGTAAAATGGACAAGGCGACACGAAAACAAACAAAGCGACATCAATATTGTTAGACAATTTAAATATTGGTACGAAAAAGATATAGAATAGAACCCACTCTGGTGCTCGTTTGCAACGAGTACCATTTTAATTTGGAACATCATCGTAGCGTTTGTAACGCGGTTTCTTAAACTAAAAACTATATACTTCCGCAAACTTGTCACTTACTTTGTCGAAATACTGGATTTGATTGCTTCGTTCTTCGCAATGACTCAGCTAACCGTTAAAAAACAAATTTGAGTAAACTATACTTTGTCAGTATAGGTACTACAATTCATGGAGAGACAATGCGATGGGAATATCTGTGACTATTTTTTTGTGACTTTGGATTTAAGAAATAAATAAAATGGTTATTCAATCTTCTAAAATAGAATTGGTAAAAATCATTCTCAACATTGAGAATGACAAATTCATCGAAAAAATCACAGAATTCATCCAAAGAGAAAAAGTTGATTTTTGGGATGAATTGAGTGTGCCCAAACAAGAAGAAATTGAAAAAGGGATAAAAGAGTTAAATAAAGGAAAAAGAGTTGCGTTCAATGACTTTTTGAAAAAAATCTCTTAATGAAAGTATTTTTATCAGAATTAGCTGAAAATAAGCTTTTAAAGTTGAATGATTTTCTTTTAGAGAATTGGAATTTGAAAGTTCGAAATGATTTTATTAAAAAGCTAACTTCTAAAATTGAACAAATTTCTAATCAACCTGAAAGTTGCCCGCAATCTTGCGTATTTTAAGGCTTTTTAAATGTGTTGCAACAAAACAAACCACTTTCCACTATAGAGAAACTTTGACAAAAAAGAGATTGAGATTATCACCGTTTTTGATACAAGACAAAATCTAGACCAATTAGTAAAGCACATAAAATAAATTTGACTGTTTTTTTTATAACAATGCCAATCTATCTTGGGTTTTCCTCAAAATACCGTCCTTCAATTCATTTAATGTCTTTTATGGAATTTTTGCCCAAGCCAAACATTTTTCTAAGATTTCATTTTTGGATAAATGCCAATCAATGTTTGAATTGCGCAATCCGTTCTTTAATTTTTCAATGATTACAACTGCTGAAACGGTAATGAAATTAGCTTCTGAGCAACTGATAAAATATTCTCTTCATTAATTTCAGGTAAATTTGCAAGAGGAAACAATTGCTGTCCAGGACGGCTGACAAAAGCCGTTTGCCAACCTGCCCAATTTGCACCGGCAACATCCCAACCATGTGCCGCAATCAACATACATTCATTCGGTTTCAACCCCATTTTTCTAGCAGCCCAATTATAAGTATCTGTATGTGGCTTGAATTTACCTACATCTTCTATACTTAACACATCGTTAAATAAATCATGTATCCCTGCATATTTAAGTTGCGTTTCTACCGCTTTATTGGAGGAGTTAGTGAAGGCAACCAATTTATATCCTTCTTTTTTTAACAGTAAGAGTGCTTCTTTCACTTCTGGATGTGCAGGCAATGATAAGATTGCGGCAACAGCATCTTTGGCTTGTTTATCCGTTATATCAATTCCATTTTTGTGGGCAACCATCATAAGTGCAGCCGCTCCAATTTTTCCAAAATCATGATATTGGTTTGCTACTGTTGTAACTAATGAATATTGAAGCATTGTTGTGAACCACAACGACATCAATTCAGGATGATCTCCAAGAGCTCCGCCAATACTTTTTTTCATCATATTAAGATCCAGTAATGTTTCATTTACATCAAAAAATAAAACCTTAGGTCTCTGGAAATAAACAGTAGTAAATTCAGCACTATCGGCTGGATTCGCATTTACAACCAAACTAGGCGCAATTACTTCTTCTTCGCCAACTGCCATTGTACTCTTTATTAAATTTTGTTTGCTGTTTTTAAATTCATTCATTGTTTTTCTTTTTAAATTATGCGTTAAATAAATGACATACCTGTTACACTATATAAATGAACTACTTTACGTTTTCAGCAAAATACCGTTCTTCAATGCGCTTAATATCTTTTATAGAATTTTTGGCCCAGGCCAATCTTTTTATTAAAATTTCTTCTTCGGATAAATGCCATTGGATGTTTGAATTTCGCAATCGATTCGTCAAGTTTTGAATAATTATCGCAGCTGAAACTGAGATGTTCAAACTCTCGGTAAAACCAACCATGGGTATTTTTAGAAAACCGTCGGCACGTTGCAAAATTTCTTCGGACAGTCCGTCTCTTTCAGTTCCAAAAAATAAAGCACTCGGTTTCGAAATATCAAAATCTTCCAGCAAACAATCCGTTGAATGTGGTGTAGTGGCAATTATTTGATACCCTTTACTTTTCAATGTATCCACACAATTAGTAATACTGTCGAAGGTATTGATATCAACCCATTTTTGAGCGCCCATAGCAATTTCTTTATCGATACTTTTTCCATACCGTTGCTCAATGACATTCAATTGCTGTATTCCAAAACTCTCACAACTACGCATCACCGCACTCGTATTGTGCATCTGAAAAATATCTTCCACCGCAATGGTGAAATGATTAGTTCTGTTTTCCAATATTTTCAGGAATTTTTCTTTTCGGTTATCAGTCAGAATATTTTCGAGAAAAGTGAGGTAATCAAGATCAATCATTGCGGGTTATTTTTTTTGTAAAAATACTAAAAAAGACTAGCTTTATCTCTTAATGCATTTTACAAATGAAAAAGAAATTAGTGGTATTGACTGGCGCTGGAATTAGTGCGGAAAGCGGTATAAAAACTTTTAGGGACAATGACGGACTTTGGGAAGGCCATAACGTCATGGATGTCGCAACACCCGAAGGCTGGGATAAAAATCCAGCTTTAGTGCTGGATTTTTATAATCAAAGAAGGAAACAACTTAAAGAGGTCCAACCTAATTTGGGACATCAGATTCTCGCTGAATTAGAAAACGAATTTGATGTATTCATTATCACACAAAATGTTGATGACTTACATGAGCGCGCCGGGAGCACCAAAGTCTTACATCTTCATGGTGAATTATTAAAAGTGAGAAGCACTAAAAATGAGAATTATATTGTGGACTGGCAAGGCGATTTGAATTTTGGTGATTTAGATGACAATCAAAAACAACTAAGACCACATATCGTTTGGTTTGGTGAAGCCGTTCCAGCACTTGATGAAGCAATTGCAATAACACAGCAGGCGGATTACTTTGCTGTAATCGGGACCTCTTTACAAGTATACCCCGCGGCAGGATTAATCGATTTTACCACTCCTGACACACCTATTTTTTATATTGATCCAAAACCCATAAAGATTCCGAATCTTCGAAATCCATTAGATGTAATTCCTGAAGTGGCTTCTGAAGGAATGAAAACACTAAAAAAGAAGCTAATCCGGTTTATTTAAAAAAATATTCGTTTTCTATTTTGTCATGAAAGGTTTATATTTGTGGCTTTCGAACAAACAACTAAACAATGACAACTCTAAACGAATTGAATGCTATTTCTCCTATTGATGGAAGATATAGAAGTAAAACCCTTTCTCTAGCTCCATTTTTCTCTGAAGAAGCTTTAATCAAATACCGCGTATTGGTTGAAATTGAATATTTTATTGCTTTGTGCGAAGTGCCTTTGCCACAACTAAAAAATGTAAACCCGAATTTATTCGAAAGTTTACGCAACATTTATAAAAACTTCTCTACTGAAGATGCCCTTTGGATCAAAGAAACGGAGAAAGTAACCAACCACGACGTAAAAGCAGTAGAATATTTCATCAAAGACGCTTTTGAAAAATTAGGCTTATCTGAATTTAAAGAGTTTATCCACTTCGGATTGACTTCTCAGGATATTAACAATACAGCGATTCCGCTTTCTACAAAAGAGGCTTTCGAGAAAGTATATATGCCTTCATTAATTACTTTAACTTCAAAATTGAAAGATTTAAGTGTGGAGTGGAAGGACATTCCAATGCTGGCCCGTACACATGGACAACCCGCTTCTCCAACGCGTTTGGGTAAAGAAATTGGTGTTTTTGTAGAGCGTTTAGAAGAACAAATGCGTTTGTTGTTTAATATTCCTTTTGCCGCTAAATTTGGTGGTGCAACCGGAAATTATAACGCACATCATGTGGCGTATCCACAAATTGACTGGAGAAAATTTGGAGGAAAATTTGTGGAAGAAAACCTTGGTTTACACCACTCCTTCCCTACTACTCAAATTGAACATTACGATCATTTCGCAGCATTTTTTGATGCCTTGAAAAGAATAAACACTATTATCATTGATTTGGACAGAGACATTTGGACGTATGTTTCGATGGAATATTTCAAACAAAAAATCAAAGCAGGAGAAATAGGATCATCGGCGATGCCACATAAAGTAAACCCAATTGATTTTGAAAACTCAGAAGGAAATTTAGGAATAGCCAATGCTATTTTCGAACATTTATCAGCTAAATTGCCTTTATCAAGATTACAACGCGATTTAACAGACAGTACGGTTTTAAGAAATATTGGGGTACCAATAGGACATACGATCATCGCTTTTGAAGCCACGTTGAAAGGATTAAACAAATTGTTGTTGAACGAACCAAAATTCCACGAAGATTTAGAGAAAAATTGGGCAGTTGTTGCCGAAGCGATTCAAACAATCTTACGTCGGGAAGCGTATCCTAATCCGTATGAAGCATTAAAAGGATTGACTAGAACCAATGAAGCAATTGACAAAAAAGCAATTCATGGTTTCATTGCAACGTTAGAGGTTTCGGATGAAATTAAAGCCGAATTAATGCAAATCACTCCTAGCAATTTCTTAGGAATTTAAATAAAAATACATATCAAGTGCAAAGTAATAGGAACAAAAAACTTTTTAAATTCATATTACTTTGCACTTTTTTTTTATTTTCCTGTGAAAATAAGAACACACTTCACAAAAGCAAGCCCAAAGAGATTAATCCAGGAGTTGTAATCACATTTGACGATACAAGTATCAATGAATGGTACCAAGCAGATAAAATATTGCATCAATATTCTTGGAAAGCTACTTTTTGTGTTTCTAAAATAAATACGTTAAACCGTTCCGAAATAAAAAAACTCTTCGATTTACAAAAGGAGGGACATGAAATTGCAGGACATGGTTTCCATCATTTTGATGCTCCCAAATTTGTTACCAAAAATGGAATTAACGCCTACATCGATCAGGAAATAAATCCTATGATCGCTTTAATGCATTTTTATTCCTTCAAAGTAACTTCATTTGCCTATCCTTTTGGTTTTAGAAATTCAATCACAGATAAAGCCCTTTTAAAAAAATTCAAAATTATAAGAGGTACGACTTACGGCGCTGAAGATCCTTTTTTCCAAAATTGCTATTTTAATAATTCAAAATTAGTTTTTGCAATAGGTATTGATACGGATCATCCCAATTTCAGCATTCCGTATCTCCTAAAATTATTAGATTATACCAAAAGAAAACATAAAATTTTAATCCTGTTTGGCCATAGACCAGTAATCAACGTTACAGCCAATTATCAAACAAAAATGGCAACATTACAATTAATTTGTAATTATGTAAAACAACATAATATGACCTTTTATAGGTTATCTGACTTAAACAATTTAAAATAAGATATCATTTCATTCCATCATTGAAATGTATTAATTTTATAAAAACACAAATGCTTCATGCAAAATAGCCCAGACATTAAAAGCCTCGAAAAAAAAATCAGGACCTGGTTCTAAAATTCGAGATTGAAACCTAGGCTGGAGAGCTTCTAAAAATAAAACCTATGAGTACAATAGTAGCAGTAGCGGAAGCGTCACATCACTTGAAGCCATTAATAAGCGATTTAGGGCTGATTCTCATGACAGCAGGAGTTGCTGTTTTATTGTTTAAAAAAATCAGGCAACCGCTCGTTTTGGGTTATTTGATTGCTGGTTTTTTGGCAGGAAATCATTTTGATTTTTTTCCATCCGTGAATGATATTAAAAGTGTGGAGGTTTGGGCAGAAATTGGGGTAATCTTTTTATTATTTAGTTTGGGACTGGAATTCAGTTTTAAGAAATTGATGAAAGTAGGCGGAACGGCTTCTATTACCGCGATTACTCAAATTTTCACAATGGCTTTAATCGGTTTTTTAGTTGGTCAATGGATGGATTGGTCGAAAATGGATAGTATCTTTTTAGGTGTTATTCTTTCGATTTCATCCACGACTATTATTCTCAAAACATTTGACGAATTAGGTGTAAAAGCACAGAAATTTGCAGGAATAGTAATAGGTTCGCTTATTGTTCAGGATATCATTGCAATTTTGATGATGGTCTTACTTTCTACAATTGCGGTGAGTCAACAATTTTCAGGTGTTGAATTAGTTCAGTCTGTTCTGAAATTAGTATTCTTCTTAACGATATGGTTTGTTGGGGGGATCTTTTTTATTCCAACCTTACTCAAAAAAGCAAAACATTTATTATCAGATGAAATGTTGCTCATTATTTCACTCGCCTTATGTTTGATGATGGTAATTCTGGCAGCAGATGTAGGGTTTTCACCAGCTCTTGGTGCATTTATCATGGGTTCCATTATTGCTGAAACGACCCAAGCGGAACATATTGAACATTTAGTGAAGCCTGTCAAAGATTTATTTGGTGCAATTTTTTTCGTATCCGTAGGGATGTTAATCAATCCGGAAACATTATATGCACATGCAATTCCGGTAATGATTTTGACAGTCGTTACCATTTTTGGTCAATCGATAAGTTCGACAATTGGAGCATTGCTTTCCGGGCAACCTCTAAAACAATCGGTGCAAACAGGAATGAGTTTGTCACAAATTGGTGAATTTTCTTTTATCATTGCAACATTGGGAATGACACTGAATGTAACAAGTTCATTTTTGTATCCTATAGTGGTGGCAGTTTCTGCAGTGACAACATTTACCACACCATTTATGATAAAAATGTCTACTCCATTTTCAGAATATTTATCTAAAAAATTACCTAGAAGATGGGTCAAAAGAATTGAACGTTACAGCGCAAATGCCCAAGCCATTAAATCAGTTAGCAATTGGCAAATTGTAATAAACGCTTATATCGTTCAAGTCGTTGTTTATTCGGTAATTATATTTGCAGCCATTTTACTTTCGTCAAAATATCTTTTGCCCTTGGTTACTGATTTTAGATTTGGCAAGGCATTAGGGGCATTAATTACTTTGGTGGTACTTTCCCCTATTTTATGGGCGCTTTCATTGCGCCGTGTTGCTGTAAATGAAGTAGCCATTTTGTTGGAAGAACGAAAATATCGCGGGCCAATTGTTATGATGTTTCTTTTTAGATTGCTGCTTACCATATTTTTCATTGGCTTTTTACTAAATATTTTCTTCTCTCCAATTGTTGCTTTCTTAACGTTGATTGTAGCCTTAGGCGTTTATTTTGTTTTCCAAAAAAGATTAAATGCAGAATATCATAAAATAGAAAGTCATTTCTTACAAAATCTAAATGCTCGAGAAATGACAAAAGCCAAAAGAAGCCGAAGCGATCTATCCCCTTGGGATGGTCACATGACTTTTTTCGATATTGCAAATGAGTCCAATATTATAGGAAAGACATTAGAAGAATTGAAAATTAGAGAGCAAATAGGAATAAATATTGCGTTTATCAAAAGAGGTGAAATTATGATCAATATTCCTAATAAAAATGAACGATTATTCCCTGGCGATGAAATATGTGTGATAGGAACAGATTTTCAGGTGGCAGCATTTAAATCGTATTTAGACCAGCATGAAATAGATATTCCAGATAGGGTAACGGAACCTGAAATTGTATTGCGCCAAATCGAATTGAAAAACGAAGCTTTCATAGGAAAAAGTATTCGTCAATCAGAATTACGAGAAAAAACTAGTGGCCTGATTGTAGGAATAGAAAAAAAAGGAACCCGAATTCTCAATCCGGAATCCAATATTATTCTTGAAAAAAATGATATTCTTTGGATTGTGGGTGATAAAAAATTATTAGCGGATTTGGTTCATAATTAGACATAAAAAAAGTGCAAGAAAATCAAACATCTTGCACTTTTTTTATTTTTATCTTTTTCCGAATAATTTATCTGGAATAATTCGGAGCTTCTTTAGTAATTGTCACATTATGAGGATGACTTTCATTGATTCCGCTTGCAGTAATACGAACAAAACGACCAGTCTCTTGTAAAGTTGGAATATCTTTAGAGCCGCAGTATCCCATTCCGGCACGAAGACCACCAATGAATTGTTGCATACTTTCACTCAATTCCCCCTTATAAGGCACACGACCAACAATTCCTTCCGGTACTAGTTTCTTCACATCATCTTCCACATCTTGAAAATAACGATCTTTAGATCCTTCCTGCATCGCTTCAACAGAACCCATTCCGCGGTATGATTTGAATTTTCTTCCTTCGAAAATAATAGTTTCACCCGGTGATTCCATTGTTCCGGCTAGTAATGAACCTAACATCACACAGTCAGCACCCGCAGCGATCGCTTTAGGGATATCGCCTGTATAGCGAATGCCACCATCAGCAATTACTGGAACTCCACTACCTTTAATGGCTGCAGCAACTTCAAGTACTGCAGAAAATTGTGGAAATCCAACACCCGCAACAATACGAGTAGTACAAATAGAACCTGGTCCTATCCCTACTTTTACTCCATCTGCTCCATTTTCAACAAGATATTTGGCTGCTTCGGCAGTGGCAATATTACCCACTATAACGTCTAAATCAGGGAATTTAGCTTTCACTAATTTTAATACATCGACAACTCCTTTTGTATGTCCGTGAGCCGTATCGATTATAACTGCATCTACTCCAGCATTTACCAAAGCAGTAGCTCTTTCAACTGCATCTGCAGTAACGCCTAATGCAGCTGCAACACGTAAACGTCCGTACTTGTCTTTATTTGCATTTGGTTTTTGAGTTAATTTAGTAATATCTCTAAACGTAATAAGACCTACTAATTTATAATCTGCATTTACTACTGGAAGCTTTTCGATTTTATACCCTTGCAAAACTACTTCGGCTTGTTCTAGCGAAGTTCCTTCGGCAACTGTTACCAAGTTTTCACTTGTCATTATTTCAATGATAGGTCTAGCATTGTTTTTTTCGAAACGTAAATCTCTATTGGTAACAATCCCTTTTAGTATTTTATTTTCATCCACAATTGGGATACCACCAATTCCAAATTCTTTCATCACATTTTTGGCATCAGCAACTGTAGAAGTCAATGGTAAAGTCACTGGATCTATAATCATTCCAGACTCAGCTCTTTTCACTTTACGAACTTTTGCCGCTTGTTGCTCAATAGTCATGTTTTTATGCAAAACGCCAATTCCACCCTCTTGTGCCATAGCAATTGCCATTGCACTTTCGGTAACTGTATCCATTGCTGCGGACACAATTGGAACGTTAAGAGTTATATTTCTTGAAAATTTTGATTGGATACTCACTTCGCGTGGAAGAACATTTGAGTAGTTGGGAACTAATAGTACATCATCGTAAGTTAATCCTTCACCGATAATCTTAGAATTGTGTGCGATCATTGCAATTTGTAGTTGTAGTTAAATTGCGTGCAAATATACACAATCTTAAGCAAAAAACCACTACCTATTATAATAAATGATTAAATTGCAATTTGAAGCATCTAAATTAAATCCTTTTTCCCACTTGTTACTTCGCTATAAATTTGATTTATTCTTTTTTAATAACAGAAACTAAACACTTTTAATTCACCTTGCTTACTCATTATTTCTGCAACGGCTACCCAAAAGACAATATACTTAATCTATTTTTTCTTCTTTAAAAAAACCTTCATGATCCTTAAAAATAACATTTAGTCCAAATTGAAAAGAAAGACTGTTGGCTTTTGATAAGTCATTATATTCTAAAAGATTATCAGCCAAAACATATAAATTGAGTTTCCCAAGTTGTGCGGATAATCCCAAGCCAATATTTTTATACGAATAGGAATCTAAAGTATAGGTCGCTTTCATTTGCAAATTATCGAGAACATTCCTTCTGTAATAGGTCGTAAAAGACATAAAAGGAGTTCTTGGAGTTGACATAACAAATATTTGAGCGCCCACAGCATTTCTATATCCGGAATCACTGCTGGTACAATTACAATCTTCGCTTCTTGAATCATCAAATGAATATTGAATAGAGGAATTAAACTTTGCGGGACGCCAAGTCGTATATTTAGCATATAATGTATCTAATGGAATCGCATCTTTAAATTCCTGATATACATTCCCTGCCGTACCTCCATTGGTGAATTTTGGAGTTATCCCTTCATATTTATAATACCCTTTTAGTGTATAACTTTCTACATCCTTAGCGTGTTTTATAAATCCAACATCAACAATACTTGCGGTAAACTGGATGTTTTTTTTCGGGTAATACGTAAGTCCAGCATCGAAACCAAGTCCTAAATCACCTCCAAAAAAAGCTTTTTTAGAAATATCTTTTACCACATCTCCTGAATAATTCTCATCACTATATTTTGAAATCCCCGCGGTATTGAGTTGTAAATCAGAAGAAATAACTTGCTCGTAAAACCCATTATTAGAAGGAATTGTATAAATATATCCCGCGTTTTTAGTCGAACTTGCATTAAAAGCGCTGGAATAAATTTTTCCTCGAATCCCTACAATTAAGTTCTCATTTATATTTTTATGATATCCAATATGAAGAACCGAAACCATTTCAGCCTTTACGTTCAAATCCCCTAAATCAAACACTTTTCCTATATAATTGCTGTTTCCGTCCAAAGCAAGTATGGCTAAATCTTTAGGCATATAACTCAGGAAATCAAATTCGTGATACATTCCAAAAGAAATATAGGCCTTGTCTTGCCAATCTCCTATTTGAAAACCACCATTGAACAATTCTATTTGCTCATTTATTGAAACATTATCTTTTCTGGTAGTTGAGAATACAACATTTCTCAATTTCAGATTAAAATCAACTCCGTCATTTGCAAACAAATCGTAAGCCGAAAAACCGCTAGAGCCTACATTTGCAGAAATACCCGATAATAACGGAATTCCAAAATACCATTTATACTTCACATCGGAGCCTGGATTAGTCATTAAAGACTGAGGAACCGAAGTGAAATTATATAAAATTTGTTTGTTTTGAGAAACGCATTCAACTGATACAAATAGAACAAAAAGCAAGATTAATTTTTTCATTCTATAACTAAATAAGCGTTTACACTTGACCGTAATTTTAAACTGCCTGGACTGGTCTCACTTAATATCGGACCAGGAAGCATCTTGAGAATAAAAGCAATTTTAGTGGTTCTTTTCAATAAATCAAGTTTAGTATTTTCAAACTTGTCGTCTTTTTTGACCAAATTTTCAACGCCAGTATAAGCGGGTATAGCAAAATTAGTAGAATAAAGAACCTGATTATTTCGGTCTAGATAGACTAAATCTATTGTAAAGGCTCTGTCTATCGTATTATTGATTTCAAAAAAGAATTCGGCTTTTGCTAAATTGTCTTTAAAAAAAGCATCATTAAAAATATCAATAGTTGGTGTGTCAGCTATTATTGGTTGCTCTACGCCATTAGGCACAAATTGATTGGCAGGAACATCAAAATAAGCCAAATTTGAACTAAAAATAGGTTCTAATTTCAAATCATTAGCCTGATTAAAGTCAAGATCACTTGAACATGCAACGTAAAATAGTGTCAGAATTAGTATTCCTAAAATCCTATTAAAATCCAGTAGTTTCATTCTGTTTATTTATTAAGATCAATATCATTATTATTAAACTTCGAACGCATCAAAGTTCTTATTATTATTTGTCAATATTAGAAAATCGAAAATACTTCTTTTTTTAATGAAATTCTCTAAACAACTTAGAAGCTTCATTATAAGCACTTTCAAAACTCATCGGACTTGTATTTGTATTTTCCTTTTGTGAAGTGAAATAAGACAATAATTTCTCCGTGGGCATATTTCCTGTTAAATTATCTGTTGCCATTGGGCATCCGCCAAAACCTTGAATAGCACCATCAAATCGCCGACAGCCTGCTTTGTAAGCGGCATCAACTTTCTCAAACCATTTATCAGGCGTGGTATGAAGATGGGCACCAAACTCTATTTCGGGATATTTTGGAATTAAATTCGAAAATAAATAGGAGATTACATCCGGCGTTGAACTACCTACCGTATCCGAAAGAGAAAGAATCTTTACTCCCATCTCCGACAATTTTTGGGTCCACTCGCCTACTATTTCTGTGTTCCAAGGATCCCCATACGGATTACCGAAACCCATAGAAAGATAGGCCACGACTTCTTTATCACTTTTATCTGCAATTTCCAGAATTTCTTGTAACGTAATTAAGGATTCTGCTATTGTTTTGTGTGTATTTCGCATTTGGAAATTCTCAGAAATTGAAAACGGAAAACCTAAATAGCGTATTTCAGGGTGAACAGAAACTAAAGATGCACCTTGTGTATTGGCAATAATCGCAAGAAGTTTGCTTCTGGTTTGAGACAAATCAAGTTGTGCCAGAACTTCGGCAGTATCCTGCATTTGCGGAATCGCTTTTGTCGAAACAAAACTTCCAAAATCTATGGTGTCAAATCCTACGCGCAACAAAGACTGTAGGTAAGATACCTTTCGTTCTGTGGGGATAAATTGTTTAATACCTTGCATGGCATCGCGTGGACATTCTATAATTTTTATTGGCTCCATAGAAATCCAAAGATAGAAAAACAAATAACAATTTTAAATTATGAATTTTACTAAATTGATATTATTTACATAGTATTGGTAATAATTAAAATATTACGCAATTTTGTACTATTAAAAACCTACAATCTCTCTAAAATTTTCTGGTTTATTGCTTTTACTAAAGCTGGTCCTTCATAAATAAAACCGGTGTACAATTGCACTAAACAGGCGCCTGCTTCCAGTTTTTCTAAAGCATCGTCAGCTGAATGAATACCTCCAACTCCAATAATAGGGAATGCTTTATTGCTTTTTTCTGATAAAAATCGGATTACTTCAGTAGAACGTTTTGTCAATGGTATTCCTGACAATCCGCCCATCTCTGTTTTGTTTTCGGACTGTAATCCTTCTCTTGAAATGGTGGTATTAGTCGCAATAACTCCTGCAATTTTGGTTTCTTTGATAATATCTATAATGTCCAGTAATTGCTCATCGGTTAAATCTGGAGCGATTTTTAGTAGGATTGGCTTTTGCTTTGGCTTAGCCAAATTCTTATTTTGCAGTGTTTGCAACAATTGTGTCAGTGGCTCCTTGTCTTGAAGAGCGCGAAGATTTGGCGTATTTGGCGAACTCACATTCACCACAAAATAATCCACGTAATCATACAACGCATCAAAACAAATTTTGTAATCTGAAGTTGCTTCTTCGTTTGGCGTTAGTTTATTTTTTCCAATATTTCCGCCTATTAAAACATCCTTATTACTTTTTAATCGTTTTACAGCTTCATCAACACCGCCATTATTAAAACCCATTCTGTTGATAATTGCGTTATCTTCTTTAAGACGGAATAATCGCTTTTTAGGATTCCCTTCTTGTCCTTTTGGAGTAAGAGTTCCTATTTCGATAAAACCAAAACCAAAATTCGATAATTCTTTGTACAACTTGGCATCTTTATCAAAACCAGCAGCCAAACCTACAGGGTTTTTAAATTTTAATCCAAAAACTTCGGTTTCTAATCTTGCATCATTTACTTCATAAAGCGATTTAAAAACAAATGAAAAACCTGGAATTTTAGACAAGAAACGAATCAATGAGAAAGTAAAATAATGAACTTTTTCTGGATCAAAACAAAAAAGTATCGGGCGAATAAATAGTTTATACATAGTTATTGTGTTGGTGCTGCAAAAATAGAATTATCTATTCGATAATTAAATATTTGAAAAATAATTTTACAAATCATTTTCATTTATTGGAAACAATGATTAATTTCACAAACACCATTTTCCCCTTTTATTCAACCATAAAACCAATACTAAACATCTTATTTTAAAATTATCGCTTCTTTAAATGAACTCTTATTAGTATTTTTAATCTAAAAACTGAAGCTTTCAATGAATATTTACATCCGTTAAATTACATATATTTAAATTAAACTAAATCCTATTCCTATGATTAATCCAAAAAAAAACTGGCACGAAAAACACATAGAAACATTAAGCATTGGTAGCCGTTTAGCCGATTCAGTCGCTAAAGGAATGGGTTGTTGGAAATTTATTATTGTTCAAACAGTATTGGTGGTACTTTGGATGGTATTAAATGTGGTTGGGTTTATGCATCACTGGGATGTATATCCTTTTATTTTACTGAACCTTCTTTTTTCAACACAAGCAGCTTATGCAGCCCCTATTATTATGATGTCCCAAAACAGACAAAATGATAGAGACAGAGTTCAAGCGCAAGCGGATTATCAAACAAATGTAGAAGCAAAATTGGAAATAGAAGCTTTGACCTTAAAGTTGAATAAAATAGAGGTTGAAAAATTAGATGTTATTATCACAATATTGCAAGAAATGAAAAAAAATTCTGCAAAATAAAATCTAAATATACTCGAAAAATTTAGACCCAATTATAGATTTTTTAATCCTTAAAAAAAGAGGCAATATTTTCATTTATGATGTAAAGTACTCAATCAGATTTCAGTTTTATTTAATAGAAATAAAGAAAAGACAAAGTCGTCTCAATAAAATGATTCCCTAAATAAACTGTATATTTGTCTTTCATTAAATTATACTTTATGCAACATATTATCGACCGTTTCATTGGTTATGTAACTATAGATACCGAATCGGATCCCAACTCAGAAACCACGCCAAGCACAGAGAAACAGTGGAATTTAGCCAATAAACTGGTGGAGGAACTGAAAGCCATTGGAATGCAAGACGTGACAATTGATGACAAAGCCTATATCATGGCTACTTTGCCAAGTAATGTAAATCATGAAGTGCCTACTATCGGGTTTATTTCTCACTTTGACACTTCTCCTGATTTTAGTGGTGCAAACGTGAAACCCCAAATTGTCCCTAATTATGATGGCAAAGACATTATCTTAAATGCCGATAAAAATATTGTATTATCACCTAGTTATTTTAAAGATTTGTTGCTTTATAAAGGTCAAACTTTAATTACTACTGACGGAACAACATTATTAGGAGCTGATGATAAAGCAGGTATTACTGAAATTGTTACCGCAATGGAATTTCTTATCCAAAATCCAGATATCAAACACGGAAAAATCAGAGTTGGCTTTACACCTGATGAAGAAATTGGTCGTGGTGCCCACCATTTTGATGTGGAGAAATTTGGAGCTGAATGGGCATACACTATGGATGGTAGCCAAGTAGGCGAACTGGAATATGAAAATTTTAATGCGGCGGGTGTCAAAATTATTTTCAAAGGAAAAAGCGTTCATCCCGGTTACGCCAAAGGCAAAATGATTAATTCGATGTTAATTGCTAATGATTTTATAAATGAATTACCCAAAGATGAAACACCTCAAGAAACTAGAGGTTACGAAGGTTTTTTCCATGTGCATCATTTAACAGGTAGTATAGAAGAAACAGTTTTGGAACTTATCATTCGGGATCATAACAAGAAAAAATTTGAGAAACGCAAAGAATTGATTGAGAAAATCACTCGGAAAATCAATAAGAAATTTGCGAAACAATTTGGCGAAGACATCGTTATTGCTGAGATAAAAGACCAATATTACAATATGAAAGAAAAAGTTTTACCTGTAAAACATATTGTGGATATTGCAGAAAAGGCGATGAAAGAATTGAATATAAAACCACTTATAAAAGCTATTCGTGGCGGAACTGATGGTTCCCAATTATCATATAAAGGATTGCCTTGTCCAAATATTTTTGCTGGAGGACACAATTTTCATGGAAAATACGAATATGTTCCCGTAGAAAGTATGCAAAAAGCAGTTACAGTAATTGTAAAAATTGCTGAATTGACTGCTGCAGGTGATTTCACTAAAACAGAAGAAATAGCTATAACTAAAAAATAATTGGAACCACTAAAAACCAATACACCCATTTGGGATAAAAACAATAGTTGGTCAGAAGAATTAGAATTGCTAAAATCAATTATTGCTAAAACAGAACTCATCGAAACCACGAAATGGGGTGGTTGTGTTTATGTGCTGAATGGGAAGAATGTACTTGGAATTGGAGGATTCAAAAACTATTTTACGATTTGGTTTTTTAATGGCGTTTTCCTGAAAGATGAAAAACAAGTTTTGGTTAATGCGCAAGAAGGTGTTACCAAATCTTTGCGACAATGGCGTTTTTCATCCAAAGATGAAGTCGATGAAGTAGCCGTTTTAAATTATATTCATGAAGCAATAGAAAATAACAAACAAGGAAAAAATTTTAAACCTGAAAAAGGAAAAATTATAGTTTCTGAACTTTTTCAAAAGGAATTAGACTCCGATATGAATTTAGCGGAAGCTTTTCTACAATTCTCTCCTTACAAACAGAAGGAATTCTTGGAATATATTGAAACCGCAAAAAGAGAGGAAACCAAACGATTGCGAATCGAAAAAGTAAAACCAATGATTATAGAAAACATTGGTTTAAACGATAAATACCGCTAAAATCAAATCCCATTCCTGAAATTTTCAGAATGGGATATTTTTTTAAAAAAAAATTATTTCTTACAAAATCATTTTGGATTACAGTTGAATCTTACCCGTTGCTTTTCCTTAATCATTTTCTCTTACCAACTATTTCTTACAAAATTAAAACACATTATTTGCTTTATAGAAAAGCTTAACATTGGGAAATGGATTAAATCACTATATTTACTAACGATTAATTAACTATTTGTTAACATTGAAATAAACTATTAGTTTTAATTAAACAGAAAAATTGACCATAATTATATAAATCATAATACTATAAATCATGATACAAAAAGAAGAAGACACTGCATTACCCTCTCCGGTAAAACCTGAAACTAACAAGCCTGTAAAAGCTACAAGAAACATAATTATCAAACCTATAGAAGAAGCTGAAGAAGAAGCTGAAGAAATCTCGGAGCCTCTCAATGAAACAATATTAACTGAAATCATAGAAATTTCAGTTGAGAACTTAGAAGATATTGCTGAAGTAGCAAATGAAAAGGGTGGTAAAAAAGATAATAAAAAGAAGTTAAAAACGAAAGACAAAGACATGAAAGACAAAGACAAGAAAAAGGCTAAAAAAGCCGACGCTAAAGAAAAAGCAAAACAAAAAGCGAAAGCAAAAGCTAAAAAGGCAAAAAAAGCTAAAAAGGATAAAGCTAAAAAAGCAAAGGTCAAAGCAAAGATAAAAGCTAAAAAAGCGAAGGCAAAATCTAAAAAAGCAAAGAAAAACAAAAAGAATAAAAAATAATCCTGCTATTTTTTATTAAAAAAAAGTCCCAATACGAATAATCGTTTGGGACTTTTTTAATTTATTGAAGGTTGAACTATTTTTTGTTTAATACTGCACTCATTTCCATAGAAATAGCTGAACGCTCCATTTTAAGTTTTCCTGCCATGGTTTCAACAACAACAGTTGTATCAGCTAACTCAGAAACTTTTCCGTGAAGACCACTTTTGGTAATAATTTTGTCTCCTACTTTCAAAGTACTTTCAAATTCTTTTTCATTTTTAGCCTTTTTTTGTTGTGGTCTGATCATAAAGAAATAGATTACCACAAACATTAATAGAAACGGCGCAAATTGAGTTAATTGTCCCATAATTTTAATTCTCTTTTTTTATTTATAAATACTACATTAAACCACGACCGGCTTTAATAATTTTTTTACTAGCCTCCAGTTCTTTAACTAAATTATCTAAAATTCCATTGATAAAAATACTACTTTTTGGTGTAGAATATTCCTTGGCAACTTCTAAATATTCATTCAAGGTAACTTTCACAGGAATGGAAGGAAATTTCAAAAATTCACAAATTGCCATTTTAAGAATAATGGTGTCAATCTCGGCAATTCTATCGCTGTCCCAATTAGGGGTTTTATCGACATATTCCTTAGCTAATTCCTTTTCGTTTAAAACTGTTTTTCTAAACAAATCTTTAACAAAGTCTTTATCCTCATTGTCTTTGTATAATTTTGGAACTCTGAAATTATCATCCTCACCAGATTTGATAACTTTCAATTGCTTGATGATGTGCGTATTCACTAGCGGAATATCATCCACCCAAGTCAACTTATCATCCTCTAAATATTCGTACAGTTTTTCATTAGGTACAATCACTTCCATGAACAAATCAACGATAAACTGCCTGTCTTCTTCAAATGTATTGATAGAATTACTCATGTAATTTTCATACAATTTACTGGCTTTTATATCATTAAGAAGCAATAAAATATAATCGTCATTTAAAATCCAATTATTAATTTTACGGTTTTCCAGTGCAATACTTAGTGAATTATTTTCGGAAAGAATTTGAAAAATTTGATTTTTGATGAATTTTTCGTTAGGCTTACGCTCCTCCGGAGTGGCAAGATGTTTCAGACTTGATTTATGTAAAAAGACAGTTTCAGTTTTACAAATTTCAATCAGCGAAGAAAGCATTATAAGGTATAAGTCTTGAATATTGTCGATACTGTAAAAAAGGAATTTTTCTTCTTTCTCTAGATTATCTGAACCGCTTTGATGCATCGCATAAATGGATTGCATTACTTTAACGCGTATGTGTCTTCTGTTTACCACCTTGTAAGAACTTTTATTAATTAGTCTGCAAAAATAAGAATTTCATTTTTTAAAATAAAATTAAAACGGCAAAAAAAGCTTTTGGTTCTAATTTAGATTGTCCTATAAGAAAACAGTCGCAGAAATTAGTCGCAGTTTCAGGTTTAACCGGCAGACTGTAACTAAAACTGCGACTGCTTATTAAAAATTTAGAACTATTTTTTACTATTCTCTAACTTTCTTTGATTTATTCTTTTCTGGGCAATTGTCAAAGCGGCATGGTGTGTTGTGATATTGTTTGCAATAGCAAAATCAATAATTTCCAATGTAGTATTATAAATATTTTCAGTTTTACGCATGATTTCAGCTTTGTCATAATGTGCTAATTCCGCATAAACATTAATAATTCCACCGGCATTAATCAAGAAATCCGGTGCATAAAGAATTCCGCGTTCCTGCAAAATTGCTCCGTGAATATCCTCATCTGCTAATTGGTTGTTAGCCGCACCAGCAATTACTTTCGCTTTAATTTTATATACCGTTGCATCATTTATAGTTGCACCCATGGCACAAGGAGCGTAAATATCTACATCGGCACTGTATAAATCATCGCCAGTAAATATTTTCGCACTGTACTTCGCTCCTATTTCATATAACCTTTCTTCATTAATGTCAGTGATCATTACTTGCGCGCCTTCTTTGGTCAAGTAATCAACCAACGTTTCCCCAACATGACCAATTCCTTGTACCAATACTTTTTTCCCATCCAAAACATCCGAACCAAATTGATGCTTTGCAGCTGCTTTCATTCCTAAATATACTCCGTAAGCGGTCACCGGAGATGGATTTCCAGACCCGCCTCTTTCTTCAGAAATTCCTGTAACATAAGGCGTTACATCTCTTACAATATCCATATCCCGCGTTTCCATTCCTACATCTTCAGCAGTAATGTATCTTCCGCTTAGAGAATGAACAAATTCTCCAAACTTACGCATCAATTCAGGTGTTTTATGGGTTTTAGAATCGCCAATGATAACAGCTTTACCGCCTCCAATATTCAATCCCGTAATAGCAGCTTTATAAGTCATGCCACGAGAAAGTCGCAATACATCGTTTAGTGCTTCCCATTCATTTGCATAACTGTACATTCGTGTTCCACCTAAAGCAGGCCCCATAACCGAATTATGAATACCAATAATTGCTTTTAAACCCGTATCTTTGTCGTTGCAAAATACAATTTGTTCGTGATCATCAAATGATAATTGACCAAAAACGGGATCCATTTTTTGAAGTTCCTTTCCAGTTGTGAAAGCTGCATTCATAAGTATTGATTTTTATAGTGATAAATTACGAATTCGTTAAAAAGACAAATCAAATTTACATAAAAAATAGACATATCCTAATATTCATTGTTTAAATTATCAATTTCACAAAAACAATAAGCAACTAATTAATTTTAGTAATATTAAAAATTGATTATTAATCAAAAAATAAAACTTTTTCAACACAGAATATCTTAAAAAAATGAAAGAATTACGTTATTTAAATAAATATTTCATCAAATATAAATACAGCTTTTCTCTTGGTATTTTATTTACAATTATCGCACAAATATTTTCTTTGTTTACACCAAAATTGATTAGTAAATCATTTAAAGCTATTGAAGCATTCTCAAAGGACAAATCAGTTACAACCGATGTCATCCAACAGGAATTAGTTTCAAATATTTTACTGATTATTGCAACAACTATTATTGCTGGTTTCCTTACTTTTTTGATGAGACAAACCCTTATTGTGATGTCAAGACATATTGAATTTGACTTAAAAAACGAAGTTTTTAGACAATATGAAAACTTGTCGCAAAATTTCTACAAACAAAACCGGACCGGCGATTTGATGAACCGTATCAGTGAGGATGTTTCCAAAGTAAGAATGTACGTGGGACCCGCCGTAATGTATACGATAAATACAGTTATCCGTTTTGCAATTGTAATTGGCTATATGTATAATGTATCGCCACGGTTGACTTTGTATACCATTCTTCCTTTACCGGTTTTATCCTATTGTATCTTCAAATTAAGTTCGGAAATCAATAAAAGAAGTACTATTTTCCAACAATATCTATCGAAAGTTTCCAGTTTTTCTCAAGAAATATTTTCTGGAATCAGAGTGATTAAAGCGTATTCATTAGAAGACCAACATCAAAACAATATGGTCGATTTGGCAAATGAAAGTAAAAGCAAGAGTTTAGATTTGGCAAAAGTGCAATCCTTATTCGGCCCTTTAATGTTAGCACTGATAGGAATAAGTAACTTAGTCGTGATCTATTTTGGGGGACTTATGTACATTAATGGAACTATAAAAAGCATTGGAACCATCGCCGAATTCATCTTGTATGTCAACATGCTAACCTGGCCAGTCGCTTCATTAGGATGGGTTTCCTCAATGGTTCAAGAGGCCGAAGCTTCGCAAAAACGTCTTAATGAATTCCTGAAAATTGAACCGGAAATAAAAAACAAAAACTCTAATAAATCTATTATTGAAGGGAGTATTTCATTCGAAAATGTGAGCTACACCTATGAAGACACCAATATAGAAGCATTGAAAAATATTTCCTTTAAAGTAAAAAAAGGAGAAACGTTGGCAATCCTTGGAAAAACTGGATCCGGAAAATCGACTATTTCCTCTTTGATTTCCCGCTTATATGAAGTTACTGACGGGAGAATAATTGTTGACGGACATGAAATAAGCACTTTGAACCTATATGATTTAAGAAACAGTATTGGAATTGTGCCTCAAGATGCCTTTTTGTTTTCGGATAGCATTAAAAACAATATTAAGTTTGGCAAGGAAAATGCAACTGATGAAGAAGTGGAAACTGCTGCAAAAAATGCGGTAGTACACGACAACATTATTGGTTTCAACAAACAGTATGAAACCATTCTTGGCGAACGCGGAATCACTCTTTCAGGCGGGCAAAAACAACGCGTTTCTATAGCTCGAGCCATTATTAAAAATCCGGCAATTTTAGTTTTTGATGACTGTTTATCTGCTGTTGATACAGAAACTGAAGAAGCTATTTTGAATAACCTATATGAAATTTGCAAAGATAAAACCACGATAATTGTCAGTCATAGGGTTTCATCAGCTAAAAATGCAGATAATATTATCATTCTTGAAGACGGAAAAATTATTCAACAAGGTTCTCATAATCAATTGATAAATCAAGAAGGATATTATGCATCCTTGTATTTAAAACAACTTTCAGAAAAAGAATTACTATAATTGTTGTATAATAAATAAATTTTTATGATTTTTGATTGCTATTAAATAAAAAATTTGACTGAAAGGATTATGAGAGAAAATGACATGTTAGAAAAAGAAGAGATATTTTCTAAAGTTTTACGTGCTGGAAGAAGAACCTATTTCTTTGATGTAAGAGCTACAAAAGCGGATGATTATTACATAACGATTACCGAAAGTAAAAAATTCACCGAAGAAGACGGATCGTTTCATTTTAAGAAACACAAGATTTATTTATACAAAGAAGACTTTGCTGCTTTTGCAGAAATTCTTGGCGAAATGACTTCATACGTTTTGAACCACAAGGGCGAAGAAGTAATCTCTGAAAGACACCAAAAAGATTTCAAAAAAGAATACGCTTCTGAAAAAGCCGATACTGATGAAATCCTACCACAAACATCAACTTTTACTGATATAGAATTTGATGATATTTAATTATTAATTGCCTACTTACTAAACGAAAAGTCCAAAATCTTAATGATTTTTGGACTTTTTTTATGTTTGAAATCAAACTATTTCAACTCCTTGAATTCATATTTAAAATCACTAACTTTGTCAATAGCAAATGTTTAACTCGCTATCATTTTAATTATTATTGCACAAGTTAATATTCAGTCCTTTTATTCCATTTAGCACAAACAATTCAATTGCTTTTCTAATTTATAGTTTTAAAACTTAAAAAATTAGTCTTTATGCAAACCTCATCAACAGATAATTTTTGGCAATTTGACACTGCCTATTGGTTCCAAAAACTAAATAGTAGCGACCAAGGCTTATACAAAGCAATTGCTGAGAAAATCCTGTTACAATCCGGACAACAACAACAAAATAAATCTGTTTTAAAGAAGGACTTTTTCCTTTTTATGGGACAATTTAAAAGTCCGTTGATGTTACTTCTTATTGGCGCCGTAATATTATCCGCCTTTCTTGGCGATACAACTGATGCGTATATTATACTCTTTATTGTTTTATCAACAGGCTTACTTAGCTTTTTTCAGGAAAGAAATGCAGGCCGATTTGTAGCGGATTTACAATCTATGATTGCATTGAAAAGTAATGTACTCAGAGATGGAAAAGAACAAGAAATTTTTTCCTCTACTATAGTTTCTGGTGACATTATTTTATTGAAAGCGGGGGATATGCTACCCGCCGATTGTCTGATTATTGAATGTAATGAGTTGCATGCCAATGAAGCCAGTTTAACAGGTGAATCTTATCCAACCGCAAAAACAGCAGGGGTTTTAGAGCCCAAAACAGAATTAACCAAAAGAACAAACTGTCTCTGGGAAGGAACAAATATAGTCAGTGGCACCGCCAAAGCCTTAGTGATCAACACCGGAAGCAAAACTATTTTTGGCGCCATCGCTAAAAGTGCTTCAGCAACGGTAGAAACTAAATTTGAAAAAGGCATCAAAGACTTTGGTTATTTCTTGATGAAAATAACATTAGTACTTTCAATATTTATACTGCTTGTCAATTTGTTAAATCACAAAAGTGCGATTGAATCAGCCTTATTTGCATTGGCTTTAGCCGTAGGAATGGCACCCGAATTACTTCCTGCCATTACAACTATTGCAATGAGCGCAGGAGCAAAAAGGATGTTAGCCAAGAAAGTAATTGTTAAAAAACTTGCTTCTATACAAAATTTAGGAGAAGTCAATTTATTGTGTACGGACAAAACAGGTACAATTACAGAAGGGGCTATTATAGTGGCTAGAACCGTTGATGGGTTGGGTACTGAAAATGAATTTGTAAAAAAACTGGCTTATTGGAATGCTTTTTTTGAAACGGGTTATGCTAACCCAATCGATGAAGCCATAAAAAAGTTGCAATTAGAAACAAAAACTAACGTGGTAAAATTAGATGAGGTGCCCTATGATTTCATACGTAAAAGATTAAGCATCGCTATTAAAACAGACACCGAAAAATTATTGATCAGTAAGGGCGCGTTCAGTTCTATCCTGAGTATTTGTTCTGTCATGAGATTAAGTAATGGTCGCATTGAAAACATGGAACTGCATCAAGCCGAAATTGAGAACAAATATGAAGAATTTGGAATCAATGGCTTACGAACTATAGGTGTCTGTTATAAAACAATCAATACCGATTCTATTGCTAAAGAAGATGAAAAAACCATGATTTTTGCTGGTTTCATTTTACTGGAAGACCCTGTTAAAAAGGGCATTGTAGAAACCATTGAGGAATTAAAAAAACTACAGGTGCATCTCAAAATAATTTCTGGAGATAATAAAAATGTTGCTAAATCTATTGCTTTAAAAATTGGGATCATTAATCCTGTCGTAATGACCGGACAAGAACTGTTCAGTACAAGTCCTGAAGCACTAAAACATCTAGTGAGAAAAACACATATTTTTGCCGAAGTAGAACCACAGCAAAAAGAACATATTGTACAGGCTTTAAGAAAAACATATACAGTTGCCTATGTGGGTGATGGCATTAATGATGTTTCTGCTTTAACTGCTGCCGATATTGGAATATCAGTAGAAAATGCGGTTGATGTAGCCCGAGAAGCAGCGGATTTTGTTTTGATGGAAAAAGATTTAGCAGTAATTATAGATGGCATTAAAGAAGGCCGGAAAACTTTTGCAAATACTTTAAAATATATTTTTATAAATACTGGTTCCACTTTTGGTAATATGTTCAGCGTTGCAATTGCTTCTCTTTTATTACCATTTCTCCCTATGTTACCCAAACAAATTTTATTAACTAATTTCATTACTGACTTTCCTTATCTCACCATTGCATCTGACAATGTGGATCAAGAACAATTGAACAAACCCGGAAAATGGAATTTGAAATTCATTAGAAATTACATGATTATTTTTGGCATTCACAGTTCACTATTTGATATCATAACCTTCCTTATACTTTATTATGTATTAAAAGTAAAAGAATCTGCCTTTCAAACTGCTTGGTTTGTAGAATCCATTCTTACGGAATTATTCATACTATTCATAATACGAACACACAAAAACTTCTTCAAAAGTCAACCAGGCGAGTACCTTTTTATTTTGAGTATTCTGGGACTAATCGTTACCATTACGCTTCCCTATCTTCCTATTGCAAGCAAAATAGGATTGTCGCCGCTGCCGTTTCTCAATATGGGCATTATGCTACTAATCGTTTTGGCTTATATCATTACAGCTGACCTTTTAAAAGTTTGGTTTTTCAAAAAATACATTCGGTCATAATACCCATAAGTCCTGCTATTTTTTATTTCCAAAAAAAGGATTTATATTTCGATTAAATTATATAATTTTATTCCAAAATAATTCTTCTAAATATGTATTAATGTTTTAGACGAATTTATATTAGTTAAGTATTGAGAATGGAAATAAAATTATTAATTATCCCAGGACTCGGTGATTCCGGAAAAGGCCATTGGCAAAACGATTGGCTCAAGATCTATAAAAATGCCCGTAAAGTAGTTCAGAACAATTGGAATGAACCTGTTCGAGAAGAATGGCTTGAAAGACTCCATGAAGCAATTCTGAAATTAGATTCTCCAACAATTTTGGTAGCACACAGTCTTGCGGTTTCTTTAGTGATGCATTGGGCTTCTGCCAATAGCAACCCTAATATAATAGGCGCTTTACTGGTTGCTCCAGCAGATGTAGATTCTCCAGAACATACACCAGAAAAAATTTGGAACTTTTCACCAATACCGTTGTCAAAACTACCCTTCCCCTCGATAGTAGTTACCAGTGAAAACGACCCTTATATTTCGTCACAAAGAGCAAAATTTTTCGCTAAAATGTGGGGAAGTGATTTTATAAATATTGGTCAAAAAGGACATGTGAATTCAGAATCAAATCTCGAATTTTGGGAAGAAGGACAATTGATTTTGAAACAATTGATTGATCAAATTGACCACTAATTTTTATCCAATTCGCAATCCATTTTCAATTTTGAAATCAGGAGCCAGTAAAATCACATCTCCTGCTGAACCTACAGCTCCTAATACGAGACATTCACTCATGAATTTTCCAATTTGTTTCTTAGGGAAATTGACCACGGCAACAAGCTGTCGGTTTAGCAAATCTCCTTTTTGATACCGTTGGGTAATTTGTGCGGAAGTTTTTCTAATTCCGATTTCTGGACCAAAATCTATTGTTAACTGATAAGCCGGTTTTCTGGCTTCAGGAAAATCATTTACTTCCAGAATAGTTCCCACTCGCATATCTACCCTTTCAAATTCAGACCAAGTTAGTATCATTTTTATTTAAGTTTAAAGTTGTAAACCAAATGCTTTACGATCTAAAATTAGCATATTAAATTAAAACTCAACCCTTTTTTCTTAACTTTAAAGCTTAAATTCTAAACCAGAAAAACTTCATGTCAAAAACTGCTTCAAAAATGATCTCGCTTGGAACCGTTGCTCCCGAATTTTATTTGAAAGACACTAATTCAAGTGAATGGCTTTCTTTTTCAGATTTAAAAGGTGAAAAAGGAACTTTGGTACTATTTATTTGTAATCATTGCCCGTTTGTACGTCATATAATTAAAGAAATTGTTATGATTGCCAATGATTATCGCGTTCAGGGAATTGGTGTTATTGCCATTTCCAGTAATGATGTTTCAAAATATTTAGAAGATGCTCCAGAATTTATGACGGAATTCGCTTTCGAAAACAAAATGGAATTTCCGTATTTGTATGATGAAACGCAAGAAGTAGCCAAAGCATATGACGCAGCTTGCACGCCCGATTTTTTCTTGTTTAACAACCAAAATAAATTAGTATATCGCGGTCAGTTAGACGACAGCCGACCGGGAAATGGAATACCGCTTAATGGTAACGATTTGCGTGGAGCGATTGATGGGGTGGTTTATAATCGAATAATTAATCCAAATCAAAAACCAAGTATAGGCTGTAATATAAAATGGAAATGATTTCAATTTTTATGAAAACATACTGATTTTCAATTGAATATTTTTTTTTAATTTGTTCCAAAAAACAAAAAAGTTACAACTATTTATAGAAATTCTATAATACCATTTTATCAAATACATCTAATTTTACACTATTAGAAATACTAAATTCATATTATAAACAGTAAATGTTATGGAAACAAATCAAATTAACAGCAACGAATCACTTAATGAAGATAATTTTTCTGCATCGAATATTTCTACAGATAAATACATTGTAACAGCACCAAATATAAAACTATATGTAAAAGATTATGGCCAAGGAAAACCCGTAATTCTTATTCATGGCTGGCCACTTTCTAATGAGATGTGGGAATATCAAATTGATACTTTGGTTCAAAATAATTTTAGAGTTATTGCTTATGACCGTCGGGGTTTTGGAAAATCCTCACAACCATGGAATGGCTACGATTACGATACTTTGTCAGATGATTTAAAAGCTATTATTGATCAATTAGATTTGAAAGAAGCGACGCTTGTTGGATTTTCTATGGGAGGTGGTGAAGTCGTACGTTATTTTAGCCGTCATGGTGGAAAAGGAGTTTCAAAAGCGGTATTCATATCTTCCGTAACTCCGTTTCAATTGAAAACAGATTCTAATCCGGCTGGCGTTTCACAAGAAAAATACGATAGTATGGCGGAACAAATTAAAGACGACCGAATTGGTTTTCTGGATAGTTTTGGGAAAACATTTTTCGGAGTAAGTTTCATCAGTAAACCCATAAGCACCCCTTTACTGGATTATTATAGAATGCTGTGTTCTTTTGCGTCACCACGCGCGACTTTAGAATGTGCAAAATCATTTTCCACAACCGATTTTCGTAGAGAAATGGCTACGGTAAATGTGCCTACATTAATTATTCATGGCGATGAGGACAAAACCGTTCCTATTGAAATCACTTCTGAAATAGCGACAAAATTAATACCCGATAATAAATTTATTGTTTATGAGGGAGCCCCACATGGTTTATTTTATATTGAAAAAGATAAATTAAACAAGGATTTACTTGAATTTTTAAATTCAGAAATCTAAATCCGAAATTACTTGAAGTCATACTATTGCATAAAAAAGTCCCAAAACTTTCGTTTTGAGACTTTTTTAATTTTATCTGATACCTGAAACCTGGTATCTGAAATTAGACTATTTTACGTCCATTAATTCGACGTCAAAAATCAATGTAGCATTTGGCGGAATTGCTCCACCAGCACCACGAGATCCGTACCCTAAATGAGATGGAATCACGAAACGTGCTTTGTCACCTACGCGCAACAAGGCAATTCCTTCATCCCAACCTTCAATAACATTTCCTTTTCCTAATGGAAATTCGATTGGTTTTTTACGAGGATATGAACTGTCAAAAACTTTACCGTCTGGAAGTTGTCCTGTATAATGTACCGAAACTGTTTTTCCATTTTCTGCTTTTTTACCTTCACCTCTTTGAATGAATTGGTAACGTAAACCGCTTTCTGTTTTTTCAAAACCAGCTGCTAGTTTTTCCATCGCTTCTTCTGCATCTGCTTTTAAAGTTGCATCACGTTTGTTACGTGAACCTTTAAAAGTGATAAAGGCTTCAATTGCATTCCAATTTTTAGCTTCTTCTCCTTCTCTGATAATTTCTAAAGATTCCAAAACATCACCTTGCTGTACTGCATCAACAACATCCTGACCTTCTACCACATGTCCAAAAACAGTATGTTTGTTATCCAACCATTCTGTTGAAATGTGTGTAATGTAAAACTGAGAACCATTTGTTCCAGGTCCTGAGTTCGCCATAGCCAAAACTCCCGGACGGTTGTGTTTCAAACTTGGGTGAAATTCATCATCAAATTTATATCCTGGATCTCCAGTTCCTGTTCCTTGTGGACAACCACCTTGAATCATGAAATCAGGAATTACTCTGTGGAATTTTAATCCGTCATAAAATTTAACCCCTTGAGGTTTTACTTTATTTTCTATGTTTCCTTCTGCCAATCCTACGAAGTTCCCAACAGTTCCTGGTGTTAATTCGTGCTCTAGTTTTACTAAAATAGCACCTCTTGTGGTGTTGAATTTAGCATATATTCCATTTTCCATTTTTGTATAATTTTTATTGAAAGGCAAATTTACGAAATTAATTTTAAAAAGGGAATTATGGAATTCGTTGATTTGGTTATTTGAAAGTTTAAAGATTAAAGATTAAACAGTACTCTAATTTAGAAACCATTTGAAAAATAACACTTGCTAAAAAACTTCGTAATTCCACTAAACCCTAGCCCAGATTACTTCACTTAATTTCTATCTTCATAGGAGTTCAGTGAACTTCGTTTGCAGTGAAAGATTGCAACGAAAAGCTGGAAATGACTCCTGATACTGAAACAAGTTCACATAGAAAAACTTTGTACCTTTGCGCTTTAAAACTAAGATTCAAAATTATGCGCATTGATATTGTTACCGTTCTCCCAGAATTATTGCGAAGCCCGTTTGAGGCTTCGATTATGAAACGTGCCATCGAAAAAGGATTGGTGGAAGTATATTTTCATAATTTACGGGATTATACAACCAACAGACAGAAAAGTGTGGATGATTACCCGTATGGTGGTGGTGCCGGAATGGTGATGACGGTACAGCCTATTGATGCTTGTATTACACATTTGAAAAGCGAGAGAACCTATGACGAAATCATTTATATGTCGCCAGACGGGGAAACCCTGAACCAGAAAATGGCAAATACCATGTCGATGCATGAGAATATTATTATCCTTTGCGGACATTATAAAGGGGTAGATCAACGCGTGCGCGACCATTTCATTACAAAGGAAATCTCGATTGGTGATTATGTTTTAAGTGGTGGCGAACTGGGCGCTTTGGTTTTATCAGATGCTTTAATCCGGTTGATTCCGGGTGTTTTAAGTGATGAAACCTCAGCATTGACGGATAGTTTTCAGGATGGATTATTGTCAGGACCAATTTACACACGCCCTGCTGATTATAAAGGATGGAAAGTTCCTGATGTTTTGACCAGCGGAAATTTTGCCAAAATAGATAAATGGCGGGAAGATATGGCCTATGAACATACCAAGACTAGAAGACCGGATTTGCTGGAGGAATAGTTTTCAGCGTGCAGTTTTCAGTGTGGGAATGAATAAAAAAGTTTTCAGTCTCAGTCACAGTTTTCAGTGGAGGAATCTCAGTTTTCAAAACACAATTTGAAATCTCTGAAAACTGAGACTGAAAACTTAAAAATAAGAAATTATGGATTTTAAAGAATTATTAGCATTTCAAAAGTCGTTTCAGTTAGCAATGGACATTTTTATGTTATCAAAATCTTTTCCAAAAGAAGAAAAATATTCCCTCACAGATCAAATTCGACGTTCTTCAAGAAGTGTTTCCGCAAACATTGATGAGGCATATAGAAAAAGACGTTATGTTAATCATTTCATCAGCAAATTAACAGATAGTGATGCTGAAAATTCAGAAACAAATGTCTGGCTGGAATTTTCTTTAAAATGCGAATATATAAATATTGAAACCTATAATGATTTGAATAACAAAACTATTGAAATTGGAAGACTAATTAATTATATGATCAATAACCCTGACAAATTTGGATGTAAAATTTAGTCATTTCTTTTTGTCGAAATATACTGAGACTGAAACTGCGACTGAAAACTAACTAAAAAAACTTGTAGATTAAAACAAAAGTTGTAATTTTACACCCACATTAGATTAACCTCTGGCGAGATCCGTGAATGTTGATTTAATAAAAACCATAATTAAAATTATCATGGCAGATTTAATGAAATTCGTTCAAGACGAATTAGTAGCTAGAAAAGATTTTCCTGTTTTTGGAGCTGGTGATACTATCACAGTTTACTACGAAATTAGAGAGGGTGAAAAAACTAGAACACAGTTTTTTAAAGGAGTTGTTATTCAAAGAAGAGGTTCTGGTAACACAGAAACTTTTACTATTCGTAAAATGTCAGGTGCTATTGGAGTAGAGCGTATCTTCCCAGTAAACTTACCGGCTTTACAAAAAGTTGAAATCAACAAAAAAGGTGCAGTTCGTAGAGCTAGAATTTTCTACTTCAGAGAACTTACTGGTAAAAAAGCTAAAATTAAAGACAAAAGAAGATAGTCAACGATCTCTTTACTATAAAAGTCCCAACATTGTTGGGACTTTTTTTTTGCTAATTTTTGCCATCATAAATTCCTAATTTAGGATTTAAGGGTTTATAAAACTAACAAATTCAGAATAACTAGTTAGTAATCTAAAAATTCGTGTTTTTCTATATAAAATGCGCCTTCTATTACATCTGATTTTCATATATTTGTTCGCCTTATTTCAAGTGAAACACCTTATTTAAGCTACATTTAACCGTGATTCGATTATAAAAATACAAAAATGACACAGAAATCAAAAATTTTTTACACCCTCACTGATGAAGCGCCTTTGTTGGCCACCTATTCATTTCTACCGATTGTACAAGCATTTACCTCAACTTCTGATATTGAAATTGAAACTAGAGACATTTCTTTAGCGGCAAGAATTTTAGCAAACTTTCCCGAGTTTTTGACTGAAGATCAAAAAACAGGAGATGCTTTATTAGAACTTGGACAATTAGCAACAACTCCAGAAGCAAACATTATAAAATTACCAAATGTTTCGGCATCTGTCCCTCAATTAAAAGCGGCAATTGCTGAATTACAAGCTCATGGTTATAATTTACCTAACTTTCCTGAAGAACCGCAAAACGAAGCGGAGACCACAATCAAAGCTAAATATTCTAAAATTTTAGGTTCTGCAGTAAATCCAGTTTTACGTGAAGGAAACTCTGATCGTAGAGCTCCTAAAGCAGTTAAAAATTACGCTAAGGCAAACCCCCATTCTATGGGAGCTTGGACTTCTGACTCAAAAACACAGGTAGCTTCTATGGAGAGTGGTGATTTTTACGGAAGTGAAAAATCACTTACTGTTGCTGATGCCACTGATGTAAAAATCGAATTCGTTGGTAAAGATGGTTCCACTACTGTTTTGAAAGCAAGCACACCGCTGAAAATAGGTGAAATAATCGACAGTTCGGTAATGAACCTAAACGCTTTAAAAAGTTTTGTAGCAAAAACAATTGCAGTTGCAAAAGAACAAAATGTTCTACTTTCAGTTCACCTGAAGGCTACTATGATGAAAGTTTCTGATCCAATTATTTTTGGAGCAATAGTAGAAGTTTATTTCGCAGCCGTTTTCGAAAAATATGCTGCTTTATTTAATGAATTGAATATTGACACCCGAAATGGTTTAGGTGATGTGTATGCTAAAATTGCTGGACACCCTATGCAGGCTGAAGTAGAAGCTGCAATAAACCAAGCAATAGAAAATGGACCAGCATTGGCCATGGTAAATTCTGAAAAAGGAATTACCAATCTTCATGTTCCTTCGGATGTGATTGTTGATGCATCCATGCCGGCAATGATTCGTACTTCGGGACAAATGTATAACAAGGAAGGAAAACAACAAGATACCATTGCCATTATTCCAGACAGATGTTATGCAGGAATATATACTGCGACTATTGATTTTTGTAAAAAACATGGTGCTTTTGACCCCACAACGATGGGAAGTGTTCCAAACGTAGGTTTGATGGCACAAAAAGCCGAAGAGTACGGATCACATGACAAAACATTCCAGATGAGTGCAGACGGCGTTGTGCGTGTTGTAGATACTAATGGAACCGTTTTAATGGAACAAGCCGTTGAAGCAAAAGATATTTTCAGAATGTGTCAGGCAAAAGATGCCCCGATTCAAGACTGGGTTAAATTAGCAGTAAACAGAGCTCGTTTATCAAATACTCCAGCCGTTTTTTGGTTAGACGAAAACAGAGCGCATGATAGAGAGTTAATCGAAAAAGTAACAAAATATTTAAAAGATTACGACACAACATCTTTAGACATTCGCATCCTTAATCCTATTGCAGCAACTGACTTTACATTAGAAAGAATCATTAAAGGACTAGATACTATTTCTGTAACAGGAAACGTATTGCGTGATTACTTAACTGACTTATTTCCTATTTTGGAAGTAGGAACATCAGCTAAAATGCTATCTATCGTTCCATTGATGAATGGTGGTGGTTTGTTTGAAACTGGTGCAGGTGGATCAGCCCCAAAACATGTCGAACAATTTTCACAAGAAGGTTATTTACGTTGGGATTCTCTGGGTGAATTTTTAGCTTTAGGTGCTTCATTAGAACATTTAGGTCAGACTTTAAATAATTCTAAAGCAATTATTTTAGCTGAAACTCTTGATGTAGCTACCGAAAAATTCTTGGCAAATGATAAGTCCCCAGCTCGTAAACTTGGAGGAATTGACAACCGTGGTTCTCATTTTTACTTGGCAATGTATTGGGCAGAAGCATTAGCAGTACAAGATAAAAATGCTGAATTGAAAACTATCTTTACTCCTATCGCAGTGGAATTCAAAGAAAATGAAGCCAAAATCAATGCAGAGTTAATTGGAGCACAAGGGAAACCTCAAGCTATTGGTGGTCATTACCAACCAAATCCTGAATTGACTGAAAAAGCAATGCGACCAAGCGAAACGTTTAATACTATTTTAGACAGAATCGCTGTTCCTGCAAAAATCGCTTAATAAAGTAATTTTACATAGTAAAAAAGACGACTGGAAACGGTCGTCTTTTTTTTTACCTTAGCAATACGTTAAACATTTGCTATTCACTAATTGACACTCTATTTAGTATAATTTGTATTTCTTTATTTAGAAAAAAATAAAACAATGATTCCAAAGAAAATAAGTACGTTTTTAATTGTATTATTAATCTCTATTTCTTCCTTTTCTCAAAATAAATTTACGCTAAGCGGAATTATTATTGATGCCAATAGCTATGAATCTTTAATAGGGGTCAACATTGTCATACCCCAATTAAAAACAGGTGTAACAACCAACGAATACGGATTTTACTCGATTACGTTACCCAACGGAAATTATACGGTTCAGGTAACCTCATTAGGATATCAAACCATAGCAGAATCGATCATTTTAAACCAAAATATAAAAAATAATTTCAAGTTATTAAGTAATGAAACTGCTTTAAAAGAAGTTGTTATCATTGATACTAAAACTAAAACTGATATTCGAAAACCAGAAATGAGTGTAAACAAACTCTCCATTTCAGCTATCAAAAAAATGCCTGTTGTATTGGGTGAAGTCGATATTTTAAAATCTATTTTATTGCTTCCTGGCGTAACTAATGCTGGTGAAGGCGCATCCGGCTTTAATGTACGTGGTGGCGGCGCGGATCAAAATTTAATTTTATTGGACGAAGCAACTATTTTTAACTCCTCTCATGTTTTTGGGTTTTTCTCGGTTTTTAATCCGGATGCGATCAAAGATTTGAAATTATACAAAGGTGGAATCCCGGCTCGTTTTGGAGGAAGGGCTTCTTCGGTTTTAGACATTTATCAAAAAGATGGAAACAGCAAAAAATTTCATATTAATGGAGGAATCGGATTAATCTCCAGCAGGATTTTGGCCGAAGGCCCATTTGTAAAAGACAAAGGCTCCTTCCTTATTGGCGGAAGAAGTTCTTATGCCCATTTATTTCTGAAACTATCTCCAGAACAAAAAAATAATTCGGCTTATTTTTACGACTTGAATACCAAGTTGAGTTATAAATTGGATTCGAACAATAGCCTCTATTTATCCGGATATTTTGGTCGGGACGTTTTCAGCCTCAACAAAAGTTTTACTAACATTTATGGCAATGCTACTTTAAACCTTCGTTGGAATCACTTATTTTCTGAAAAATTGTTTTCGAATTTATCCTTGATTTACAGTGATTTTTATTATGGCTTGGATTTGGATTTTGTAGGATTCAAATGGGATTCTGGCATTAAAAATTACAATATCAAATACGACTTCAAAAATTATATTTCTGATAAATTCAAATTGAATTACGGGGTAAACGGAATTTATTACGAGTTTAATCCCGGAAGCATAAAACCATCTGATGCTGATTCTGGAATTAATTTTGATCAATTGGATAAAAAATACGCATTCGAATCCGCTTTATATATTAACGCAGATCATGAACTATCCGATAAAATTGCGCTGTCTTATGGACTTCGGTACAGCATGTTTTACCGTTTGGGACAATCTACCGTGAATATTTATGAAAATGATAATCCGGTAATTTTCAATTCAGAATTACAGCTTTATGAAAAAGCAACTCCAATTGGCACAAAGTTTTATGAAAGAAATAAAGTCATGCAAAGCTATAATTACTTGGAACCGCGTTTTTCATTAGCCTACCAAATCAACGATGACCAATCCGTTAAAGCGAGCTACAACAGAATGGTGCAGTATTTACAATTGATTTCAAACACCTCATCGCCTACTCCGCTTGATGTCTGGACGCCAAGCGATAGTTTCATCAAACCCCAAATTGCAGACCAAGTGGCTTTGGGATATTTTAAAAACCTAAAAGATGGAATTTATTCTTTGGAAGTAGAAACCTATTATAAAAAAGTAAAAAACAGATTGGATTACATTGACGGGGCTAATTTAATTGCCAATAAAGCCATCGAACAAATAATCTTAAACGGTCAATTAAGATCCTATGGTTTAGAAATAATGTTCCGCAAGAATGAAGGTAAATTGAATGGCTGGATTTCCTATACATTATCCAAATCCGAACAACAAACTCTAGGAAAAACACCAATTGAATCCGGAATCAACAATGGACAATGGTACAATTCTGTTTATGATAAATTACACAATATAGCAATTACCAGCTCCTATAATTTAAACGAGAAATGGTCTTTCGGAGCTAATTTTGCATTACAAACCGGACAACCAGTAACATATCCCATCGGACAATACGAATACTTAGGAATCAATGTCCCAAGTTATGGATTGAGGAATAAAAATCGTCTTCCCGCCTATCATCACCTTGATATTGCAGCAACTTTGACTCCAAAAAGCAACAAAGACAGACAATGGAAAAGCGAATGGGTTTTTAGTATTTATAATCTATATAATCGAAAAAATGCTGCTTCAATCAATTTCAGACAAAACTCAGATACGGGAAACAATGAAGCTGTAAAAACTTCGATATTTGGTGTTGTTCCAGCGGTAAGTTATAATTTCAAATTTTAAAAATAAGAATCCACTGAGGTATCGAAATAAAATAAAATCATGAAAAAAACAACCCTTTATTTACTAATTATTCTTGCTGTTTTAAGCAGTGCTTGCGAAGATGTAATTAAAGTAGATCTAGATACTACGCCACCAAAACTAGTTATTGAAGCTGCTATCAATTGGAAAAAAGGCACTACTGGAGATCAACAGAAAATAAAACTCACCACTACTACTAGTTTTTATAGCACTGAAATTCCAAAAATTTCCAGAGCAACTGTCTACATTAAAAATAGTACTAATGCGATTTTTAATTTTTTAGAGGTTGCCAATACCGGTGAGTATGTATGCGACTCCTTTCTTCCGGTAATAAATGAAGTATACACTTTACATATTATTAGCAACGGTAATACCTACATCGCTTCAGAAGTTTTAAAACCTGTTGCGCCAATAACAAAAATTATACAAAAAAACGAAGGTGGATTTACAGCAAAAAACATAGAGATTAAAACATTTTATCAAGACCCAGCGAGTGAAACCAATTTTTACCTCTACAAATATGTATATTCAAACCAAGTGAAATCAAACTATTATCTAGACAAAGATGAATTTTTTAATGGAAATGAATTCTTCAGCATATCTCAAAACGATAATTTAAAGAAAGGAGATAAAATTGAAGTGAGTCACTTCGGAATTTCTAAAGCCTATGACAGTTACATGAGTGTTTTAGTAAGTATCGCAGGCAATAATGGCGGTGGGCCGTTTCAATCACCTCCCGCAACAGTAAGAGGAAATATAATTAACACCACAGATACTTCAAACTATCCTTTGGGATATTTCTCGCTTAGTGAAGTTGATATTAAAAATTATACAATTGAATAATTAAAAGCCACCAGCTATTCATTTCAAACAAAGTTCATTGAACTCTGATCAAAATAAAAGTATAGTGGAGTAATCCTGACTATTTCCATAAGGGGTAGAATGATAACTTTTATTTACTTTTACATCATAAATCTAAAATCAGCAATCTTAAACCTTAAATCTTCATGTCCTCACATCACATTGTTCGCGACGACCAAGAACCCGCCTTAATAATTGCCAATGGTGCATCCTGTAATCTAGAATTATTAGGTCAATTATTAGAATGGTCCCCATTGGTAATTGTATTAGATTCGGCCATGGAAAGAGTCATGCAATTAGACATAAAAGTAGATATTCTTTTGGGGGATTTCGACCGAGGATTTGATCCGGAGCAATACCAAACTTCACAATATCCGATCGAAATTATCCATACCCCAGACCAAAATAAAACCGATTTAGAAAAAGCTTTTGATTATTTAATTCACCGAAAAATCCCTGCCGTAAATGTCATTTGGGCAACAGGAAGAAGAGCTGATCATACTATTACTAATCTCACCAATATAGTTCAATATAGAAATCTATTGAAAATTGTCATTTTAGATGATCATTCGAAAATATTTTTATTGCCAAACAAATTCGAAAAATGGTACACAGCCAATACCCCCATTTCGTTAATTCCAATAGGACATGTCACTGGAATTCATTCTGATAATTTATTTTATCCGTTAAAAGACGACAGCTTAACCATTGGTTATAGAACAGGAAGCAGCAATCATGTAATCAAAGACGGCATTGTCACAATTGAACACAGCGAAGGTGATTTATTGATGATGGAATGTATGGATTAATGATGAAAAACCTATTTATAATCTCAACTTATAATTTGACAAAGAGATTGACTACCTTTGCGCCGAAATGGAAAAGATAAAACCAAAAACGATTACCGAAAAAACGAATTTACATCCAAGAAATTTGGATCGATTTGGATATGATTTTGAACAATTAATCAAAAATTGTCCTGAATTGCAGCATTTTGTTGCTATCAATGAGCACCATATAGAAACCATTGATTTCAGTAATCCAGAAGCGGTAAAATCGCTAAACAAAGCCTTGCTGATAACTCATTACGCCATACAGGATTGGGACATTCCTAAAAACTACCTTTGCCCACCCATTCCAGGAAGAGCCGACTACATTCATTATATTGCCGATTTATTAGCATCAAGCAATAACGGAATCATCCCGGAAGGTGAAACCGTTCAAGGTTTAGACATTGGTATAGGGGCCAACTGTATTTATCCAATAATAGGGAATTCGACTTACGGATGGAGTTTTGTAGGAACCGATATAGATGAAAAAGCAATCCAAAATTGCAAAAAAATCATCCAAGACAATCCAAATCTTATGGATATTATAAGCTTGCAATTACAAACTGAAAGTCGCTTTATTTTTAAAAACATCATAACCCCAGAAGACAAATTCACTTTTACTATTTGTAATCCTCCCTTTCATAATTCAAAAGAAGAGGCTACAAAATCTTCTATAAGAAAAATTAATAATTTAGAAAACACCCGAACTAAAAATCCAGTGTTAAATTTTGGAGGTCAAAACAATGAATTATGGTGCGAAGGCGGTGAATTAGGTTTCGTAACGCAAATGATTTACGAAAGTGCAAAATACCCGATGCAATGTTTGTGGTTCACAACTTTGGTTTCCAAAAAAGAAAATCTTTCCAGTCTTTATAAAACGTTAAACAAAGTTAGTGCTGTTACAGTCAAAACAATTGACATGGCTCAAGGCCAAAAAACAAGCCGAATTATTGCTTGGACCTTTTTAAGCGAAACTCAACAAAAAGCTTGGAAACTCGAATAATCATCAGTATAATTATTCAAAATACTTTTATAATTTAACTTTTTTTGAAAATTTAAAAATTTAAAAAAAATAAATTTTACACAATTATAAAAAAAACACCCGTAAAACTAATTATTCATAAAAAAATACAGCAAAAAATAATGCGTTTTTATTAATTTATAGTTTTTTTAAGAAAAAAATAACACACTGCTTTTAAATTCGTAGTTTTGGCTTTTTAATTTCAAAAAACCAAACCATGAAAAAATTGTTTTTTATTCTAATCTTTATTTTTTCGGCAGGACTTACTGCTCAGGAAATTAAAGTTTCAGGAGTTGTAACTGACGACTCTAAAGCTACTTTACCAGGTACAACCGTACTTGTCAAAGGAACTGCCAAAGGTACAACTACAGATGCTGATGGTAAATTTACAATTACGGCAAAAACTGGGGATGTTTTGCAATTCTCTTTTGTAGGCTTAGAAACTAAATCCGTAACAGTAACAGGAAATACAGTAAATATTATTTTAACCGGAAGTGGTGAAACATTACAGGACGTTGTTGTAATAGGTTCTCGTAATCCTACTAGAACGGTTACTGAGTCTGCAGTACCCATTGATGTGATCAGCATGAAAGAGATTGCTTCACAAGGTCCACAAGTTAACTTAAACCAAATTTTAAACATGGTTGCGCCATCGTTTACATCAAATACTACAACTGTAGCTGATGGAACGGATCACATTGACCCGGCTCAATTAAGAGGTCTAGGTCCAGATCAAGTATTGGTATTGGTAAATGGAAAAAGAAGACATACTTCCTCTTTAGTAAATATCAATGGATCACCGGGAAGAGGATCTGTAGGAACAGATTTAAATGCTATTCCTGCTTTTGCGATCGAAAAAATCGAAGTCTTGAGAGACGGAGCTTCCGCACAATATGGTTCTGATGCCATTGCAGGTGTAATCAATATTAATGTAAAGAAAAACACCAATAAATTAGATGTCGCCCTTTTTGGAGGAGGAAATCTTTCAAAAGGAGCTAATGACCATGATGGTGGTATTGATGGTGGTAATTACCAATTAGACTTAAACTACGGAACCGGTCTTGGTAAAGAGAAAAGTTTTATTAATGCAACTGCCAGTTTTCAACTTAGAGATGCTACTAGCAGAGCGAAGGATGTAACCGGTACTCTATTCAATGCCTATAATGCGGTTGAACAAAGAGCTGCTGAAGCTGGAACAAATATTAATGCTCTTTTTGGAAACATAAATAATACTCCAAATACAACTCAAATACTTACCACAATAAAACAGTATGCTCCACAAGTAGGTTATTTTACAACGGCGCAACAAACTGCTATAACAGGTGCTCTAACTACTTCTCAAATGCAAACCGCATTAAACTTTGATGCTACAGCAGGAGAATTAGCGTATAGAAGTCTTGAAAGAAAAGATTTCAATATGAGAGTGGGACAATCTTCTTTGCGAAGCGCGCAATTCTTTTTGAACGCCGCTTATCCAATCAATGATAAATTAGAAGTGTATGCTTTTGGCGGAACTAGCTATAGAACCGGCGAAGCTGCAGGTTTTTACAGAAAACCAAATCAAGCCAGATCATATACCGGATTATATCCAAACGGCTTCTTACCAGAAATTCATTCTACAATTGGCGATGTATCTGTAGCCGCTGGTCTTAGAGGTCTTTTATTCGAAAACTGGAATTTTGATTTAAGTAATACTTTTGGAAAAAATACTTTTGATTATAACATCGAAAACACGGTTAATGCTTCCTTAAGAGAAAAATCAGCAACTCAGTTTAATGCTGGAGGTTTAGGTTTCTATCAAAATACAACCAATTTTGATATGAATAGAAAATTTGATGTTATGAAAGGACTGAACGTTGCGTTTGGTGCTGAATACAGACATGAAAACTTTAATATCAATGCTGGTGAACCAGATTCATATAACCTATATGACATCAATGGAACAGCAGTTACGGGGACAACCCCTGCTAATATTAAAGTTACTGATTTTTACGGTGCTAATAGACCAGGTGGAGCACAAGTATTCCCGGGTTTCAGACCTGCAAATGCCATTGACAAGGGACGTAATAGTGTAGCCGTTTATACTGATTTAGAATTAGATCTTACTGACAAATGGTTAGTTAATGGAGCTGTTCGTTTTGAGAATTATTCTGATTTTGGAAATACAACTAATTTCAAAGTGGCATCTCGTTACAAACTAACGGATAACATCAATTTGCGTGGTGCTGTTTCAACTGGATTTAGAGCGCCATCGCTACATCAAATCTATTTTAATTCAACAGCGACTCAATTCGTAGGCGGTGTTCCATTTGAAGTTGGAACTTTTAGCAATGACTCTCCAGTTGCAAAAGCTTTAGGAATTCCAACATTAAAACAAGAAGAATCTAAAAGTGCCAGTATTGGATTTACTGCAAAAATACCTACTGCAAATATCACTTTAACAGCTGATGCCTATGTTGTTAAAATAAATGACAGAGTCGTTCTTACAGATCAATTTACTTCGAATGCTGTAACAAAACCATATTTTGATGCCGCAGGAGCAACTGCAGCAACTTTCTTTGCGAATGCAATTGACACGGAGTCAAAAGGAATTGATGTAGTAATTAGCCATAAAACAAGTTTCGGTGAAGGGTTATCTTTAAAAACTGATTTATCTGGTACTATTTCTAATACAAGAAGAGTCGGTTCAATACACGCATCACCGATACTAGAAGCAGCAGGTCAGATAAACAAATACTATTCAGAATCCTCAAGAATTTATCTTCAAGAAGCAGTGCCAAGAGTTAAAGCTAATTTAACAAATTCACTTTCTTACAAAAAATTCGATTTCTTCTTGAGAAACGTTTATTTTGGTAAAGTAACAGATCCAAATACCGCAGACGTAAATGGAGATGGAAGAGTTGAAGGTATTGTAGTAAACGGTCAAGCAGTAGAAATTGAGCACCCAATCTGGGGAGCAAAAATTATTACTGATTTTTCAGTTGGTTTCAAAATTACCAATGCTGCAAAAATTGTTATTGGAGCTAATAATATTTTTGACATTTATCCAGATATGAATCTTGGAACGCAAACTGCAATCAAACCACGATTAGTGTCAGGAGCTATCGATTATACAGCTGCTCCATCGACAATTGATTTGTCTAATGCAAATCAATTTGTATATTCAAGAAACACATCTCAATTTGGTCAAAACGGTCGTTTTGTTTTTGCCAGATTAAGCTTCAGTTTCTAGAAAAATATTTTTAGAATATGGAAAGCCATCAACTAAAAGTTGATGGCTTTTTTTTGGCTTAAACTTTGCTAAAAAAAGAATTCAAACTTTGTACCTTTGTTCCTCTTAACCTTTGTCCTTGTCTTAAATGAATTTCCAAGTAGTATCCGATTACCAGCCTAAGGGCGACCAACCCCAAGCGATTGAAAAATTGACCCAAGGGATTATTGATGGTGAAAAATTCCAAACATTATTGGGAGTTACCGGATCTGGAAAAACATTTACGGTAGCCAATGTGATTCAGGAAGTGCAAAGACCAACTTTGGTTTTGGCTCATAATAAAACCTTAGCGGCACAATTGTACTCGGAATTCAAACAATTCTTCCCGAATAATGCAGTGGAATATTTCGTTTCTTATTACGACTATTACCAGCCCGAAGCATTCATGCCCGTAACCGGCGTTTTCATAGAAAAAGATTTATCCATCAATGAAGAACTGGAAAAAATGCGAATGTCAACAACCGCTTCGTTGCTTTCTGGACGAAGAGATATTTTAGTAGTGGCATCGGTTTCGTGTTTGTATGGTATTGGAAATCCTATCGAATTTCAGAAAAACTTGATTCCAATTGAGAAAGGACAAATCATCTCCCGAACTAAATTATTGCATCAACTGGTACAAAGTTTATATTCCAGAACTGAAGCCGATTTTAATCCCGGAAGTTTCAGAATAAAAGGTGACACGGTAGATGTTTATCCTAGTTATGCAGATGAGGCATATCGAGTTCATTTTTTTGGAGATGAAATCGAGGAAATTGAAAGTTTTGATACAAAAAATTCTAAAGTCATTGAAAAATTTGATAAACTGACAATTTATCCAGCCAATATGTTTGTGACTTCGCCAGATGTTTTACAAGGTGCCATCTGGGAAATCCAACAGGATTTGGTAAAGCAAGTCGATTATTTCAAGGAAATAGGCAAACATTTGGAAGCAAAACGATTGGAAGAACGCACCAATTTTGATTTGGAAATGATTCGCGAACTCGGATATTGCTCTGGAATTGAAAATTATTCTCGTTATCTGGATGGTCGTTTACCGGGAACAAGACCCTTTTGTTTATTAGATTATTTTCCAAGTGACTTCTTAATGGTTGTAGACGAAAGTCACGTGACTCTTTCTCAAGTTAGCGCCATGTATGGCGGAGACAGAAGCCGAAAAGAAAATTTAGTGGAATATGGTTTCCGACTTCCGGCAGCGATGGACAATCGTCCGTTGAAGTTTGAAGAATTCGAGGCAATGCAAAACCAAGTGATTTACGTTTCGGCAACACCAGCCGATTATGAATTGCAAAAAACGGAAGGTGTCGTTGTGGAACAGGTAATTCGTCCGACAGGATTATTGGATCCAATCATCGAAATCCGACCAAGTTTAAACCAAATTGATGATTTAATCGAAGAAATTCAGGTTCGAGCCGAAATTGATGAACGCGTTTTGGTAACCACTTTAACCAAAAGAATGGCGGAAGAATTGGCCAAATATTTAACCAAAGTCAATATTCGTTGCCGTTATATTCATTCTGAAGTAGATACTTTGGAACGAATCGAAATTATGCAAGATTTACGAAAAGGAATTTTTGATGTACTAATTGGCGTGAATTTACTTCGTGAAGGTTTGGATTTACCTGAAGTTTCTTTGGTGGCAATTTTAGATGCAGACAAAGAAGGTTTTTTACGAAGCCATCGTTCGCTTACGCAAACAATAGGTCGCGCAGCAAGAAACCTGAATGGAAAAGCAATTATGTACGCTGATAAAATTACAGCAAGCATGCAAAAAACCATTGACGAAACCAATTATCGCAGAACAAAACAAATGAATTACAATACTGCAAATAATTTGGTTCCTCAAGCTTTGAATAAAAAAATCGAGAGCGCCTTTACCAAAAACCCTTTAGCAGATTATGAATTAGGGTATACTCTTTCATCTGCAGCCGAACCCGTTACTGAATATTTATCAAAAGTTGAAATAGAAAAACGCATTCGTGAAAAACGAAAAAATATGGAAAAAGCGGCAAAGGAATTGGACTTTATGCAGGCGGCAAAATTACGTGATGAAATAAAAGCGTTGCAAGGACAATTAACTTAGTTTTGTTCTTCCTGAAAAACAGTCAATAAAACTTCGGCATCAATAATTACATTTGGTGCTTCCTTCATTAACTTAAGAATACGTTTTGTAGCTTCTGGATTGAGTCCCATGTCAATGGCTATTTGTTGGATAGCGATAGTTTCTTTTTTATGTATAACTCCATCACTATGCATTAACAAAGCGAGTCTATAAAATTGTTGAATACGTTGAAAATTTGATTTAATGGGTAATTGGGGTAATTCCTGATGAAACAAATCATTGAATCCTCCTTTTACTATGTTTAATTCATTGGCAACAATAAACAAAAAATCGTATTCTCTTTTATGCAATTTTCCGTCAACAGTAGAAAAAGCAATCATCTCTAAAAGTAAGCTTCTTTTTTCCTCGTAAGTATCCATGAAATTATTATTTTTAGCTAAAATATTGATTTTTTTAAATAAAAACACAAAATACCTGTAATGATTCAACAGTTTAAGTTAATTCTTATTATACTACTTTTTGCAACAGTAAAAAATTTCGCTCAACAAAGCACCGCATCAAAACAAGTTTCAACGTTTACAATTGAAGCGCCGCAACTTAAAACTGCAAAGAAAATCTGGGTATATCTACCTAAAAATTACTTATCTTTAAAAAAGAAATACTCTGTGATCTACATGCACGATGCACAAAATCTATTTGATGCTAAAACTTCCTATTCTGGCGAATGGAATGTTGATGAAAAATTGGACAGTCTCAATGCACAAGTCATTGTCATAGGAATCGAACACGGAAATGACAAACGTTTAGAGGAACTAACGCCTTATAAAAATGAGAAATACGGTGGTGGAAAAGCAACTGATTATTTAGAATTCATCGTAAAAACGTTGAAGCCACAAATTGATAAAACTTACAGAACAAAACGGGAGAAAAAAAACACCACTATCATGGGAAGTTCTTTAGGTGGTTTGACTTCCTTTTACGCTACTTTAAAATATCCTGAAGTGTTTGGTAAAGCTGGAATTTTTTCACCCGCTTTTTGGATTAACCGCAAGGAAATTTTCGAATTAGAAGAAAAAAATAATAAGCAAAAAACAAAATATTATTTCCTTTGCGGAGATAAGGAAGGTGACGATGATTCTATGATTGTTGACCTCAATAAGATGGAACACCTAATTAATACTAAACGATGTTATTGCCTCAATTTGAATGAAAAGAAAATCGTAAAAGGAGGACAACACAATGAAAAGTTATGGCGCGATGGTTTTGTCAAAGCCGTTTTATGGCTCGGTTATTAATTTAAAAGATAAATACATTAATTTTAAGTACTAAATCAGATTCAAATGGAACTAATCTTAAGAGAATACAACCTTAAATTAAAACACACCTTTACGATTTCAAGAGAATCGATTGACTTTCAGCCTTCATTGATTGTAGCATTAAAAAGTGACGGATTCTCCGGTTTTGGCGAAGCGACATCTAATCCATATTATAGGACAACCGTTTCAATGATGATGCAGGATTTAGAAAAAATTCGATCTGTAATTGAAATTATGACAAATGAAACACCCGAAGAATTTTGGACAAAAATTCATCCTTACTTAAAAAACAATATGTTTGCTTTGTGCGCTTTGGACATGGCATATACCGATTTGTATGCTCGCAAAAAAGGAAAGAAATTGTACGAGTTATGGAATTATTCCATCGATAAAAATCCATTGACCGATTATACTATTGGGATAGCTTCCATAGAAAAAATGGTTGCTAAAATGAAGGAATTGCCTTGGCCGATTTATAAAATTAAACTAGGCACCAAAGAAGATATTACCATTGTAAAAGAGTTACGAAAACACACGAATGCCATTTTTAGAATCGATGCCAATTGTGGTTGGGGAGTGGAAGAAACCATAAATAATGCAGTCGAGTTAAAAAAACTAGGCGTAGAATTTTTGGAACAACCCATGAAGGCTGACAATTGGGAAGGACACAAGGAAGTTTTCAAACATTCGGTTTTACCAATAATTGCTGACGAAAGTTGTATTATAGAAGAAGATGTGGCCAAATGTCACCATCATTTTCATGGCGTAAATGTCAAATTAGTAAAATGTGGCGGATTAACTCCCGGGAGACGCATGATTGAGGAAGCCAAGAAATTAGGTTTAAAAACGATGGTGGGTTGCATGACCGAATCTACTGTAGGGATATCGGCAATTGCGCATTTATTGCCGCAATTGGATTATGTAGATATGGATGGCGCATTGCTTTTGGCAGAAGATATTGCAACTGGTGTAACCATAGATTTTGGAAAAATAAGCTATTCCGACTTAAATGGTACAGGTGTAACTTTAATTTAATTCTAAATGAAAGTCAACCAATTTCCAGATCGAATAATAGAAATCGACAATACAGACTATTTATATTTTGGTGGAACGGCCTATTTGGGTTTACCAACACATCCTGAATTCCAAAAACTGCTCATTAAAAATATTTTACAATGGGGAACAGCTTATGGAAGTTCGAGAAGCGCCAATATTCAACTGACCGCCTACGAAAACGGCGAACGATTTTTAGCCAATTACATCAAAGCAGATGCAGCTCTTACCCTTTCTTCTGGAATGTTAGCAGGAAAATTAGTTGTTGAAGCATTAACACCTGAAACGAATTTATTTTTTCATTTTCCTGATATACACACTGCAATCAAAGCGGTAAATAGTATTCCTTTTTTTATTGGAAATGAATTAAATCCTCGTTTGCTGGATAACGTAACTGAAAAAATTACGATTCTAACCGATGCTGTTCCTTCCTTTCATGTAAAACCAATCGATCTTTCAGTCCTAAATTTAATTCCTCCCAATAAAGAAATTACTTTGGTTGTAGACGAATCCCATTCGCTTGGAATTTTAGGGACGAATGGTTGCGGGATTTATTCGAATATTGATCTTCCCAATATTAAAAGAAAAATTATGGTATCCTCTTTAGGTAAAGCCTTTGGACTCACGGGAGGAATTATTGCAAGCGACCCTGAATTTATTAATCAGATGGCAACCCATGATACTTTTGTTGCCAGTGCGGGAATGAATGCGGCATTTGTACAAACCATGGCTGATGCGGCCGCGATTTATTTGCAACAGCATCAAAAATTAAAAGACAATTTGAATTATGTAGAAGCTCATTTAATTAAAAATAAAGCAATTGATTTTGATCCAAATTACCCTTTAATTTATCCTGAAATTGAAGGAATAAATGAAATTTTTACTGCAAATAAAATTATTGTAACCAATTTTAAATACCCCACTGACACCAAGGATTTAAATCGAATTGTAATTACTGCCAATCACAAAAAAGAAGATTTGGATAAAATAATTCACATTCTGAACCAAAACCAATTCTAAATCTAAAATTGTGGTGCTATTGCTTTTTAACCGTACCTTTGTAAAAAATTAGAATATGATGACAAACAACGATATCTTTAAAAAACTTCGCGTAGCATTAATGTTGCGTGACGATCAAATAGTTGAAATATTAGAATTAGTAGATTTTAGAATCACTAAATCAGAATTGGGTGCTTTTTTCCGTGATGAAAAACATGAGAATTATATGGAATGTGGCGACCAAGTGTTGCGTAATTTCCTAAACGCTTTAGTAATTCACTTGCGTGGAACGAAAGAAAATCCTAAAAACCCAAACGATGTTTTAGCTAAACACAAAGCTCAAATTCCTGTAAAAGAAGGAGCTTCAGAAAGACCTGAATTCAAAGCAAAGCCAAGAGACGAAGATAAATCAAGAGGAGATGAAAGTCCTTCAAAATCGAAGCCTGCTGCTAAGAAACCGTTCAAAAAACAATTTTCAAAAGGAGCTCCAAAAGTTCAAATAGTGGAGAAAGTGAAATTTAATTTCGGAAAGAATAAAAAATCATAAGTAGTAAAGATTTATATCCTCTACTATATTAAACTATAAAATCCTGAACGAGAATTCAGGATTTTTTTTTTGCATATTTAAAAGTGTCTCATCAAAAAAACTTTAAGAACTACAGCTTAACATAGAGCACCCCACCTTATCTCTGGCCCAATCGGGTCTTTTGGCAAACCATTTTTGAAAATTTGGTTGTTCGTCGTAGGGATTTTTAAGTATTTCAAATAGCTCCTTTAGCAAAGAATAATCTTCTTTATCTGCATCTTCAATACACAATTGCGCTATATAATTTCGCAATACATATTTTGGATTTACGCTGTTCATAAGCTCTTTTCTTTCAGTATCTAACAGCGTTTCTTCATTGATTCGAATAGTATACTTCTCAAACCAGTCGTGCCAATCTTTCAAGATCGTTTCATCTAAGTCTTTTTCGTTGTAGAACGCATCTTTTAATGTATTGAAAGCTGTTGTTGCATCATCTGCTTTAGTAACATTACCCAGATTTCTAAAGAAAATAGTCATATCCGTTTCTACACCTTCCAACAATTGAGTCAAACTCTGAATCAAAACTACATCTTGTTCTTTTTTAATTTGGAACCCGAGTTTATTTTGCATCATATTCAAATACTCCTTTTCGTAATCAGTACTAAAAGCGTCCAAAATAGTTTCCAGCGGTTTAGCATCCTGAATCAAAGGATACAAAGCATTGGCCAATTGATACAAATTCCACAGCGCAATCTCAGGTTGATTGCCAAAACGGTATCTTTTATGTTGGTTATCCGTTGTATTAGGCGTCCAACTGGAATTATAGTCTTCCAACCAACCGTAAGGTCCATAATCAATGGTAATACCGTGAATGGACATGTTGTCGGTATTCATAACTCCATGAACAAAACCTACACGTTGCCAGTGCACAATCATGTTTAGGGTAGTTTGGGTAACTTCATGAAAAAAGTCCAGATATTTCCCCACACCTTCCCCTTGAATGTGAGGAAAATGATGTTTAATGGTGAAATCAGCTAATAATTTGAGATTAACGTAGTCTTTTCGAGAAGAAAATAATTCGAAGCTACCAAACCGCATAAAAGATGGGGCCACTCTGCAAACAATTGCTCCTTTTTCATAGGCAGGATTTCCATTATACAATACATCACGCAGTACTTGATCGCCAGAAAGCATTAGTGAAAGCGAACGTGTTGTTGGAACACCCAAATAATGCATCGCTTCTGCACACAAATGCTCCCGAATAGAAGATCGTAAAACTGCAAAACCATCTGCTGTTCTTGAATATGGAGTCGGCCCCGCTCCTTTTAACTGCAAAGTATACACCTTATTTTCATGAACCACTTCAGTAAGATTAATTGCCCGACCGTCACCTAATTGCCCAGCCCAATTCCCAAATTGATGTCCAGCATAACACAATGCAAAGGGTTTCGTGCCCGGATAAACGGTGCTTCCTGAAAAAGTATTTAAAAAATCAGCTGAAAGTATATCTTCCTGAGAAATACCAATAGCATTAGCGACTTCAATTGAAGCGTGAATCAGAGAAGGATTTGAAGGTTTTTGGGGTAATACGTAGGAGTAACAAGCTTGCTGAACCTGTCTTGGCATATTGATATCACTTGGATCAGCGGGTAATTCGGTTGTAAAATTATTTTGTATATGAAGTTTCATTTCTTAACAGATTAATATAAACTAGAAATAATTAAGACTAGTATAACGTAAAGGTATTCGATACCGCACACATAATTGAATTCTTATGATAACTTTATTATATAACCAAAGTCATTTTATTTATAACCACTAAAACCTTAATTTATAGTATCGTCAACATTATAAATTTATTACATAAAAAAATCCTGAGCTTTCACTCAGGATCCTTTAAAATATATAACTATTTTCTAAATTAAGAAAGTGCTGCTTTTACTTGGTCAGCTGCTTCTTGAAATTCAACAGCAGATAAAATTGGCATTCCTGAATTGTCAATTAATTCTTTTGCTATAGCTGCATTTGTACCTTGCAAACGAACAATAATTGGTACTTTAATTGCATCACCCATATTTTTGTAAGCATCAACAACTCCTTGCGCTACACGGTCACAACGAACGATTCCACCAAAAATATTAATCAAAATTGCTTTTACGTTTTGATCTTTTAAAATAATACGGAAAGCAGTTTCAACACGTTTTGCATCAGCAGTTCCACCTACGTCAAGAAAGTTAGCAGGTTCAAAACCAGCATATTTAATTAAATCCATCGTCGCCATAGCTAAACCAGCTCCGTTCACCATACATCCTACTGTACCGTCAAGATCAACATAGTTTAAACCTACTTCTTTTGCTTCAACTTCGATTGGATTTTCCTCACGAATGTCACGCATATCAGCATATTTCTTTTGTCTGTATAAAGCATTATCATCGATATTTACTTTAGCATCTACAGCCATAATTTTATTATCTGATGTTTTCAAAACCGGGTTGATTTCAAACATCGAAGCATCAGATCCAATATAAGCATTGTATAAAGAATCGATGAATTTCACCATTTCTTTGAACGCATTTCCAGAAAGACCTAAGTTAAAAGCAATTCTTCTTGCTTGAAAACCTTGTAATCCAACAGAAGGATCAATTTCTTCGGTAAAAATTAAATGTGGTGTGTGTTCCGCAACTTCTTCAATATCCATTCCACCTTCAGTAGAATACATAATCATGTTACGACCTGTAGCTCTATTCAATAAAACAGAAACATAAAACTCAGAAGTTTCACTTTCACCAGGATAATATACATCTTCAGCGATTAAAACTTTGTGTACTTTCTTCCCTTCCGCAGAAGTTTGAGGTGTTACCAATTGCATTCCAATGATTTGTGTTGCAATTTCTTCTACTTGTTGTAAGTTTTTGGCAAGTTTAACTCCACCACCTTTACCACGTCCACCTGCATGAACTTGGGCTTTTACTACATACCAACTTGTACCGGTTTCGGTAGTTAATTGTTTTGCAGCAGCAACGGCTTCTACTGGACTATTAGCAACGATTCCGCGTTGAATGCGAACCCCGTAGCTAGCTAAAATCTCTTTTCCTTGATATTCGTGTATGTTCATAATATAGAATTTGTCTGGATTCTGAATTTATTTCAGAATAAAAGTGGCACAAAAATAGCAAAATTAAACTTAACTGCTATTTTTTTTCATTAAATGTAACGCCTCAAATTGTATATTTCTAGCTTATCATTAGACGATTCAAAAAATATAAAAAATAACAAACATTTTGTTATAATTCTAAAACAAAATTCCTCATTAAAATAATTCTTTCAAAATAATTGACTCAAGTCCTTTTTATAGGTTTTCTTTTTATAGAAAAATCAATTCAACTCTCTTTAAATACAATTATTGTGATTTATCGTTCCTTTTTCTACTATTACTGTAAAAATACATTCAATTTGGCTTTTACACTCATTATATGTTACTAAATCTTTAATTTTGTAAAAAAAATATTAAGCATGAAAGTTAAAGAACAAGGCCTTTATTTGCCCGAATTTGAACATGATAATTGTGGCGCAGGATTTATTTGTAATTTGAATGGAATTAAGTCTAATGATATTATCCATAAAGCACTAGATATCTTAATAAAGCTAGAGCATCGTGGAGCTGTTAGTGCGGATGGAAGAACCGGAGATGGAGCAGGAATTTTATTTGATATCCCTCATATATTTTTTAAGAAAGTATGTGATTTTGAAATACCAGAAGCAAGACAATATGCAGTAGGAATGGTTTTTATGCCCAAAAGTATAAACCAAGTCGCTTTTTGTAAAACAACTTTTGAGGATTCTATACGCAATCAAAATTTAGAAATTCTAGGCTGGAGAGATGTTCCTGTTGATATTTCTAATTTAGGACAAATTGCAGCTGAAAAAGAACCAACTGTAAAACAAGTATTTGTTAGCAAAAATGGATTGGACCTGACGGAACAACAATTTAACGCCAAAATGTTTGCTGCAAGAAAAATTGCAGAACATACCATAAGAAATTCAAGAACTTCAGAAAGTCATATGTTCTATTTTTCTAGTTTTTCAACAACTACCATTATCTATAAAGGGTTGTTGATGCCGGAAGACATTAGCCGATACTATACTGATTTATCTGATACTGATTTAGTTACTAGATTAGCTTTGGTTCACCAACGCTTTTCAACTAATACGTTCCCTTCATGGGAGTTAGCACAACCATTTAGATACATGTGTCATAATGGAGAAATCAATACGCTTCGTGGAAACATAAGCAGAATGCGTGCTCGTGAAGAATTGATGCAAAGTGATGTTTTTGGTGATGATTTGAAAAAATTATTCCCTATTATATTAGAAGGAAAATCAGATTCAGCTTCTATGGATATGGTTGTCGAATTGTTATTGATGACCGGACGTTCTTTACCGGAAGCAATGATGATGGTAGTTCCTGAAGCTTGGGAAAAACACCAAACCATGTCAGAAGAGAAAAAAGCATTTTACGAATACAATGCTTGTATCATGGAACCTTGGGATGGTCCAGCTTCTATTCCTTTTACTGATGGTAACGTTATTGGAGCCTTATTGGATAGAAATGGATTGAGACCTTCTCGTTATACTTTGACAAAAAGCGGTTTCGTAATTATGTCTTCCGAAATTGGTGTTCTTGATATTAAACCAGAAGATGTTATTCAACACGGTCGTTTAGAACCAGGAAAAATGTTCTTGGTAGACATGAACGAAGGTCGAATCATTGAAGATGATGAGATCAAAAATGCTATTGCTACTAAACGTCCCTATAAAAAATGGTTAGATGAGAATTTATTGCAATTAGCTCAAATTCCTTATACCAATAATCCGATACCAACCGAAAACGTAGACTTTGAAACAAGACAACGTTTATTTGGTTATACTATCGAGGATTTAAAAACAATTATAAACCCAATGGGAGCTCAAGGTAATGAAGCTTTAAGTTCTATGGGTAATGATACTCCGTTAGCGGTTTTATCAGATCAACCACAACTTTTATATAACTATTTCAAACAATTATTTGCTCAGGTTACTAATCCCCCATTGGATGGTATTCGTGAAGAAATCATTACTGATATCAGTTTAGCAATTGGTGGTGATTATAATATTTTTGATGTTGATCCTAAACATTGTAAAAAATTAAAGATTCAAAACCCAGTTATCTCGAATGAAGATTTAGATAAAGTAAGAAATATTGATCATGTTGATTTCAAATCGGTGACTATTTCTACTTTATATGATATCGAAAAAGGAGTAAATGGATTGGAACGCGCTTTGGAAAGAGCCGTTCAAGCTACTTTTAAAGCTGTTTCTGAAGGATGTAATATCGTAATCATTTCTGATAGAGGTGTAAGCGAAAAAATGGCTCCAATACCAATGTTATTGGCTTGTTCATATATTCACCATTCACTGAATATTCTACAAGTTCGTTCAAAATTTGGAATCATAATTGAATCTGCTGAACCACGCGAACCACATCATTTTGCATTATTATTTGGTTATGGTGCAAGCGCAATAAATCCTTATATGGTAAATGAAATCATTCATGACCAAGTTAACCAAGGTTTTATTACTGGTATAAAAGCGGATTATGCTATTAAAAACTATAATAAAGCGATTGCAAAAGGAATCCTTAAAATCATGAATAAAATTGGTATCTCTACTTTACATTCGTATAGAGCGGCCCAAATTTTTGAAATTTTAGGATTAAATAAAACATTCACTTCTAAATATTTCCCTTACACGCCTTCTAGAATTGAAGGAATTGGATTAAATGAAGTAGAAAAAGAAATCAAAAAAAGATATCAAAAAGCTTTCCCAAATTCAAAAGTGGCCAATTTATTGCCGCTTGAAATTGGAGGTGTCTACAGATGGAGAAGAACTGGTGAAAAACACATGTTCAACCCAACAACGATTTCTAAATTACAACAGGCTGTTCGATTAAACAGTCCGGAAAGTTATAAGGAATACTCCAATATGGTTAATGACCAAAGTAAAAACCTAATGACTATTAGAGGTTTATTTGAATTCAATAATTTGGATCCAATTTCTATTGACGAAGTAGAACCTTGGACCGAAATTGTAAAAAAATTCAAAACTGGAGCCATGTCTTATGGATCAATCAGTCAGGAAGCCCATGAAAACTTGGCAATTGCCATGAATAGAATTGGAGGAAAAAGTAATTCTGGAGAAGGTGGAGAAGATACTAACCGTTTCCAAAAAGACTTAAATGGTGATTCTAGAAATAGTGCTATTAAACAAGTTGCTTCAGGAAGATTTGGTGTATCTATCAATTATTTGACAAGTGCCAAAGAGATTCAAATAAAAATGGCTCAAGGTGCAAAACCTGGAGAAGGTGGTCAATTACCTGGAGAAAAAGTAGTGCCTTGGATTGCAAAAGTTAGAAATTCAACGCCTTATGTTGGACTTATTTCTCCGCCGCCACATCACGATATTTACTCTATTGAAGATTTATCTCAATTGATTTTTGATTTAAAAAATGCCAATCGTGAAGCACGTATTAACGTTAAATTAGTTTCTGAAGTAGGTGTTGGAACAATCGCAGCCGGTGTTGCTAAAGCAAAAGCCGATGTAATCTTGATTTCAGGATACGATGGAGGAACGGGTGCGGCACCATTAACATCATTACAACATACAGGTATTCCTTGGGAATTGGGACTTGCCGAAGCACAACAAACACTAATCTTAAATGATTTAAGAAGCCGTGTCGTTTTAGAATGTGACGGACAATTAAAAACAGGACGTGATGTAGCTATTGCTGCTTTACTTGGAGCTGAAGAATTTGGTTTTGCAACAGCACCGTTAGTAGCGTCTGGTTGTATTATGATGCGAGCTTGTCACTTGAATACTTGCCCAGTTGGTATCGCAACGCAAGATCCTGAATTGAGAAAAAATTTCAAAGGAACTCCGGAGCATATCATTAACTTCATGTATTTTATTGCTGAGGAGTTGAGAGAAATCATGGCACAATTAGGCTTTAGAACACTTAAAGAAATGGTGGGACAATCTCAAAAATTGAATGTCAACAAAGCCATCAAACATTATAAAGCTAGTGGATTAGATTTATCTACTATTTTATACAAACCAGAAAAAGCTAAAGTAGTTCCAAATCACAATACAACTAATCAAGATCATGCTTTAGAGAATGTACTTGATTTTGAAATTATAAAAGCTGCAATTCCTTCTATTTATAGAAAAGAAAAAACAAGAGTTACTTTTAATATTAAAAATACAGATCGTTCTGTAGGTGCGATATTAAGTAATGAGATTTCAAAAATATATGGAGAACAAGGTTTACCTGAAGACACTATATTAGTTGATTTTGAAGGTTCTGCCGGACAAAGTTTTGGTGCTTTTGCAACAAATGGTTTGTCATTCAAAATTCATGGAAACTGTAATGATTATTTAGGAAAAGGACTTTCAGGTGCTAAATTAATTATCAAAGTCCCTCCTACTGCAACATTCAAACCTGAAGAAAATATCATCATTGGTAATGTTGCCCTTTACGGAGCAATCACTGGAGAAGCTTATATCAACGGTATGGCTGGAGAACGTTTTTGTGTTAGAAATTCTGGAGCAACAGCTGTTGTGGAAGGAATTGGAGATCATGGATGTGAATATATGACTGGTGGAACTGTTGTAGTTTTAGGCAAAACCGGAAGAAATTTTGCTGCAGGTATGAGTGGAGGTATTGCTTATGTTTTTGATCCAAATAAAAAATTCGATGCTACTTTATGTAATATGGAAATGGTTGCTTTTGAAACATTAGAAGAAGAGGACATAACTAAATTGAGACGTTTAATTAAAAATCATTCTATGTACACCAATAGTCCTTTGGCAAAAAGAATTTTGGAAGATTGGCAAAATCAACAAAAAAACTTTATTAAAGTGATGCCAACAGATTACAAGAAAGCATTGAAAAGATTAGCAGAAGAAAAGCAAATAGAAGAACTAATAGCATAGTCATGGGTAAGATAGGTGGATTTAAAGATTATAATAGAACTGACGAAAATAATATAGCTGTTGTAGAACGTGTATCAAACTATAATGAGTTTACAATTCCGTTAGAAAAAGATAAAATAAAAGAACAAGGTTCAAGATGTATGGATTGTGGAATTCCTTTTTGCCACAGTGCTTGTCCGTTAGGAAATTTGATTCCTGATTTTAATGACATGGTGCATCAAGAAGAATGGGAAAGTGCGTTGGAGATTTTGCAATCAACAAACAATTTCCCTGAATTCACAGGAAGATTATGTCCTGCTCCATGTGAAAAATCATGTGTTTTGGGTATAATCAGTGAGCCTGTAGCTATTGAAAATATCGAAAAAAATATTGTCGAAAGAGGTTTCGCAGAAGGATGGATAAAACCACAAATTCCAGCGACAAGAACAGGTAAAACGGTAGCTGTAATAGGCTCTGGTCCTGCTGGTTTAGCGGCTGCACAACAATTAAATCGTGCAGGACATACCGTTACCGTTTTTGAAAGAGACAATGCTATTGGTGGTTTATTACGTTACGGAATTCCAAATTTCAAATTAGAAAAAGGAATTATCGACAGACGTGTGGCTATTCTAGAAGCTGAAGGAATTGTATTTAAAACCAATGTAAACGTTGGTGTAAATTTCAGTATTGAAGAATTAAATTCTTTTGATTCGATTGTATTGTGTGGTGGTGCAACTGAAAGAAGAAGCTTACCAACAAAAGGAATTGAAAGCAAAGGTGTTGTTCAAGCAATGGACTTTTTAACTCAACAAACTAAAGTAGTATTCGGAGAATCTATACCAGACCAAATTAAAGCAACTGGTAAAAATGTTATCGTTATTGGTGGTGGAGATACGGGATCAGATTGCGTTGGAACATCAAACAGACACGGAGCAAAATCGGTTACTAATTTTGAGATTTTACCTAAACCACCCGTTGGTAGAAGTGAAACTACTCCTTGGCCTTTTTGGCCATTACAATTAAAAACTTCCTCTTCTCATGAAGAAGGTTGTGATAGAAACTGGTTAATCAATACCAAAGAATTCATTTCTAATGAAAAAGGTGAATTAACAGGATTGAAAACTGTTGAAGTAGCTTGGAAAATGACACCAGGACAAAGACCAGAATTAATAGAAAAAGAAGGATCAGAAAAAATATGGCCCTGTGATTTAGCTCTATTAGCACTCGGTTTTACAGGTCCTGAAAAAACATTAAGTGATCAATTAGGATTGGAAGTAGATTTTAGGAGCAACTACAAGGCGACAAATTACCAAACTAATGTTTCGCACATATTTACCGCTGGAGACATGAGAAGAGGACAATCCTTAATTGTTTGGGCCATTTCTGAAGGTCGTGAAGCTGCTAGAGAAGTAGACAATTATTTGATGGGATATACTAATTTACCAACAAAAGGTACTGGTGATTTACCTAATTTATAATAAAAAATAATTTTTATATAATCCCTTGATAAAATAATTATCAAGGGATTTTTTCTTTGACTAAAGTTACAGAAAATGAATAATTAGCACTAATTGTTATATTAATAACATTTTGTTATATTTTGTTAAAATTTATATTATTACTTGTTTGTATTGATAAAGAATAATAAATTTGCCTAAAAATAGAATCAAAATGCAATCAAAAGACTTACTACAATTAGCAGAACAATTCGGAAGTCCGTTATATGTTTATGATGCCGAAAAAATACAATCTCAATACAACAGATTATCAAAAGCTTTTTCTAAAGTAAATAAGTTACGCATTAACTATGCAGTGAAAGCATTGTCTAATATTGCAATCCTTCAATTACTAAAAGAAATGGGATCTGGTTTAGACACTGTTTCGATTCAAGAAGTATTATTAGGGCTTCATGCAGGATATGAGCCTGAAAAAATATTCTACACACCCAATGGAGTTTCTTTGGAAGAAATAGAAGAAGTTACAGCAATGGGAGTTCAAATCAACATTGATAACTTATCTATATTAGAGCAATTTGGCACAAAATATCCATCTGTACCAGTTTGTATCCGTATAAATCCTCACGTAATGGCAGGCGGTAATGCAAATATTTCAGTTGGTCATATTGATAGTAAATTTGGCATTTCAGTTCATCAATTACCACATTTGGTTCGTATTGTTGAAAACACAAAAATGAATATTGTAGGTATTCATATGCATACGGGTTCTGATATTCTTGACATAGAAGTATTTTTATACGCAGCTGAAATCTTATTTGATGCCGCAAAAAACTTCAAAAATCTTGAATTTCTAGACTTTGGAAGTGGTTTTAAAGTACCTTATAAGAAAGATGACATTGAAACTGATATTGAAGAATTAGGAAAGAAACTTTCGAAAAGATTTAATGCTTTTTGTGTAGAATACGGTAAAGAATTGACATTAATATTTGAACCTGGTAAATTTTTAGTAAGTGAAGCTGGTTTCTTTTTAGCTAAAGTTAATGTTGTAAAACAAACTACATCAACAGTTTTTGCAGGAATAGACAGTGGTTTCAATCACTTAATACGACCAATGTTTTATGGTTCACAACATCATATTGAAAACATTTCACACCCAAAAGGGAAAGAACGTTTTTATTCCGTTGTTGGATACATTTGTGAAACGGATACTTTTGCAAATAATAGAAGAATATCCGAAATAAAAGAAGGTGATATTTTATGTTTTAGAAATGCTGGAGCCTATTGTTTTTCTATGGCATCTAATTATAATTCAAGATACAAACCTGCTGAAGTATTATGGATAAACGGTGAAGGACTATTAATCCGGACACGTGAAACCTTTGAAGATTTATTAAAAAATCAGATTCCATTGCCAGTTACAATTGCAACAGTTTAAAATAAAAATCCCATTTGCTAACGCAAATGGGATTTTGTTTTAACAATATAATCTTATTTTCTATTTATCGAAAAGCGTTTCTAAAACTTCGGATTCTGTTCCATTAGGAAATGGAATTTTTAACATTTGCGAAAGTGTAGGTGCAATTTGAGTAATGTGTTTTTTAGTATGTAATTCCCCTTTTGGCACTTTCCATCCATAAAAAAGTAACGGTACATGGGTATCGTAACTATTAGGGGAGCCATGTGTCGTTCCTGTAGCTTGGTATTCCATGTAGCCTGCTTTATCGAGTATAACAATATCGCCATTTTGTTTTGGATCGTAACCTTTTGAAATAAAATCCAAAAAATAATCAGCTCCTGATGAAGCCAAAATCTCTTCTTCGGTATAGGCTCTTTTCACTTGTTCTTGCGTCATCAAAAAGTCTTTAAAACTTTGTTTCACTTTTGTCAATTCTAATCCTTTATCCTTTATTATCTCTTTATTAAAAAAAAGATTAAAGTTAGAATAATCCAATATTAAATCCGTTCCAAACGTTTCGTTAGAATGTTTTCTTATGGCATCAACAATCTCTTTAGAAGGAATATTTTTTACATTGTATTTATTATCTTTTAAATAATTTGGATTTTCAGCACCAGCGTGATCGGCGGTTAAAAAAAGCAAATAATTATCCTTTCCAACGGTCTTATCTAAATAATTTAAAAACATACTCAAAGTTTGATCTAAACGCAAGTAAGTATCCTGTAATTCCATAGAACGTGGACCAAAAGTATGCCCTACATAATCTGTAGAAGAAAAACTAACAGTAAGAAAATCAGTGATATCATCTTCACCTAGCCCTTCTTTTTCAATGGCTTTCATCGCTAATTCAGCCAAAATATCATTCCCAAAAGGTGTGGTACGCAAAACATCCGCACCTTTTTCTTTAAATATCCTACTTAAATCATACGGGAAAACAGGTGCATTTGCTTTATTTAATTTGCCTTCATACGGATTATCATCAGGAAGGCTTTCATTATAAGTAGCAGTAGGCTTCAATAAATCCCACCCTTTATTGATGTAATTCATGTATCGTTTTTCTTCATTGAATTGAGAAACCCAGGCTGGTAATGTTGAGCCATAAAAAGTACTAGAAATAAAAGCTCCTGTACTACTGTACCAAAAGGCCCAATTAGCAAAATGTCCAGCAGGTAAAATAGCGCCTCTATCTTTAAGACTCATCCCAATTACTTTACCTTTGAAATTAGTCGCCATTCGTAATTCATCCGTAATAGTGGTACTTAATAAATATTTCGGAGACATTGCGCCCTCTTTTTCTGTACCCTCCCCAATTGTTTTTACAGAAGCATCATCAGTGCAATACATATCTTTACCAATGGATTTATTAAACCAATCATTCCCTACAATACCGTGAGTAGAAGGTGTTGCTCCAGTATAAATACTAGCATGACCCGGAGCAGTATAAGTTGGCATATAATTGTAATGCATATTATGAAATGTATAACCATTATGCATCAATCTTTTGAATCCATCAGAAGAAAAATCATCAGCAAAACGATATAAATATTCCATCTTCATTTGATCAACAACAATACCAACAACTAATTTTGGTCGTTCTTGAGCCTGCATATTTAAAGACATTATAAATGTCAAAAATAAAATAATTTTTTTCATATTGTATTTTTATATAGTTCAACAAAAATACAACTTAATGTTATAAAATAAGTCTTAACCATAATTTAAGCATAATAAATTAATCTTTCCTTAACCTTAATTTAAGTGAACCTATCCACCTTTTTGACAATAAAAGTTATTTTACGCAAAAAAAATCCTCATCAAATAAATGATGAGGATTCTTTAAAGAAAGGCGACGACATACTCTCCCACATAA